>URBN01000004.1 GCA_900546145.1 uncultured Desulfovibrio sp. | reverse complement strand
AGAACATGGTTCCCCAGAACGCAGCGCAGATCGTGATGAGCCATTTGAAGCCTATCCACGCGTAACGGAAGAAACCGAGAGCTGTGAACAGCGAATAAAAAAGTCCCGTGAGCGCACAGCCGCAGAGGCCCGGAATGACGACCACAGTGTCGATAAAATGCAGGCAGTAGGCTATCTGATCCCGGACAGCAGGATCTGCCGTGGAAATTTTGAGGAAGCTCAAAGCCTGCATGGACAGCGCCCCGCCGGCCCATGCCGTGGCGGACAACAGATGGATGGCCTTGAGGGTCTTAATCAGGCTATTGTCCGGGGAACTCAGGCCAAGCCCCCGTCGCCCGTATTCTTTCAGAACATCGGGAAGAGTGAAGCGGTTCTCCGAGAGAAGGAGGCCGGCCAGTGCCAGACCAATGCCAAGACCGGCCAGGAGCGTGATATGCTCGTCGAGAAAGATGACCGAGGCCGCTACGGTGATGACTGGCGTGAGGTAAATATAAGCCGTCGTCTTGATGGGCCCGAGCACGAGCAGCGCGTAGTTCCAGGTGGCGAAGCAGACGCCTGAGGCAAGAATCCCCAGAAAGAGCAGGTTTCCAAGGATGGAGATATTGGCAAGATCTGGCATTGACCAGACTTCATCCTGGAAAGGCAGGAAGAAAATGAGGGAGATGAGACCCCACATAAAGATGCGCCGCGTCACTTCCAGCAGGGGATATCCGTATTTGAAGATAAAGCGCGTGCAGATGGAGTAGATTGCCCACGAGGCCGCGGCCATGAGGGCCAGAAAGTCGCCGATGGGATTGAGCGCGAGGACGCTCACGTCGTTGAAGGAAATGAGGCAGATGCCTGCCATGGCCACCAGGAAGCCCCAGAAGAAGTTCCCCTGCAGCTTGTCCCTGAAGACAATGGCGGAAGCCAGCCCCGTGAAGAAGGGCGCCGTGCAGATGATGACCCCCACGTTGGAAGCGTAGGTGTAGGTCAGCGCGGTATTCTCAAAGAGAAAATACACGGAGACGCCGCTGAGCCCCGCACCGGCAAAAGCGGCTTCCATGCGCCAGCCCTTTCCGTGACGGAAGAAGTGGGGGCGCAGGAGGTACAGAAAGGCAATGGCTATGGCGAACCGGTAGACAATGATCTCTGTAGGCGTCAGGGATTCGAGGAGGATTTTCGACGATATGAAGGTCGTCCCCCAGACGATGGTCGTCCCCAGGGCGAAGAGGTGGGCTATAAGCCGGTTATTATCCTGCATTTCCTGAGCTCTGGACTGACTGTCTAATGGGGCATGGCTCTGCCGGCCTTTTTGAAGCCAAGCGCGATGAGTTTCTCAAGAAGCTCGGGGAAGGACAGGCCAGCCGCTTTGGCCTCCTTGGGGACAAGACTCGCGGGTGTCATGCCGGGAAGCGTATTCACCTCGAGAATATTCATGCTTCCGTCAGGAGAGATGATGAAGTCCACACGGCCGTAGCCGTCCAGGCCGAGAGCCCGGCATGTGGCGAGGGTGTATTCCTGAATCTTTCTGATGACACCTTCGGGCAGAGGGGCGGGACAGAGCTCGCGCGAACCGCCATCGGCGTATTTGCTTTTGTAATCGAAGTAATCGGAGGCAATGGGTTCGATGAGCACGGGAGGCAGGGCTTCTTCGCCGAGGACGGCGCAGGTCGCTTCTTTTCCGGTCAGGGCCGGTTCGATGAGCGCGCTGTCTCCGTTGTCAAAAATTTCCTTTATGAGAGCATTGAGTTCCTCCCTGTTGGCCGCGCGTCCGAGGTGGATGGAGGAGCCGCCCACGTTGCTCTTGGCAAAGACGGGGAAAGGCAGCTTCGTCTGCCAGTCCTGGGCAGGGCGGGTGGGGAGAAATTCCCAGTCAGCGGTAGGCAGGCCGGCATGACGCAGAACCTGCTTGGTGACGGCCTTGTTCAGAGAAAGGAAGGAGCCCGTAGGACCGGCGCCCAGATAGGGGCAGTGTACGCTTTCCAGCATGGCCTGCACGAGGCCGTCCTCACCAGGAGTGCCGTGGAGATTGAGCATGGCGAAGTCGTGCTTTACGGCGAGGTCAAGGATTTTGTCGAAGTTTTCCAGCAGATCGCAAAACGTGACTTCGTGCCCCAGGCTTTTCAGGGCTTTTTCCATGACGCGGCCGCCTGTGAGGGAAACCTCGCGTTCGGTGGACCATCCGCCGGCAATCAGAAGAATTTTCATACGTACAATCAGCGCATCCCGTGTAGGAGGGAGGAAAACGCGCTGCCTCCGGTAGGCTAAAGAGTTAAAAGTGCTGGAAGGCGGCGGGTGCCGCAGAAAATCAGCCGAGATTTTCGCGGCTCAGGTCGCGGCCGAGAATGAGAGACATGCTGCGTTCTATGGCTTTTCCCTGAGCGTAGGACTGGCGTATACCCTGTCTGTGTTCCTCTGTGTCTCCGTAGCGCACGAGGAGATCCTCGAAACGTTCCTCGAGCGTGACGAACTGATCGTGCCTGGCGCGTTTGTCGGCGTACATGACAAAGAAAGGCAGGGAGCAGATGCGCGGATCATTCTCCCGCGGCAGGGACCATGGCCAGAAGACGTGGTGAAAGACGCCCTGGGCTATGGCATAGTTGCCTGTTTCCTGGACGACCCAGCTCGCACCGAGCTGGGCGTGTCCTCCGCCGTGGCGGACACAGTAGGTTTTTGCAAGATCATGCAGAAGGCCGCTGGCATGCACTTCCGGGACGTTGACCTGCAGGCCTTTTTCCCAGGCCATGCCGGCCACAGCCGTGGCGACGCGCGCTACGAGTGTGCAGTGGGCGCGGATATTGTCCAGCATGTCATACTTGTTCCACAGGTCGTGGCATTCCTGTTCGCTGGGGATGAAAGCCTGCCTGTGGGGGAAAAGCAGCTCCGGCGTGGTAGCGAGGGGAGAGAAGATACAGGTGGATTCCTGGCCTTTCCCCGTAAGGGTGGAAGTGATGTTCTGCATGGAGAAGTAAATGCCATTTTACGCCCCCATTGGCAAGGAACAGAGGCTGCCGCAGGCGGCTCCTTCTTCTTGACTTGTGAGAAGAAAACAGAAAACCTTACCAGCCCGGAAGAGTTTTGCCTTCCCCAAGGAGAACGCATGAGAGATGATGACTGCCAGATCAGGCTTGCCCGCCCGGACGACGCCGCTGCGCTTTTGGAGATTTACGCTCCATATGTCCGGGATACCGCTATAACCTTTGAGTATGCTCTTCCTTCCTTGGAAGAGTTTCAGAGGCGCATTCTGTCGGTGGAAGAGAGGTATCCCTATCTTGTCGCCGAACGGAACGGGCACATCACCGGATACGCATACGCTTCACGGTTCAAGGAGCGTGCCGCGTACGGCTGGGACGTGGAGACCTCCATTTACCTCAGTATGGACGAACGGCACCATGGGCTGGGATGGCTTCTTTACGAAAAACTGGAAGCCGTGCTCCGGCTCCAGGGCGTTGTCAATCTGCATGCCTGCATCACATCCGCGCCGGACGGGGACAGCCGCGTGCCGGGAGACAGCCCGGCGTTTCACGAATCCCACGGCTATGCTTTCGCTGGCCGTTTTCGCAGCTGCGGTTACAAATTCGGGCGCTGGTATGACGTTATCTGGATGGAAAAAGCCATTGGAGAGCATGCGTCCCCTATGAAGCCTGTGAGACCGCTGCCGGAAATCAGGGAAGAACTGATTCTGCTTGGCATAGAAAGCTGACAGAGGTATCCGTTTTCCCTCTCTTGAACCGGTCTTTTCCGGGAAACTTTTCTCCGGCACTTGACGATCAGCGCCGTAATGCTGATGTTACCTTTTGATGAAAAGGAGAGGCGTTCCGTGCTGAAAAAACTGTTTGCCCATGCTGTTTTTCTCTGCTCCCTCCTGGCCTGCGTTTCCGTGTCCGCGGCTGCGGCTGACGGAGGGGTGCCTGCTGGCGTCAGTGAAGAGCGCCGTACGCCCGTGGTGCGTGCTGTTGCCAAGGCTTCTCCGGCTGTCGTGAACATCACGAGTACCGGCGTGGAAGGGCGGCGGTATTCTCCCCTGGAGGAATTTTTCGGCGGTTTTGACGGAATGCCGGCACAGCGCAAGCGCGTGAGCCTCGGTTCAGGCGTTATTGTGGATGGAGCGAGAGCTTTAGTGCTGACCAACGCTCACGTAGTTCAGGGCGGTACGGATATCGTCGTGCGGCTCAATGACGGGCGCGAGTTCAAGGCCACACTGCGCGGCGCTGACTCCGATTTTGATATTGCTGTGCTGAAGCTTGAAGGCGCGAAGAATCTTCCTGAACTTCCTCTGGGCGATTCGTCCGACATCATGCCCGGAGAGACGGTCATCGCCATCGGCAACCCCTTCGGTTTCCGTCACACGGTCACCACTGGCGTGGTTTCCGCCGTGGGCCGCAGCATTCATAGCGACAGCGGTCTCTATACTGATCTCATCCAGACAGACGCAGCCATCAATCCCGGTAACTCCGGCGGACCGCTTATCAACCTGGACGGAGCTCTTATCGGCATCAACACGGCCGTCTATGGCAAGGGCTGGGGCATCGGCTTTGCTATTCCCATCAACAAGGCCCGCCGCGTCATGGACAGTCTCCTCGGCAAGGCACGCATGTCTCCCATCTGGCTCGGTCTGCAGGTGGGCGATATCGACCAGCGTTATGCCATGGCGATGGGGCTGAACGCCAGTCAGGGTGTGATCGTCACCGGTGTCTATAAGAACACGCCGGCGGCCGAGGCCGGCATCGAGCCCGGCGATACCATCCGGTCCATCAATGGCACGCCCCTCAGTGACCGGCGCGATTATCTCAATCTGCTCCGCAATCAGGTGGAAGGAGCCAAGCTGAGTATCGAGCTGTGCCGTCAGCAGAATGATGGGAAGCCGACGCGTATTGAAATCATGCCCCAGGCCTTCACCGATGCTATGGCCCGCGGCCTCATGCGGGAACGCTGGGGCCTGGATGTGGAAGAGCACAGGGCAATTCTTTTTGTGAACAGGGTGGATCCCAACGGTCCGGCCCGGTACCTGCGCAAAGGCGATGTCATCGAGTCCGTGAACGGAGTTGAGGTGCGCATGGAAGAGGACATGGTTCAGGCCTTTCGCAATGAGCGTCTTTCGAACCAGGTTCTTCTGGTCATCGGACGCGGCCGTCAGTCGTATTACGCTCCCCTCAGGCTGCAGTGAAGATGGACCGGAACATCCCAGCTTTCCAGGATTTTCAGCCTCTCAGGAGGCATGGCAGGAGCGCCTGTGTTTTCAGGCTTTGCTTGACACAGGCATACTTGGTATGTACTACAGATGAAACGGTTTCAGCCGTCAAAAACAGGTAAGGTGTCAATACCTTAGGAGGAACAAACTATGGCTTACACTCCGACTGTCGATCAGGACAAGTGCGTCGGTTGCGGCGAATGTGTCGATGTCTGCCCCGCTGAAGTTTACGAACTTCAGGACGGCAAATCCAACCCGGTGAACGCTGAGGAATGCCTCGGCTGTGAATCCTGCGTGGAAGTCTGCCAGCAGAGCGCCATCACCATCACTGAAAATTAGTTGAGAGGGGTTTCCCCCCTTTTTTAGAAAAGTGCCGTCCGGCGTTTTCAAAGCGTCTGGCGGCACTTTTTGCCAGAAGACCTTTTTTCAGTTTTCTTCCATTCCCGCTAAGGTAATGACACTATGATTCCAGATCTTTCGTCTATTTTTTCAGCGTATGAACGCCTCCGCGATCAGGCAGACCTCATTTTCGCTCAGGTGGCAAAAAGCCAGGGCCCTGAATGCGTGACCTGCCATAAGGGCTGCAGCGACTGCTGCAACGCTCTTTTTGATCTCTCTCTCGTGGAGGCCATGTATATCAATCACGCCTTCATCAAGGCTTTTGATTACGGCCCGAAGCGTTCGGAGATCCTTACCCGGGCCGATAGAGCGGATCGTCAGCTCACGCGTATGAAGAGAGACCTCTTCCATGAGGAAAAGAAGGGCATCGATACCATGACCATCATGAACGATGCCGCCACCATGCGCATGCGCTGCCCTCTCCTTGGCGATGACGGACTCTGTGAACTCTACGACGCCCGCCCGATAACCTGCCGCCTCTATGGCATTCCCACAGTGATCGGCAATCAGGGGCATGTCTGCGGCTTTTCCGGCTTCAAGGAGGGCATGAAGTATCCCACAGTCAAGCTCGACAAGATCCAGAACGCTCTTCAGGATATGAGCCTTGCTATTGAAAGGGGGGTCCAGAGCCGCTTTGACAAACTGCACGAAGTATACATGCCTCTGTCCATGGCTCTTCTGACGAATTTTGATGAATCCTTCCTGGGTATAGGGCCGGCCAAGCCTGAGGACTAGAAGGACGGGCAGGATTCAGAGGAGTTGAAATGTCCAATTTCCTTTCCGATATGCATGCTTCCATGTTCCGCGACGGTCAGCCGCAGGAACTGACTCCCGAGGAAGAAGCCAGCAAGCGTCAGATGTATGAAAGTCTGAAGCCCAGAGGGCGCAAATGGGTCGACCGCATCGGGTACGACAAGTGGGATCCCTTCCAGAAACCCAACGATCCTCTTGATATCCGCCAGGACGTGACCAAGCGCACTACGCAGCAGCTCGTGCGTGAATTCCTGCAGGCCATGGCCAACTCCGACAAGTACAGCAATGAGTATGCCCAGGGGGCTCTCAAGGCTGCCCTTGGCATCGTCAATCATGACGAGACCATGCTGGGTACTTTCGATTTCTGCCTCTGGTACGCCGACCTCCTCAAACGGGAGGGGCACATGGTGCAGAGTATTCCGCAGATGCCTTCCCGCCAAGCCGACTAAAGGACCCCGCCGGAAAGCGGGGCACAGGAGAACGACATGAAAGAAAAGTACGACAACATCGACGAATATATCAAAGATCTGAAGGCAGCCATTGCTGACACTGATGGCCGTTGCGCTTCCCATCATTACAACCTGGGTCTCGCCCTGCTTTCCAAGCGTGACTTTGTGGGCGCTGAGTCCGAGTTCCGCGAAGCACTGCGTGAGTCCGTGCACATGGCCGAAGCCATGGTGCAGCTTGGCGGTATCTGCCTGCAGCGCGGCGACCTCGAGGGATGCCTGCGCTACAATGAGGAGGCTTCCGCCTGCCGTCCCAAGTTCGCCATCGCCGAGAGCAACATCGCTTTTGTTCATCTGCAGCGCCGCGATCCTGACAAGGCTCTGGCCCATCTGTCCAAGGCCCTTAAGTGGGATCCCAAATTCATCCAGGCCCGTAACGAACTCGCTACCGCTCATTTTATGAAAGGGGACTATCAGGAAAGTGAAAAAGCCTGCCGCGAGCTGCTCAAGGACGAGCCTGCTTTTGCCCCTGCATGGAACAACCTTGCGCTTGCTCTTTTTGAACAGGAGCGTTTCCAGGAAGCCGCTGAAGCCCTGAAAAAGGCTGAGGAAGGCGGTTTTGAAGTGCAGGACGAATTTAAGAAGGAAGTCGAGGCCAAGGCGAAGGCCTAAATCTTTCTGTCAGAAAAAAGGCGGCCGTCTCCTCAAAGAGGGAACGGCCGCCTTTTTTATTCATCTCGTCCAGAAGACTCACGCCTTTATAGGCGGGGGTAATTGACTCACTGAATAGGCGCCGTGATATCGGGAAAGCTGTCAAAGGCGTGATCCTGATCTTTGTCCACCGGTTCCGTCCCCTGAAGCAGGCGTCGTTCTATGGCTGAAAGAAGATTGTCGAGGCCTTCTCCTGTTGCCGCAGAGACGTGAAGGGCGTCGGGGAGCATGTCGCCGAGAGCCGCTCTCTGGGCCGTGCTGAGAAGATCCCATTTGTTCAGCACGAGGATTCTCGGAATGCGTTCCAGTCCAAGTTCATGAAGCGTATTTTCCACGGCCTCAATCTGCTGCAGGAGTCCGGTCTGTGATGCGTCGGCCACGTGAACAAGAAGATCTGCGGCTTCCAGTTCCTCAAGAGTAGCCTGAAAGGCTTCCATGAGCTCCTTCGGCAGATTGCGGATGAAGCCTACCGTGTCGGCCACGATAAGTTCTTTTTCCTGGGGAAAGCGCATACGGCGCGTGGTTGTGTCCAGTGTGGCGAAAAGCTTGTTGGCCGTGAGCACGTGCGACTGGGTCATGGTGTTCAGCAGCGTGGATTTCCCTGCATTGGTGTAGCCGACGAGGGCAGCCAGGGGAACGCCGCTGCGTGAGCGGTTGGTGCGCGTGAAGGAGCGCTGCCTGCGCAGATCGCGCAGCTCCCTGTTAAGACGGGCCATGCGTTCGCGGAAACGCCGTCTGTCCAGCTCCAGCTTGGTTTCGCCGAGGCCTTTTCCGCCGATGCCGCCAAGCAGGCGGTCCATGGAGCGGTTTTTCCCGGAGAGCCGCGGCATGGCGTATTTGAGTTGTGCCAGTTCCACCTGAAGTTTGCCGGCCTTGCTGACAGCGTGCTCTGCGAAGATGTCCAGAATGAGCTGTGTGCGGTCGATGACCTTGCGCTCCGTGACATCGGCCAGGTTGTGAAGTTGGGAGGGCGAGAGCTCCCCGTCGAAAACGAGGGTGTCAGCATTGCCCATGAGAGCTGTAACCTCGAGTTCGGCCATTTTGCCGCGCCCGAGTATAAGCTTCGGGTTGACCTGGCGCACACGCTGAATCATGCGTCCGCAGACCGCGATGCCGGCCGTGCTGCAGAGCTCCGAAAGCTCGTCCAGATTGCGGTCCTGTATGGTCCTGGGTTCAGGAGACACGGAGACGACCACGGCGCGTGCCCGGGCCTGAGACTCGCGGGTGCTGTCCTGTCGGCTGAGTTCCTCTTCCAGGGCCAGAGCTGTTCCCATGAGATCCGTTTCCGTCTGATCCCAGGGTTTCGGAGGATCAACCATGTAGGGTACTGACGCCTTCTGGGGCATGAGATGTCCTCCCTGCCACTGCACCGGGTCGCCGAGAGGATTCACGGTGAGGGCGATCACGCAGTCGAGGCGCAGGAAGAGCATATCCATGAGATCTTCCTCGCTGAGCAGATCGGGCGTGAGGTGCGTGTGCAGGAGGCGCAGACCGCGCAGCCGCGTGGCGCCGGTACGGGAATGTGGCAGTTCGGGAATGTAGATGCTGTCAGGTTTGCCCACAATGACCATGGACACACGCCCGCGGCGGTCAATGAGCAGGCCGATCTGACGTCCCAGAGACCGCGAGAGCAGGGAGATTTCTCTCGCCTGCTCTACGGTATATACTTCATGTTCAGGGAACTTGCGCTTGGACAGCCGGTCAAGGGCTTTGAGCTGGCTGGGTTTCAGTCCCTGAAGATTTCCGTCAATGTGAGAAATGGCTCTGCCCCCTAAGGCCTGATGTAGGACGTAATCAGAGCGTCGTAGCGGGAAGTGGCGTCGAAGGTACGGGAAGCCATGAGCTGCCTGAATTCAAGGGAAGAACACATGTTGTGCTCTTTGAGATCTTCCATGGCAGGTTCATACCACTCAACACCTGGCACAACGAGGACGGAATGGTAGTTCTTGGCCGCGGCGCGGAGCATGCAGGGGCCGCCGATGTCGATTTCCTCAACCGCCTGTTCAAGGGAAAGATGACGGCTGACGGCGCCGGCAAAATTGTAAAGGTTGACGCAGACGAGATCCACGGGGGTGATCCCCATTTTCTTCACGGTCTCGAGCTGTTCCGGCAGATCCTTGTTGCACAGAATGCCGCCGTGAATCATGGGATGCAGGGTTTTGACGCGTCCTCCGAGAATTTCGGGGAAACCGGTGACGTCACTCACAGCCTTTACCGGAAGGCCGCCTTCTTTGAGACATTTCATGGTGCCGCCGGTGGAAACGAGTTCCACGCCATTATCGACGAGGAATTTCGCGAATTCGACGAGACCGGTTTTGTCCGTGACGCTGAGTATCGCTCTGTGAATGGGAAGCAGATCCATGCAAAAACTCCTTCAGGTATGCGCGGAAGCGTTGAAAGCTTCGCAGAATGCAGGAGCCGGCGGCTGCGGCATCAGGCCGGGGCAGGCACGCATTGCCGTGCGGCTCGCCATACCTCAGTTGGGAGTAACAGACAGAGGAAAACAGCGCAAGCCTGCTGCTGTTTCAGACATTTGTGTGACAGGGCCTGCGCACGGTTGGAACGAACTTGACATGTGTCCCTTTTCAGCACACTAAAACCTAGTTCAATGGCAGTGCTTTTCCGCGTGCCTCCGGGCCGTCTGCCCGGGGCTTTGGTGCGGAGATTTCAGTACCCGTTATAGATGCGGACATATGCGTTCCGCCCGCCGCCGGACCGACGGCTCTCCTGCCTGAAGTCATGTCCGGAGGCAGCCTACGTTTTTCTGGGGGGAAGGATTTGACGAAAAATCATACGCTGCAGCCCTGGCGTGTAGAGGATTCGGCCGAACTGTACGGCATTCACAGCTGGGGAGCCGGTTTCTTCGATGTTTCGGACGCGGGAGAAGTGGTGATCTGTCCCAAGGGCCCGGAAGGCCCGCGGGTGCCGATACCGGAAATCATCGGCGGCATACGGGAACGCGGATACGAACTTCCCTGCCTGCTGCGTGTGGAAAATATACTGGATACGCAGATATCCAATCTGCACGAGTCCTTCCGCAAAGCCATTAAGAGTCTCGGTTACAAAGGCAGCTACAGGGGCGTTTTCCCCATAAAGGTGAATCAGCAGCAGCAGGTCATCGAAGAGATTGCCCAGTTCGGCTCAAATTATCATCACGGCCTGGAAGTGGGGTCCAAGGCGGAACTGATTGCCGCCGTATCTCTGCTGCACGATCCGGAAGCCTGTCTCATCTGCAACGGGTATAAAGACGGCGAATTCATTGATCTCGGCCTGCAGGCCCAGCGCATCGGGCTGAATGTCTTTTTCGTTCTGGAAAATGCCGGAGAGCTTGATACGCTGCTGGAGCGCGCCCGTATTCTTGGACTGCGCCCGAATCTCGGCGTGCGCTGCAAGCTTTCGACCAAGGCCAGCGGTCACTGGGCCGAATCCGGCGGCGAACGTTCCGTCTTTGGCCTCTCGCCCGAAGAAATCGTGGACGTAGTGGACAAGCTGAAGGAATGCGACATGCTCGACTGTCTGCGCCTTCTCCACTACCATCTCGGTTCCCAGGTCTCCAATATCCGCGACATCCGCCGTGGAGCTATGGAAGGCGCGCGTTTCTACGTGGGCCTTGTCCAGGAGGGGGCTCCCATGGGCTACCTTGATCTTGGCGGCGGTCTGGCCGTGGACTACGATGGTTCACACACCAATTATTTTGCCTCGCGCAACTACACCATTGATGAGTACAGCGCCGACATTGTGGAAGCCATCATGTCAACGCTCGATGAGGAAAATGTACCGCATCCGAATATTGTCACGGAATCCGGCCGTGCTACGGTAGCTTACTATTCCATTCTGCTCTTCAATATTCTTGATGTGAGCCGCCTTGAAGTTGGGCAGATTCCGGAAGAACTTCCAAAGGATGTCCCTGAACCGGTGGAGAACCTCCGCGAGGTGTACAAAACCATTTCACCCCGCAATCTTCAGGAATGCTTCAACGACGCCATTTACTATCGCGATGAAATGCGCCAGCTCTTTGCAACAGGATCGGTCAACCTGCGGCAGCGCTGTCTTTCCGAGCGTTTCTTCTGGGCAATCATGATGAAGCTTGCCGAAGAAAAAGAAGGGCTCAAGACCGTACCCCGCGATCTTCAGGACATCGATGCCTATCTCGCCGATATCTATTACGGCAACTTCAGCATCTTTCAGTCTCTCCCGGACAGCTGGGCCATTGATCAGGTTTTCCCCATCATGCCCATCCACAGGCTGAAGGAGTATCCCTCCCGCCGGGGCATCATCGCCGATATCACCTGCGACTCCGATGGTCAGGTGTCCCACTTTATCGATCAGCAGGGCCTGAAAAAGACCCTGGAACTGCATCCGTTGCGCGACGGAGAGGAATATTATCTCGGCGTTTTCCTTGTGGGCGCCTACCAGGAAACGCTCGGTGATCTTCATAATCTGCTCGGTGACAACAACGTGGTTTCCATTCGTATCGAAGACGATGGATCCTACGAATTCGTGCGCGAGCAGGAAGGCGATACTGTGGCCGACGTGCTTTCCTATGTGGAGTACGATCCGAGACATATTCTGGAGTCCCTGCGCAGCGCAGCCGAACGCGCTGTGCGTGAAGGGCGCATCACCCCGAGCCAGCGTTTCTCCTTCCTTCAGACGTTCGAAGACGGTCTGCGCGGCTACACGTATTTTGAACGCTAGCGGGGGGTACCTTCGCAAATGAAAGAGGCCGGGACAGATGTCTGTCCCGGCCTCTTTCATTTATTGAGTGGCTACTGGCTGGCAAAATGGCATCTGACACGGTGTCCCGGGCCGACGTCATGCCACTCCGGCTTCTCCAGGCTGCATACCTTCTGCGCTCTGGGGCAGCGGGGATGAAAACGGCACCCCTGCGGAGGATCCAGCGGGGAGGGGATTTCTCCGGAAAGCGGCACGGCCATCTCATGCAGACGTGTGGGATCCGGCATGGCCTGAAAGAGGGCTTGGGTATAGGGGTGTCTCGCGCCGTCGAGTTCATCCCTTCCGAGTTCCTCGACAATTTCGCCAAGATACATGACCAGAATGCGGCTGCACATGAAGCCGACTACGGCCAGGTTATGGGTGATGAAAAGAAGACTCTGCCCAAAGCGGTCATGCAGGTCGCGCATAGCGTTGAGCACCTGAGCCTGAACGGATGCGTCCAGAGCGGAAACAGGCTCGTCGCAGACCACGAGATCGGGATTGGTGATGAGCGCGCGGGCAAGAGCGATGCGCTGACGCTGACCTCCGGAAAATTCGTGGGGATAGCGGTTTTCCATGCCCGCAAGTCCCACCAGCCGAAACATCTCGGCAGTGCGTTCCCTGACCGCCTCTCTGGTGTATTCCGGGTGCTCCCTGGAAAAGCATGCGGCCAGCAGTCCCTCGGAGACGGAGCGTCCCACCCTCAGACGTGGATTCAGGGAGGAGTAGGGATCCTGAAAAACCATCTGGAGTCTTCCCGCCACAGAGGAATGCGGTCCGGCCGGAGGCAGAGGTTTTCCTTTGTAGAGGATCTGGCCGGAAGTCGGCGGGATGAGGCCGCAGGCGAGCCTGCCAAGCGTGGATTTGCCGCAGCCGGACTCTCCCACAAGCCCCAGACAGTCGCCACGGTTCAGACTGAGATCAACCCCTGAGACTGCCCGGAGTTCCCTCGTTTCGCCGAAGGCGTGCTCGCGGACGGTAAAGGTACGCGAGACCAGCTTCAATTCCAGGAGCGGTGGTACGCTCCTAGTGTCTTTTTCCTGCTCTTTCATCAGCTGGCGCTTTCAGAAACACTGGCTTCCGCAAAGGTGGCCATCTGCGTGTAGATGGCCGCAGCGCTTTTCAGGAGCGGATAAGCCGTAGCGGCGCCGGTGCCCTCGCCGAGACGCATGCCAAGGCTGAGCAGCGGCCGTCCCCATTCCGGATGCGGTGTCATGGAAGCAAGTCTTTCCATGGCGGGCCTGTGGGCCGGTTCGGCTGAGGCGTGGGAGACAAAGCAGTAATCTGCGGCCGCCGGACAGAGCAGAACAGCGCAGGCGTAGGCGGAACTGGCAATGAAGCCATCCACGAGCACTGGCAGGCCGAGGGCGGCGCTTCCCAGAACGATGCCGGCCATAGTGGCGATTTCAAAGCCTCCGAGGCAGGTCAGGACGGCAGCGGGATCAGGTCTGCCGTCCGGGAGGCGCCGGGCCAGCATGTTCTCATTGGACCGGAATGCCCTGCGGATGATTTCTGCCTTGTGGGCGATCATTTCCGGGCCGGCTCCCGTTCCCGGGCCCACCGCGTCTTCAGGAGTAAGACCGAGGAGAAAAGCGTAGAGGGCGGAAGCAGGCGTGGTGTTGGCGATGCCCATCTCGCCGATGGCAAAGCAGCGGTACCCTTTATCCGCGAATTTTCTGACCAGGGAAGCACCGTTTTTCAGGCCCTGCAGACAGGTTTCCGGCGACATGGCAGGTCCGAGAGCCAAATCATCTGTCCCGTCGCCGAGGCGCATGCTGATGATTTCCGGGGAGGAATACGGACCGCCGCTGCAGCCGGCGTCGACAATGACGAGGTCAAGACCGTTTGCCTTTGAGAGAGCGTTGATTCCAGCCCCGTGATGCAGAAAATTCTCCACCATCTGGCGGGTTACTTCCTGCGGAAAGGGGGAGACCCCTTCCCGCGCAACGCCGTGATCGCCTGCCACGGTGAAGACCAGGGCAGGACTGACTTCCATGCCGCAGCTCATGGCGTGAAGGCGCATGGCGATCTCTTCGAGGCGTCCCAGGCTGCCACGGGGTTTCGTGAGGGAATCCAGACGATTCTGGGCCTCGGCAAGAAGGTCAGGGGAAAGAGGTGGTATAGCTTTTTCCCCGGGGATGATGTCCTGAATGGTAAAAAGTGACTGCATGGCTGTATCTCTCTTATATGGAGGGCTGCGGTGTCGTTTTCCCGGAAACAAGGTCGGAAAGGGCGAGAATGGTATTGGCGTAGATGGCGGCGTGGTTATAGGCCAAGAGACACTTGTACTGTTTGTCTCTGGTTACGCCTGGCTTCCAGCCGTGTTTGGAAAGATAGTTGGAGAGGCTCATGACGGCGTCCGGAACCTGGAAGAGGTCTACCACTCCATCACCGTTGCCATCGGCTCCGTATGTAGGAAGATTGGACGGCATGAACTGGCACAGGCCTATGGCTCCGTAGATAGAACCGGGGAAGCGGTCCGGCGTGAGGCCGGACTGCAGCATGTATTTTACAAGGGCTCTGGTTTCTTTATAGGCCCAGTCCGCGCGTTTTGGCATTGTCTGGCTGAACCAGTCCATGTGCTGTTCATATCCAGGCATTTCGTGCAGCCAGTCAGGAATGTCGCGTACGTTGCGGCTTTCTGCCATGCTTGCGAGTGTCTGGAAGGCGTTTTCCTTGACGTCGCCCAGCACCGTTCCCAGTCTGGTTTCCACGAAGAGAAGGGAAACGGCCACGGAGGACGGGACGCCGTAGATTTTTTCGGCCGAGCTGAAAGCAGACTGGTTCCGGGCAATGAAGTCCCGGCATTTCTGGGCATTGGCCTGGGTGACCACCCCTTTATAATACGTGGGAGCCGGCTGCGGGTGAGCCGGCGGAGGCGTCGGGAAGAAGGTCTTTTTATAGAGCGCCTTCATTTTGCGCCCCATGGGTGACTGCGTGAGTGGGCCAAGCGTGGCGAGAAGGGCATCGACACGTTCTCCGGACAGGCCGTCAGCAGCAAGACGCGAACGCAGATCCTGCCAGCAGGGCAGGAGCGCGGGGGCGTTAGCCTCCGAATGACCGGCATCCGTTTCAGAGGTGGGAGCCGGTGTGCCCGAAGATGGGCCGAAGCCTTCTTCTCCCAGGGGGACATGATCTTCTGACGAAGGTGCTGTGTACGCCGGTGAAGCTTTCCCCGGCTGCGTCGTGCAGCCGGAACAAAGGCAGAGCTGAACCGCGCAGAGAGAGGCCGCGAGATTTCTGCCAAAGGAAGAAATAAAATGCATGTTTTGTGCCTGCTGTGGCATGCGCCCCCGTGACGGAAAAACCGGGGTTCGGGGAATGGGGAACGCGGCTCCTGCAGCGGCAGGAAAGGAGTTCTTTTTCCCCACGGATGATGCCCTGTCCGCGTTGTTATGTCTGTTTGTTTCTGGTGACGTTTCAGTTCGGGATGTGTGCGGTCTGCGATCAGAGTAAGCTTCACCAGAATCTGCGGATTTTTATCCCAGAATTCCTGCAGCCGCAAACCGGGCAGATTCCCGCCGGATTCTGACGCTGTCTGCCGGATAAAAAAAACGGCTCTGCCACCAGAGGCAGAGCCGTTTGTAAGAGGCGTCTACTTTTGTTTTTCGAGGAGTGGCCTGTCGCTTGAAAGGATCATCTTTGTGTTTTTGCTGAAGGAGTTGCGCATCGTCTCCAGCCAGCGGGTAAAGGAGTAGAACTCCGGATTCCTGTTATAGGACTGGGCAAACGTGGAAGCGGCTTTGGCGTCCGCGTCACCACGGATTACCTGTGAGTCACGGTTGGCTTCAGCGAGGATAATAGCCTGCTGGCGATCCGCGTCAGAACGGATACGCGTTGATTCTTCCTCGCCTTCCGAACGGTACTGTTTTGCCTGGCGTTCACGTTCGGCGCGCATGCGTCCGAAAATAGCACGCAGGTTTTCAGGCGGCAGATCTGTGCGCTTGATACGGACGTCAATGACATCCACGCCGAACTGCTTCATGATTTCTTTCACCTTCTTGGTAACTTCCGTCATGATGGCAGCCCTCTGCGTGGAAACGACCTCCGAAAGCGTATAGGCGCCAACCATGGCGCGCAGCTGGGAGTAAACCACGTCATCGAGACGGGCCTGGGCACCGTTAAGAGTCCGCATGGTGCGGTAAAACTGCAAAGGGTCGACGATACGCCAGCGGGCGTAGTTGTCGAGGACGATGGCCTTCTTGTCCACGGTGAAGGCTTCGCGGGAACTGGCCGTGTAATCCAGAACGCGCGAGTCAAAGAAGACAGCTTTCTCGATGAAGGGGATTTTGAAGTGCAGCCCGGGGCCGTAAACTTCGTTCTTGGGATCGCCGAGCATGAGCACAATGGCTTTTTCCGTCTGGAACGTCGTGAAGATGGCCTGGGAACCAACCAGCAGAACGATGACGACAGCCAGAAAAATGTAAGCGGGATTCTTGCGCATTACTTCTGCACCTCCGTCTGCGGAGCTTCAGCCCCGTTTTTCGGCGCTGGCTGTTTCGTCTTCAGCTGTGCCGGAGCGGCCAGCGTGGGCAGGGGAAGGTAGGGCAGGGCGCGTTGCGCGGCCTGGCCGTCCATGAGAATCTTCTCGTCAACATTGCCGAGGATACTTTCCATGGTTTCGTAATAGAGCCGTTCGCCGGTCACCTGAGGAGCCTTTTCGTACTGGGAACGGACAGCATCGAAACGGGAGGCAGCGCCTTCAGCGTCCTGGATGCGCGTGGCCGCGTAGGCTTCCGCGTCGTTGCGTATGGCTGAAGCCTTGCCCCTGGCAGCGGGCAGAAGCGCGTTGCGGTAGGCTTCTGCTTCGTTGATGATACGGCTCTTGTCTTCGCGGGCGCTGGCCACGTCTTTGAAGGCTTCCACGACTTCCTGCGGCGGATGGACGTCCTGAAGCTGAACGGCGATGACCTGAATGCCGGCGCCGTACTTGTCGAGGATTTGCTGCAGAAGCACAGTGGCGTCATTCTGGATCTTCAGCTTGCCGTCCGTGATGGCGGAGTCAATGAGGTTGTTGCCGATGACTTCGCGCATGGCAGCTTCGGAGGCGCTGTGCACGAGATCCGTGGGATCAGCCACGTTGAACAGGTAGAGCACGGCGTCCTTGATTTTGTACTGAACGGAGAACTGGACGTTGACCACATTTTCGTCGCCAGTGAGCATGGAGGCTTCATGGGGCATCATGCGCACGCGGCCCGGCTGGAATGTTGTGGACTGGCCCACGTTGCGGTAGCCGATCTCGCTGCGCATGATGCGCGTGACCTTCGGCTTGTAAACGGTTTCGATGGGCACGGGCAGGGCATAATGCGGTCCGGGGCCGGTGGAACGGTTGTATTTGCCAAACTGCAGTACTACGCCTTCCTCGTCAGGATTGACAATGTAGATGCCGGAGGCAAGCCAAAGCAGAATGATGATGCCGGCGATAAGGAATATTCCGCGGCTTCCGGGTATTTTGAAACGGGGGATCCTGAAGCCTTCGCCGTTTTCTCCGCCATTGCGGTTGCCACCTCCGTTTCCTCCCCCGAAGGGGCGGAAGGGGCGGCGTTTTTCGCTGTGATCGTCTTCGTCGTTACCGGTATTGTCTTCAGGCGGCGGTGTGTAACCGGACTGGCGTGAGCGCTTTTCCTGCAGCTTGTCCCAGTCCCAGTTCTTCAGAACCTGCGCGAGTGAACTCATTCATTTCCTCCGATGCCTCTGGGGGCTGTATGCAGCCCAGGCATGTCAAAGAATTCCAGATTATTTCCATTAATTTACGTTAAGCATTTTTACTGGTCAAGGCGGCCGCTGTTTGCCTTTTCTCTCTCACCCATTTATGGATACCTGCGTGCGGGAAATTTTTCCCCTCGACAAACAGCCGGAGGCGGGAGCATGCAGGTCAGACTTGTTTCGTGGAATGTGAACGGCATCAGAGCCGTATCGGCCAAGCCGGACTGGCAGTGGTTCTCCGGTCAGACCGCACAGATTGTCGGACTCCAGGAGACAAAGGCTTCTCCGGATCAGCTGAAGCCCGAACTGGTCAGTCCTGAGGGCTGGGAGTCCTACTGGTCCTCCAGTACCGTGAAAAAGGGATATTCCGGTGTGGCGGTGTTCTCCAGGCTGAAGCCACTGGCCGTGGATCTGGAACTGCCGGATCCCGCTTACCAGGGTGAAGGTCGCATTATCCATATGGAATTTGAAAAGTTCCATTTTATTAATGGTTATTTCCCGAACGGCGGCGCAGAGATCTTGAGCGGGGACGGAAAGCATCAGGGAAAGTTCAAGCGCCTGGAATACAAGATGGGGTTCTTCAGTGTGTTTGCCGACTACGCCCAGAAACTCAGGCAGAGCAAGCCCGTCGTTGTCTGTGGTGACTTTAACATAGCGCACAGGCCCATCGATCTCGCGAGGCCCAGGGACAACGTCATGAACACGGGTTTCCTCCCAGAGGAAAGAGCGTTTCTCGACCACTTCACAGAGCTTGGGTACATTGACACCTTCCGGAAGGTCCATGGCGATGAGGAAGGAGCCTATTCCTGGTGGTCGTATAAAACGAGAGCGCGTATGCGGAATATCGGGTGGCGCATCGATTATTTCTTTGCCTCGGAAGAGCTCAGGGACAATATTGTGGACGCCTGGATAGAAAAGGACCAGTACGGCTCAGATCACTGCCCCATAGGCCTCTGCCTCGAATTTTAGAGCGCTCGGTTGCCGGAGCGGCGAAAGGCCTCCCTCTGATGTAAGAGGGAGGCCTTTCGCGTGTTTTCAGAAAAGAAACCGGATTAGATGTTCGCAGCGCCGGAAGAGGAGTTCTCTTTTTCAGGAATGTTGAGCTGGGTTTCCTTATTCGCCGGAGGAACGGGGGAGGCGTCATTGGCGAATTTTTCAGCGGTATCCTGAAGCGTGGCCTTGCCCACGATCTTCCACTGATCGTTATGCTTGCGCAGGGCGATCCAGCTGGTCATGTTGGCGGGAGTGGTGACCTTGGCGACAGCTGCGGTTTCATTCAGTTCCCTGACTTCGGCGCTGGCCAGGGCTTCGGGAACCCACGGACAGTCAGGAGTCTTGGATTTGGAGCACTGATCCTGCAGTTCGCCGGAGGCCACGGTGCGGGTGAAGGTATCCGTGTAACGGCCCTGCAGATCGATGATGGAATTAATCAGGTCGTTGACCTGGGAGCCGAGTCCCAGCATTTTGCCCATGGAATCGAGCCCGCTCAGGAGCTGGTTGCTCTGCTTGAGATTTGCGAACTCATGGGCCGCGTAGGCCTGCATATCGAATTGGGAGAGAAAGGCTCCGCTGTCTTTGTTTTTCAGGGCTGTTCCGGCCTGTTCGAGTGTTTTGCCGGCTCCGCTCTGGCAGCCGGCCAGACCAAGGGTGAGGCAGAAGAGGGCGGCGATCGCCAGAGTTCTCTTGAGGACATGATTCATGAAATTTCCTCCTTGGGAAGTTGGGCTTCAGTATAACAGGAGGCAGGCCGGCACGCTAGAGAGGACTGTTCTCCCCGTCCACCACGACCTTACTCCCGGCGGCTGTGAAAAGGCCGGCGCGAAAGGCTTCGACAGATGATTCAGGGACTCTGACGCTGAGTCGGACGTTTTCAGAAAAATCTTCGGAAAGCACAGAGCCGCCACACTGTCTGAGCAGACGCAGCGTGGAATCCCTGTCTCCGTATCCCATGCGCAGGGACAGCGTCACGGAGGGGACGAGGATTTCTGTCGGGAGAGAGGCCAGACAATTACTGACACTGTCCTGATAGGCGCGCACGAGACCTCCCGTTCCGAGCTTAATCCCCCCGAACCAGCGGGTGACTACGGCGCAGATCTGTCCCACGCCGCTGTGCAGGAGGATCTGCAGCATGGGACGCCCCGCTGTGCCGTGAGGTTCTCCGTCATCGTTGCAGCCGATGCGGGCCGTCGAACCGGGCGGCCCGGCAACGAAGGCCCAGCAGTTATGCGTGGCGTCTGTGTTGAGGGTCCGGATTCTCTCGATGAAGGCGCGGGCCTCCTCCGGCGTGCCTGTTCTGGCGATCTGCGTCAGGAAACGGCTGCGTTTTATCAGCATGGAGGCTGTGTGGGGATCGCTTGCCCCTGCGAGAGGAATAGGATAATTGTCGCTCATGTCTGCCCCCATGCTAAAAATCCGGAATGTCCGGCCTTTTCAGCGCCCCGAGGGGCTTTTCCGGACTGCGCACGGCTATTGTGCCGTATTTTCACACTGAGTGAAAGACGGCCGCGCGATCCACGGAATCTGAATCAAGTGAAGGAGAATCACATGAGCAAAACTCTTGACAATCTTATGGATGCTTTTGCCGGCGAATCTCAGGCTAACCGTAAATACCTCGCCTATGCCCAGGTTGCGGACAAGGAAGGCAAACCCCAAATCGCCAAGCTCTTCCGCGCCGCCGCTGCCGCTGAGACCATTCATGCCCATGCTCATCTTCGTAACGCCGGAAAGATTGGCGACACGGCCGCCAACCTCAAGGACGCCCTCGAGGGCGAGACTTACGAATACACCAAGATGTACCCCGGTATGATCAAGGACGCCAAGGAAGAGGGCAACGAAAAGGTTGCCAAGTACTTCGGATTTGCCTGCTCCGTCGAGGAAGTTCACGCCAACCTGTACAAGAAAGCCATTGAGGACGCTGCTGCGTTCAAGGGCGATTATTACATCTGCCCCGTCTGCGGCTATACCCATGAAGGCCCCATGACCGGTTCCTGCCCTGTGTGCGGAGCCAAGGGTGACAAGTTCATTAAGGTTGACTAATTTTCAGAATCTTTCGATTTCGTGCGGACGCCCGGTTCCCCGATAAGGAGAAACCGGGCGTCCGTTTTTTTTGCTGACCGGCAGTGGCGGCCGCAGTGAACTGCCGTTTTCTCATGATATTGATTTTCCTGTGGGAAAAAGGCAAAATACCCGATGCATTTTTTGGAAGGAGACCTTCATGCGCGCATATTTTACGGGGGCTGTTCTGGCCCTCATGCTTTCCATCGGCTGCGGCTGCAGTATGGGTGCCGGCCCCGTTCAGGCTGCCCCGGCAGATCCCGGAGCCGGGAAGGCCGAGTCAGCGAAGGACGCCAGGCAGGCGCCCCAGGCAAGCAAATTCGATTCAATCCGCCGTTTCGGCCAGGTTCTTGATATCGTTGAGCAGTCCTACGTGAAAGAAGTGGGCCAGAGCGATCTTATTGATGGCGCCATTAAGGGAATGCTGCAGGGGCTTGATCCTCATTCCTCCTTTCTGAGCGCAGAAGAATACAAGGAGATGCAGGAGACGACGTCCGGAGAGTTCTTCGGCATTGGCATCGAATTTTCCATGGAGAACGGGCAGGTAACTGTGGTGTCTCCCATTGAGGACACGCCGGCCTTCAAGGCCGGTATGCAGACAGGTGATGTCATTCTGCTCATAGACGGCCAGTCCACCCAGGAAATGACCATGCAGGAAGTCGTTACCCGCCTGCGCGGTCCCAAGAATACGGGCGTCGATCTGACCGTGCTGCACGCCAATAGCAAGAAGCCTGTCAAAATGCATCTCATCCGTGATGCCATCCCCCTTGTCAGCGTCAAAAGCCGCAGGCTCGAGGATGGGTATTACTGGGTGCACGTGACCCGTTTCTCCGAAAAGACGACCGAGGAACTGCATGAGGCTCTGGCCAAAGCGGAGAAGGAAAGCAAGGCGAAGGGCGGACTCAAGGGAATTGTGCTGGATCTCCGCGGCAACCCCGGAGGTCTGCTCAAGCAGGCCGTGAGCGTGGCTGATACCTTCCTGACAAAGGGCACCATCGTGTCCATCAAGGGCCGCAGTGAAAGCATGGCGCGCACGTACTCCGCTTCGCCGGAATCCACGGATGTACATGTTCCAATGGTCGTGCTCATTAATGCCGGTTCCGCTTCCGCTTCTGAAATCGTGGCTGGCGCGCTCAGGGATCAGAAGCGTGCTGCCATTATTGGTGAGCGTTCCTTCGGCAAGGGATCCGTTCAGAATATCATTCCGCTCGCTGATGGTTCGGCCCTCAAGCTCACCATCGCCCTCTATTATACTCCGAACGGCAGCTCCATCCAGGCGGAAGGCATAGTGCCCGATATCGAGATTCCGCTGGCCTCGTCCTCTAGGGAGGACGGTGACGCCCGCTATATCGTGCGGGAGCAGTCGCTGAACCGTCACCTTGAGAACAAGGGCAAGAACAAGAAGGACAAAGATAAACCTGATGAGGATACGGATGTTGCCGAGCAGCTGGCAAAGGATAACCAGCTGCGCCTGGCCCTTCAGATAGTGAAGGATATGCCGAGGCTGACGGCCATCCACGAAAATTAAACCTGCCGAGGCTGAAAAGTCCGGGCGGACAGAGTCGCGCAAAGGCGGCGCATCCTGATAAAATCCAGGTGTGCCGCCTTTGCCTTTTCCCTGCGGCCGGGGACTGCAGAAGGCAGTTTCGCTGTCTGAAGGGAAATGCTATCGTTCTGGGCAGTAAAGCGCGGTGCGCCGTTGGAGAGCTCGCCAAACGGATCTTTGAGAGCAGGAAGAGAGACGCCTTTTACCACGGAGTGTGCCGCGCTGGGTACCCCATGATGAAAAGGAGTGTGTCATGTCCATTAATATAGGATGCATAGGCTGTGGCAATATGGGCGGCGCCATTCTCGGCGGTCTGGCAAAATCGGGAAAAGGCTATGTCCTGTGCGGAAACACCCGCACGATGAAGCGCATGGATCCTCTCGTGAAACTGGGAGTCGAGCCTCTCGATTCGGCTGCGGATGTCGCCCGCAAAAGCCGTTACGTGGTGCTGGCCGTGAAGCCCTACCAGGTTGAGGATGTGCTCTCAGGAATGCGGGGCGCGCTCAGCGCTGATAACGTCCTGATCTCCATCGCCGCCGGTGTCAGCCTGGACACCCTGAAAAAATTTTCCGGAGGAGTATGCCCCGTGGTGCGCTGCATGCCCAACACGCCTGCTCTCGTAGCAAAGGGCGTCTTTGCCTTTTCTTTTGAGGATCCCCGCCTCGCGGATGGGCAGAAGAGGGAGATTCTGGACATTTTTTCAGAGCTCGGTCAGTGCTTCGAAGTGCCGGAAAGCCGGTTTACGGCCTTCACCTCTCTCATCGGGGCTGGTCCCGCCTACCTCTTTGATCTTATGGAAGGGATGGTGCAGGCCGGCGTTACCCTCGGATTCCAGCACGCGGACTGCCGGCGCATGGTTGCCGCGCTCTTCGAAGGATGTGGGCGCATGGCCCTTGAAAACAGCGAGACCCATCTCATGGCTCTGCGGGACAATGTCTGCTCTCCCGCGGGTACGACTATTGTCGGCGTCAACTGCATGGATGAGGATGGCCTCGCCGGGAAACTTGCCAAGGCTGTCTTCGCGGCCAACCGCCGCGGCATAGAGATGGAGGGATAGCTTCCTCCTGAAAGCCGGTTATTTTTAAGAAGGAAGGGGCCGGATCCTGGTGGATCTGGCCCCTTCCTTCTTATTTGGCTGGTGACTGTGTCAGAGCCTGTCTTCCTGCCCAGGAGGAGGAACAGTCTTTTCAGAACGGATTACAATGTAGCGCAGCGCCGGACCACGGCCTTCCTTGCGCAGGAACCCCGCTTTGACAAGTTCCTGCAGATCATACTGTGCTGTACGCATGGAGATGTCTTTTCCCGCAATCTCCTGGTAATCCTGTCTGGACAGGCTTTCCCTTTTCAGAATTTCAGTGAGGGCAGCCCGCATGCGTGCATTCAGATCGCGTGTGCCGGGAAGTTCCTCCGATACGCTTTTTGTGCCAGGAGATCTGCGGGCCGCTTCACACGGGCCGGAATCCGGAGAAACTGAATCTGTCTGACCGGGCTCCCTCTTCTCCGGTTCAGGGGAAGAAGCAGGCTGGGGGGCGCGATCCGCTCCGGAGGTTCCCTGTATCGGCTCAGCGTTTTCCTGCTCGCGCGCCCAGGCTTTCTGCAGAAGTTCCGTGGCTGTCCTGTTCTGGTTTCCGTCTCCTTTTTCCTCGTTCTGTGCCCCGATGTCCACACAGTGGGGAAGGATGATGTCTCCATCGCAATAGGCCAGAGTGCGCATGACGCAGTTTCTGAGCTCGCGGACGTTGCCGGGCCAGTGGTAATGCATCATCTTGCTCAGGGCGCCGCGGCTGATGTCGGGGATATCGCGCTGCTCTCCCGCCCTGGCCAGTCCTTCCTTGAGGAAAGCTACGGTCATGTAGGGGATATCCCTTTTATGATCTCTGAGCGGGGGTGTTTTGATGGTGATGACGGCGAGGCGGAAATAGAGGTCTTCCCTGAAGTTGCCACGGTGCACTTCTTCCTGCAGATCCGCGTTGGTGGCGGCTATGACACGTGTGTCGAATTTGATGAATTCATCGCTGCCAAGCGGATGGATGCAGCGGTCGGAAAGAGCCCTCAGAAGGGCCTGCTGCACGCGGAGTGTGGCATTGCCGATTTCGTCCAGCATGAGCGTCCCTCCCTCTGCAGCCAGAAAGGCGCCTTTGCGGGGCTGCTTTGCTTCTGTGTATGCGCCCTTGACGTGTCCGAAGAGGGTATCCATGAGCAGGCCCTCATCGAGAGCACCGCAGTTGATAGTAATGAAGGGCCCATCTTTCCGCTTTGACTGAGTATGGATGGCCCGGCTGACGAGTTCCTTGCCTGTGCCCGTTTCTCCGACCACAAGAACGTCTTCCATGACCTTCGCAGCCTGGGCAATGTCGTTTCTGAGGCGTTTTATCTCGGGACTCTTTCCCACGATACCGTCTTCAGGCGGTACGAAATCCTTGGGAAAATCGTTCACCCGTTCCATCTGCAGACGCACATTAGTCAGCGAATCCGTGAGATCGCGATCCTGTTCGAGGAACTGGAGCCGTTCGAGAATGAGATTGACGGAGGTTCTCAGCCTGTGCACTTCTTTCGGTTCCTCAGCCTGCGGCAGTTCGCTCACGAGGCTTTTGTCGGCTTCATCGAGAATATCTCTGTTGAGACGGAACAGGGGATTCAGCACGGAGCGTGAAATCAGGAGAAGAGCCAGAGACATGAGAGCCATAGCGAGCAGAAAGGCGCAGAAATAAATGAGGTTCAGCTGTGCTCCGCTTTGCGTGAAGGTGAAGGTGGAATCGAGGACGACGACGGCCCCGACTACCTGGGCCGGTCCGCTGGACGTGGAATGATACGTGACGGGCGCGAAGCTTACGTTTTCCACGGGGAGTGAACCGTCTCCCCACAAATCACCGTTCAGACTCGAAAGCTTTCCGGATTTGCCGTGCTGGATCTCGTTCATCATGGTCCAGTAGCTGTAGTATTCGCTGGCGGACGGTCTGAAAGCCGTACTGTAGCCGGGCCTGCCGAAGTCGCCGCGGAAGCCGGCGCGCACGGTATCGAGGCTGCTCTGCTGATCGTTTTTCCCCTGTTCTGCGTCCTGGAAAATCATCCAGCCTTCTTTATCTACATAGACTGTATGCAGGTTGGAATTCTGCAGGGCCTCGGCATCGGCGCCGGCCTGTGAAAAATTGCTTATGGTGTCGCGCAGCGTTGAGAGATCGAGGGAGAGCATGAGCACGCCGTGGAATGTGCCGTCGGCGCGGAGAACTGGGGCGTAAAAGCGGATAACCTGCAGCGTGAGCTGCCCGTGCATGCCGTCGGGGGTGTGCATCATGGGATACACGACTTCCATGGGCTGTGTGACGGTGACTTCGTCCGGACTTCCTATTTTGCCTGGTGCGCGGAAAGGAGAGCCGGCCAGACTGTCAGCCTGCTCGGGCGGGATGTTTATGAGCTCGCCATTGTAGTTGAGGAGCAGGTAGCGTTCCTTCCGGTCAGCGTCCATAAAGGCCACCTCTCGGTAGCGGGCGTTGTTGATCTTGGTGCGGAACTGCATGCGCCGGATCATTTCATCTTTCTGCATGGAACCAGCGGCGAGGACGAGGAGCTGGTTGCGCGCTTCGGCGAGGCTTTGACCAATAGCAAAACCGAGAGCATGTGCCTGAATGCGCGTATTGCGCGCTGTTGCGCTATTGACCACTGCTTCAAGAGATTTGCGCGTTCCCGCAAACACGCAAATCAGTATGAGCGCCAGGATAGGCAGAAAGACGAGCGTGAAGCGCCTGAAGAGGCTGATACGGGACCAGAAGGAAGAGAAAGGGAGCCTGGGTGCGCGCAAAATATTGTGGAGGTGCTTCATACCTGGAACCTCGCAACAGGAATTTTATGCCTGCGTGAAAAATAACCTAAGAGAAAATCGAGGGCAAATACTTTGTGAATTATTGGATTTTTTACCCGGAGGGAAAAGTGCAATCGCGCAATGGCACGGCATATGCATAAGCTCTGACTGTTTGCAAATGTTTCTTTGGTACAGAGAAATAAAGCGCTTTTATTTATGCCAAAGTTTAACTCTAAGGAGAGTGTCATGAGGAAGTTGAGGAAAGCATGGATATGGCTGGTCGGCTGTTATGCCAGTCTTCTTGTCCTTCTGCCCACGATCGCTGAAGCTAAAAAAGCTCTCAGTCATGTTGTAATCGTCGCTGACACCCGCAAACTTAGCGGCATCGAGCTTTGGTGGGCGCAGATGTACAATGATAACCATCTGTATTTTACGATCCTTACCATCATTATTATTCCGCTTACAGGATGTATCTTCGGTATGCTGGCCGACCTGGTCATGAATCATATCGGTATTGACCTGAAGCACCGCAAAGCTGCTGAATAAGAGGGAGGATCATATGGATTGGTTATATGTTTTGATGCCCATTTCTGGGTGTACTGTATTCTGGCCCGGCCTTATCATTCTCGGCCTCGGCGTCGGTATCATCGGCGGCTTCTTCGGCATGGGCGGTGCGTGGATGGTTACCCCCGGCCTTAATATTCTTGGCTTCCCCATGGCCTTCGCCATCGGCACAGACGTGTCGCACATGGCCGGCAAATCCCTGATTTCGACTTTCCGTCACGCCAAGTTCGGCAACGTTGACTACAAACTCGGCCTGACCATGCTTATTGGTACGGTCATCGGCATGGAAATCGGCGCCCAGATTGTTATGTATCTCGAACGTCTCGGCAACGTCGACAAGATCGTGCGCTGGCTGTACGTCGTTCTTCTTCTCCTCCTCTCCTGGCTCGTGTTCGGCGACCTCGCCAAGCGTAAGCGCATGGAAAGGGAAGCTGCTGCCAAGGGCGAAAAGCTTGACGACAACGCTCAGGGCGTTGACTGGGCTTCCAAGCTCCAGCGCATCAAGATCCCCCCGATGGTTCACTACCATGAAGCCGGCATTTTCTGCTCCGCTTGGCTCCCCATCATGGTTTCCTTCGCCACCGGCGTTCTGGCTGGTATCCTCGGTATCGGCGGCGGCCTGATCCGTATGCCTGCCCTCGTTTACCTCATCGGCTGCCCGACCCATATCGCCGTCGGCACTGACCTCTTCGAAGTTGCTATCTCCGGTCTGTACGGTGCTGCCACCTATACCATGAAGGGCCGTACTGAACTCGTGGCTGCTCTTATCATGCTCATCGGCGCCGCCATCGGTGCCCAGATTGGTGCCGTTGCCACCAAGTACATCCGCGGCTACGGCATCCGCGCTGCATTCGGCTGCGCCGTTGTTGGCTGCCTCTGCTCCGTTGTTCTGAAGCTCATCCAGCCTTACTTCCCCGCCTACGCGAGCATTATCAACGGTATCGCCACCGTGGTCGTTCTCGGATTCGTCTTCGTCATCTCCACGTACATCGCTGTCAAGATGTTTGCTGGCGTGAAGAACGAACTCGCGGAAAAGAAGCGGGCTGCCCAGAACTAGAACAGGCACATGAAGGAGATTGCCATGAAAATTCGTTTCCACTTATTTCTGCTCGCAGCGATGTGCCTGACCCTTTCCGCCTGTGATTTCGGTGAAGTCGACCAGGGCCGCTGCGTGGCCTATGATGAGAGCACCGGTAAGTTCACCATGGTTCTCGATGTGAATCATGACCAGTTCAATCCGCAGTACACCGGCGGTGTTCATGAATACCAGATGCCCGCAGACCCGAAGGAATGCGGCCCCGCACCCAAAGCCGGCGGCCGTGTCCATTTCGATATCGAGAAAAAGCAGATTGTTATCTTTAACAACGGCAAACTCGAAGAACTGGCCATCGAATTTACCGACATTCAGAACGACATCCTGTCCGACAACCCGAAGGTGAAGGGACACAAGTTCCCCGTCATCAATAAGGATGCCGGTACCGTAACCGAGTACTCCAAGCGCCTGAAGAAGCTCATCACCTTCAAGGTTCCCGCTGAGTACCTGTCTCTTCCCGACAGCACCTGGGAAGCCGGCGATGACTGCAGAATCTACTACAAGCCCAATGCCAAGCATCAGGCTCTGAGATTCATGAACGTCACCCAGACCAATATCTTTAAGAAGTAAACTCCTTACCCTTATCCCTCCGCCGGTTCCATGGCCGGCGGAGGGGCAGTCTGACCGGAGGCAGAGAACATGACGACCAATGCTTACAGGCGCGCTCTTTACGGAACCATCATCCATGTCAGTGCCAACGTGGTAACGCTGCTGTCCATCTGCCTGGCCATGTACATGTCCTTCCACTATCCCAATGACTGCCTCACCGTGTTCTGCGCCTGGTTTTTCGGGATAACCGTTTCAGCCTGGTTTCTGGCAAAGCGGCTTGACCGGTATGTCCGCCTGCACTTTGCCGATGCCGATGAAGGCCTGGTCCGCCTCCCCGGCAAACACCGTGAAATGCTGATGCGATGGAAAGTGTGCGCCAGGATGCCCGTCCTCGAGCGCCTGCCCTCGTAAAAACCACAAATTTCTCTGGACCGCCGGCGGGGTTTCCCCTCTTTTTCCCCGCCGGTATATCCCTTCCTCCGATGGATGCCGGCGGAACGTTCCTCCCGCCGGCATTCCGGCTACACAGGTTCTGCCTGTTCCTGCGTATGTTTTGTCCGGCACCACCGTTCTCCCTGCCGGACAGATTTCCACCAGGGGCTGCCTACCCTGGCATATGGACATCCCACCTCTTCCGGTTTCTCCCTCTTCCGGATGGGGAATTCCTCCTGCCGGCGGATCCGTTCTTCCGCCGGCTTTTTTTGTATCTTTTCCCCGGAGCCTTACCGTAGCATCCTGCCGGCCGTCCTTGCCCATGGCAGTTTCTCGTTTTAAATAGAAAGGAGCCCTGATGTCGTTTCCTTCAGCCCCCTTTTTTCCCCAGGTGCCGCCTATGTCTGATACCCAAATGGTTTCTCCTCTTGCCCGTACGCCTGACTGGCTTATGTTTTCCGCCCTGCGCAGGCGTCAGCGGGCTTCCGGCTTTTTTTCGGCCGTTGTGATGACCCTGTGCCTGATCGTTCTTTGCGACGGGCTCATCTCCCAGATGCGGGGGGGCGGCAGCTACCGGATTGAAATGCTTCCCGGCACCTCAGAGGCCGTTTCCGGCCCCATGGCTGATCCCAAGGCCGTGGCCGGGGATATGGAGTTTTTCCCCATTCCCCAGGACGCCCCCATCACGTTTGAATTCAAGGGATTTTTCTCAAGCTACTGGTTTGGCACAGGTATGTGGCGGGGGTACCTGCACGCTTCCGATTCAGCCCCCAGCGGAACTTACCAGATGGCGATAGGCCTCAGAGGAACACCATCCGCTGCTCACCAGGTGTACACGGTGGCCATTGCGGCGGATAAGTTCGAACAGGACAGAAACAGCCTTTCCTTCGTGCGCCGCTGGACGTCCTGGAATCCTTTTTATCTGGCCGCTATTCTTGCGGCTTTTGGCATCAGCGCCGGTTTTGCCTCCTACATGCTCGGCCGGCGTACAGAAGGCCTCCTGGCTTCCCTCGGTCTCTCCGAGATTTTCAAGACCAGCCCGGACGGCATTTTTATCCGGGTCTACAATGTGACCGGGCAGCGCGAGCTTGCGGGAAAGAACTGGGTCGCTTATGACTCCTCCCTGCGCCGTCTCGGAAAGGTCATCTTTGATCGTTCCTCCAATGGCGTGACGGAATGCCTTTTCGTGAAGGATGCTCCCGTACTTCCGCATAAGGGTGACTTCGTGGCGTTCTGGGATCGTACTCCCTTCAATCCCTCACCCGTGCGCCGCGGTTTTCTTCATGCCCTTGCTGGCAGAAGGAAGGCTGACGGGGAGGGGGCTGCTCCGTCTTCCGACAGCGGTTCTGGCGGAATTTCCGCCTGATTTTTTCGTTCCCTCCCGCAGGGGACGGCGATGTACATACTTTCGAGGTTTTTTCATGGATACTGAAAACAAAGAATTCACTCTGACTCCCGAGGACCCCTGCCCCTGCGGCAGCGGCAAGAAATTCGGCGAATGCTGCGCCAAGGCTTTGAAGGATGGCTGCTGGCCTGAAACTGCCGAAGCCCTGATGCGCGCCCGCTACACGGCGTACGCACTGCATGATTACCAGTATCTTGTTGACACGACGCTTCCCTCTGAACGGGATAAGGATTTCAGCGCCGAGAAGCTCGAGGAACAGAGCCGGGACGTGACATGGGTCAGACTCAGTGTGGTAAAAACCGGAGAGACCACCCGCGAGGACAGTGTCGATTACGATCTGGTCGATTTCTACGCCTACTACACCATGCACGGGGCCACCATGCAGCTCGGCGAGCACGCGTATTTCACGAAAGGAGAGGACGGGCGGATTTACTATGCCCATGGCTACAAGCTGCGTCCCGAGCCGTTCCGCCGTTCTCAGCCCAAGGTGGGCCGCAATGATCCCTGCCCCTGCGGAAGCGGCAAAAAATACAAAAATTGCTGTGGCCGCAATCAGGCGTAAGTTATGGGAAAAGTCAGTCAGCAGGCTGACACCCTTCTTTCCTTCGTCCTCGGTCCCATGGAACGGGTCAGACAATTCTGTCTTGATTGTCAGGGCGGCCAGGAAAGTTTTGTCGCCGGCTGTGAGGATAGCGGCTGCGCCTTTTTCGTTCATCGTCTCAGCGTGCGGGAAAACACCATTACCCACATGGCCGCAGGGAACGAGCAGAGACAGTGTCTCAGGGCCATCCGCCGCTTCTGCCTGTGCTGCGCGGGGGGAAGGGGAGAAGTCCGCTCCTGTGGCGGCGAGTCCCGCTGTGTTCTGTGGGAGTATCGCTTCGGCGTCATGCCAAAGACATACGAACGCATTAGCAGAAGGATGCACGTTTCCGATTTAGTGGCCGGGGAAAGGCAGAGAGCCTGACAAAACCTTCCCCGGTTCCGGTTTCCCGCATTCCTTTTGTCTGCCCCGGAAATGAGCCGGGGAAGGAGTTTTTTATGGCGTACATTGAATGGTCCAGAGCCTATACGGGCAGGGTGCGCCGTGCGCACTGTGACGCTCTGAAAAGCCGCGCGGGCGAGCTCGCCCGCCGTCTCGCCAGGGAGCTTGATGGTGGAAGTCTGCCTTTCCTGAAAATGGGCTATGTGGATCCTCTGAAGAGAGATCTTCCCGATGTGGCTGTCAGGGCACGAGAATATCACAATATGCTCGTCCTCGGTATTGGCGGCTCAGCGCTCGGTGCCAGGGCCATGCAGCGCGCTTTCGCTCCGGCTCAGGATATGCCCGGTGGATCGGGTCCGGACGGACGCAGCCTGTGGATCGCGGATAATGTTGATCCCTACACCCTTTCGGAATGGTTCAGGCGTCTTGATCCCAGAGACACCATGGTCGTCACCATCAGCAAGTCCGGCGGCACCATTGAGACGATTTCCCAGTATTTCCTTGCCTGTGACTGGCTGAAGAAAGCCCTTGGCGAAGACTGGAAGAAGCACATGATTGTGGTGACGGATCTGAAGAAGGGTTTTCTCCGCGAAGAAGCCGGAAAGTTCGGATTCCCGTCTCTTGAAGTGCCCGACAACCTTGGCGGCCGTTATTCCGCTCTGTCTGCGGTGGGGCTTCTGCCTGCTGCTTTTCTCGGTATCGACTGGAAGGCCCTGCTTGATGGAGCTGCGTCCGTGGCCAGGCCTCTGGCCGAACATCCGGAAAGTCTTGCCGGACATCCGTCCTTTGCCCTGGCCTGCTGGGCGCGTGCCCTCGAAGAATATGATTACACCCAGCTCATCTTCTTCTGCTACGAACCTCTTTTCGCCACCTACGGCCCTTGGTTCGGTCAGCTGTGGGCTGAAAGCCTCGGCAAGGATGGACTCGGCACCATGCCCGTGCCCGCCACAGGCGTCACGGATCAGCACTCCATCAACCAGATGTTTCTGGATGGTATCCGCAACAAAGGCTGCCTCTTTGTCACCGGACATTCCCCCTCAGAGGGACCAGTGTTCGGCAGTGACCTCCCCGAGGAGTGGAAGTTCCTTTCCGGGAAGCATTTCGGGGAACTGCTCAAAGCCGAGGCCATGGGAACCCGTATGGCTCTGTGCTGCCATGACACGCCGCTTGTGCATATCGCTCTCGATGACGCCAGTGAAAAATCCGGCGGCCGCCTGATGATGCTTCTTGAAGCCGCGACCGTGTTCACCGGGTGGCTCATGGGGATTAATCCTCTTGATCAGCCGGCCGTTGAACTGGGTAAGCATCTGGCCAACGCCCGCCTCGGCAAGCCCGGTTTCGAGGCTGACAAGGAGGCGCTCGATCAATTCCTGAAAAAGCCTGAAGAGAAGCAGGACTTCTAGTTTGGTTCCGCGCGGGCCGGGGAGGGAAGGATGAAAGGTCTCAGAGAAAAGGATGCCAGGTATGCAGAAAACGCGGTCAGCGCCGCGGAAAAAGCCGTGGATGAAACCGAAAGAGGACTGTCGCTCAGTTATGCGCGTACGCTTTCCTGGTGTTCCCTGGCCGTGGTTCTCCTGACCAGCCTCGCTCTCTCCTTTTTCATTTCCAACTCGGCCCGGCAGACCCTTATGCAGCGGCAGGAGGAATTTGCGACCCTGCTTGCCAAAAATCTGAACAACCAGATTTTTCAGCGCTTCGCTGTGCCGACCATCCTGGAATACGGGCGCATAGCCCTGCGTCAGGAGCAGCAGTACCAGCGTCTCGATTCCGTGGTGAAGTCGGTCATCGAAGGACTGCCCGTGGACAGGCTGCGCGTCTATGATTTCTCGCACGTGGTGGCCTATTCTACTGACGCCGGAGAGATAGGCAAAAAGGGAATCGCTCCTCTCGGGCTTGAAAAGGTCCTCGGCGGCGTCACGCCCAAGCCTGTGATTCACAGCCAGTTTCCTCTCTGGCAGGTTCCGTTCAGGCTGCCCCTCGAGCCCGGTGTGTTCCAGCTTCGCGTGCTGTTTCCCCTGCGGGGAGACAGCTACCGTATAGGCAGTCAGTCTCCCGTGCTGGGGGTGCTTGAGCTGACCCAGGATATCACGTCTGACTATGTCCAGGTCCTGGTCTTTCAGTGCATTATCGTTGTCATGTGCCTGCTGTCCTCGGCTATTCTTTTCGCTCTCCTTCTCGTCATCATTCACAGGGCGGAGCGCGTGCTGACCGAGCGCATGCAGAAGAACAGACAGCTCGAAAAGGAAATACAGAGTACTGAGCGGCTGGTGAGCATGGGTAGAGTGGTGGCCAGCATCGCCCACGAGATTCGCAATCCTCTGGGGATTATCCGGTCCACGGCCGAGCTTCTGCAGCGGAGGGCCGACAAGGTGGATAAGGGGACGGTGCGCCTCCTGCAGGCGATTTATGACGAGTCCGTGCGCCTTTCCCAGACTGTGAATGACTTTCTCGATTATGCCCGCCCCCGTCAGCCTCGTCAGGATCCCGTAGAGCTCGAACTGGTCATTGATCAGATTCTGGCCTTTGTGGAAGGGGAGTTCGGAAGGAGCGGAGTCGGACTGAAGAAGAATTTCGAGGAGGATCTCTGGGTTCTGGGTGACAAGGATCTTTTGTATCGGGCGTTTTACAACGTCCTTGCCAACGCACAGCAGGCTCTCGATATGGGAGGAACCATCGACATCCACGTATTCCGCAGGGAAGACAGGGCTGTTCTTGATTTTACGGATTCCGGCAAGGGATTCGATCCCGAGACGCTCCCGCATCTCCTTGAACCGTTTTTTACCACCAAAGAAGGCGGAACCGGCCTCGGACTGCCCATTGTCAAGTCCATTATTGAAAGTCATGGTGGTACCATCGAACTCTCCAATGCTGAAGAAGGCGGTGCCAGGGTGGAAGTCACTCTGCCCCTGGCAGTGGAATACATGAACAGTAAAGCCGTGAGTGAAGCCAGGGAAACGCTTTCCGGAGAAGCCGGCAGCAAATCGGCTTCCGACAGGAAAGGGTAGAATTCATTTTGGAAAAAATGAATTTCTTCCCTTTCCCTGTGAGATGATTATTTTTGAATGATGACGGTCCACCGGGAGAGCCGGCGGGAACGCGATCGTCCTATGTGATGCCTCCGGGAGAGAACTATGAGTGAGAAGAATGCCCATATTCTGATTATTGATGACGAAAAAAACTACCTGCTTGTCCTGCAGACACTGCTCGAAGATGAGGGGTACACCGTCACCGCGCTGAGCGACCCGGAGACAGCGCTGGCTTTTCTTCAGGAGAGCGAGGTGGACGTTGTCGTTACGGACATGAAGATGCCGCGCATTACAGGGCTTGATGTGCTGGAACGCGTAAAGAAGCAGTGGCCGTATATTCCCGTCCTTATCATGACAGCCTTCGGCACCATTGAAAGCGCTGTGGAGACCATGAAGTACGGAGCTTTCGATTATATCACCAAGCCTTTTTCCAATGACGAGCTTCTGCTCTCTATCCATAACGCCGTCGAACTGGCCCAGGCCCATCGTGAATACAAGCTTTTGCAGGAAGCCATGCAGGAGCGCTTCGGCCTTCATACCATCATCGGCCGCAGCGCGGGAATTTCCCAGGTCAAGCTGATGGTGGAGCGTGCGGCTCCCGGGCGTACGACCGTGCTTATCACAGGCGAATCAGGCACAGGGAAGGAACTGGTAGCCCGCGCTGTACATCTGGGCAGCCCACGCAAGGACAAGCCCTTTGTTGTCGTGGAATGCGCTGCGCTCACCGGTGACGCGTTGGAAAAGGAACTTTTTGGCCAGGAAACAGCTTCTTCCGCCGGAACGCCGGCCATACGCCGTGGACGCGTGGAACAGGCCGATGGAGGGACTCTTTTTCTTGATGATATGGCGGCTCTGACCCCCGACCTGCAGGTTAAACTTCTGCGTCTTCTCCAGGACCGCAGATTCGAGCGCGTCGGCGGCAGCACGCCCATTGAGGTGGATGTGCGTTTCGTCATGGCCACAAATACCGATCTGGCCAAGAAGGTCGAGGAAGGAACCTTCCGCGAGGATCTTTACTACAGGGTCAACGTTGTACAGATTCATCTGCCGCCCCTGCGAGAGCGCAGGGAGGACATTCCTCTTCTGGTGGCGCATTTCGTGGCGAAGTTTACGGCTGACAACAACATGAAGCAGCAGAAGAGCTTTTCCACGCAGGCCCTCAATTATCTGACAGGCTACGACTGGCCGGGCAATATACGCCAGCTTGAAAACGTCGTGGAAAGCTGCATGGTGCTTGTTCCCGGAAATGTCATCGAGGAAGAGAACCTGCCTGCCGAAATCCGCGATGAGGAATCCCAGTTCAAAAGTGCCGTGGACCTTCTGCCCGTGCAGCTTGATCTCGCGGATACCCTGCAGAAGATTGAGGCTGCGCTCATCCGCCGTGCCCTTGTCCGTGCGGATCTTGTTCAGGTCAAAGCGGCCGAGCTTCTCAATATCTCCAAGAGCCTTCTGCAGTACAAGCTGAAAAAGTATGGCATCACCGGCCATTAGCCGGTTTTCGGGAGTCCTTCGGAACCTATGCAGAGACCGGAACCATCAAGCATACCTCTGAGTCCCGGCGTCTACATGTACCGGGATGCGCGGGAGCAGGTGATTTATGTGGGCAAGGCCCGCGTTCTGCGCAGGCGTGTGCTGTCGTATTTTCGTCCCGAGGGCCTGCCGATCAAGACCAGGGCCATGCTTTCACACGCCGTGAGCATAGAGTTCCTGACTACGACCACGGAGAAGGAGGCTTTTCTTCTCGAGTCCAGCCTCATCAAGAAATACCGTCCGCACTACAATATCATTCTGCGGGACGACAAGCAGTACGCTCTTTTCAGGTGTGATATAAAGGCCCGCTATCCGCGGCTGGAGATAGTGCGTCACGCGCGTCACGACGGGGCGCGTTATTTCGGTCCTTATACCTCGGCTCTGGCTGCCCGTGAAACGTGGAAACTTCTGCACAGAGCTTTTCCCCTGCGCCGCTGCAGCGACAGGGCCATGAAGAACCGCGTCAGACCCTGTCTCTACTACCATATGAGGCAGTGTCTCGCCCCGTGTACGGGAACGCTGGATCCCGGTCTCTATCGTGAACAGGTTGAGAAGGTCTGTGACGTGCTTTCCGGCCGTTCCTCTGAACTCCTCCGTGAGCTCAGGGAAAAGATGGAAGCCGCGGCTGATGCTCTGGAGTTTGAAAAGGCGGCGGTCTATCGCGACCAGATCCAGGCCGTGGAGAAGACCGTGGAACGACAGGCGACGGTGCTCCCCGGCGGCGGAGACATGGACGTCGTAGGCCTCTATTCCGATGAACACGGATTGTCCCTCGGCGTCATTTTCGTGCGCGGCGGCGCCGTGACAGACGGACGTTCGTTCTTCTGGCCCGGGCTTTCTTTTGAAGACGCTTCAGAAATTCTGTGGAGTTTTCTGGGACAGTTCTATGATATGGTTCTTCCGCCCCCGCGTATCCTGCTGCCCTGGCTTCCGCGCGACGAAGAAGCAGAAGAGGAAGGAAATGCTTCCTCCGGCGAAGCCCATGAGGCGCTGGAACAGACGCTTGCGGAACGCCGCGGCGGCTCCGTACGTATTGTGGCTCCCCAGAATCAGGCGGACAACCGACTCGTGGACATAGCCCAGTCCAACGCCAGAGAGGAATCGCGCAGACGCTCCAGTATGACGCGGGAGGGCGCGGATATCCTTGCCCTCATTCAGAAGGCCCTGTATCTGCCGAAGCGGCCAGATCGCATCGAATGCGTGGACGTCTCTCATACCGGCGGCCGGCAGACGCGCGTGGGGCTGGTCGTCTATGTGCAGGGAATGCCTTCAAAGGGTGAATACCGCAATTATGCCATGCCGGATGGCGGTGATGATTACAGGAGCCTGCACGACTGGGTTATGCGCCGCGTTACGGAAAGCGGTCCGCCCTGGCCCGATCTGCTGCTTATAGACGGAGGCAGAGGCCAGATTGCAGCCGTTGAAAAGGGGCTCGAGGATGCCGGAAGGCCGGGACTTTTTCCTCTTGCAGGTATAGCCAAGGCCCGGGATGAGGCCGGGCATGCCGACAGACGAGCCGGCAACGTGGCTGACAGAATTTTCCTGCCTGGCCGCAGTAATCCCCTTCCTCTCCGGCAGGGAGGTCCTGAGATTCTTTTCCTGCAGCAGGTACGTGATGCCACCCATCGTTTCACCATCACCCGTCACCGCCGTGCCCGCACAGGGGCTGCCATGTCCGGGGAAATCATGCGTCTTCCGGGAATAGGACCTTCCACGGCCCGTCTGCTCTGGGATGCCTTCAGTAATTTTGAGGCCATGCAGAAGGCCACGATTGCCGACCTCCAGAAACTGCCGGGTATAGGCAGAACCCGCGCGGAGGCGCTTTACGCGCATCTGCACGGGAATGTGGATACCCAGAGAAAAAATTAAAGTTCTACATTAATTTGATGCTGTCTCCTGTTTTCAGGGAAATTTTTCCCCGGCGCAGTATCAGTTACGCCACAGGTGAGGAAGCATCAGCTCTTTCTCCCGGTGGACAGGGGGTATCGGGGCGGATTCCCGGCAGTCGGCTCACCAGTCATGGATGATATTCTCTTATTTTCGCGAAAAATCGTGAAAAGTAAAACGTTGCAGATATAAATAATTGTTTTATTTCAGATTATTAAAATATATTTTTATATATTAAAATATTGAATGAAGATATATTGATAAATGGCTGGCAGGGCTGGCTCATCAGGCTTCCCATCTCATGGATTTCCCTCCCATCATTGTATGCTGACTCCTGTCTTTTCCCTGCGTACGCAGAAGAATTCATGAAAATCGGACGAAGAGTCCATGAAGTCAGCGGCGTGGCGTTACCCCATACTGGGTAGTCCGACACGCTGCTTTCTGTTTCCACGGCGAAAGTGTCTCTCCCGCGGAAGGTGCGCTTTGTCGGTAACGATTGCAGCCATGGAGCGGAAGAGGCGCATTACCAGAGGACCGGGGATGTCCGGAGGGGTCCGCGGACGGATGAAGAGTACTGGTATGCAGAGCTGCAGCGACGGGAATGCGGGGTACGTATGTCTCTGCCTGGTACGTATCTTTTCGGCAGAAGATGACGTGGTATTCAGAGCTGGATTATTTCCCTTCTTGACGCGGAAAAATCCCGAGGCTATACAATAGCCCCACAAGGGGAGTAGCTGGGTTCGTGTAACCCGGGTTATATCAACAGCATGGCGCAAGCCTGGTATAGCCACCGGCCTGAGGCTGGCAAGTGAGACCTTGGCATATACATCTGATATGCCGGGGCCTTTTTTTTTCGCCCCGGCGCAGGGGGGAAGATGAAAATTTCTGAATTCAGGCCTTTTCTGATCACCATGGCTCTTTGCGTTCCCGGTGGGCTGCTCCGTTTTACGCACCCGGAACTGTCACCGTTTATCGCTGTCATTCTGACCGGCTTCGCTATTTTTGGCGCTTCATTCATGCTCACGTGGACCTGCGAGGCTGCGGAAATGGATATCCCGCAGGCCGTGGCTGTGGCAGTCGTGGCGCTTATTGCTGTTCTGCCGGAATATTCCGTGGATATGTACTTCACATGGATGGCCGGGCAGAACCCTGGCAGCCGGTATACCCATTACGCCATCGCGAACATGACTGGAGCCAACAGGCTTCTCATTGGCCTCGGCTGGTCTGTCCTGGTCTTTATTTTTGCCGTGCGTTTCCACAGGGGAATTGATCTCCTGAATGACAAACGGACGGATCTCGCTTTCCTTGGTCTGGCAACGCTCTACGCGCTCTTCGTGTCCTGGAAGGGGTCTCTCACACTGCTCGATGGCTGCATCTTTTTCTCTATGTATGTGGGGTATATGGCCATTGTTTCCCGCAGGCCTGTTGAGGCCGGCGAACAGGAAGGACCCTCTCTCGTGCTGGCACGTCTTCCCCGTAAGATTCGAATCAGCCTGGTGGCGTTCCTTTTCATATATTCCGCCGTGGTCATTGCGGCCTGCGCCGAGCCTTTCAGCGAGGGCCTTGTTGCTTCAGGCAAACTCCTTGGCATCGATGAGTTTCTCCTCGTGCAGTGGCTGGCTCCAGTGGCGTCAGAGGCTCCGGAATTCATCGTGGGCATCATGTTCGCTCTGCGCGGCAATGCAGCCTTGGCGCTGGGCAGCCTCCTTTCATCCAAGCTTAACCAGTGGACGCTGCTTGTCGGTATGATTCCCGCATGCTACGCGCTGAGCTCCGGCAGTACAGTTCCCATGGCTATGGACACGCACCAGTTTGTGGAAATTTTCCTGACAGCGGCGCAGTCCCTGTTCGCCCTTGTGCTGCTGCTCAATCTGCATCTTGGGATAAAGGAGGCAGTTGTGCTGTTTCTGCTTTTCTGCGGGCAGTTTCTGTCCCCGGTATATGAACCGGCCCTTGAATCCCTGCTTGCTCTTCCCCATGATCCCCTGCGTCTGCACAGGTTTTTTGCTTACACATACCTCGCTCTTGGTGTTATCTGTCTGATCCCGCAATGGCGTGACCTTCTCAGACTCAGAAAGGGTTTCTTCGTCCGGGTGGACGCGGACTGAATCTTGGAGTGTGAGCGTATGTTGTGCGGGGGGATACCCCCTCCGTCCTTCTGATCGGGAGTTTTCGGAGTATGACCATATCGCAGGCTTCTGGTGAATGCCGTCTGGCCGCCTGTATATCGGCTGCAGTGCTTGTTTGTTTCCTTGCTCTGCCGCAAACGTCTTCCGCGGCCCTTCCCGGTTCCTCGATGAGGGGATCGCAGGCTGCTCCGGCAGGTCAGGCGGGGGTGCCGCTGCTCATTCAGAACCTCGATATCAGCCGGCTCGGCAGAGCCGGGATGCCCGACATAAGCGTTTCCTATCCGAGCGTGGGCGTCAGCGCCATTGATGAAGATATTGCGGCATGGATTAATCATATCGTCTTTTCCTTTGAGCGTGATTTCTCCGGGGAAAACGGGACTTCTGATAAGGGAGAAGCCGATGATCGCTATTCCCTGAGCAGTACGTACCGTGTGATAAGACCTTCCCCGGCCGCCCTGAGCGTTGTTTTTGAACTTTGGATGGATACGGGCGGCGTTCATCCGGGCCTTGATGTCATCACCCTGAATTACAGCCTGATCTCGGAACAGAGGCTCTCCCTTGTGGACGTTTTTGAGGATACCGCCAGGGCCCTTGACGTGATGTCCGGCTACAGCCGATCAGTGCTCGCTGTGCGGGTCGGCGGCGGCCGCGTGGATCAGGCCATCGCTTCAGGAACGGCACCCGATCCTGATAATTTTGCCAACATTGCCCTGATCCCCGGCGGGGTGCGCGTTTATTTTCAGCCGTATCAGGTGGCACCCTGGTCGGCCGGCACGCAGACCGTGGACATCCCCCTGGAAAAGCTTAAGGAAGCCCGTCCCCTGATGGACCTCTGGGGCAGGCAGTAAACGGGACAGAGTGTGGATACGGAAAGGTATCGGAACTATATCGCCCTCGGCCGGGCCCTGGCTTCAGAAGCCGGAGGCAGGCTGCTCTTTCTGACAGTGTTTGGTTCTGTTCTCTACGGCACGGACATACCGGGCAGATCCGACGAGGACGTGCGCGGCGTCTATCTGCCCGCGCCCTGCACAGATCCTCTGCACGCGCCGGGTCTGCACTACTCGAGTGCGGCGCAGGGCACGCGCAGCACGGCGGGGGATACGGACTGCGACCTTCTGCCGCTGGACCGCTGGCTTCTGTCTGATTTGCCCCGCGGTGACACCGGGGCGCTGGATCTTCTCTACGCCCCCTCCAGACCGTCCTGTCTTCTTTTTGTGGAGCCGGCGCTCCGCCCTGTTTTCGAAAGGCCCCGTGTTTTTCTGAACCTCTGCAGCGGAGAGGCCTGCCGGGATTACGCTTTCCGGCAGGGAAGCCGTTACGGACTTGCCGGAACGAGAACCGGAGCCCTGTACCGCGTCTGTAAAGCTCTGGATTCCGGAGCTTTCCCTCTGAAAGCCCCACTCAGAGGGTACGCGGGCAAACTGGCGGCTCTGGCGGAATCTCCTCTGCACTGTACCCTGCTGGAAGATGGAGGTCTGCGACTGGCGGGCTCCGTGGATGAGGGGTGCGTGCGTCTCGGAGTGCTCAGGGACAGGGTGCGGCGCAGGCTCCAGGGACATCTTCCCCGTGTCCAGGCGGCAGCTGAGGGTAAAGGCGTGGACTGGAAGGCCCTTTCGCACTCCGTACGCGCCATACGTCAGCAGGAGGAACTCCTGGAAACGGGGCGCCTTGTGTTTCCTCTCAGGGACAGGGGAGAGATCCTGCGCATCAAGAAGGGCGGGCTGTCTTTTCAGGAAACGGAGGGTGTCATCACACGTGGACTGGCTGGGCTCGTGGGACTTCGGGCCGTATCGCCCTATGCCGTGCCCTGGAAGGAAGAAGAGGCGCAGGCGATCTGTGCCTCTGTCCGGGGAAGCCTCGCGGGCTGAGCTTTCTTCCGGCGGATCTTGCCCGTCGTGCGCCGATAAATTAGAATTGAAGAATGGGCCCGCGGAAAACCGCCAGGTTCTGTGTCCTGTCTGTATTTTCAAACATTAACCGGTGCTGCTTTTCCGGATTTCGGAATGGCGTGGCGAGGAACCACAGATGAAAATTTGCTGTCCTGAATGCGGTTACACCCGCCAGACTCCTGAGGACCGACTGCCAGAGGGGGTAGTGGTGGCCATCTGCCCCCAGTGCGGCTGCCGTTTTCGTTTTTCCAGAAAAGACGGTGTTCTCGGCGTGGTGTCTGAACGCCCCCGTCCGGTTCCGCGCCGGGACGGAGATGTTCCCCCGCCTCCCGGGGCCGTCATTCCCGGGCCTTACCATTCCGGAACGGAGCAGCCACAGCACACGGAAGAAAAGCTCCGTCCGGAGGACATTGAGGCGGAGAACAGGGAGCGCGGAGAGGAGCCGCGGGATCGGGAGAGACAGGAAAACTGCCGGGAGGAATACCAGGGGCCAGAGCAGTGGGGGCGCATTCCGGATGAAGATGAGGTTGGCTCGGACAACTTTAATCCCTGGGAAAGTGCACCGGGTTCCTCGGGCTGGCTTTCGGCTTTTTATCAGACCTGCATCAGGGTTATGTTCGCAGGCGAACGCTTTTTTTCCTCCCTCAGGCGGGGGCCGTACATGCGCGCTCTCGGTTTTTATCTCATTATGTGCGTGCTGCAGACGGCTATGGCCTACTTCTGGATCCATATGTACGTGGAGTGGTTCAAACCCATGAACACGGATCCGCAGGTGGGCAAAATCATCGAAGCCCTTTCGAGTCAGAGCAATCTGGCCCTTTCTCTTCTCCTGCGCTGCGCCATGCTCACGGTACAGATTTATCTGTTTACGGGGCTTCTTTATCTGACATGGCGCATCGTGGCCCCCGATAAGGCTGATTTTTCCCTGATATTCAAGGTTCTCGCGTATGCCGAAGCTCCGGGCATCCTCTGTCTCGTTCCGGTTATCGGCAACGCGGCCGCCCTCATCTGGGGGTTTGTGTGCATACTGACGGGGTGCCGCGCGGCTCTGAAGCTGAACTGGAAGCAGACCATGCTTGGGTTTCTGCCCCTGCTTCTGCTCATGGTGCCTTCGGTCGCGCAGATTTTCCTCATGCTGGGGGGCTAGGACATGGCTCTGATCGCACGTGGGCAGGGACACCGGCCCGTGTCTGCCCTGGAAGCCGGTCTCATCGCGGCTTCCCTGTGTGAATTCGTCTTCCTCGGCGCGGCGCTCTGCGCCGTGTTTTCTCCGGAGCTTGTTCCCTGGCTTGTTCCCTGGCTCAGCGTGCTGCTGGCCTGCGCTTCTGCGAGCGCGATTATCCTTTTCCTCCTGCTTTATCTCTTCGTCGTCCGCCCCCTGCGCATCCTGGATGCGGAGCTCGGTTCCTGGCGCCACGGGGGAGAGGACAGATCGCTGATGACGCGGGTGATGACCCGGGTGCGTGCCCTCATAGAGGAACACCAGCGTGCGCAGCTGGCCCTGCAGGAAAATTCGGAAAATATGCGTGAGACGGAGAAACTGGCTCTTGTGGGCAAACTGGCCGCAGGCGTGGCCCATTCCATCCGCAACCCTCTGACCGGGCTCAAACTGCGCATGTTTTCCCTGACCCGCGGACTGACTCTTTCCGACAGGCAGAAGGAGCATGTCAGCGCCATCAATGAAGCCGTGGCGCATATGGAAAAGATCGTCACGAGTTTTCTGGAAATTTCCCGCAAGCCCAGGCTGTCCAAATCGATGTGCAATATCTCCGATATCCTGGACCGCGTCCTGCTTCTGCTCGGCCCCCGTATCGAGGCCTATAAGGTGCGTGTGGAGAGGATGTATATTGAGCTTCCGGACATAGAGGCGGATGGAGAGAAACTGACCGAGGCCTTCACGAACCTTGTGGCCAACGCCTGCGAGGCAGCGGGCATGAACGGCGTCATCTCCATCACTGAAGAGTACGGGCATCTTGAACCTCTGGAGCACGTCATTGTCGTACGCATCCGCGATACGGGCCCGGGAATTCCCGAGAATCTGCGGGAAGTCGTTTTTCAGCCCTTCGTCAGCACCAAAAAGGAAGGAACCGGTCTTGGTCTGCCAATAGCCCGCAGCGTTTTTGAAGAACACGGGGGCTGGCTGAATCTGCACTGCGCGCCAGGACAGGGAGCGACGTTTGTCTGCGTTCTGCCGCTGACCGGAAAGGAGGGGCCATGGCCCAGATCCTCCTAGTCGATGATGATCCCCTGCTGCTTGAAGGGTTTGAGCAGCTTCTTCAGGATGAGGGATACGAAGTGGTCACAGCGGCTTCCGGCACCGAGGCCCTGGACAGGCTGCCAGGCCTGCACCCCCAGTGCATCGTCATGGACGTGCGTCTGCCCGGCATGGACGGCCTCTCCACGCTCAAGACCATGCGCAGCAGTCCCTCCTGTCCGCCCGTACTGATCATGACCGCCTACGGAACAACGGATACGGCCATTGAAGCCATGAAGCTTGGGGCTTTTGACTATATCCTCAAGCCGTTTGAGATTCCCAAGGTTCTCGCCCTCATAGCAAGAGCCGTGGAAGCCGGCGAGCGCCAGAAGGCTCATGACAGCGAAGGCGGAGAAACCGGAGAAGAAAGCGTATGCCTTGTGGGCTCCAGCGTGCCCATGCAGAAGCTCTATAAGGCCATAGGCAGGGTTGCCCCCACGGACGTTCAGGTGCTTCTGCGTGGCGAATCAGGAACGGGTAAGGAACTCGTGGCCAGAAGTCTGTGGAAGTACAGTCCCCGGGCGGACAGGCCCTTTGTGGTCATCAACTGTGTGGCCATCCCCGATTCTCTCCTTGAAAGCGAGCTTTTCGGTTATGAGCGGGGGTCGTTCACCGGTGCGGATCAGGCCCGGCCGGGGCGCATAGAGCAGGCTGCCGGCGGCACGGTGTTTCTGGACGAAATCGGCGATATGCCCCTCAGTGTTCAGGCCAAGTTTCTGCGTCTCCTGCAGGAACGTCAGATTGAACGCATTGGTGCTCCCAATCCTGTTCCCGTGGACGTGCGCATCATTGCAGCTACGAACGTGGATTTTGAAAAAGCTGTGCAGGAAGGGCGCTTTCGTGAGGATCTGTATTACAGGCTCAAGGTTGTGACGCTCTGGCTGCCGCCCCTGAGGAACCGGCTCGACGATATACCCGAACTGGCCCAGGCTCTGCTTGCCCGTCACGCCGCTCACATCGGGGTTCATAATCCGGGGATAGAGAAGGATGCTCTGGACTATCTGGCAAGTCAGCTCTGGCCCGGAAATGTGCGCGAACTTTCCAACGTTCTGCAGAAGGTGCTCGTCTTTTCAGACGGATCGCCAATACGGCGCAGCGATCTCGTGCGTGTTCAGGATTTTGACCGTCACGCCATAGGCGGGGATACGGCCCCGGCAGAGGGCAGTACAACCCCGGAGCCCGGCAGTTCCCAGCCCCCTGCCGGTGAAGCCTGTCCGTCTCCCGGGAAAGCGGCTGGCAAACCAGAGACATCTCCTGATGCAGGCAGAATTCTGGAACCCCTTATCGACCCGCTGCTCCGTGCAGGAGGCAGTGCTTTTGATCACTGCATGGACCTGATGGGGCGGGCCGTCGTCAAGCGCGCCCTGGAAATGGCAGATGGCAACCGCTCCCGGGCAGCCCGGATGCTCGGTCTTTCGCGCCCGACTCTTCTTGCCAGAATGGAACGATATGGTCTTAAGGTGGAAACCCGCATACGATAATGTTTCAAGCCTGCATCATTGAATTGCGATACTGCAACACACTGAATTTATTTTTATATGTCGTTGCCATTCCAATACAAAGTTTTTAGGATATGATGATTTAATCAGTTTGCCGGCAGGTCATAAGCAGGCAGAACTTTCATGGCCTGCCGTATGTATCAGACCTAGACAAGGAGGCTTTCTTTTTATGTGTAAACGGTCTTTTGTTTTTCCTGCGGCTCTCGGCGCTATGGCTGCCTGCCTGACGCCGGTCATGGCCGCGGCCGCTGAGGGCGCCCCTGCGCATCTTCCCGGCGCCGAGCTTTCCGTGTACTGGGCCATTCCCTTTGCCTGTATGCTCCTTTCCATTGCCCTTGGTCCCATGATTGTTCCACATTTCTGGGATCACCACTTCGGCAAGGTTTCCGTTTTCTGGGGCCTGGCGTTTCTTGTCCCCTGCGCCATTGTTTACGGCGTGAACACGGCGGTCTTCGAAGGCCTGCATTCGATTCTTCTCGATTATATTCCCTTTATTGTTCTGCTTTTTGCTTTGTTCACTGTGGCCGGCGGCGTGAGGCTCAAAGGAACTCTCGTCGGAACTCCAGCCGTGAACACGGCCATGCTGGGCATCGGTACGGTGCTGGCCAGCTGGATGGGGACGACCGGCGCGGCCATGCTGCTCATCAGACCTCTTCTCAGGGCCAACGTCCACAGAAAGTACAGGGCGCATCAGGTCGTCTTTTTCATCTTCATGGTAGCCAATATCGGCGGCAGCCTTACGCCGCTCGGCGACCCGCCCCTGTTCCTCGGTTACCTGAAGGGCGTTTCTTTCTTCTGGACGCTGGAACACCTTTTCCATGAAATGCTCTTCGCCGCCGGCATTCTGCTGGTCCTTTTCTACATCATCGACAAAGTGACGTATATCAAAGAGGGCAGCCCCAAGGGGCCCAATCCCGCTGAGGCCGCCCAAAACGGCGAAGTGGAAAAATTCGGTCTTGACGGCAAGATCAACCTTCTTCTGCTCGTGTGCATCGTCCTTGCCGTTCTTATTTCCGGAATGGTTGATCTCGGTGTCTGGGGAACGGTCATGGGCATCCAGCTTCATGGCTCCGGCATCGCCCGCGACCTGGTTCTTCTCGCCATAGCCGGTCTCTCCTGGGTGCTGACTTCCCGCCGCAGCCGCAGTCTGAACGGCTTTACCTGGGCTCCTATTCTTGAAGTCGGCAAGCTCTTCTTCGGCATCTTCCTGTCCATGATTCCGGCTATTGCCATCCTCCGCGCCGGCACTGACGGCGCCCTCGCCAATCTTATCAATCTGGTCTTCCATGACGGTCATCCGGTCAATGCCGCCTTCTTCTGGCTCACCGGCGCTCTGTCGAGCTTCCTCGACAATGCCCCGACCTACGTGGTCTTCTTCAACACGGCCGGCGGAGATCCCGCACACCTGATGACGGATATGGCTTCGACGCTTGCGGCCATTTCCTGCGGCGCCGTGTTCATGGGCGCCAACACCTATATCGGCAACGCCCCGAACTTCATGGTCCGCTCCATAGCCGAGGAGAACGGCGTCCCCATGCCCAGCTTCTTCGGTTATATGGGCTGGTCCTGCGGCATTCTCATTCCCATCTTTATCCTCATGACGTTCCTGTTCTTCATCTAGCGCGAAGCCGCTAAAAGCGGTAAAGAAGACCGCGGGTGTCCGGAGAGTTCCGGATATCCGCGGTTATTTTTTTTCTCCAGGCCCGGGAGGGCCGCTTCAGACACAGGAAATCTGCCATGCCCAAGAATCCAACCCCCAGAAGACGCGCTAAACTGCAGCACGTGCTCGAACTGCGTCAGCCGGATCTCACGCTGGTTCTCGCCAACATTCACGATCCCCATAACGTGTCCGCCATTTACCGTTCCTGTGATGCCTTTGGCGTGGAACGCGTGCATCTCTATTACACGGATACGGCTTTCCCGATTCTCGGACGCAAATCCTCTGCCTCGGCCAGAAAGTGGGTGGGCACTGAGCGCCACCGCACCCTTGAAGAACTGAAGGAAGCCCTGAACGGCATGCAGATTCTGGCTACGGACTGTTCTCCCTCGGCCCGCCCCTTGCGCGAATGGGATTTCACCAAACCTACGGCCGTGATTATGGGCAACGAGCACAGGGGCGTGGATCCGGAGCTTCTGGGCATAGCGGACGGCTCTCTTTATATACCCATGTTCGGTATGATACAGAGCTTCAACGTCTCCGTAGCGGCAGCCCTCATTCTGTCCGAGGCCAGCCGTCAGCGTGAGATCGCCGGCATGTACGCATCGCCGCGCTACAACCCAGAAGAACTTGAGCGCAGGCTTGAGGACTGGATAGAGCGCTGAGCTGACAGCTACTTTCCTGAAGCGCCGCTGCCATCCGAAGGCATCGGAGTGGCAGGCTCCTTTGTCTGAGTCTCCGGTTTTGTGTCTTCGGCGGTCTTGATGAAATCACGGCCGTTCCACTCGTAGCGGATTTTCTTCGAAACGGGAATATTAACAATACCGCGGCTGCTCCAGAAAACGGCCTGCGCGCTGAGTCCGTTCAGTCCAAGGCACAGCGTGACGGAAGGCTGGATCCCTGCGGGGAGTTTTTCGCCTCTGGCCAGAAATTCCCTCGCGTCCGGTTCATCCGGGAGATCTGCGAGTGTCGTGCGCCCGTTTTTGTCCCTCTTCCAGGCCTCGAGAACGCAGATAGGGGCCCCCACTGTGCCGATGATACCAATGACGGAATCGTCTTTGTTATTATAGAAAAGGCGCAGGGCGACGATGGTGTCGCTGAAGGGGATGGAAGAGAAGACAAGGAGATCCTTGTCTTCTCCGCTGATTTCCCAGTTTTCAGAAAAACCCTGGCGCAGGAGTGTGTCCCGCTCCGGGGCTGAAAGCCCCTCGACCGTGCTTTCAAAGATGCTGCAGGGAAGATCCTGGAAGAATTCCCGTGCCGTGAGATCGGAGTTGGCGGCAGCGGCATTGCCTGGCTGAAGGACGAGGAACAGAGAAATCAGTGCGGTGATGATGAAGCTCATGACTCACTCCCTTTGGGTACAGAATAAGGTTCTTTCCCTGTCAACGCAAATAAAGCAATGCCGTGACAGTGAGGAACCCCTGCCCTTATCAGGAGAGAGACATGCAGATGACGCCGATCGCCAGCAGAACTATGCCCGCCTGCTTCTGGCGGGAGATGTGCTGATGGAAGATGAAAGCTCCAATGGCCAGCGTGCCGAAGATGCCGAAAACGCACCAGAGCGCATAAGCCACACCCAGGGGGATTTCCAGAACCACGCGGCGCATGCAGAAGAAGGAGAGGAAAATCGCGGAGATGGACAGAAGCGCCCATTTCCAGCGTCTGAACCCGTGGGAGAGGACAAGGGCGGAAATCGCTACCATGTCCGTGGCAACGGCGCCAAAAAGCCAGAGTATGGCAATGATGAGTTCCTGCCGGAGGCTTATGTCAGGTATGGTCACTTTGTCTTCTCCGGTGCGCTTTTATCCAGGTTGATGAAGAGCATGCCTACAATGACAAGACAGAGTCCGAGTATTTTGAGCGGGGGCATGGCCTCCCTGAAGAAGAACCAGCTGAGGAGGGAAACGCCTCCTGTTCCGAGCCCGGACCATATAGCGTAGGCGATACTCATAGGAATTCGTTCAACAGCCCGTGAAACGAGGAAGTAGGAAATAACAATGCCCACGGTGGCGGATGTCTGGCTCAGAGCCGGGTTCGAATATACGAAGGCGCGCATACCGGTAGTGCCGGCAACCTCACAGAGGATGCCGGTCAGAAGATAGACCCAGTATATCATGGTGTTCGTCTTTTCCCGTATTGGAGAAAACGCCGTTAATGGCGGATGATGGCAACGGGAATGCCCGCTTCATCAAATTGTCTCCGTATGCGTTCCAGGGTTTCCTCCATGACCTGAGCCCTGTTGTCAAAGCTGTAGGGCATGTCGAGCTGCTCATACTTTTTGACGCCCATCTTGTGATAAGGCAGGAGATCCACACCTCTGAAACCGACAGACCCCTTCCATGGCAGGAGAAAACGGACGCGGGCCGCGATTTCGGCCTCATCGGTGTTACAGCCATTGATGAGGGGCATGCGCACACGGACGGCGTACTCGTTATCGAGAAGCCAGGTCAGGTTTTCAAGAATCTGTTTGTTGCTGACGCCCGTAAGCTTTTTGTGGATGCCGTCATCCATATGTTTCAAATCGTAGAGGAAAAGTTTCGTCAGCGGAGCGATCTTTTCAAGAACCGCGTGAGGAGCGTAGCCGGATGTTTCGATGGCCGTACTGATGCCTTCATTGCGGCAGGAACTGAACAGGGCTTCCAGGGCTTCCGCCTGGGAGAGCGGTTCGCCGCCGCTGGCGGTCATGCCGCCTCCCGAGCTTTCGTAGAATTCGCGATCTTCGAGTACGACATCCATGATCTGCTCAATGGTCATTTCGCTGCCACACTGGGCAAGGGCGTCATTGGGGCAGGCCTCCACGCAGGCGCCGCATCCGGTGCAGCCTTCGTGTGAGAGAAGATGTACAGGAGGATCGCCTTTGATGGCGTGAAGGCTGTTCGGGCAGGCTTTGACGCAGGCTCCGCACAGAGTACAGAGGTTCCGGCTGAGCAGAATCTGCGGTCTGGTTATCTGCCCCTCGGGATTGGAGCACCAGAGACAGCGCAGCGGGCAGCCCTGAAAGAAGACGATGGTGCGTATGCCAGGACCGTCGTAGATACTGTATTTTTGGATATTGAAAACACGGGCAGTCAGGTTTGAAGTCATGGGCTCTCTCCGGGAGGACGATCAGGCCCCCAGCCGGGAAAAGCGGCAGGGGGCCTGGGAATACGTATCTTGCAGGCGAAGAAGGATTAGAACTTGGTCAGCATGGTGCGGCTGATGATTTCGTTCTGCACGTCTTCGCAAAGTTCCACGAAGAAGGCGGAATAGCCGGCAACGCGGACCACGAGGTCCCTGTATTCCTGTGGGGCGCGCTGTGCGGCGAGCAGGGTCTTGTTGTCGAGATAATTGAACTGCATCTCGCCGTTGCCGAAGATGCTGGCTGTGTGGATGAGCGAAATGAGTCCGTTTTTGCCCTCGGGCGTCTCGAGCAGACCGGCCATGAGCTTGAAGTTGTGAACCATGCCGATATTCATGTTGTCACAGGCCATTCTGGAAACGCTCTTGATGATGGCCGTGGGGCCTTTGCGGTCAGCCCCCTGGGAGGGGCTGATGCCGTCAGAGAGCGGCATGCCCTTGTGACGGCCGTTTGCGGAAGCGCCGGTCATCATGCCAAAAGGCGTGTTGTTGGATATGGACAGGGTGCCATGGCTCAGCGTGGAGTAGAGCGTGCGGATCTTTCTGTGTTCGACCTCCGTGAACTCGATAATGTCGGCAGCGATATTGTCGGCGTAGGGATCGTCGTTGCCATACTTTGGGGCGTTGACGCAGTCCTTGCGGATTTGCTCGTAGCCTTTGAAGTCGGCCTTCAGGGCCTCGTTGAGTTCAGAGAGCGTGTACTTCTTGTCATCATAGACGAGCTTTTTGATGGCGGCCATGGAATCGGCGTAGGTCGCGAGGCCGGTCCACACCACGCCGGGGCCGAAGTTGTACATGGCGCCGCCGGCGGACACATCGCGTCCTTTCTCCATGCAGCCCTCGTACATGATGGACATAAGCGGCTTGGGAGCCAGGCTTCTGTGCACGCGCTGGGAAATGACCGTTGCCGTGCCGGTGAGCCTGGTAATGTATTTGATCTCTTCCTTGACCGCGTGATCGAATTTCTCATACGTGTCAAACTGGGAGAGGTCGCCCATATCAGGGCAGACCTGCTTTCCGAACCACAGCGGCACGCCGTGGTTCAGAACCAGTTCGATGCAGATAGGCCACTGCGTATAGGCCGTGGAGGTCCACTGATAAAGGCGGCCGGCCTTCTGGGGCTCGACGCAGCCCATGAGGCAGTAGTCGCGGGCGTCTTCCATGCTGACGCCCTTGGCCAGCATCATCTTGATGTGGCAGTCGTCGAAGTGAACGGCGGGGAAGCCCATGCCGGCGCGGACAACGTCAACGATTTTTTCCAGGTACTTGCGCGGAGACTTGTTGTTCACGCGGGTGGCCAGGGAAGGCTGGTAGATCTTCACATGGCGCACGGCGTCCATGAGCAGATAGGTGAGGTCGTTTGTGGCGTCCTTCCCTTCGCGGGTAACGCCGCCCACGCACATATTGACGAAAGGCTGGTAGCCGGCGAAGAATTTGGAACTGTCCTCGGAAGTGAGCCACATCATCTCGCTCATCTTGATGAGCATGCAGCCGGCGATATCGAATGCTTCATAGGGCGTGAGCCTGCCGGACTCGATATCCTTCTTGTAGAAAGGATACATATACTGGTCCACGCGGCCAATGGACATGCCCGTCTGATTTTCTTCCACAACGAGCAGGGACTCGACCGTGAAGACGGCCTGCACAGCTTCCCAGAAGGTAGTAGGAGCGTGTGCGGGAACACGGGCGTTGACTTCGGCAATCTTCTCGAGCTCGGCCCTGCGGACAGGATCCTTTTCTTTTTCGGCCAGCTTCCTGGCGTATTCGGACATGCGCCGGGCGTAGATGATAACTCCCTCGGTGGTGTCAATGACCGACTTGTAGAAGTAAATTTTGTCGAGGTCATCGGGATTGGCGTAATCCAGTCTGGAGAGATGCTCCTGAGCTTCACGCTGAATATCCAGCATGCCCTTCTTCATAAGGATGACGTCGTAACCGGGGTTGGAGTCGCCTCCGCCGTTCAGGGCGTGGTAGGAGCAGTCAGAGACGAAGGATTCGCCGGAGAGCGTCCATACGCCGGCTTCGCGGTACTGGGCCTCGCAGTATTCGTCAACGGATTTTCCTTCCCAGAAGGGGAAGATTTCTTCCCTGAGGATCTTCTTGTCTTCCTCGGAAATAAAGAAAGGATCCTGGGGACGGTGGGCGATGGTGTCGAGTTCGTCCCTGAGCCAGCGCCAGGAAATGTCGGGAGAGAAGGCACCGGCGCGGGGGGAGCCGCAGGGGGCTCCCACAATGAGTTCATTGTCCTGAATAACGAGAGGAGCCGTCTCGCAGCAGTAGCGGAAAGCCTTTGCCCGGAGTTCGATACGGGGAAGGCCGGGATTCTCCCTGGCGATCTTGGTGATGGCGCGGGCTCTATAGATGGAAATGGTGGGCACCTGACGCAGGTAATTGCGCTTCAGGAGGACATGACGCGGGGTGGGGCCGTCCGGAATGTCGTAAGGACGGGAGGCTGACTTCTGCTCATCAACGAGAAGCTGAGACATCTGTATATTCTCCTCTGACCGGAGCGGTCGTTCACCCCGGGCCATGTAGTATTAGTTAAGCTGATTCCTGTAGCTCTCTGCATCCAGAAGGGCGTCGACGTCAGCGGGATTGTCGGGTTTTATCTTGACGAGCCAGCCGTCGCCGTAGCAGGCGACGTTGACCAGCGTTGGGGATTCCTCGAGTTCGGGATTGGCTTCAAGCACGGTGCCGGCTACAGGCATGTGCAGGGCATTGACGGATTTGACAGATTCAATGCTGCCGAATTCGGCATTGGCCTCAAGCGTTTCCCCGACGCAGGGAACGTCAACGAAGGCCACTTCGCCGAGCTGATCCTGTGCGTAGTCGGTAACTCCGGCGACATACTGATCCCCTTCTTTTTTGATCCAGATGTGTTCGGAGGTGTAGCGGAGATCCGCGGGCAGGGTGAGTTCACCAGGCTGTTTCATGGGATTTTCCTTGCTCAGTTGAGTTTTTCCGCTGCCCTGACAGCCAGCCGGGCGGCTTCGTAAATGCCTTCCGCGAGCGTCGGGTGAGCGTGGATAGTGGCGGCCAGATCGTATATGGTGGCCTTCTTTTCCATGGCTATGCCGCCTTCGGCGACAAGGTCGGACGCATGGGCGCCGGCAACGTGCAGACCGAGAAGGAGTCCGCTTTCGGCGTCCGCGATGACTTTGAAGAAGCCGGGCAGCTCTCCCATGGCGTGAGCCTTGCCCAGCTCGCGCATCTGCACAGTGCCGGTGACGACCTTCTGGCAGGATTCCCTGGCCTGGGCTTCGCTCATGCCGACTTCTCCGATCTCAGGAGAAGTGAAGATGGCGGAGGGAATGACGCTGTAGTCCATAGCCCTTTCTTTCCCAAGGATGTTGTCTAGGGCGCAGAGCCCCTCCATGGAGGCCACATGGGCCAGCATGACATGGCTGGGGCCGAGGATGTCGCCTATAGCGTAGATACCGGGGACATTTGTCATGAGGTGCTGGTCCACGGTAATCCATCCGCGCTTGTCTGTGGCCACGCCAGCCTTTTCAAGTCCGAGGCTGTCAGCCGTGGATTTGCGGCCGACGGTGACGAGAACCATGTCGGCTTCGATAGGCTCCTCCGTGTGTTTTTCAGCGGGAACGTCCACAAAGGGGGACGTCGCGGCCACGGCATGAACGACGCCATCGGAAATCTGCAGATCCTTGAGTGTTTTGCCGGTCATGACCTTGATTTTGAGCTTGCGCAGCTCGCGGTTGAGCAGCGTGCTCACATCCTTGTCCACGGAGGGCATGGGCAGAACCCTGTCCTGCCCTTCGACGATGGTCACTGCGCTGCCGAAGGCCCGGTAGATGCAGGCAAGTTCACAGCCTATGACGCCTCCGCCGACAATGCACAGGCGGGCAGGGATTCTGTCGAGACTGAGCGCGTCATCGCTGTTAAGGACATACTGGTGATCGAAGGTCAGGCCGGGCAGTTCAAGCACGCGGGATCCGGCAGCGATGATCACGGCATCGCCGGTCACGGTCTCATTCCCGTCCTTTGTGTGCACGAGAACTTCCTGTGCGCTCAGAACTTCGGCCCTGCCGCTCACGAAGCGGACTTTGAGCCTGGAGCAGCTCTTTTCGAGTCCGGTGCGCAGGATGCCGATGACACTGTCCTTGCGTTTGCGGATGGTGTCCAGGCAGATCTTCGCAGGACCGGTTTCCACTCCGTATTCGGGAAGGCGGCCGGCCAGCATGACAGCGTCAGCGCTGGAGCGCAGGGTCTTGGTGGGGATGCAGCCGCGGTTGAGGCAGGTGCCTCCGATTTCGGCCATGTCTATGAGTGTGACCTCAATGCCTTTCTCTGCGGCCGCGAAGGCTGCCGTATAGCCGCCGGGGCCGGCGCCGATGATGGTGAGTTTCATGTGTGCCGCCTTTTAATCGTCAGGGCATTCGAGTTCGAGGTTGTAGGTGACCGGGAAAGCGGCCTCCAGGGAAGCGGAGATGAGGCAGCCCTTACGCATGACTTTGGCGACATGGTCAAAGATGGTTTCGTACGAGGAGTCCATGACCACGGTGACATCGAGGGTGATGCCGAGAATGCGGCCGCGGCCCTTGTCATCAGTGCCGGCAGTTACAGTGGCGCGTCCCTTGATAGCATCGTATTTCGCGCCTCTGACATCGAGAGCTTTGTCCAGGGCTGCGGTGTAGCAGTACAGCACTGAGGCGCCGAGAAGTTTTTTGGCGCTTCCGGAGCGGTCGTCTTCGGCGACCTCATTGAGATCGACGTGAATATTCTGAAGAGCTGTAGTGTCGTAGTTGACGTCAATGACTGTGCCTTTGCGCTCGAGCGAAACGGAAAGAGCCTGGGACATGTGTAACTCCTTTTGGTTTATGACAATTTTTCTGCTCTGAAATAAGCATATTCCATGCCATTTCCTTCATCTGGACTGGCAGACACCCGGATGCCGGAATAATAGGGGGTTTTCGTGCTCCGCTGTTGACTACTGATGGGGAAACGATTTAATTGACGACAAAAGTGTCGTGTTTTGCGACAAATTCTGTTGCCTGGAACAGGCCAGCAGAGAAGATTTATCCGGAGGATGCGTATGCTTCGGACCGCAGATCAGGAAAATGAACGTGTCAGAGCCAGGATAGACAGGCTTGTCAACCGGCTCCCCTGCATGGTTTACCGCTGCCGTATTGATCTCGGCGAGCAGATGGACAGTGATTACCGCATGACACTGGAGTATGTCAGCCGCGGAAGTCAGGATTTGCTGGGTATTTCGGAAAAAAATATGGTTGAGAACGCCTGGAACACGCTTGAGAGGATGACCCATCCCGCGGATCTGCAGGATGTGCGCAAGGCTGTCTACGACAGTATTGTCACCCATACACCCTATGAGAAAATGTACAGGCTTCAGCTTCCGGATGGCACGCGGAAATGGGTTTGGGATCAGGGAGAAGCCGTTTACGATGAAAACGGAACCCCTGCTTATTTCGAGGGCCTGCTCATGGATGTGAGCGGCCAGAAATTTACGGAAATCGCGCTCAAAGAGGAAAACGAGAGACTGAAAATGGGCATGGACAGCGCGGAGCGGATGGGCGCCATCGTCGGCAAGAGCGAAGCCATGCACCGTGTGTACAGTCTCATCCTGAAGGCTGCCGAGACCGACGCCAACGTGATTATTTACGGCGAGACGGGCTGCGGCAAGGACATGGTGGCCAGGGCGATTCACAATTACAGCGGCCGAAAGGGAGCTTATGTGCCGGTCAACTGCGGCGCTATCCCGGAAAACCTGCTGGAAAGCGAGTTCTTTGGCTACGCCAAAGGAGCTTTCACCGGAGCCGCCGGAAGCAAGGAAGGCTTTGTGGCCGCAGCCAATAACGGCACGCTGTTCCTTGATGAAGTCGGCGAGCTGCCGATGCATCTGCAGGTGAAGTTTCTGCGGGTGCTGGAAAGCAAAAGCTATACCCCTCTGGGAACGAATGTTCCCAGACAGTCTTCCTTCAGGCTGGTTTCAGCCACAAACCGTGATATGCGTTCCATGGTGAAGGAAGGAAAAGTACGCGCGGATTTTTATTACCGCGTCAACGTCCTCGAAATAAAACTGCCACCTCTCAGGGAAAGGCGGGAGGATATCCCCCTGCTGGTGAAATCCTGGTCCGAGCGTAACGGTGTAAATCTGTTCCTCCCCCACGAGGTGCGCATTGCCATGAATCACTATGAGTGGCCCGGCAACGTGCGCGAACTGCAGAACTTTCTGGATCGCTATGCTACGTTCGGCCGCTCTGCAGCCGAAGCCCTGAACGGGGCGGATCAGATTATTCCTCCCGTGACCGAGGGCCTGACTCTCGCCGAGGCTACCCAGAAACTCGAGGAAAAGATGATCTTACGGGCTCTGGAGAAGTGTCACTGGCACAGGGGCAGGACGGCGGACGCTCTCGGTCTCAACCTGCGCACGCTCCAGCGGAAAATGAAGAATCTCGGCATCACGGCAGGGGAAAAATAATTTTCCCCTGAAGAAATAACAAAAACGCCATGATCCGGAATTTTTCCGGTTCCATGGCGTTTTTGTTTCCTGCGGGGAAAGGGGCCGGATTTCCGGTCTGAATGTGTGACTAGGCGCAGTCGTGCTTTTCCCAGGGTTCGCGGTTGTTGCGGGCGAGCACGGTCTCCATACGCTCCAGGGCTTCTTCAAGCTTGGTGATTTCGGTGAGCTTGAGGTTGGGGTCCTTGAGAACCTGGTAAATAATTCCGGCGGTGCAGTCGGCGGTGATGGGCAGATCGTCGATGGTGGCGATGGTCAGGGCGATGTCATCGGCGCTGACCTTGCGTTCAACCTTACCGACCTTGGAGTTGACGGCGAGGCCGTAGAAAGCAACGCCTTCCTTGGCGGCAACCACCACGAGGGTGTGACGGTTGGCGGCTTCCATGGCGGCGGCGAGAGCGTCTTCACCGCCCTCGACGATGGCGAGTCTGGATTTTTCGAGTGTGGCGGTGAGTTCGGCCGGGGCGCACTTGACGCCGGTCAGAGCCTCGGCGCGGGCGGCGAGATCAGCGGCATCGGCGTTGACCAGGACGCAGGCTTTCTTCATGAGCTTGGCAAGCGCGTCGCCGCTGCCTTCAAGGCTGAGGGCAGGGGCGATGACAACGATAGCTTTCTTGTCGGACATGGTATGTTTCTCCTGACTCCCGCCCGGGACGGCGCCCGGGCGGGAGAGTCTTCGTATATTCTCGGGGAACCTACTTCACGAGGTTCGGATCTTCCATAATCTGGTAGATGGGCGCGCCTTCCGTGTCGTCCGGAATGCGGTTGCCGGTCAGATAGCAGAGTGTGGGCACGATGTCGGCCAGCCAGCGGGGACGGGGATAGGTGTAATTTTCCTTGATGTTCGGGCCGCGGAACATAAGCAGGTTCATGAGCGTTCCGCATCCTGACTCGCCGGTGGGGAAGCCGTAGCCGTGTTCAGCCATGTATTCGGGCTTCAGAGCGTAGACAACGTCGCCGGCCTGTTCGCCGCCCATGCCGAAGACGTGGGCGTCTTCCTTGCGCACGGCCACGAGAATGGGACGTTCGCCGGTTTCGGGATGGCGGTAATCGAGGAGGGCGTCAATGATCTTGGTGCGGACTTTCTCGTAGTCAGCAGGGTCGACGATGCCTCCGGGATACTTGCCCTTGAGGTTGACGTACACGAACATGTAGCGCTGGGGAACAGCCTGGGACTTGCTGGTGTCAAGCACGTAGTTGAAACCTTCCGTGGCTTCATACACTTCCCAGTAGTTGCCGCTGGCAGCCTTGGGTTCGTAGGAGCAGAGTCCGGCCTGCTTGAGGGCGTCGGCGGGGTTGAAGATGGGGCCGAGCGGGGTGGCGCCGTGGTCGGAGCAGACGCAGATGGCGGTTTCCCTGCCAAAGAGGTCCATCAGGCGGCCGAGGAGGCGGTCTTCGCTGGTGTAGATGCGGCGTTCAACCCTTTCAGCTTCCTTGCGCACCTTCTCATCCTTGCTGTCGAGGTCGCTCATGAAGCCATGATAGAACCAGTCAATGGGATGGGAGTGCATGTAGAAGAGATCCCAGTCGGGGTTGGCGTTGACGAGACACTTCACGCAGTTCCACAGCCATTCGGCGTGGAATTCAGCGAGTTCGCAGACCGTGTCGTTGTCGATGATGCCCAGCATGTGGGACACGAAGCCGATGTCGTTGGCGGTAATCTGCTTGGAGAAGTCGATGTCCTTGGCTGCAGAAGCAGGGGCAATGAAGCCGGTCCTGCCGGCGATGCCGGACACGTACAGCCTGAATTCCTCGGCGTCGTCGGAGAGGGCCATCAGCTTGCAGCGGAAAACACCCTTTTCCATGTGGCCGTCGGAGACAACCTTGAAGTCGTGCTCGATCGGGTCGCTCCACTGCTTGAGGCCGATGGTGAAGAAGGCCTTGCTGAAATCCTTCTCGGGGGCCATGGTGATGCGGTCGTAGCCGTCATCACCGCTCTGCCAGCAGAGGATGTGCCAGGTCTGGGGTTCAATGTCGTAGAAACCTTCCCTGAAGTCCATCTTGACAGTCATATCAAGAGGTTCGTCGAGATCCGCGGGGAGGTTCTTCCAACCCTCGGCGTCGTCAAACTTGCCGCGGCAGCCGAAGGGATAGACTTCGGTAGAGATGACACTTTCGGAGGCCAGGTATTCCTTGTGCTCGTTGCCGTAGAGGGGCCAGCGGGTTTCGGCCGGAGAGAGGCCGCAGCCTTCGACCATGACGCCATGCTGCATGTGAGACGGCCAGGCCATGGGGTAGTTAACCACGAGGCACTTTTTGCCGGTCTTGTCCCAGCTGTCCCAGATGGTCTGGGCGGTCAGGATGTCAGAGCCGAAGGCCTGGGTGGTGTACTTGTGATCCAGCGGACGGCCTTCATGATAATAATAGTAGTCCTCGACGCCATGGGTGCGGGGATAGGCGCCCGTGCAGATGGTGGCCCAGGACGGAGGCGTCACCGTGGGCAGGTTGAAGCCTTCGGAGATGTAGCTGCCTTCCTTGATGAAACGGCGGAAGTTGTCGAGACCGCCTTCCTTGAGAAGTTTCTGGAGGCGTTTCGGGACGAGACAGTCGAAACCGATGAGAGCTGCGCGCTTCGCTTTGGGTGCCATGGATATTTCTCCTTTGCCGTAAGGCTGTAGGTTCATTGCTTTGCTGAGACTGTTTCAAAAATCGTGCCAAAGGGCAATGACGCCTGCTCTGCCATTATATATGCCGTGAACGTTTTCTCACGGCAGAAGGCCATGCCGCAGGAAAGACAAAAGTGTCATGCTGGCACATAACGCTCCATTTTATGAATTATAACATACTGAAAAAAGAATATTTTTTGTGGTGTGAAAATTTTGTCGCACAAGGCGACAAATGTGTCATATATCACGTTCTTCTTAGTGAATAACTACAGAAAAAACGAGCTTGTGCCTAATGGTACAAATTCTGCAGGGCATGCCATAACCGGTTTTTCCCGGGGCAAACTTTCTAGGGAGGATTGCAGGCATGCCCACTAACCAGTCAAAGACAGCCCAGCCTGTCAAGGATTACGATCTCAGGCCGGAATGGAAAATATTCATTCCGACAATTATCATTATTCTGCTCATCAGCATCCCGGCCGTTGTGGCCCCAAAGAGCACGGAAGAATTCTTCAAGGCTCTTTATAACCCGCTGGCTTTCAATTTTGGCACACTGTATCTCTGGATAACGGTTATCCTCATCTGCATGTGCTTCTATTTCGCCCTGAGCCGCTGGGGAAACATCAAATTCGGCAGAAGGGATGAAAAGCCCGAATTCAGCATCCTCAGCTGGTCTGCCATGATTTTCTGCTCCGCTGTCGGCGGAGCCATCATGTTCTGGGCTATCACGGAACCGCTCTATGACATCATGAGCCCGCCGCAGTACGCCCAGCCCATGAGCGTGGACGCGTATGACTGGGCTCTTGCCTATCTTCTCATGCACTGGGGTCCCAATGCCTGGTGCACGTACCTCATCACCTCTCTCCCCATCGCCTATCTCTTCTACATCCGCAAGGAACCTTTCCTCCGCATCAGCACCGCCTGCATCCCGATTGTGGGAGAGCGCAATGCCAGCGGGCTTTTTGGCCGCTGCCTTGATGTCTTCTTCATTCTTGGTCTCATGTTCTGCACGGCCGTGACCATGTGCATTTCCCTGCCCACTGTGGCCCATGCCCTGAAGAGCGTCTTCGGCATCAGCGCCGAACTCAGCACGCAGATTATCATCCTGGTCTTCTCCGGCCTCATCGCAGGGTTCACTGTGTACAAAGGCCTTGATCGCGGCATCAAGTGGCTGAGTAATTTCAACGTCTTCCTGGCCCTGATTCTCGTGGTTTACTGTTTCCTGACAGGTCCCACGGTGCAGCTTTTCAATATTTTCACCAACGCCTTCGGCAAGTGGATTGGCTGTTACCCCAGAATGACCCTGTGGACCGACCCCTGGACCGGCGGGACGTTCCCGAGGGACTGGACTATTTTCTACGCTCTCTTCTGGGCTGGTTTCGGTCCCTTCATGGGCCTTTTTATTGCCCGTATTTCCCGCGGCCGCACCGTGCGTGAAATCATTCTCTACGGCACGGGCAGTACTGTGGCCGGCGCCTGCCTCATTCACGGCGTTTTCGGTTCCTATTCCCTGTACGTGCAGCACAGCGGAATTCTGGATGTCGTGAGCATTCTCAAGGCTCAGGGCGGTGCTGCCGCCATGATCGCCGTGCTTGAGACGCTGCCCTTCAAGAACGTCGTCCTCATCGTCTACGCGCTTCTCTCCACCATTTTCCTCGCCACGACCGTGAACGCCGGTTCCTACATCTGCGCCAGCACCACGACCCGCAAGCTCTCTCCCGACGTGGAACCCGACAAGTGGCACCGTACGTTCTGGTGCCTGATTCTCTGCCTCCTCGCCCTTGGCCTTATCTGCATGGGCGGACTCGGCGTGGCCAAGATGTTCGGCAACTTCTCCGGCGCCCTCATGATCTTCCCCGTTATCTTCGTGACTCTCTGCTGGTTCAAAATCCTCAGGGAAGAAGGCGGATTCGCGCTGAAGTACTGCTCCAAGCCCGAACCTGAAGAAGAACTGGCAGGCAGGCCGCTCCCCGAACATTTCCGGGAATTCACTGAAAACACCGAAGCCAGCCAGAAGGCTGAGTAATCCCTGTGGAGCCAACTGGAGAGTACAATGAAACACAGCCTTATACCTGCCATGCTGGCCGCGCTGTTCCTCTGCGTTCCTGCCGTTACGTCCCAGGCCGTTGATTTTCAGATCAAGGGCCAGTGGAATATGGGCTTCGGTCTCGCGGATACCAAGTTTACGAGCTATATCCGCAACGGCTCCGGTACAAAGATCAAAAGCAACAACAATGACCGCTTCGCCGCCCGCCAGCGTCTGCTTCTTCAGCTCGACGCCGTGGCTTCCGAGAGTCTTTCCGGAACGGTGATGTTCCATATCGGTCCCCAGAAATGGGGCTTCGGGCCCCAGGGCGGTGCCATGGGCGCGGACGGTGTGTTCGTCAAGGTCCGCCAGGCCTATATCGACTGGAAGGTTCCGGACACCACCATCCAGACCCGTATGGGCATCCAGAACTTCGCGATGCCCTACGCGGCAGGCGGATCAGCCGTTTTCGATCTGCGCGGGGCTTCCATAAACTCGCACGTGGATTTCAACGAGAACATCGGCCTTACCGCCATGTGGTTCCGTCCCTATAACGACAACTATACGGGAAGCAACGATACAGACGGTACAAACGGCTACCTGAACAATAACGACAACGCCGGCTACCTGGACAACATGGACCTTTTCGCCCTCATGCTGCCTGTCAACTACGGCGGTGTCTCCGTGACCCCGTGGGCCATGTACGGCGTGCAGGGCCGTAACGCCCACAATTTCGACGATTACAGAACCACCAACTTCGTGGACGGCGCTCCGGCTGTCACTCTGTCTCCCTATCTTAATGCTATGGGCGGGGGCGGCGGCCTCAACGTCACGGATTACGGCAGAACGTCCAAAGCCTATGGAGGCATGTTCTGGGCCGGCCTTCCGGTCAAGATCAAGACCTTCGACCCCTGGAATATCGAGTTTGATGTGAACTACGGCTGGGTCGAGAGCATGGGCCGCTTTGACGTGAAGACCCGGAACGATGACAGTGACATACGCCGCGGCTCCAGCAAGCGCGAGGGCTGGCTGGCCAAAGCCCTTGTCGAATACAAGATGGACTGGGGCACACCGGGCATCTTCGGCTGGTACGGTTCCGGCGACGATGGCAGCGTGAAGAACGGTTCCGAACGCATGCCTTCCGTGTGCCCCTACGTCTGGATGACTTCCTTCATGGGTGACGGCAACCTTGCCTGGGGGCCGAACGGCGACTACCTCGATCTCAATGACTCCATGGCCGGTACCTGGGGCATCGGTTTCCAGCTCTCGGACATGAGCTTCGTCGACAAGCTCACGCATACTTTCCGTGTGGCGTACTGGGGCGGCACGAACTCTCCCTCCATGGTCAAGTACATGGACAGCGCTTACGCATGGCAGAGTACCAGCAACCTCTTTGAGGGCCCCTATCTGACGACCAATGACGGACTGCTGGAGTTCAACCTCGTGAACGTCTACCAGATGTACGAGAACTTCAACATCAATCTGGAACTCGGATATGTGGCCAATTTCATGGACAACGATACCTGGAAAAAGGATTACAATAATTTCGGATCCTATGAGAAGCAGGATATCTGGAAGGCCCAGCTGATCTTCACCTACAAGTTCTAGAAAAACGCTGTTTCCCGCTCCCCCGGAGCGGGAAACATAGAGAAAGGGCAGGATGCGGTTCCAGGCTGGAACCGTCCTGCCCTTTCCCTTAAAGGGGATCTGGCGGCATTGACATTCCCCTGCTTGCCTATACCATTCCGCCTCGTCAGGTATGTATGGAAGGAGGTCAGCATGTCCGTCGATTTCAGTCTTACCAGAGAAGAAAAGAATACTCTCGGCAGCATCGCTCTGAATGCCGTATCCCTGCGTCTCAGGGGTGAGTTTCCGCCGGAGCCGGAGCTCTCCCGGTACAGCCCCACGCTCAGAAAGAACCTCGGCTGTTTTGTCACTCTCAAGGAGAAAGGCAGGCTGAGGGGCTGCATCGGTACCATCGTTGGGGAGTCTCCGCTCGTCCGCAACGTATGGCGCATGGCCCAGCTGGCCGCTTTCGACGACCCCCGCTTCCCCCCTGTCAGTCCTTCCGAATGGGATGAGCTTTCCCTGGAAATCACTGTTCTTGGCGAGCTTTCTCTGTGCCCAGATCCGAAACGGATTGTCATTGGCAGGCATGGCCTTGTTCTCTCGGCTCATGGCCGCACCGGTGTTTTTCTGCCTCAGGTGCCCGTGGAGCAGCACTGGGATCTGCCCGCCTATCTTACGAACCTCTGTTACAAGGCCGGCCTGCCTGACGGCAGCTGGAAGGCTCCGGGAGCCCGCCTGTACTGGTACGAGGGGCTGGCCTTCCCCGTGGACAGGTAGGCTGCCGTTTTTTAGTATTTTAAAAACTCCTGCATGTGTATATTGCTGTATGCAGGAGTTTCTTCTGCCGGAGGTTTACCCAGCGCGCCGTAAAGCCTCGCCCTTCAGGGAGGGGATATAAGGCGCACCATAACTGGAAATTTTGCCTTTAATTGGGCGTTCGTGAGCTTCGATATACTGCCGCAGAACAGAGATAGGCGCTCCTCCGCAGTTCCCGGCAAAATAGCCTGGCGGCCAGAGCGGGCCACCCCAGAGTTTTTTCTGAATCGGGGGATAGCCTTTCCTGCGAATCAGCCTGCCGGATACGCCTTTCAGACTGTTGGCCAAAGACGAAATGGCTACTTTTGGGGGATAGACGACAAGTAGATGAACTTGATCGTCTTCCCCGTCAAATTCAATAAGTTCCGCCTCAAAATCACGGCAAAAACTGGCAAATATTTCCTTCAAGCCGTCAGGAATAATCTTTGTGAAGACGCCATAGCGATACTTTGTAACAAAGACCAAATGGGCATGAAGAAGGAATACGCAGTGTCTTCCGGTACGAATGTCGTTGACTTTTTTCATAGGTCAACTATGATTCAGCTATGGAAAGATTGCAGGCCTACAAGTTCCAGCTCCGCCCCAAAGCCGGGCAGGAAAGCCTCATGCGGCGTTTTGCCGGATGTTGCCGTTTCCTTTGGAACAAGGCGCTTGTATTGGAAAAAGAGACCTATGAAAAGGAAGGGAAGCGTCTGGGGTTTTCCCTGCTCTGCGAAGCCCTTCGGGACTGGAAGAAGGAAAACGACACATCTTTTCTTGCTGAAGCCCATTCTCAAATTCTGCAGCAAGCGTTGAAAGATCTTGATAGGGCCTACAAAAACTTCTTTGCCAAGCGTGCGGATTTCCCGCGTTTCAAGAGAAAGGGGGTTCATGACGCCTTCCGCTATCCGCAGGGTTTCAGGCTCGATGAAGACAACAGCCGCATATTTCTGCCCAAAATCGGCTATGTCCGCTATCGCAACAGCCGCAGGATAGAAGGAACACCGAAACAGGTAACAGTTTCCCTGTCCGCTGGCAGATGGTTTGTTTCTGTTCAGACGGAACGGGAAGTTCCAGAACCTGTACACACTTCGCAAAGCGCCGTTGGCATAGATATGGGAGTTGCGCGTTTTGCAACGCTCTCCGATGGTTCCTGCATCAAACCACTGCACAGTTTCAGAAAACATGAAAAGAAGCTGGCAAAGCTGCAGCGCAAGCTGGCAAAACGAGTGAAGTTTTCCGCCAACTGGCAGAAGCTCAAAGCCAAAATCCAGCGTCTGCACCGTACAATAGCCAATGTACGCAACGATTTTCTGCACAAGACAACCACGATAATCAGCAAAAACCACGCTCTTGTCGTGATTGAAGATTTGAAAGTGCGGAATATGTCGCGTTCGGCTTCCGGTACATCTGAACTGCCGGGTAAAAATGTACGCGCCAAGGCCGGCCTGAACAAGTCCATATTGGATCAGGGATGGTTCGAGTTCCGACGGCAGCTTGAGTACAAGCTGAAATGGCTGGGTGGAAAGCTGGTTGTCATTCCTCCGCAGTATACCAGCCAGACATGTAGTCATTGCGGATGCGTAGACAGAGCAAACAGGCCAGCGCAGGCGAAATTCAAATGTGTGGCCTGTGGATTTGAATGCAACGCCGACTATAATGCGGCGTTAAACATTCTGGCGGCCGGGCAGGCCGTGTCAGCCTGTGGAGCGGGAAGGCCTCAGGCGCCCGCTTTGAAGCAGGAACCCGCCTATGGTGTGGCTCGTTAGAGCCGCTACCGATAGGAAACCCCAGTCTTTAGGCGGGGGAGGATGTCAAATGCAGCCCGCACAGAAGTGCATCCACATCGAACATGCCCGCCAGCACAATCTGCGCGACATCAGCCTGGATATTCCCCGCGATCAGCTCGTGGTTGTCTGCGGTCCGTCCGGATCTGGTAAATCCACTTTGGCGTTCGATATCGTTTACGCAGAAGGACAGCGCCGCTACGTTGAGTCCCTTTCCGCCTACGCGCGGCAGTTTCTGCCCAAGATGGACAAGCCCGACGTGGAAAAAATCGAGGGTCTGACGCCGGCCATATCCCTGGAACAGGGGACCACGTCCCACAATCCCCGCTCCACAGTGGGCACCGTGACAGAAATCTACGATTTTCTGCGCGTGTTCTTCGCGCGTCTGGGAACGGTTTCCTGCCCCAAGTGCGGCAGGCCCATTGAAGCCCGGTCCACGGATGAGATTCTCGAGGATATCCTGAGTCTTCCTGAGAAAACGAAGTTCATGATTCTCGCGCCCATCGTGGAAATGCAGAAGGGAACGCAGAAGGACCGCCTGGCGAAGCTCAAGGCCAGGGGGTTTTCCAGAGTGCGTGCCGACGGGGAATTCTACAGGATCGATGAGGTGCCTCCGCTCGACAAGAACAGGAAGCACTCCCTTGATCTGGTGGTCGATCGCCTCGTCATCCGCGAGGGGCTGCGCCAGCGCCTTTCCGAGTCAGTTGAGCTGGCCCTGAAGGAAGCCGACGGGCGGATTGTCCTCTATCAGCCGGACAGGCCTGAAGGGGAGAGGGAGCACATCTATTCCACGTCTTCGAGCTGCCCTCACTGCCATATCGCCATGCCGGTGCCGAAGCCGCAGCTCTTTTCGTTCAATACGCCTTCGGGTGCCTGCCCCCGCTGCGTGGGCCTCGGCACGGTCGATTATTTCGAGCCCCGCCTTATCGCGCCGAACCGCGGTCTTTCCCTGCAGGAAGGCGCACTGCTTCCATGGCACGGAAAACGTGCCATGGAAAAATACGCGCCAGCCCTGCGCGCACTTGGCAAACGCCATGGATTCAGCCTGTCAACGCCTCTCAAGGATTTCAGCTCCGGGGCCTGGCTCGCGCTCTTTTACGGAGAGGATGGGGAGAACAAGCCCGCCAACACCTCCGCAGGACTCAGGCGCAACTGGATGGGCGGCAGTGTGGCCGTGTACGCCAAAGGCGACTACCAGTACGAGCACTTCGCAGAGAGCCTGAAGGCCCAGGTCAATCTGGAAGTCACGGAAGACCGCTGGCCCGGCGTCATTCCGCTTCTTGAAAAAGGCATGCAGTACGGCGACGCCTGGCGTGATGAGCTCGGCCGTTACATGCAGACCACGGCCTGCCCGTCCTGTCACGGGCAGCGTCTTTCCCGGGAAGCGCTCGCGGTGCGCATTGACGGCCTGAGCATAGCCGATTTCTGCGCCCTTCCCATAGACCGGGAGCTGGAGTGGCTGAAGAGCCGTACCTTTGAGGGACGGTGGGCCATTATTGCGCAGACGCTCATGAAGGAACTGCTGCACAGGCTCTCTTTCCTTGTTGACGTGGGGCTCGGTTACCTGACCCTTGCGCGGTGCATGACCACGCTCTCCGGCGGTGAGGCACAGCGCATCAGGCTGGCTTCCCAGCTCGGTGCCGGCCTCGTGGGCGTGACCTACGTGCTCGACGAGCCCTCCATCGGTCTGCATCCGCGTGACAACCAGAAGCTCATCTCCACGCTGCGCTCTCTCCAGTCCAGGGGCAACACGGTGCTTGTGGTGGAGCACGACGACTCGACCATATGCGCTGCGGACACGGTCATTGAGCTCGGTCCGGGTTCCGGCATCCAGGGCGGCGAAATCGTGTACGAGGGCGATGTGCCGGGACTTCTCAGGTCCGGCACGCTGACGGCCCGCTACCTGACGGGCGACATGAGTGTACCCATGCCGGAAAAGAGGCGCGAGCCGCGCGGTGAAATCGTCCTGCACAATGTGACCACCAACAACCTCAAGGGCATGGACGTGAGTTTCCCCCTGGGAGTGCTTACCTGCGTGACGGGTGTATCCGGGTCCGGCAAGAGTTCCCTTGTCATGGATACGCTCTATAAGCATCTGGCCATAGGACTCGGGCTGCGCGTGGATAATCCCGGGACGATTTCCGGCATCACTGGAGCCGAAGCCATACAGCGTCTTGTGGATATTGACCAGACGCCCATCGGCAGGACGCCGCGTTCCAATCCGGCGACCTACACCAAGATTTTTGACGATATCCGTCAGATTTTCGCCATGACGCCGGACGCGAAGCGGCGCGGCTTCACGGCCGGGCGCTTCAGCTTCAATGTGAAGGGCGGACGCTGCGAAACCTGCCACGGAGACGGTATGATCCAGGTGGAGATGCATTTTCTGCCGGACATCTTCGTTACCTGCGACGTGTGCCATGGCAAAAGATACAATCATGAGACGCTCGAGGTGCGCTACAAGGGCCTGAACATTTTCGAGGTCCTGGATCTCACTGTGAGCCAGGCCCGCGAGTTCTTCTCTAACTTCCCGAGTCTGGCGCGCAAGCTGGCTATTCTCGAGGACGTGGGGCTCGGGTACATCCGTCTCGGACAGTCCGCCACGACGCTGTCGGGCGGCGAGGCGCAGCGCATCAAAATCAGCCGTGAACTCGGTAAGCGCAGCCTTCCCGGAACCATGTACATTCTCGATGAGCCGACCACGGGCCTGCACATGCACGAAGTCGGCAAGCTCATTGCCGTTCTGCACAGGCTCGTGGACAAGGGCGCCAGCGTGGTGGTCATTGAGCACAACTCCGACTTTATCCTGTCTTCTGACTACATCATTGATATGGGGCCGGGCGGAGGAGAAAGCGGCGGCCGCATTATCGCCACGGGCACGCCGGAAGCCATAGCCGCCAATCCCGATTCCATCACGGGGCGGTATCTCATGGAGGACCGCAAGGCACGCCTGCGCCGCAGACAGGGCTGATCCGTTCCATAACGGACGGCCCTTTCCCCTTGAAATCAGGAACTATTTTGCGCCTGACGGGATGAGCGTATTGACTAAGGAGCGGATGTTTGTTCTAAGAAAACTTTCATGAAAAAGACGACATGAAGGCCGGATTTTCCGGTGATCCGTACAGGACGGCGCCTGGCGGACGTTTTCCCCCTCCCCCCGGAAAACGATCCTTCAGGAGCCTTTCTTTCTGTCCGATGCCCTGTCAAAGCGTCTTGTGGAGGAATGGAAACATATGAACAGACTGTACAAGAGAGACTTCCTGAAGGAAGCCGACTTTACGCCGGAAGAGCTCTGCTATCTGCTGGACCTCGCGGCGAAACTCAAGAAGGCCAAGAAGGAACGCAGGGAACCCCAGCTGCTCAAAGGCCGCAACATCGCCCTGATATTTGAGAAGAACTCCACACGAACCCGCTGCTCCTTCGAATGTTCCGCCCACGACCAGGGCGCTCATGTGACCTACCTCGGACCTTCCGGGACCCAGATAGGCAAGAAGGAATCCATGGCCGACACTGCCCGTGTGCTCAGCGGCTTTTTCGATGGCATCGAATACCGCGGCTTCGGTCAGAATATTGTGGAAAATCTTGCGAAGTACGCCGATGTGCCGGTGTGGAACGGCCTGACCAATGAATGGCATCCCACCCAGCTGCTCGCCGATATGCTGACCATGCGTGAGTGCACTGGCCGTCCCCTCAAGGGGCTGACGCTCGCTTATCTCGGTGATGCCCGCTACAACATGGGCAATTCCCTCATGGTCGGTTCTGCCATGCTTGGCGTGAACTTCCGTTCCGTGGCTCCGAAGGCCCTGTGGACTTCCGACGAGGTTTTCGCCATGGCTCAGAAGTACGCCGCGAAATCCGGCGCCAGTGTCATGCGCACCGAGGATATCGAGGAAGGCGTAAAAGGCTGTGATTTCCTTTACACGGACGTGTGGGTGTCCATGGGCGAGCCCGATGACGTGTGGAAAGAGCGCATAGCCATGCTGACTCCCTACCGCATCACGGGCAGGGTCATGGATATGACCGGCAACCCGGACTGCCGTTTCCTGCACTGCCTGCCTGCCTTCCATAACAGGGAGACAGTCATCGGCGAGCAGATTTACAAGAAGTACGGCATCGACTGCATGGAAGTGAACGACGAGGTCTTCGAGTCGCCCCGCAACGCGGCTTTCCACGAGGCGGAAAACCGTCTGCATACCATCAAGGCCGTCATGGTCGCCACCCTCGCTGAGGACGATATCGACGAAGCCCTGTCCGGGATCAAACTTTAGAAAAATATGCCGCGCCGTTTTGCAGGCGGTGCGGTTTCCTGATTTGCGTTGACGTGACACGGGCGTCCCTGACAGGCCGCCCGTGTCTTTTTCCGGGGGGAACATGAACGCTGATCATCCGAATGGCAGAAAGACAGAAGAGGGCCGGAGCCGTTCTTCCGGAGACAGGGAGGACGCGCTTCCGGGAAGAACCGGAATCTTCAGCAAAGGACGCGGCGGTATGAAGTTTGCTGTCAATGCTGCTGAAGGCAGGGAGGCGGAGAATTATCTGTCCCTGCTCTACGACCTTGCGCAAATCCTGACCTCGACGGCAGATGTGCAGAACTCGCTGGATCAGGTACTCATGCTGCTTGCCGAGCGGCTGCACATGATGCAGGGCACAATTACGCTGGTTTCTCCTCAGACCGGAGAGATACGCATCGAATCTTCCTACGGCCTTAAGCCCGCGGAACGTTCCCGCGGCCGCTATGTGCAGGGCGAGGGCATCATCGGCCGAGTCGTGCAGACCGGCCAGCCTATGTATATTTCCAATGTTTCCGAGGAGCCGCTTTTTCTGAACAGAACGCGCTCCAGGGATCTTTCCCACTCCGATATTTCCTATATCTGCGTACCCATCCGGCTGAATCAGCAGGTGGTGGGTGCTCTTTCCGTGGACAGGCTGCTCACTGACCAGGTCAAGCTGGAGGAAGAGCAGCAGCTTATGACCATCATCGCTACGCTGCTCGGCTACGCGGCCTGGGAGACGCAGCGCAAGATGGACGAGGAGAACGTGCCCTCGAAGCGTCCAAAGGGCTTCGTGGGCAATTCTGACGTCATGCAGCATGTCTACGCCCAGATTATGCAGGTAGCCCAGTCTCCGACCACGGTTTTTCTGCAGGGCGAGTCCGGTACGGGCAAGGAACTGGCCGCCCGCGCCATCCATGCCGCGAGCGCCCGGGCCGAGCGTCCCTTTGTGTCGCTCAACTGCGCGGCCCTTCCCGAAAGCCTCATTGAAAGCGAGCTTTTCGGACATGAGAAGGGAGCCTTCACCGGCGCCACAAGCATGCGCAAGGGCCGTTTTGAGCAGGCAGACGGGGGCACGCTGTTCCTCGACGAGGTAGGCGAGCTTTCCATGATGACCCAGGCCAAGCTCCTCCGCGTTTTGCAGGAGCGCTCCTTCGAGCGTCTCGGGGGCATGGAGACTATACGCGTGGACGTACGTGTGATTACGGCCACCAACCGCAATCTCGAGAAGATGGTGGCCGAGGGCACCTTCAGGCGTGATCTCTTTTACAGGCTTAATGTCTTTCCCATCGTTCTTCCGCCTCTGCGGGACCGCCAGGACGACATTCTGCCCCTGGCCAGCCACTTCGTCGGGCATTTTGCCCGGCAGGCGGGGAAGGGGGACGTGCGTATTTCCCTGGCTGCCATGGATATGCTCCAGCGTTACAGCTGGCCCGGCAATATCAGGGAACTCGAGAACGCCATGGAACGGGCCGTCCTCCTTGTGGGTTCCCAGAATCTCATCCTGCCGCAGCACCTGCCGCCGGCCATGCACACGGAAAGCGTGAATATGGCCGACGAGAAACAGCGGAAGATGCCGCACATGGCAGCCACGCTCGAGCAGCGTATGGATGAACTCGAACGCGCCTGCATCGTGGACGCCATGGAAGCAACGGGCGGCCAGATCAACAGGGCCGCGCAGCAGCTCGGCCTGACCCAGCGGGTGCTGGCCCTGCGCCTCAAGAAATACGGACTCAGTTACAAGGAATACCGGCGGGGCGGCAGGGAGCAGGCCGGGAAATAACGGACCGGGCCTGCTGTCCGGATCCTGACAACGAAGGGTATCATGCGCATCATTTTTGCCTGTGTGCTGTGCTGTGTTTTCTGTCTTGGCTTCCCGTCTGCCTCCTGTGCTTCCGACAGTACGGACGGGGTGCGTCTGCTGGATATCCGGACGCTTGTGGACGTTCTGGAAACGGACGCCGTGAACGTCACAGAGAAAATGGAAGTGGAAGTGCTCCCCGGCACCCGGAGCCACGGCATAGCGCGTGAGGTTTCCGTCCGGCCGCGCTGGAAGGATCTCGCCCGGCGGGATGTCAGGCTGACCGTCCTGGAGGCACTTCTTGATGGCCGGAGGATAAGCGTAAACGATACTGAGAGCGCGTCCGGCGTCTGCCGCGTCCATCTGCGCGACAGAACAAAATATCTTGTCCCCGGACGGCATACCTTTATTCTGAAATACAGGCTGACCCGGCAGACTGAGTTCGGAGAAACGTCGGACAGTCTCACATGGAGCGTGCCGGGGCTCTGGAAAGGGGGCGCGGGCAGCGCGCTCTGCGCTGTGCTCGTGCCCGAGGGATCGGGAGCTTTTACGAGTTCAGGCAGGATTACGTCCGCCGGCGGAAGCAGCGTGAGTGTGCCTGCCACCAGCGTGCCTGTCAGGGGGCGCTATGCCTACGCGTTCCGTACGCCGTCACCCCTGAAAGAAGGGGAGCGCCTTACCGTCTCGGTTTCATGGCCGAGCGGCCTTGTGGAGCGCCCGTCAGCCGTGAATCCGGCTGACGCATGCGGATTTACCCTGCGCCTTGCCGTCTTTTTCCTCATCGTTCTGGCTGTCTGCATCCTGACGGGGCATCTTTCCCGGAAAAGGAGGAAAAGCGTTCCCCTGGCGGATCCCGGCTTCCCGCCTTTCCTCGATAGGAGTGGGGAGACAGTGTCTCCGGTCATGGCGGACTACGCGCTTCACGACGGCAGGCTCACCTCTTCAGGTCTTGCGGGGCTCCTGCTTTCCCTTCTGAGGCAGGGCTGCCTCGGGGTGGAAGAGAATGACGGCCCTGTCCTGAAAAAAACCGGCAGGAGCGCGGAGCACGCAGAGGAACAGGCTGCTCTTGATGCCATGCCCGCAGCCTTCAGGGCTGACGCTGAAGCACGCGGCCTCATGGGGCGCGTCCTTTCTGCTGCAGCGGATGTTCTCTCGGCCCGCTTCCCCAGGGGCAGGGGGATCCGCCTGCTGCTGGGAATTCTGCAGTGCGCGGCAGCGTCTGCGGGAATCTTCGTGCTCTTCTGCCTTCGCTGGGGTGATCCCCGGCTCTGGATGCCTGATGTCTCTGGCGCGCTTTTCTGCGGCTTCTGCCTGGCAGCGTACTGCGCTGCGGCACTGCTCTTTATAAGGACCAGGAAGGGCTGGCCCCGGATTCTGTGGATGGTGCTCTTCACGGCCATTTTATGTCCTGCCGGAGTCTGGATTGGCTTCGGAGAAGCGGGCAGCGGGGCTTCCCTGCGCCCGGACAGCCCCTTCTGGATAATAAGCCCGCTCCAGGCTCTTTTTGTCTTTGCTGCCGTGCTCGCGCCTTTTGCCTGTTTCCCCTGCCTGGACGTACGGCCTGCCCGTTTTAAAGAGATGAAGGACGGCCTGAGCAGGCTTTCCGGCTTTATGGAAGGTGTTCAGGAGCCCACGGAGGAGCAGTACCGGCGCCTTCTGCCCTATGCTCCCGTGTTTGGCCTTGAGAGAGTCTGGAACATGGCCGGAAAAGAAGAGGAGGGCGGAGAAAGCGCCCCTCTGCAGCCTGAAGAAATGATCAGGGCTCTCTGCCGGAACCTGAGCTGACATGGAGACGGGAGCTGTTGACAGCAGCTCCCTGTGCCGCAGACAGGGAAAGAAACTGCCCACTGGGGTGTGTGCGGAATGTCTGTCTCCAGAGAAATGACAGTTTTGTAACTTTTGTCACCAAAAGGCAGGATCGGCACAGAGGCAGATGGCTCTCCTTAAGGACGGAAAGCTGGAAAAGTCTGTAATAACGCCTGTTGGGTATGAAATCTGGCACGGAGGACTTCCTGTGCCAGAAGAGAAAATTGAGGAGTATTATACTCGGATTTATTTAAAAAGTTACAAAAATGTCGATTTAACAAAAAACAATAAAACTTTAAAAAATTCAGCATATTAAATGATAACTTCAGCCGGATTTCCGGCCGGATGGGCGTTCCTTCGATTGAAAAACAACAAAAATGTAGAATGTGCCGGTCCCGGAGAAAGTCCAGACCGGCGTTTTTTTTAGGCTTTTTCTGTCACTGCAAAGATAACACGCTGAAATTCAAAGTGAAAAAATTTTTCCGGTTTTTCCTTTCTGAGTATGGCACGGAAAATGCTTTTTCCAGTGCGTCTGCGGCACAGCGCTGCGGCGGTTCCGGGGCAACGGAACTCCAATCGTGAAAGAGAGCTCGAGAGGAGAAACACTATGAACGCGGCTGATACTGGATTCATACTTATCTGCGCGGCGATGGTCTTTGTCATGACCCCCGCGGTGGCCCTTTTTTACGGTGGCCTCGTGAGCGCCCGCAATGTCCTGTCCACCAGTTTTCACAGTTACGCGAGTCTCGGGCTTGTCACGGTCATCTGGGCCTTCGTCGGGTATACCCTGGCCTTTGGTCCTGACATCAACGGCATCATCGGCAGTCTCAAATATGTCTTCCTGCAGGGCGTTGAGGGGACGGCGGCGCCTTCAGCCGCCAACCTCCCCCATCCCTGTTTCATGATGTTTCAGTGCATGTTCGCCTGCCTGACTGTCGCCCTGATTTCGGGCGGCTACGCGGAACGCATGCATTTCCCCGCCATGCTGCTCTTTTCCAGCCTCTGGGTGCTTTTCGCCTATGCCCCCATGGCCCACTGGGTCTGGGGTGGCGGCTGGATGGCCCAGATGGGAGCGGTTGACTTCGCCGGCGGCGCTGTCGTGCACATGGCTTCCGCGGCTGCAGCCCTGGCCTGCGCCCAGGCCGTGGGACCGAGGCTGAGAAGCGGTTTGACCGGCAGAGGCCCTCACAATCTGCCCATGACCCTCATCGGCGGCGGTCTCCTGTGGTTCGGCTGGTTCGGCTTTAACGCCGGCTCGGCTCTGTCCTCCGGTCCCCTTGCCGCCCACGCTTTCGCCACCACGCATCTTGCGACAGCTTTCGGTGTGGCCGGATGGCTGCTCGTGGAATGGATCCGCACAGGCAAGCCCACTTCTCTCGGCGCTGTTTCCGGTGCCCTGGCAGGCCTCGTCGTGATTACTCCTGCAGCCGGCTACGTTCCCTTCGGAGCCGCCATGTTTATGGGCCTTGTGGGAGGCATGGTCTGTTACGCCGGCATCCTGCTGAAGTACCGCTTCCATTACGACGATGCCCTTGACGTTGTGGGCATTCACGGAATCGGCGGAACCATTGGCGCCCTGCTCACCGGCGTGTTCGCCTGTGCCTCGGTCAACGGTGTCGATGGTCTTCTCTATGGCAATCCGAAGCAGCTTCTCTGGCAGTTCATTTCAGTGGTGGCCACCTGGGTTTACGTGTACGGCGTGAGCCGCGCCATCCTTTATGTGGTCGGCAAGATGGTCTCCCTCAGGGTCACTCCGGACGAGGAAGTCACCGGTCTCGATTTGAACGAACATCAGGAACGCGGCTACAACCTGTAGTCCCCCCATTGGTCAGGAGCCCAGCGTTATGAAAAAGATTGAAATCATCATCCGGCCCAGTGTTTTCGACAAGGTGCGCGAAGCGTTGTCCGCCCTCGGAGTGAACGGCATGAATTACCAGGAAATCAAGGGATTCGGCCGGCAGCACGGACATGTGGAAGTCTACCGTGGAACCACCATCAACGTGGACTTCCTGCCCAAGGTACGCTTTGAGGTGGTCACAAAGGACGAGTCCGTGGAGCGCATTATCCAGGCTGTTCTCGATGCGGCCAGAACCGGAAGGGTCGGTGACGGAAAAATTTTTATCTCGGACGTGCAGGACGCCATACGTATCCGCACGGGCGAGCGCGGAGACGATGCCGTTTAGGCGCCATACGCCGCAAAACGCAGTCCCGTTTGTTTAAGGCAGCAAAAAAGGTCCACTGAGGGCCAAGGAGTATACTTATGAGCTTAGCTAGAGACGAAGCTCTTTTTAAGGCCACGGATGCTTCCCCTGTGAGCAAGCCCCGCGAAGCGTGGGAGTCCGCTGATGACATCTACGGAAAGTATGTCTTCACGCTGGACATGATGCGCAAGCGCCTTCCCAAGGAAGTGTACAAGGAACTTGAGAGCATTGTTAACAAAGGCGGCCGGCTCAATCCCGAAATCGCCGATGTCGTCGCCAGCGCCATGAAGGACTGGGCCATTGAAATGGGTGCCACCCATTACACCCACTGGTTCCAGCCCATGACCGGCCTCACTGCTGAAAAGCATGATGCTTTCATCTCTCCCACCGGCCCCGGTAAGGCCATCAGCGAGTTCTCGGGCAAGACGCTTATCAGCGGCGAGCCTGACGCTTCCTCCTTCCCGTCCGGCGGCATCCGCTCCACCTTCGAGGCCAGGGGCTACACGGCGTGGGATCCCACTGTTCCGGTCTTCATCATCCCCGGACCCTATTCTTCCACGCTGCATATCCCGACCTTCTTCTACTCCTATTCCGGTGAGGCTCTGGACCGCAAGATTCCGCTTATGCGTTCCATTTCGGCCCTGTCCCGTCAGGCCCTGCGCATTCTGCGCCTCTTCGGAAACACGACGGCCACCAGCGTTCGTCCCCAGGTTGGCCCTGAACAGGAATATTTCTTGGTCGACAAGAACCTCGCCGCCCTTCGTCCTGACCTCATGCTCTGCGGCCGCCCCCTCGTGGGCGCTCCTTCGCCCAAGGGACAGGAACTCGAAGACCATTACTTCGGTTCCATTCCGTCCCGCGTCATGAGCTTCATGGAAGACGTCGAGGACGAACTGCTCAAACTCGGCATTCCCGCCAAGACGAGACACAACGAAGTCGCCCCCGGCCAGTTTGAAATCGCTCCCGTGTACGAAGAAGCCAATATCGCCTGCGACCACAACATGCTCACCATGAACATGATGCGTCACCTCGCCGCACGCCACGGCTTTGTCTGCCTCATTCACGAAAAGCCCTTCGAGGGCGTGAACGGCTCCGGCAAGCACAACAACTGGTCCATGGCTGATTCCGAAGGCCACAACCTGCTCAATCCTGGCTCCACGCCGCAGGACAATGCCCAGTTCCTGGTCTTCCTCGCCGGCGTGCTCCGCGCTGTGCACAAATATTCCATCGCCCTCAGGCTCGGCACCATCGGAGCCGGCAATGATCACCGCCTTGGCGCCAACGAAGCCCCGCCGGCCATCATCTCCGTCTTCCTCGGTGAACAGCTCACCGATGTGATTGACAGCATCATCGAAGGCAAGACCGCCCGCAGCCGTAAAAAACCGGTTATGGAAATCGGCGTGTCCAGCCTGCCTCCGCTGCCCGTTGATCTCTCCGACAGAAACCGCACGAGCCCGTTTGCCTTCACCGGCAACAAGTTCGAGTTCCGCGCCGTGGGTTCTTCTCAGTCCATTGCCCCTGTCAACATCGCGCTTAACGCCGCTGTGGCCTGCGCCCTCGATGACATAGCCACTCAGCTCGAAGCTGCCGTCTCCGCCGGCACGCCCCTGAACCAGGCTCTGCAGGAATTCCTGCCTCGCGAGTTCAAGGAACATTCGCCAGTGGTCTTCAACGGCAACGGCTACTCCAATACGTGGCCCAAGGAAGCTGAACGCCGCGGTCTGCCCAACCTGAGTAACACTGTTGACGCCCTCGAGCATTACTCTGACCCCGATGTTATGAACGTCTTCCTGCGTCACGGCATCCTCAGCGAACGCGAGATTCTGTCCCGCCAGGAGATTCTGCTCGACACCTACGCCAAGGACATCGAGATCGAAGGCGCCACGCTGCTCGACCTCGTCCGCGGCAAGGTTCTGCCTCCCTGCCGCGCTGCCCAGGCCCAGGCCTGTGACCTCGTCCTCAAGACGAAGAATGCCGGCATCGAACCCGACGAGGAGATGAAGAATCTCCAGACTATCCGCGGCCATGTCACCAGCATGGAAAAAGCCGTCGGACAGCTTGAGCAGGCCATTGCCAAGGTCAAGGGTATTGAAGGCACTCTCGAAAGGGCCAAGGGTGCCCGCGACCTGATTCTGCCTCTCATGGGCAAAATCCGCGAGGATTCCGACGCTCTCGAGGCCATTGTCGACGATAAGCTCTGGGAGCTCCCGAAGTACTCGGAACTCCTCTGGGTGCATTAATACTTTCTCACAAAGTTGGGGGCCCGGAGAGTACATCCCGGGGGGGAAGGTGATTCTCACGGGATCCCCAACCTTTTCAGGCTGTCTGCCTGAAAGGTGTTGCTCCGCTTCTGGGCGGAGCTGGGCAAGAAAGCGGGCAGGGAACGGTAGCGATTCCCTGCCCGCCTTCGGCGCCTTTGGGAGGACTTTCAGTTTTTAGATACTGTGGTATCTTTCGCGCACCTACAAAAATTTCCTTATTTCAGGCCGCTTGCCTGGTTTCACTGCAGGCGGCCTTCTTTTTACGGAGGTCACATGGCACAGACGCTCTCTTTCACCAAGATGCAGGGCTGCGGCAATGATTACGTTTACGTCAATGGTTTTGAGGAGCATATCACGGACCCTGAAAGCTTGGCGAAAAGAGTGTCGGACCGGCATTTCGGCATCGGTTCCGACGGCCTCGTCCTGATTCTTCCCTCGAATAAGGCCGACGTGCGCATGCGCATGTTTAATCCTGACGGCTCCGAGGCCCAGATGTGCGGCAACGCCACCCGCTGCGTGGCCCGGTACGCCTTCGAGCACGGCCTCGTTGCCGATCGTGTCGTCAAGGTGGAAACCGGAGCCGGTGTCCGCGTGGCCAGACTGCTCCTCGACGGAGGGCGCGTCACCGGAGCGACTGTCGATATGGGCGCTCCCATCCTGGAAGCAGAGAGGATCCCTGTCGCCGTGCGCGAAGGAGAAGATCCCAAAGCTCCCTTCATCGCGAGACCGGTCACCGTTCTTGACAGGGAAGTCAGCATCACCGCCGTGTCCATGGGTAACCCTCATGCCGTTATTTTCCTCGGAGATGACGATCCCAGCCTTGAAAGCCTGGATCTTCCCCGCATAGGACCCGTTTTCGAGCATCTTCCTCTTTTCCCCGAGCGCGTGAATACCGAATTCGTTCGCGTTGAATCCCCCACGGCCGTGTCCATGCGGGTCTGGGAGCGCGGAACAGGCGAAACCCTTGCCTGTGGCACCGGAGCCTGCGCAACGGCAGTAGCCTGTTTCCTGAACAAGCTCACAGACCGTACCGTGCAGGTGAAGCTCAGGGGCGGAACGCTCCAGATTAATTTCAACGAACAGGACGGGCATGTGTATATGACCGGCCCCGCTGAACCTGTTTTCGAAGGAAAACTGTATCTCTAGTCCCTTTGCCGCCGGTCTTCTCCCGGCGGCGATCCCCCCCTCTAACATGAGGATATCTTCATGATTTCTGTCAATCAGAACTATCTCAAACTGCAGAAGAGTTACCTTTTCACAGACATCGCCCACAAAGTCGCTGCTTATAAAAATGAACATCCAGAGGCCAGGGTCATCAGCCTCGGCATCGGCGATGTCACCCGTCCTCTTGCCCCCGCTGTGATCAGCGCCCTGCAGAAAGCCGTTGCCGAGATGGGCACGAAGGAAGGCTTCCATGGCTATGGTCCCGAGCACGGCTACCTGTTTCTTAGAGAGGCTGTGGCCAGAGAGTACGCGGCCCTCGGCGTGAAACTTGATACTGAAGAAATTTTCATAGGCGACGGCGCCAAAAGCGATGTGGGCAATTTCCAGGAGCTCCTTTCCAATGATGCCGTTGTGGCCGTGACCGACCCTGTCTATCCCGTCTACGTTGACTCCAATGCCATGGCGGGAAGGGCAGGTAATCCCGTGGCCGGCGGACGTTTCGACAGGCTCGTCTATCTGCCCTGTACCGCCTCGAATAATTTTGTTCCGGCCTTCCCCGACAAGGCTCCGGATATCGTCTACCTCTGCTACCCCAACAACCCCACGGGTACGGTTCTGAAAGCTGATGAACTCAGGGCCTGGGTGGAATATGCCCGTAAAAACGGCGTGCTCATCCTCTACGATGCAGCCTATGAGTCCTACATCACAGAGCCCGGCGTTCAGCATTCCATTTATGAGATTGAAGGCGCCAGCGAAGTGGCCGTGGAGTTCAGAAGCTATTCCAAAATTGCCGGCTTCACAGGCCTGCGCTGCTCCAGCGTTGTCGTGCCGCTCGATTTGAAGATTTCGGATGGCAGGGGCGGAACAGTGCAGCTCAACGGTCTGTGGAACAGGCGTCAGTGCACGAAGTACAACGGCTGTCCCTACATCGTGCAGCGTGCCGCCGAGGCCGTGCACACTCCCGAGGGCAAAAAGCAGGTCATGGAAACGGTGCACGGTTATCTTGAGAACGCAAGGGTGCTCGTTTCCGCCATGAAGGGACTCGGGCTCTCAGTCTACGGCGGCGTGAACGCTCCCTATATCTGGGTTTCCACGCCGGATGGCATGGATTCATGGTCATTCTTTGATCATCTTCTGCATAAGGCTTCCCTTGTGTGCACGCCCGGCGCCGGCTTCGGCCTGAGTGGCGAAGGTTACGTGCGTCTGACCGCCTTTGGAACTCCCGAAGACACGGCAGAGGCCATTCGTAGGTTGCAGTCCCTTTAAATAGCAAGTAGTTTGGTTACCCCCGCAGGCGGATTCCCCCCGGAGAGATGGAGTCGCATCTTTTCCCGCTTACGCAAATAGAGAAATTACACACTCAAGGTGGTTTTTGCTTATGTGCAGAATCGGTTCCATCAAGAGTCGGGAGCCGGTGCCTCCGTCGCTCGCCCTGAAGCTCATGATCCCCCAGCAGGAGGGGCATGACAACTCGGGTTTTGCCATGGTGATGCAGGATCTCGACGGCGCCTTCAGGCATTATAAGAAACAGCCCCTGCTTTCCATGGCCTGCACCGCCCGCGGCGTGCAGCTCGTCAACGAATACATGGAACAGCACGGGTTCGTTCAGATGGCCCAATGGGTTCCGGACGTCGACAAGAAGCCCGGCCTGCGTATCGCGGCCATGCCCCGTTACGTCTTCCGCAATTACGATTACCCAGAGGTTTATCAGTACAGGAGCCAGGCAGAGAGGGAAGATCTTCTTCTCGATACCCGTCTCGCCCTGCGCGAACTGCTTGCCAAAGAGAATAACGGCTATGTCTATTCCTTTTGGCCGGATGTCCTGACCCTCAAGGAAATCGGCGATCCCGCCGATATCGCCACGTACTTCAGGCTGTGGAAAGAAGACGGCCGTCTTCTGGCCCGCAATATTGTTGCCCAGTGCCGCCAGAACACCAACTACGCCATCGTGCGTTACGCCGCCCATCCTTTCTTCCTGCAGGGCTACACGCTCTGTGCCAACGGCGAGAACACGTTTTTCACCAAGAACAAGGAATTCCAGAAGTCCCTTCATCGCGGCTACATCGGCTTTGAGTCGGACTCCCAGAACTTTCTCTACACTCTTCATTACGTGCTTCATGAGCTGCACTGGCCCATCCGTTACTACAAGCACGTTATCACCCCGCTGCCTTTCGAAGAAATCGAAAAGCGCCCGGACCGCGACGTCCTCAGGCTTATCCGCCAGTCTCTGGCCCATCTCGAGATCAACGGCCCCAACGTCATCATCGGTATGCTGCCTGACGGCAAGATGATTACCTGCTGCGATTCCAAGAAACTTCGTCCTGTGGTGATCGGCAGGGATGAGAATATGGTCGTTATCTCCTCCGAGGTTTGCGGCCTCAATGAAGTGATGCCCGACCGTGACATCACGAATGATATCTATCCGAACGAGCGCGAGCTTATCGAGATAGACAATGACCTGGAGGTGCGCAGATGGAAACAATGAGCACGCAGGACGTTACGTTCAATGACCTTAACTGGAAAATTGAATACGATCCTGAAAAATGCACGATGTGCGGCTCCTGCGTGGCGGCCTGCACCTTTGACGCTATTGAAGTGACTGTCGAGCGCCGGGATCGCACCGTATCCCGCGAGGGATGCCCCACTCCTGTACAGGAGCACGTGGCCAGAGCCGTCATCCGCCAGAAGAACGGCACCGCCAGTTCCTGCTCCGGCTGCGGCATGTGCGAAAAGATCTGCCCCAATAAGGCCATCCATCCCGTCCGCAACCCCGATGCCCGCACTCCGCTCCTTACCCGCGGCAAGGGCCCCGTCAAGCGCGGCGGCCGCAAGAACGTGCATGCTGTCCGCACCCTGGACTCCATCATTGTGGGCCGCATCTCCCAGATGACCGACCCCGCACTGGACAGTGAGCGTCATACCTTCGACGTGCGCGCTCCTCTCGGACGCGTTCTGCCTGTCGATTCCCTGCCTCTCGGTGTCGATGGAGACAGCCTGGTCCTGCGCGGGCACACTCCGCCGGTGCGCTGGATTTATCCTCTGATTTTCTCCGATATGTCCATTGGCGCCCTTTCCACCAGAGCGTGGGAAGCGCTGACTCTGGCCGTGGCCTACCTTAACGAGAAGTGCAACATTCCGATCCGTATGAGCTCTGGCGAGGGCGGCATGCCCATCCGCCTGCTTGAAAGTGAACAGCTCAAGTACATGATCATTCAGATCGCCTCCGGTCACTTCGGCTGGGACCGCATCATCCGTGCCATGCCCCGCATGAAGGAAGACCCCTGCGCCGTGCTCATCAAGATAGGTCAGGGCGCCAAGCCCGGTGATGGCGGACTTCTGCCCGCAGCCAAGGTTGGTCCGCATATTTCGGCCATCCGCGGCGTGCCCAAGGCAACGCTGCATTCCCCGGCCAACCATCAGGGCCTGTACTCCATTGAGGAGTCCGTGCAGAAAATGCACCTCTCCCTCAATGCGGCCTTCGGTTTCCGTGTGCCCGTGGCCATCAAGTGCGCGGCCTCCTCGACATCCGTTCCGGTGTACAACAACCTCCTCCGCGATCCCTACAACATCTGCGGCGGCTTCTTCATCGACGGCGTGCAGGGCGGCACAGGCGCGGCCAACGAGGTCTCCCTTGACCACACCGGCCACCCCATCGTTTCCAAGCTCCGTGACTGCTATCTTTCTGCAGTGGCCCAGGGCCGTCAGGGACAGATTCCCCTGTGGTGCGGCGGCGGCATCGGCATGACCGGTAACGCCGCGGCTGATGCTTTCAAGATGATCTGTCTTGGCGCCAACGGTGTTTTTGTCGGCAAGATTCTCATTCAGCTGCTCGGCTGCATCGGCAATGAAAACGGCCGCTGCAACAGATGCAATACGGGCAAATGCCCCACGGGCATCTGCACGCAGGACGCCAGACTGATGAAGCGCCTGGACGTCGACAAGGGCGCACAGAGCGTTGTTGATTACGTTCTGGCCTTCGACAGCGAAATCCGCAAGCTTCTGGCCCCCATCGGCAACAGCTCTCTGCCTGTGGGCCGTTCTGATGCTCTCGTCACGACTGATCGGGCTGTGGCTGACAAGCTCGGCATCCAGTATGCGTGCTGATGTCTGAGCTGCAAGGAGATTCTTTATGCTGACCATCCATACACTGCACGATCATACACGTATGTCCACCCAGGATCTGCTGCTTTCCATTGAGAAAGCGGTGAACAAGGGTGAGACCGATTTCTACGTTGACGCGTCCGGACAGCACGACATCGGCGGTCCCCTCTGGAACAAAGAGGGCAAGAAGCTGACCTTTACCGTGACCAATCCTGGACAGAGGGTAGGCTGCATGGCCCTGCCCAATACCGAGGTAATCGTTAAGGGTTCGGCTCCTGCTGACGTGGGCTGGCTGAACTCCGGCGGCCGCATCACGGTCACCGGTGACGCCGGCGACACGGCCGGACACTGCGCCTCCTGCGGTTCCATTTACATCGGCGGCCGCGCCGGCACCCGTTCCGGCTCCCTCATGAAGAAGGATCCGCTGTACGAGGCTCCGGAACTCTGGATTCTCAAGAGCACGGGCAGCTTTTCCTTTGAATTCATGGGCGGCGGCCGCGCCGTTGTCTGTGGCTGCGACAGCCAGACCCTGCCTTCGATCATGGGCGACCGTCCGTGTGTCGGCATGGTGGGCGGCGTCGTCTACTTCCGCGGCCCCGTGGCTGAACTTCCCCCGGACGTGCATATCGCCGATCTTGACAGCGATGACATTGCTTTCCTCGATGGCGGCCTGGACGTATTCCTCAGCGCTATCGGGCAGCCCCGCCGCAGGCCTGAGCTCTCCGTATGGAAGCAGTGGCGCAAGATTGTGCCTCTTACGTTCCAGGAAAGATCGAGTTTCACCCGTCTTTCCATGAAAGAGTTCCATGAAACCGAATGGGTTCCCGGCGGTATTTTTTCGGATGTTTTTCCGGACGCCGGAGAGCATATGGGACTCGTGGGTCATGGCAAGTACCGCCTGCGTGTTCCCGAATGGAAGAATCACGCCTTCGAGGCACCCTGTGAGCACGCCTGTCCGGCCGGCATTCCGACCCAGCTCCGCTACAACCTGCTGCGTTCCGGCAAGGCTGAGGAGGCGTTCCGTGAGGTTCTCGACTACACGCCGTTTCCTGGCTGCGTCTGCGGCACTGTCTGCCCCAACCTCTGCATGCAGGCCTGTACCCGGGGTAAACTGGATTTCCCTGTCCTGATTGGTCCTCTTGGGCTTGAATCCCAGGACATTACGCTTCCCAAGCCCGCAGTGAAGACAGGAAAGAAAGTCGCTGTCATCGGCGGCGGCCCCGGCGGCCTCGCGGCCGCGTGGCGCCTCGCCCGCAGAGGCCACAGCGTGACTGTCTACGAGGCCGAGCCTGTCATGGGCGGCAAGATGGAGCAGGTCATCCCCAGAGAGCGCCTGAATCCCAAACTGCTTAAGAAGGAAATCGACCGCATCGCTGCCATGGGCGTGAAGTACGTGAATGGCTGCCGTGTGGACGCCGCAAAGTTCGAAGCCCTGCGCAAGGAAAATGACGCTGTGATCTGTGCGACCGGCGGTCATATTGCCCGTATCTTCAACTGGCCCGGGCACGAGCGCATCGTGGCCGGCATCGATTTCATGAAGGACGTCAACCGCGGGCGCAAACCCAAGGTCAAGGACAACGTGATCATCATCGGCTGCGGCAACGCCGGCATGGACTGCGCCGCCGGTGCCTACAAGATGGGCGCCAAGAAGGTTATCTGCATCGACGTGCAGAAACCTGCCGCCTTCCAGGAGGAAATTGATCACATCAAGGGGCTCGGCGGTGAGATTATCTGGCCTGTCATGACCAAGGAAATCACCGAGAAGGGCATCATCGCCGAAGACGGCCGCCTGATTCCGGGCGACGAGGTCATCATCACTATCGGCGAAAGCCCGGATCTGTCCTACCTGCCGAGCGATGTGGCAAAGTTCCGCGCCTGGCTGGCCCCGAAGGCTGACCAGAGCATAATGGACGGTGTGTTCGCCGTTGGTGATACCATCAAACCCGGCCTCCTCGTGAGCGCCATCGCATCGGGCAATTCCGCGGCTGACGCCGTGGAAGCGTACTTTAAGGGAGAGCCCTACACGGCCCCGGTCAGGGAAGAAGTCCCGGCGAAGAAGCTTCATACTGCCTACTTTGCCAAGTATGAGAAGGGCAGCCTGCCCTGTGCCAGGGATGACTTCGCGCGCTGTGTGAGCTGCGGTACCTGCCGTGACTGCAAGACCTGCGAGATGTCCTGCCCTGAAAAGGCCATCAGCCGCGTGGCGCACAAGGATGGAAGCTTTGAATACGTTTCCGATCCGGATCGCTGCATTGGCTGCGGCATCTGCGCCGGCGTCTGCCCGTGCGGTGTCTGGACGCTCCGTCCGAACGATGAGTTCCAGAATTAATAAATAAAAACAAATGGATAAAAGATGTCCGGCCCGGGGGGGCAGCCCTGAGCCGGACTCTTTTTGTCTTGACTTTTGTTACCCGTTGCCTGAATGAATTAAGTGGAATAACGTTTCGTGCGTTCAGGAGGGAAGATACTTTGGCTGCTAATTACACTACCCCGCGCGCGCTCGTCATGCGCGCCGTGCTCGCCGTTGTTGGCGTTATCGTGCTTTACATATGCTGTGTAGGCATTTTTTCTCCCGTGTGCGGCTTCGATTTCAAGAAGCCTGCCCTTTCCCCGGATACCGATGCCGGCAAGGCTGCGTATATGTCTGAAGCGCTCATTCAGCCTCTCGACAGGCAGCTGAACGGCTTTTTCGGGTGGCTGCCCAATGATCTTTTCGGCGTTCCCTACCTCATCGACAACAAGGTGAATTTCCAGAAAGGCATCATCTACGCCACGCGTTCCGGTTCTGACGTTTTATCCCACCGCATCGCCCGTTACGGTGAACGTGATACTGTGCCGGCTATTCTCGTGGACGCGACCATGAAGCATTTTGCCTACGCGGACAATGTGTGGGGCTGGTGGTACCTCTACAGCACCGAAACCCAGTACAAGCGCGGCGTTGAAGAATGGCGGGAATGGGCTGCCGACGTTAGCAAGCCTGGCAGCAAGCAGATTTGCAACATGACCACGGATGACGTTGTGTCCATTCTCAACTGGGCCTTCCGTACCATGGATTACTGCCTCGGCATCCTCAATGATGAGAGTATCAGCCATTTCCAGAGCGATGACGTGATATACTACATCAAGGGTGTGAGCTGGGTTGTTTCAAACGTTCTTGACGCTCTTGTCGACTGCGACAAGTCCATCCGTACGCGCGGCGGAACCGAGAATGTCGATGAATGCAAGAAGCGTTTCCAGAGGATCTCCCAGTTCAATCCTATCCTCTGCGTGGCCGGTTCCAACGGCGTGGGTGACAGCTTCTGGCCTAATCACATTGCCTCTCTCGCCCGCCACGTGGATGTTGTGGGCAACCGTCTGTCCGATATCCGCAACGCCATGGAAAAGTAGCGGAATTTTTTCAATTCAGTGTATGAACTCCAGGGAGCGGCGGGTGCCGAAAAGGGCCCGCGCTCCTCTTTTTTTTGAAATTTTTATTCACAGGTCCGCTGCATCATGCATTCGAGATTTTCCTTTCTGTTTGCCCTTGTTCTGCTCACTTTTCTTGGCGGCTGTGCCGTATCGGGTTCCCCGCACGCTGTGGATGAAAGAGGGTGTGACCGCTTTGTCCACCTTTTCCCGAAAGCTGCGCAGGAAAGAGGCATCGACGGTCTGAGCACTACCGGTTTTGACAGTGAGCGGTATGGCGATATCCTTTTCCGTCAGCTGTCTCCCGATTTCATCAATGAGGAACCGGGGCACGACATCTATCTCGGCGAAAATTTTCACCGCACCCTTACGCCCCAGAGCCATGTCTTCAGGGATAAAGACGGACAGGGATTCAGTATTGTTCATCCCAGCCAGAAGCTTTCCGTGCGTATGCTGGCCGTGGTCGACTGGAACGGCGACGGTGTGGAGGAATGGCTGGCCCGCTGCCGTGTTGAGAATTACATCGGCGGCCTGATTTCCGACTATTATCTGTTGGTGCCCGTTCCCCGTTCACCGCGTGAGATGGTGCACGCCGTTATCGCAGCCAGCGCGGAATCCTATGGAGCCGGCTACAGACCCGCTGTGCGCCTGCGTGACACCTCGTCCTTCGGACGAAAGGGAGAGGAGGTGCCCGAAACGAAGGTTGAGGATTACAGGCCCGGCCAGACCGCAATCACAGCGCCTCCGGCTGCCGGTTCAGCTGAAAAAGCCCATGTGCAGGAGCGGGATCTGTAGCTGGGCACGACGTGCGGGGGCATTGCCCCCGTTCTCCCGCAAACGTCCGGGGAGGAAAAGCATGTCCGGGAAAGTGAAAATTCTGGGGGCTGTTTTTGCGGCAGCTGCAGTGGTCCTGTTCTTTGTCCTGAAGCACGGAATCCCGGTTTCTCAGAAAGATGGGACCGATGGAACGATGGAAGACTCCGTGCGCTCAGAGATACAGAAGCAGTTCGAGGGGGCCGCGTCAATTCTGAATAAGGATGCGCCTAAAAAAATGGATGAGGCGACAATTCTGCTCAAAGCTGATGCCGGTCCAGGACTGCTCATGACCTACAGATACGCACTCTCCGGAGTGGGGATGGAGCTTTCTTCCCTGGCTGAGTCCAGCCGCAGATCCGTCACGGAGAGAGTGTGTCAGACCGGAGACATGCGCGATTATATGGAATACGGCGCCTCGTACCGGTACATTTATGAGGACAGCTCTGGAAAAGAACTTTTCCGGTTTACCGTGGACGGCCCCTCCTGCCTGCGCGCTGAGGCGGAAAAGAAAAAACCAGAACAATAGATTTCTTTCACGAAAGCAAAGAAAGGCGGAATGGCTTTGCCATCCCGCCTTTCTTTTTGCTGAGGTATTTTGCAAACTACTTTGCCGGTTTTCCCCCGTCCTTCTGTTTTGCGGCACTCCCGGCATCTCCGGGACCGAGTTCATCGAGAGCCTTCCTGGCGAATTCGATGCCTGGATCAATTTCCACGGCGCCTTCCAGATGTTCCCTGGCACTCTCGGCGTCGCCGAGCATTTTCTCGCACATGCCGAGGTTGGCGAGGTCAATGGCGGATCCCTTGTCCAGGGCGATGACGCTTCTGAAGGCATCGCGGGCCTTCTCGTATTTTTTCTGTTTGAAGCAGGCCACGCCGAGATAGCTGAAGTACTCCTTCATGCCGGGGCAGAGATCTGCGGCCTTCTGGAGCAGAGGTTCGGCTTTTTCCCATTTCTGGGTCAGCACAGATGTATAACCAGCGTAGAATGCCGCCAGAGCGCGGCTATCGTTTTCAGGCTGTCTGTCAATGGACTGGACGAAGAGGTCGCAGGCCTCGTCGTAGCGCTGTTCGCGCATGGAGAGCATGCCGGCGAAGAAAGGCAGAAAATGAGCCACGGGATAAACGGAAGCGATGGTTTCAAGGCTGCGCCTTGCCGTGGGGACATCCTGTTCTTCGCTGACCTTGCGTCCGACGAAGAGCCCCACGCTCTGGTTCCTGTCGCGCTCACGGAAACTGAGTCCGGGAGCGATGGTGTAGTGGGCGGGGACGCCGACAGCCCTGTTTGTGGTTTCAACAGCGTAAACATTGATGGGAGCGAGTCCGTTCACGCCTGTCAGAAGTTCCTGCCGGATGTCATTGGAAAGGGCGGAGGGCAGGTCATCGAGCTGAATGGTATCGCCTTTGAGCAGCCACGCGATATCATCGAGATTCGTGAACTTCGGGAGGCCGGAGGCCTCGTAGCAGGCGCCGGTGCAGAAGTCGCCGCCGAGCTGCGCCACCTCTGTCACGGCCCGGATGGCAGCCTTGGCAGGGGAGGAGGCCGTGCCGGCCGTGAAGACGATTTCGCTTCTTTCGGGGAAAGTGGCAGGATCCCAGGCTATGGCTCCGACGGTGGGCAGAGGCATGCCAAGGGAAAAGTCTTTGAGAACGAGTTTTACGTTTTCGCGCCGGAAGTCTTCGATGAGCTCCTTCAGAACCGGATCCTGGCAGGAATCAGGATCGATGGTTGGGGTCACGGGGCGTTCACGGTCCACAATACAGCAGACATGGCGTTCGATGAGCTCGGCGAGCCCCTGGAGCAGTGATTCCTCGGGTGTGTTGCCGGAAGAAGTGCCGTTGAATTCGCTGAGCAGGCGGAACCAGTCCAGGGGAAGCCATACGGTTTTGCCATCAGAAAGACGCGTTGCCGGGTAAAACTTCCAGCGCACGCAGTCCATGACTTTGAGCGTACGCCTCGGTCCCATAGGATCACTGACGGATCTGTTGATTTCGGAAAGCGGAATACAGTCATCGCCGAAGCGCCTCTGGGCCTCAGAGAAGGTGCATTCCACGAAATCCCGGCTCTGCTCCCAGAAGCTAAAGAAGGCGTAGCGTTCCATCAGTTCCATGATGGCCGATGCCTGAGCCTGTTCGGGGGAGGAGCCCTTGCCCATCTGTTTGCGGGTGGGCATGAGGCGGCGTGCGTCTGCCCCGCAGATGCTCAGGTAAACAGGAATACCCAGTCGGCCCACGTCAACGCGCCGGGTGTCGCGCAGGATGTCAAGGTTCAGGCTTTTGAGTTTTTCGGTGACACGCTTCACGGTGTCAGCAGGAGAGCTCGTCTTGTCGAGGTCGCGGGTGTAGCCCTTGGGGCAGGGTTTGAGGGTGATATGAGGCAGTGCCATGGTTTTACTTCTCCACAGTCAGAAGAGCGTACAGCCGCCTCTCGGGTTTACCGTCTGCTCCGGTCATGGTTCCGGGGAGGTAGCATTCTGAGACTTTGAACTCTTTGGCGGCCAGTTTGGCGAAATGCGGCTTGCGGCGGGCCATGTCCGTACAGAAAACAGCGCGGCCTCCCTTCTTAAGGTGCCGGGACAGGAAGTTGAGGAGGGGACGGTGCAGGCTGTCGAGGTACAGGATTTCGGAGGCAGCTATGATGTCGACACCGTCACTGAAACGGGGATCGGCGCCAGGCCTGGCCACATCGACGCGCTGGACGCTGATGAGATCCTGAAGGTTGTTCTTCAGTACATTGGCCTTCGTGAAGAGCAGGGCGTCCTCCTCGATGTCACTGGCCGTCATGTGCGAAAAGCCGAGGCGCGAGGCAAGGATGCTCAGGATGCCGCATCCGCAGCCAAGTTCAAGGAAGGTTTTCCCCCCGGTTTCGCATTTTTTTCTGAGGAATATTTCGAGGATGAAGGAGCCGGGCCAGACCTTTGCCCACAGGGGCAGATCCAGCAGCGGGTTTTTAATGGCGTTGGTGCCGATGAGTTTATCGAGATACTGGGTCATGTTTTCGACATCCAGCACCTGAAGCTCCCTGCCGTCTATATCGAGAGGCTTAAAATCCACCTTGAAGCGGGACCGGATGCGTTCGAGCAGCTGGTCGAGGGTTTCTTCTTGCGACATGTAATACTCCTTGGTCTGCCCTGAATAGCATACAAGGTTGCTGAGAAAAAGAGCCACCGCGGCGCTCTGGCATACGCTGCCGCTTTCTGGCACAATGGGGAAGCTGGGGGGCGGCCTGCAGTCTCCGCTTTCCGGAGAGCCCGGCGCCCATCCCGAGAGAGGAGCATATTGTCATGGCTAAAAAGCTTATCCGGCTCACCATCGATACGAACACCGAGGAGACGTACGATATTGTGTCCGGCATTCTCACCCTCATGATTTCCTTTGGCTGGGAGGAGAAGGTCCTTCCGGACGGCGGAATGCGCTTCCTCGTGCACTGCGAAAACGCGGAGCTCATCGAGGATGTGCGCCGTGCCATCACGGACAGGCTGCCCGGTGCGGCCGTAAAAGTGGACAGCGTGGAGCAGGAGGACTGGGTGTCCGCGTGGAAGGAATTCTTCACGCCTGTGGCCTGCGGCAGCCGCTTTGTGGTACTTCCTCCCTGGCGCAGCGCTGAACCCGGATTTGAGATGCGCGAAAAAATTTTCATTGAACCCAAGAGCGCTTTCGGCACCGGCCACCACGCCACGACATCGCTCTGCCTCGAAGCCATAAGCGGCCTTCTCGATGAAGGGCGCATCAGGAAAGGGCAGACGTTTCTCGATCTTGGTACAGGTTCGGGAGTCCTTTCGATCGGGCTTTGCAAGAGCGGGCTGAGCGGTGAGGGCTACGACATCGACCCCATTGCTATCGACAACGCTGTGGAAAACCGCGCGCTCAACCATATCTCCGCTTCCAATTATACTGTGGGACTTGGGAGCATCGAGAAGACGGAAGGCCGCACTTTTGATGTGGTTGTGGCCAACATCCTGGCCGGACCGCTCATGGAGATGGCGCCGGCCCTCGCCGCTGCCCGGAAGAAGGACGGGGTGCTTATCCTGTCCGGCATTCTGACAGTTCAGGCCGACGATGTGGAATCCGCGTATATGAAGACGGGACTTCCTGTATCGGAGCGTCTGCACGACGGCGAGTGGGCATGCCTCATCTGGAAATAGCGTCAGAGACCGCGTTTTTTCATCATTCAGTTTAGAAGAGCAAACAGGAGTTTCATATGTCTAATACTGTCACTTTTACCGGAACCACCATGCATCTTGAAGGAACCCTGCCCAGAGTAGGGGATAAGGCTCCCGACTTTTCCCTGGCCGATGGCGAACTCAAACCCCGCGGGCTCGGCGATTACAGCGGACGGGTGCTGGTGCTTGTGTGCGTGCCTTCTCTTGATACTCCCGTGTGTGACATGGAAGTGCGCCGCTTCAATAAAGAAGCGGCCGGCCTTTCTGACAAGGTTGTCATCGCAGCCGTATCGAGGGATCTTCCTTTCGCTCAGGCCCGCTGGTGCGGAGCCGCCGGCGTCAAGGCCGTGGAAACGCTTTCCGACTACCGTGACGGTTCTTTCGGGCGCGCCTTCGGCGTGTATATTTCCGAGCTCGGACTGCTCGCCCGCTGCGTCTTCATTGTGAAGGACGGCGTGGTACAGTACGTTCAGCTCGTGCCGGAAGTCACGGAGCAGCCTGATTTCGACGATGTGCTCAGGGCCGTGAAGAAACTTTCCTAGAAAGCGCTCCTTCCCTGAAGACGATTAAAAGTGTCCTTTCTGCTGTGGCAGAGAGGACACTTTTTTTGTATATAAAATCGTGACTTCAAAACGCTGCCCGGCCGCTTTTCTGCGGAACGCGTGACTCACGCTTTCATGGCAGAAAAATTTTTTTTGGGAGTCCGGCACGATTTTCATGGAAAAGAAGCCGGAAATAGTCACGAATTATATAAAAAAAGGAGGTAACTTCTTGAAAATGTTGAATTTCCCTATTTTTTTTCGATAAAAATTAAGAAAGTGTTTGTCTTTTTTCTGTGCAGATTGTACTGTTTTACCAATACCGGAAGAGGCTGGGGCGTCCGCGTTCCGCGCTTTCCGGTATCGGACTGGAGGATTTTTCGATGCGTTTTTCTATTAAAGCTATCCCGGTTCAGGAAGCTGTCGGCAGCGTGCTCTGCCAGGATATCACCCAGATCATCCCGGGAAAGAGCAAGGGCCCTGTTTTCCGCAAAGGGCACGTGGTGACCGCGGAAGATATCCCTGTTCTCCTGAGCGTTGGGAAGGAACATCTTTACGCCTATGAACCCACGCCGGGCATGGTTCATGAAAACGATGCGGCTTACCGTATCGTCAAAGCGACGGGCGGCAGCAACCTGACATACACCGAGCCCAAGGAAGGACGCATCAATTACATCGCCGCCTGTGAAGGCCTGCTGTCCATTGACGTTAACCTGCTCACGAAGGTGAACTCCGTGGGTGAGATGACGCTCGCCACGCTGCACAACAATGAGCGTGTGCACAAGGGGCAGGCAGTCGCCGGCACGAGGGTGACGCCCCTCGTCATTGACGACGCCAAACTGAAGGAAATGGAGAGCGTGGTGACAGGGCCTGTGGTCAGTGTCATTCCCTTTGCCTCCCCGAAGATCGGCATCGTGACCACAGGCAGCGAAGTGTACACGGGCCGGATTAAGGATGCCTTCGGCCCCGTTCTGCGCGCGAAATTCGACGACCTCGGCTGCCCAGTGGAAGGGCAGACCATCACCAATGACGATCCCGACATGACCTCGGCCGCCATCCGCGCCTTCGTGGACAGGGGATGCGGTATGATCTGCGTCACCGGCGGCATGTCCGTCGACCCTGACGACCAGACGCCCACGGCCATCCGCAACGCCGGAGCCCGCATCGTGGCGTACGGTGCCCCTGTGTATCCCGGCGCCATGTTCCTCCTTTCCTATATCAAAACCCCGCAGGGCGAAGTCCCGGTACTCGGTCTGCCCGGCTGCGTCATGTACAACAACGCCAGCATTTTTGACCTCATCGTGCCCCGCCTGCTTGCGGGCCAGCATCTTGAGGCCGCTGATATCAGTGTCCTGGGGCACGGCGGGTTCTGCCGTGGCTGCAAGACCTGCCACTACCCCAACTGCGGATTCGGAAAATAGGACCCGGACCCGGACCGGACCGCGGGAGCGGCATTCACACCTCGTTCAAGGAGTAACCTCATGCAAACGAAAACTTTCATCGTGAACGGCATTGAGCATCGTATCCTTGTCGATGACAACGACACTCTGGTTGATGTGATCCGTGATCAGCTGCACATCACCAGCGTGAAGGTTGGCTGCGGCAAGGGTTCCTGCGGTGCCTGCTCCGTCCTTCTCAACGGCAAGGTTGTCCGCGCCTGTATCATGAAAATGAAACGTGTCCCGGACTTCTCCGAAATCATGACCGTTGAGGGTGTGGGCACGGCCAAGATGCTTCATCCCCTGCAGCAGTCCTGGATCTTCCATGGTGCCGCTCAGTGTGGTTTCTGCACCCCTGGCTTCATCGTTTCCGCCTATGCTCTGCTGAAGGAAAATCCGAAGCCTACCCGCGAGGAAGTGCGTGACTGGTTCCAGAAGCATCACAACGTGTGCCGTTGCACGGGCTACAAGCCGATCGTTGACGCCGTCATGGACGCCGCCGCCGTTATGCGCGGTGATCTGAGCCCCGATGCCATCACCTGGCACAAGCCTGTTGACGGCCGCATCTGGGGTTCCCGTATGCCCCGCCGCACTGCCATTCCCAAGGTTACCGGTGCTGCCGAATACGGTGACGACTATTCACATATGATGCCTGAGAACACCCTGCACCTCGCTCTCGTGCAGGCCAAGGTGTCTCACGCCAACATCAAGGGCATCGATGCCAGCGAAGCTCTCAAGATGCCCGGCGTCTTCACCGTCCTTACCGCCAAGGACGTCAAGGGCAAGAACCGCATCAACGGCCTCGTCACGTTCCCGAACGAAAACAAATGCGACGGCTGGGATCGTCCTATCCTGAATGACACCAAGGTCTTCCAGTACGGCGACGCCCTCGCCATCGTCTGCGCCGATACCGAAAAGCATGCCCGCGCGGCTGCCGACAAAGTCAAGGTTGACCTCGAACAGCTGCCCGAATACATGAACGCCCCGGATGCCCTGGCTCCTGACGCCATCGAAATCCATCCTGGCACTCCGAACGACTACTACGTCTGCCACGAAGTCAAGGGCGAGGATCCTGAAGCTTCCTTCGACGATCCTGAAAACGCTGTTGTCAGCCAGGAATACTACACGCAGCGTCAGCCTCACCTGCCCATCGAACCCGACGTAGGCTTCGCTTACATCAATGACAAGGGCCAGCTGGTCATCCACAGCAAGTCTGTCGGCATCCATCTGCACGGCCTCATGATCGCTGACGGCCTCGGCGTCAAACTTGGCGAGTCCCTCGTTATGGTCGCCAACACCGCCGGCGGCACCTTCGGCTACAAGTTCAGCCCGACCATGGAAGCCTACCTCGGCGTTGCCGCCCTCGCTACCGGACGACCCGTGCACCTGCACTTCAACTACGCCCAGCAGCAGAATGACACCGGCAAGCGTTCGCCCTTCTGGACGACCCTTACCATGTCCGCCAACAAGAAGACCGGCAAGCTGGTCGGCCTCAAGTCTCACTGGCTGTGCGACCATGGCCCGTACTCCGAATTCGGTGACCTCCTGACCATCCGCGGCTCCCAGTACATGGGCTTCGGCTACAAACTGGACAACATCCGTGGCGAAGGCCACACCGTCTGCACGAACCACTGCTACGGCGCTGCCTTCCGCGGCTACGGCGCTCCCGAGTCCGAATTCCCCTTCGAAGTCTGCATGGACGAGCTGGCCGAAAAGGTCGGTATGGATCCCTTTGACTTCCGCTACACCAACCTGTGGAAGGAAGGCGATACCAACCCGAGCCAGCAGATCCCGGATGTGTACTGCATGAAGGAAATCTTCGACAAGATGCGTCCCATCTACGAGGATTCCAAGAAGCGTACCGCCGCCCGCTCCACCGATGAAGTGAAGTGCGCCACCGGCATCGCTTTCGGCTCCTACGCCGCCGGCCTTGACGGCCCCGACTCCGCCAGCGCCTGGGCTGAACTCAACGAAGACGGCAGCGTGACCATCGGCGCAGCCTGGGGTGACCATGGCCAGGGTGCCACGTGCGGCGTCCTCGGCACTGCCCATGAGGCCCTGCGCCCCTACGGCATTGACGTGGACAGGATCCACTACATTATGAACGACTCCAGCAAGACCCCGCCCGCAGGACCTGCCGGCGGCTCCCGTTCCCAGGTCATGGTCGGCAACGCCATCCGCGTTTCCTGTGAGATGCTGCTCGCTGCCATGAAGAAGCCCGAGGGCGGCTGGTACACCCGCGCTGAAATGCTTGAGAAGGGCCTCAACCCCAAGCAGGAAGGCACCTGGACTGCTCCGTGCAAGCCCTGTTCTTCTGATACCGGTAAGGGCGAACCCTTCTGCTGCTACATGTACGGCCTCTTCCTCGCTGAAGTCTCCGTCGATGTGAAGACCGGCAAGACCCGCTGTGACCGCCTTGTCTGCTCCTGCGATATCGGCAAGATCAATAACCGTCTCATTGTAGACGGCCAGATCTCCGGTGGTATGGCTCAGGGCGTTGGTCTGGCCCTCACCGAGGACTACGAAGACCTCAAGAGAGATTCCACCATGGCTGGTGCCGGCATCCCGAACATTAAGGATATTCCTGACGACATCGAGATTATCTACACTGAATCTCCCCGTAAGGATGGTCCGTTCGGCGCTTCCGGTGTGGGCGAAATGCCCCTCACCGCTCCTCATGCCGCCATCATCAACGGCATCTACAATGCCTGCGGCGCCCGTATCCGTCATCTGCCCGCCCGTCCTGAAAAGGTTCTCGCGGCCATGCCCAAGAAGTAGACGCGTAATAACCGCTTAGGTTATAGCTGACTTGGAGGGGGGAGGAGCGATCCTCCCCCCTCTTTTTTTCACCGAATTCCCGTTACCCGTCGGTACCGGCGGCGTCTGCCGCCTGCCCTCCCGGAGTTAAGCACATGGTAAGCTTGGATCAAAAAGGACTGCACGAGCTTGAGGCGAAGTGCACCCAGGAAAGTTCACCCCGTTGTCAGGTCCTCTGTCCCTTTAATGTTGATATCCGCGGCATGCTCAAGGCCGTGGGCGGCGGCAGGCTGCGGGAAGCCCGCAAATTGTTGCAGCGGACGATGCCTATGCCGTCCATTTTCGGCCGCATCTGTGATCATCCCTGTGAAGGAGGCTGTCTGAGAGCGGATCTGGGTGGTTCCCTGGCTGTGGGCTCTGTGGAAAACTGGCTGGTATCCAGAACCGGTTTTCAGATGGGAGGCCTCCCCATTCCCCCGAAAAAATTCACGATGGCTGTCATAGGCCTTGGCCCTGCCGGTCTGTCGTGTGCCGCGGATCTCGCAGGCAAGGGATACAGGGTGACGTGCTACCATACGGGTGAACCTCGTGACGCTCTGCTGCAGCTTTTCCCCCGGCTCGGAGACTGCTGGGATGATGAACACGGCCCGCACGAGGACTGGGACAGACTGGCTTCCAAAGTCGTTTTCAGTCAGGTGGGCACTCTTGATGCCGATCTTATCGGAGAGGCAGCGAAGAATCATGACGCCGTGTTCGTTGATGCCGGTGTCTGCGGGGAGGCTCCGGAACGTTCTGCCTGTGAGCCTGTAAGCTTTTTATGGAAGGATAATATCTGCGCCGGCGGCTGGAACGTTGCCACGCCTACGGGCGACACGTTCTGCTCTCCTTCGAAGGCCGGCGGTGAAGGTCATGAAGCGGCCCTGAGTATGGTGCGCATCGTGACCAAAGTCTCTCTTACCGCTTCCCGGGAAAAGGACGAACGCAGCCCCTATACGCCCCTCGAGGGCATCGGGGCAGTTCCGCGTGTTATACCGGCAGACGGAAGTGCTTTTACGGACGAGGAAGCGAAGAAAGAGGCATCCCGCTGCCTGGAATGCCAGTGCCTTATCTGCCAGAAAGCCTGCGTGTACATGCAGAAGTACAAAGGATATCCGCGCGTCTTTGCCCGCCGCATCACCAATAACCTGACTATTGCCCAGGGCATCCATGAGGGCAACGACCTCATCAACGCCTGCGCCCTGTGCGGACAGTGCGAGGAACTCTGTCCCGGACACTTCTCCATGGCAGATGTCTGCCTCCTGGCCCGTGAGGAGCAGGTGCGCAAGAACTTCATGCCTGAGTCGGCCTTCGAGTTCGCCATGGAAGACATGGATTCCGCTTCAGGGGAAGCCTGTCATCTTCTGCTTCCTGGCGTGAAGAGCGGAACCCCGAAATATGTGTTTTTCCCCGGCTGCCAGCTTTCTGGATGCCGCCCCGGGCAGGTTGCCGCCGTGTACGATTTTCTGAGCGGCCATCTCGAGGGCGGAACCGGCATTTATCTTTCCTGCTGCGGCATACCGGCCCGCTGGGCCGGCGAAAAAGCCCGCTTTGCCGCCCACGTGGAGAAAATGAAGACCGAGATGAAGGAACTTGGCAATCCTGTTGTGGTGACGGCCTGTTCCACGTGTCTGAACGTGTTCCGCGATTTCTTCCCCGAGTACACCTCGACGTCTCTCTGGGAGGTGCTCGATGGAATGCAGCTGCCCGAGGGCGCAGGAAAAGAGCATGCTGCGGATCTGCCTGACAGCCTGGTCTGCCAGGATCCCTGTACGGCCCGCCGGAATGAGTCCTGGCAGAAGGCTGTGCGCAGCCTCGCTGCGAAATGCGGCGTGAAGGTGACCGAGCCGCTTCTTACCGGACGCCTTACCGCCTGCTGCGGCTACGGCGGCAACCAGTGGTGCTCGGATCCCGAGCTTTCAGATATGATGGCCGAAGACAGGGCAAAAGGCCTCGGAGGCCCCGCTCTGGCAAGCTGCATCATGTGCCGTGAACGCATGGCTTCTACCGGACTGCCTATCTGGCATCTCCTTGATATCCTGCCGTTCGGCCAGGCAAATCCTGGCGCAGGAGCCTCTCCCGCCACAGGGCTTTCGCAGCGCAGGGCCAATCGCGCGAAACTCCGCCGCATGATGCTGAAGGAACTCAGGGGAGAAAGCGTCCCTGAACCGCAGCCGGCTGCCCGCGTTGTCTATTCGACCGAAATGCTGGCCAAGCTGGAAGCCAAGCATATTCTGCAGGAGGATGTGGAGGCCACGCTGGCTTACGGCAAATCCTCGGGCAGTTATTTTGTCGATGAGGAGAGCGGTCACCATCTGACCAGCTGGCGTCCCCGCAAAGTAACTTTCTGGGTAGAGTACACAGAGCAGGAAGACGGAAGCTTCCTCGTGTACGACGCCTGGTGTCACCGTATGATTGTGCCCGGTGCCGGCGGCGTTAAGGCGAGTTCGGCCGTTGCGGACAGGCAGGAGAAATAATGTACGACGAAGCACTGAAAACGGAATATGAGCCGGATCACGGCCGGTGGATGTGTGGACACTGTCACGTGCCGCTTGAACAGATAGCCGTCAATACAGTTTATTCCCACGGAGGCATGCAGCTCAGGCTGCCGCGCTGTCCTGTTTGTGGTCAGACCATGATTCCGAAATATGTTGCCGAAGGGCCTTTCAAGGTCATTGAGAAAGGCATTGAAGAAACGTGGAACAGTGTCGATCAGCGTCCAAGGGAACACTAAGAGGACGCAGGGGAGGAATGTATGCTCACACGCACGCAGGAATACAAGCCGTCGCACGGCAAATGGATCTGTGGACGATGCCATGTGCCGCTCGAGCAGTTACCGGTACAGGCCGCGTATCTGCAGGGTGCCTTTGACGTTACGCTTCCCCGCTGTCCCAAATGTGGCATGACTCTGGTGCCGGGGGAACTGGCTGACGGCAAGATGGCCGAGGTCGAGGGGCTTCTGGAGGATAAATGAGTCTGCCCCTGTACGGTTCAAAGGCTTTCCGCGAGGCCTCGGGCGACACGCTCCGGCCCGGCGGCCTGGAGCTCACCGGATACGGGCTGGAGCTCATGCGCAATGCGGGGCTGACGGAAGGTGCCAGCGTTCTGGACTGCGGCTGTGGTCCTGGGGCCACAGCCGTCTGTGTGGCTGAGCAGGGGTACCGGGCCTGGGGTGTCGACTGGCATCCCGGCCCCTTTGCTCTGGGGGGCGCGGCCGGCAGCAGGGGGAAAAGCGCTGAGGCAGCGCTCGTGTGCGGGGACGTTCTGTCTCTGCCGTTCTGTGACGGAGCTTTTGACGCCTGCCTGGCAGAGTGTGTGCTTTCGCTGACAGCGGATTTGGGGAAAGCGCTGCGCGGCATCTGCCGCGTCCTGGCACCAGGGGGCCTTCTGCTTGTCACGGATTTGACGCTGCGCAGAGGAACGGGCGTGCCTCCTGACGGTCCTTTCATGGAGCGCGGTCAGAGCTGTATGGCCGGCGCGCTGACTTTTCCCGGCTGGGAGGAGGCCCTGATGGGGGCTGGATTTGATGTGTTCTTCCATGAGGACGTGAGCCACGTCCTGGCCCAGTTTGCTGCAAGGCTTGTCTGGTATGACGCGGCCGGGGAGCTGGGCTGCCTTCTGCCGGGCGGGAGATGCAGCCCCGGGGGAGTGAAACGCTTCGGCTACGGGATGTTTCTTGCCAGGAAGCCGGTCTGAGTCTGCGCGGTATCCGTTTCTTGACAGCGGCGTGACTTTTCCATAGATAGAAGGACGGCGGGCCCGTAGCTCAGTTGGTTAGAGCTACCGGCTCATAACCGGTTGATCCTAGGTTCGAGTCCTAGTGGGCCCACCATAAAAAATCATAAGGCATGGCATTTTGATATATGCCTGCCGTGGGGAATCAGAGTTCCGCACCGGCCGCAGAGAGAACGTAAGCCGGCGGTGTTCCGGGAAGATTCCCAGACTTGTTCCGAAGTCATCAGGACAGACAGATTTTATCCGCCAGATTAGCTCTGCAGTGATTGCGTGTATCAGAACAAAGAGAAAGGCAGGCTGTCTGTAAGGGCATGGGTTTGTCCTCAATGCGGCAGTCATCATGACAGGGAAGGAATGCCGCTCAATATTCGGGAAGAAGTCAGGCGGATATCTGCCTGACGTAACGCATAACGTACCACGGGCTGCCCGGGAATTCACGACTGTGGAAAGAGGGTAAGCCGCCGCAGATCTTTGGAGTCAGTGGTGCTGTTCCCGCTGAAGCATGAAACTGCCGCTTCTTTAGGCGGGAGTACGTTCACTGGGTTCATTCGCTCCGCAGGCAGGATTGTCTGCTTGGTGTCAGAGGTGGGATAATTTTATCCCGGAAGCGGGACGCCTCTTCTTTTTTTGTACCAGAATGACGCCTCGCATGGGCGGCTGAAGGGCTCCTGCAGGCTTTTTCGGCGTGAACTCCCTGTCAGCATAATTTTTGCAAAGTACTTCACGTATCCGCAAAAACGCTGACGGGGGAAGGTATGTATTCGCTTGTGGAAAACAGGGACGTGGTCAACACGTGGATGGAGCGCTATGGCGTCAGGTTCGGCATTTATAAGAACGGGACGTTCAGGGAACAGCTTTTGCCCTTTGACGCCATTCCCCGCGTCATCTCCGCGGAGGACTGGCTGAGGCTCGAGCGGGGCCTGAAACAGCGCGTAGAGGCACTCAATCATTTTCTGGCTGACATTTACGGGCCCTGTGATATCCTGAAAAATGGCATTATTCCCGCGGATTTCGTCTTCTCTTCCAGGGGATATCTGCCGCAGTGCAGAGGGATCACGCCTCCTTTCGGTGTGGCCGCTCACATAGCCGGCATTGATCTCGTTCAGGCTGAGGATGGCACCTGGTTTGTGCTGGAAGATAACCTGCGTATCCCTTCAGGGGCTTCCTATCCCATGATAGCCCGTACCATCACGAAGCGCGTGAACCCGGAAACATTCTCGGTCAATGATGTAGCTGATAATTGTGACTATCCCCAGATGCTGAAATCCATCATGGATTTAATGAACGGGGGGAGGGGACTGAACATCATTCTTACGCCGGGGAGATATAACTCCACGTTTTTCGAACATTCCTATCTGGCGGAACGCATGGGAGCCACACTGGCTTTCCCCGGGGATCTCATGGTGGATGGCAATGAGCTTTATTATCGCGGGCTCTTCAGGAAGCGTCTGCGCGTGGGCGCTGTATACCGCCGCGTTCCCGACGAAGACCTGGATCCGCTCATCTTCCAGCCGGACTCCCTCCCTGGCGTTCCCGGTATCATGCATGTCTATGCGGCGGGCAATACCGCCATCATCAATGCTCCGGGCAGCGGCGTGGCTGATGATAAGGGGATTTACTATTTTGTGCCAAAAATAATCCGTTACTATCTCGGGGAGGAACCTATTCTTCAGAACGCCCCCACTTACCTGCCGTATTACGAGAAGGACAGAGAATATATTCTCAAAAATCTGCAGAAGCTGGTTATCAGGGACGTGAGTGGGACAGGCGGATACGGTGTGCTGTTCGGACGTGATTTCACAGTCGGGAAACTGAATGAACTGAAACGCCTCATCTCGCAGGACCCGCGGCGCTGGATAGCTCAGGAAGTTATTAATTTCCGGGAACTTGAATGTCTCGGGGGACAGACAACGGTCATGCGGAAGGCTGATCTCAGGGCCTTCGTGCTTACGGGCAGGGATACCGTGGTTTGGAAGAGCGGACTCACCCGGTTTTCCGGAAAGGAGAAATCCTGCGTGGTCAGTTCCTCACAGGGAGGGGGATTCAAGGACACGTGGGTTCTGAATTCGTAATGCCGCAGGGATTATTTACGTTTGCATCTTTTATTTACATATGTGAGGAGATTTTCCCCCATGTCCTATGCCACTTCGCCTGCCAAGGCCAATCATCTTTTCTGGATCGGGCGCTATGCGGAACGCGTTTACACGACTCTGGCTCTTCTGCGCGCCTCCCGCGACGGGGAGACTGACGGGAACAGGGGCGCCGTGGCGTACTGCTTTGCCAGACTTGGCTGTCCCCTGGAATACGGCTGCAGTGAAGAACAGGCTATACTGCGCTTCCTGTACGATCCGAAACTTCCCGGCTCCCTGCGCCAGAGCCTTGAGAGCGCCTACGATAACAGCCTCGTGCTGCGTGAGGAACTGTCGACGGAAAGTCTTTCGTATATTTCCCTCTGCCGAAAACACATAAGCGCCCTGGCTGAAAAAAAGGAACGGAATCTGTTTTCCCTGCAGCCCGTTTCCGATGATATGCTGGCGTTCTGGGGCGCCGTGGCTGAACGCCTTTACGAGCCGCTGCCCCTGAAAATCACCATGCTTGGCAAGCACGTGGAATATCTGGATCTGCACATGCGTTTCCGTTATCCCTACGCGCGCTGCAAGCAGGCCTGGAAACATCTGTGTTCGTACATGGATAAACTGGACGGGCTGGTTGATCAGGATTCCTTTGATCAGCTGAACGGATTTTTCCGGGAGGCCTTCGGAGAAGCTGTCTATCCGCAGAACCTCATCTCTGCAGTGAACACGCTCATTACGGTGTGACAGACGGTGTCCGGTTCACTCTGCTCCTCTTTCCGCGGTGGGGAATTTTTCCGGGCTGTGGAGGGACTGTCCTGTCTGCTACAGGGGAAAGGAGGCCCGCCTGAAGGAGATACGTCCGGGAGCTCTGCCTTTTACGGAAATTTGGGGAAGAACACGGATATTATCTGATATCAAGGCGCCGATTATTTTTATTGCTCTCCGTATCACCCAATCCGGAGAGACGGCAGGCGGGATTGTTCTGCCGCACACGGCCAAGAGACAGCCGCGTCCCCCTGTCAGAACGGAAAACGGCATAGGGGGGAACGAAGGCGTTCTTCCTCTATGCCGTTCAGGCCAGAGTCATGGATCGGGAATCTGCGGGGCTGGCTCTGCAGGGTCTTCCGCGCTTTTCGGGCAGCCGGGGCGTTTAGATGCCAGGCACCTGCCTGGCTGCCGGGGAGCGAGGCTCCCAGATGGACCTGCTGACCGGCAGGGCTGACAGCGGAGTACGGAGTGAGCCGGAGGGATCAGCAGAAGCTGTCCGTGTATCACTTTTCCGGAGGCGTTCCCGCCGCCGTTCTGGCTATGTCCTCGGGGCTGATGCCCCGTACGGCGTCCTGGAGCCTCGCATTCCGGAGGGCCGTAGCGATAACGCCCTCATCGAGCCTGAGCCCGGTAAGAACACGTTCGATGGTTTCAGCGTCAACGCTGGCGAAGAAATCGCCGGTGATGTGCACTTCGCTGATGAGCCCGTGCCGTGTCTCGAGATGCATTTCCAGAGTGCCTCCGGCAAAATGCCCGCTGCGGATCATGCTGCATGCGGGATTTCTGCCGAACCTGGCCTCCCAGGAATAGAAATGCGTGTTCCCGAGTTCCCTTATACGCGCCAGATCGCTGTCTGTGAGTCTGAGAACAGAGATATCCCTGCCGCAGACTTCTTCAATCATACGCCTTCTGAATTCTTCGCCGCTCATGCCGGGCAGGAAGGTGCTCAGGTTCACCACGCGGTCATGGATGGATTTGATGCCCTTCGACTTCATTTTCCAGTCTTTGACCGTGGTGGCGCGCACCATCTGGTCTATGTCTGTTTCGAAGAGGAGGGAGCCGTGATGAACGGTGGCGGTTTGGGTCATATACTGGGCCGTGCCCGAAAACTTGCGGCCTCCTGCGAGGATGTCGTTACGTCCGCTGAGCTCTGCGGGGACACCCAGTGCCTTCAGGCTCCGGAGGATGGGCCTGAGGAACTCGGAAAAATGGATCGAGCCGCTGCCAGGCACGATGAACGTGTACTGCCAGGATCCTCGATCCGTGTAGATGGTTCCTCCGCCGCTCATACGCCGCACGATTGTGATGCCGTGCGCGTCCGCGAAGTCCCTGTCGATTTCCTCGAGCGTGTTCTGGTACTTGCCCACCATAAGCGTGGGCGGGGTGTTCCAGAAGAGGAAGACGGGTTCTTTCTGCAGGTGTTCAGTGGCCAGGTAGTATTCCAGCCCGAAGGCGCTGAAGCAGTCTTCGGGTTCGCGTTCCGGCATCAGCATGAGCGTTTCCTGCGTACTTCGTCGAGCGCTTCCGCAGCCATATAGGAAGAGCGTACAAGCGGGGAACTTTCCACGACGGCATAGCCCATGGAGAGGCCTTCCTGCTTCAGTCTTTCGAATTCGTCGGGTTCGGCGTAGCGCACAAGCGGCCAGTGCTTCGGGCTGGGCTGCAGGTACTGACTGATGGTGAGGATATCGCAGCCCGCGGAGAGGGCGTCGCGCATGAGTGTCCGGACCTCTTCGTCCGTCTCGCCAAGACCGAGCATAAAACCCGTTTTGATAAGTGTTTTCGGGCAGAGGCGGCGTGCGGCGCGCAGAACTCCCAGAGATCTGTCGTAATCACCCTGGGTCCGTACTTTGGGGAAGAGGCTGCGGACCATTTCCATATTGTGGTTGAGGACGGCAGGACCCGAGTCGAGCACAACTGAAAGCGCTTCTTCACTGCCGCCAAGATCCGAGATGAGTGTCTCGATAGTGGCTTCGGGCAGAGCCTTCCGGACAGTACGCACGATGGCGGCCATATGCGTTGCGCCGCCGTCGGGCAGATCGTCGCGCGTGACCTGCGTGATGACCACGTGCCTGAGGTTCAGAGCCTTTGCCGCTTCGGCGATGTGTTCCGGCTCCGCCGGATCAGGAGCTGCAGGTCTTCCGCAGTCGATATTGCAGAAGCGGCAGTTGCGGGTGCATCGGCTGCCCAGGGCAAGAAAGGTGGCCGTGCGCCTGTGAAAGCATTCGCCCATGTTGGGGCAGTTGGCGGCATGACAGACCGTGTTGAGATGCTGGTTTTTAAGGATATCCGCCACGCGGGCCACGTCGCTGCTGTTGAAGCGGACTCGGAGCCAGTCGGGTTTTCTGAGCATGGCAGCTACTCGATTTCAGCGATGGCCGATCCGCAGGCGACCTCGTCACCCTCGTCTACGAGGTGGCGCCCCATGACGCCGTCCCTGACGGCTTCGATCTGGCTGACAACTTTGTCCGTCTCGATTTCAAAAATGGGTTCGCCCTTTCTGAAGGCCTCGCCGGGTTCTTTAAGCCAGGCAGCGAGAACGCCGGACTTCATTTCAGGACGAAGGCTGGGCATGGTGAGAGTCTCAGACATGAAACAATATCCTTCACTTGGTGTTAAAAGAGAAATGGAAGAAAAGTGCCATCGATGCCGCATTCTGACAGCACACGGGCGATCGTGTCCAGATCAAGTTTCTGCCCGGTGAGCCGTTCCGTGAGAAGCGGACATTCGGGGGAGAAGGACGCGTCCAGGATAACGCCGTTTTTTGCCCCGTACGCGACGCGCACAGCGGGAACCGTTCCCTGTCCCGGCCAGTTTTTTCCCCATTCTGCGCTGCGGCTGTAGGTGAAGGCCGGGCTCCTGCCATAGGTCCAGTCCCAGGAGGCGTATTTTTCCCGGGCCAGACGTGCGATGTCTCCGTCTGCTTCCCCGGGAAGAACCCCGTGATGGGCGCCGAACCGCTGCGTCAGAGCATCAGTGAATGCGTGAAGAAAATCATCAGCGGAAGCGAAAGGCGAGGCCATGTGATCACGCATATTGGTGACCGGAGCGGGCTTTGAGGCTGTCCCCTTGGTGATGAACCATGCCCTTCGTCCGCGGGTGAGGGTGCGCAGGGCGTCAAGGTCACATGAGTAGAGCAGAGTGGCATGATGCATGACGCGTCCGTGCGCGGCGCGCTGGGCGCTGCCTGAAACTTTCAGTCCGTCCACGGCGATGTCGCTTTCGCCGCTCAGGTTCGCGGGAATGCCGAGCGAGCGGAGCGTTTCGGTTACGGGCGAGATGAAGGAAGCGTAGTCGCGGTCATAGGGCGAACCGTCCCGGATAATGGTGTAGTTCACGTTCCCGAGGTCGTGATAGACGGTACCGCCGCCGGAGGGGCGCCGTATGACGGGGATGCCGCGGCGGACGGCTTCGGCTACGGAAACTTCGGCGAACGCGTTCTGAAAGCGTCCACAGACCACGGCGGGAGCATTGCGCCAGATGAGGAGAACGTCATCCCCTGTGACATGGTCAAAAACGTATTCCTCAAAGGCCTGGTTCCAGGCCGGATCCTGTGAGTCATTGGTAAGATAGAGCATGGGGCCTCGTCTGAAAGAGTATCGGAACAGGGGGATTTCTATCCTGCCGGAGCCGGCGGAGCAAGCCGTTTTGTCAGTGTTGACACAGAACAGACGCCATTCTGTCAAAAGCCGCGGTTATCGTGGAAAAGACTGAAAGTTTTCCTGAGGGGGTCCTCCGGCAGGCCGTTGTCAGGGAGTTTTTTCCGTTGTTTCTGACGTCCGAACGTTTTTTTGGGTGAAGTGGTTTATTCGCAACAAGGATGGTGTTTTCATGCACAAAAGTGCGGTTCTGGCGGCGTCTGCCGCTCTGGGGCTGGCGTTCATATACGCCGGCAGTGTCTATTCTGCCCCTTCCATTTATCCCGTTGATACGGCGAGATTTCTCGCCGGTTCCCGCTTTGACTTCAAGGTCGAATTCGACGGAAAGGTGAATGAGAAAGACGTCAGAGTCCTCATCAACGGTAAGCCTGCGGAAAGCGTTCTGGGTGGAAAGCCCGAGTTCGTGCCCGAAGAGTCCGGAGTCGGAGCCTCTGCCATCCTCCTGCGTGGCGCGCATCTTGCCCCCGGAAAGTATACCGTGACGGCTGAAGCGCCAGATGGCAGGACTGAAGCGAAATGGGATGTCTATGGTACTGCCGGCAAACCCCGCGCCAAGAGCGTCATTCTCCTTATCGCTGACGGCCTGAGCGTCGGGCACCGTACGGCTGCCCGTCTGCTCTCAAAGGGCGTTACCAACGGCAAGTACAACGGTTCCCTGGCCATGGACGATATGCCGCATATGGCCCTCCTCGGTACCTGCAGCGTTGACTCCATTGCCGCTGACTCAGCCAATACCGCTTCCGCCTACATGACGGGCCATAAGTCGAGCGTAAACGCGCTCGGCGTATACTGCGACCGCACGAAAGATCCCTTCGACGACCCCCGCCAGGAAAATATTACCGAAATTCTGCGCCGTGTCGGTAAGCGCTCCGTAGGTGTGGTGTCCGATGCCGAAATCGAAGATGCCACTCCCGCCGCCGTGTATGGTCACACCCGCCGCCGCGCCGAGAAGGCCGCCCTTGTGGAGCAGCTTTACAATCTGAAGCCCGAGGTCATCCTCGGCGGCGGTTCTGCCTACTTTATGCCCAAAACCACGCCCGGTTCAAAGCGAAAGGATGACAGGGACTTCATCAGGGAGTTCAGGGACAGCGGCTATACCGTTGTCAGCACGAAGACAGAGCTCAGAAACGCCCTCGCCAAGAAACCCGGCCGTCTCCTCGGTCTCTTCCACACCGGTAACATGGACGGACACCTTGACCGCGCAATTCTCAAGAAAAACACGGTGTCCCGGTTCCCCGATCAGCCTGATCTGACCGATTCCATGGAAGCCGCCCTGAGCGTCCTTTCCCAAAATCCCAACGGCTTCTTCCTTATGGTTGAGGCAGGCCTCGTGGACAAGTTCAGCCATCCGCTGGACTGGGAACGGGCCGCGTACGACACAATCATGTTTGACCATGTGGTCGCTCAGGCCAGGAAATACTGTGAAAAGCACCCTGATACGCTGCTCATCGTAACCGGAGACCATACGCACACCATCAGCGTCATCGGCACCGTGGACGACACGAAGCCCGGTGATGACATGCGCGACAAGGTTGGTGTGTACCAGCATGCCGGATATCCTAACTATAAGGATGCTGATGGCGACGGCTACCCGGATACGCCTGATGTTTCGAAGCGCCTCGCCGTCTTCTTTGGCGCCTTCCCGGATTATTACGAGACTTTCCGTCCGCATATGGAAGGTACCAATGTGCCGGCCATCAAGGATGAAAACGGCCGTTACGTGGCAAACCAGGCTTACAAGGATGTGCCCGGCGCCATCCTGCGCGTTGGTAATCTGCCGCATAACGAGTCTCAGGGCGTGCATTCCATCGATGACCTCGTCGTTACCGCCCAGGGGCCGAATTCCGAAGCCTTCCACGGCTTCCTGAACAGCACCGAGGTGTTCAGAATCATTGCCGAGGCCATGAACCTCGCTTCAAAGTAGCCTTCATATATGCATAACGGCAGGCGCCACCGGAAATCTGCGGTTTCCGTGGCGCCTGCTCTGTCATAAGGAACTCTCCGTGTTCTGCCATATACCGCTCCGTTTTATTTTTCTGTTGCTGAGCGTCATCAGTTTTGTCCTGCCAGGTCTGCCCTGTGCCGCGAGGGACAGCGGACTGCCTGAACTCAGGTTTGACGAGTTGTACACCGGCGGCCCTCTCGGACTCTCCTTCACCGCGAAAGTGAAGGAACTTGCAGGGAAGCGCGTCCGCTTTGACGGCTTTATGGCGCCTCCGCTCAAGGCTGACGCCAAATTCTTCGTGCTCACGCGCGAACCCGTCTCTCTGTGCCCCTTCTGCTCGTCCGACGCGGACTGGCCAGACAATATCATCGTCGTGTTTCTGAAGGATAAGCAGCGCTTTGTGCAGCACAATACCGGGATTACGGTCACGGGGGTTCTTGAAACAGGTTCACAGGTGGATGAGGAAACGGGCTTTGTGAGCCAGCTCAGGCTGCGTGACGCCGAATTCCACATGAGCGGGGAATAATCCATGGGGGAGAAGCTGCGCCTTGAGTGTATCAGCGTGGATTTCGCTGGAGAGACGGGAAGCGGAAAACAGAAGCGCCGGGTCCTCGATATTCCGGAATTTTCCCTGGAAGCTGGAGATATGGCTGTTCTCGAAGGCCCGTCCGGAACGGGAAAAACGACATTTCTCCGCCTCATCAGCGGAATCCTGCTGCCGGATAAAGGAAGCGTGCGCTGGGACGGGCTCGATATAGGAAGCCTGCCAGCCGCAGGCCGGGACGCCTGGCGCGGCAGTCACATCGGCTGGATTTACCAGAATTTCTGTCTGTTCGATTCTCTGAACGCACTCGACAACGTACTCCTTCCGTGGACTTTCACGCATTTCAGGGTTCCGGCAGGTCTGCGGGCCAGGGCAGCGGAACTTCTAGATGTCCTCGGCGTGCGTCCCCGGGCCGATGTGCGCCGTCTGTCGCGCGGAGAAAAGCAGCGCGTAGCCGCCGCTCGCGCCGTGCTGCGCCGTCCGGGCATCCTGCTGGCCGATGAGCCGACGGGGAGTCTCGACAGGGAAAGTGCGGGCGTGGTCATGGATCTTCTTCTGGATCTTGCCAGTGAGCTCAGGGCGACATTTCTCTGCGTGACGCACGACCCCTCCATTGCGGGAAGATTTTCACTGCGTCTCTACCTTGATGACGGGCATCTCAGCGTCAACGGAGGGAAGCGGACGGAGAAGGGAGCAGGCATATGAATCCTCTGCGCCTTGTTTTCTCGGAAGCCAGAAAGGGACTATGGAGTCTTCTGGCCCTCGCGCTCCTCCTGGGCCTCTCCATCGGTTCCGGCGTGTGTATAACAAGCGTTGAGAAGGCGGTGCGCGCCGGCGCGGCCAGGGCGGGCGATGATTTTGATCTCATCATCGGTGCCCAGGGAAGCGCCACGGATCTTGTTCTTTCAGGCGTCTATCTGAGAGAAAATACACTGAAACTCATTCCTGGTGATCTTCTCGGCGAGGTTCGGAGAAGTAAAGGGACGGCCTGGGCCGCGCCACTTGCTTTCGGAGACCGCTGGGGCCGCTATCCCGTGGTCGGTACATCTGCCGATCTTGTAACGCTCGGCGGGAAGCGCGGCGTTGCGGAAGGGCGGATCTTCACCCGTCCGGGTGAAGCCGTGGTCGGTGCGTCCGTTCCCAGCCATATCGGGGAGCATATCACGCCGCAGCACGGACACAGCAGGGGTGGGCATGAGTCCCATTCGTTTACGGTTGTGGGCCGTCTTCAGGCTCTTGGAAGCGCATGGGACAAGGCTGTTCTCGTACCCGTGGAGACGCTCTGGATTCTGCACGGTCTCCTGCCCCATGAAGATATGGAGAAGCCAGCCGGCGCCGTTCTGAACGAGGGCAGACAGCTTCCCGGCATCGCCTGTGTGGTTATAAAACCTGTGGGCGTGGCTGACGCCTACAGGCTGCGTTCTTTCTGGTCGCAGAAAAGCGCCGTTGATGAGGCCGGCCGCACGGTTCCCCTGCAGGGTGTGTTCACGGGGGAGGTTCTGACGTCGCTCTTTTCCGATCTTGGCGGCGTACGTGATCTGCTTTTTCTCATGGCCATCATTTCCGAAGGTATAGCCCTGGCCGGCGTAGTGCTTGTGTCCGTAACCGGTGTTCAGGCGAGGCGCCCGCTTCTCATGCGTCTGCGCGTGCTTGGTGCAGGTCCGGGCTATCTTCTTCTGACCGTCTGGTGCCTGACGTCCCTGGGGGTAGTTCTGGGCTGTCTTTTCGGTCTTTTTTTTGGCTGGGGCGGGGCCCTTGGCTGCGCGAGGTATCTGGCCGGCCGCACGGATATACTGATTCCCGTGACCATTGGCAGTGAGGAACTGCTGCTGGTTCTGGTCTCCTTCGGCGCAGGGCTCGTGGCTGCTGTTCTGCCGGCGCTGGCGGCCTACCGGACAAAATAAGAATTTTTTGGACAGACGGACATGCGGGGAATACACTGAAAGGAGGATGAGAAAAGGGCCTCCGGCCCGCAAGGAGAAAATGTTATGAACCCCGTACTGATGGATGTACTGCCCTTTGTGCGCCAGGGCTACTGCTGCAGCCAGCTTCTGATGCTGCTCATGCTGCAGGCCCGTGGCGAGGAAAATCCGGCGCTGGTGCGTTCCCTTCAGGGACTCTGCCATGGCATCGGCCACTCCGAGGGGCACTGCGGCCTCCTGCCTGGTGGTGCATGTGTGCTGGCTTTGCTCTGCGGCAAGGGTGCGGAAGAAGAGGTGCCCCACCAGATGCTGAACCCCCTGCTCAACGAGTACGCCACATGGTTCTATGAACGTACTGCGCAATACGGCGGATACACCTGCCCGCAGGTGGCGGCCGGGCTTGGTGCCCGGAAAGGAGAGGACGGTGTCCCCGATCCTGTGGCCTGCGGTGATCTTCTGGCTGACTGCTGGGTGAAGATCGGCGAGCTTGTCGAGAGCTACGGCCTGGATATTACCGCCAATGTGGCGGAATAGCTTTCTTGCTCATGGTGCGGGCAGCGCACTCTGTCAGTGTTAAGCTCCCGCACCTTTTTGTGGAGGGAAAAGCATGCGGCGTCTTCACGACACACAGGGGCTCTGCCCCAGATGCCTCCGACGTCTTCCCGCATATTATGAAGAGGATGACGGCGGGGCTGTTTATCTGACCCGGAGCTGCCCCGAGCACGGCACATTCTCTGCCCTGATCTGGCCCTCCCGGAAAGAGGCCCCGGATATTCCGGGCTTTGGAAGCTGGCGCGTGGACAAGACGCCTTCGTATCCGGATGTCCCGGAGACGGACGTGGCGAACGGGTGCCCCTATGACTGCGGGCTTTGTCCTGTGCACGCCCAGCATACCTGCCACGGGCTTCTTGAGCTCACCATGCGCTGCAATCTCTCCTGTCCGCTTTGCTATGCGTCTTCCGGACAGGGAAACCTGCCGTCGGATCCGCCGCGGGAGACGGTGAGCAGGGAACTGCGCCGCCTTCTTGAAAAATCGGGACGGTGTAATGTGCAGCTTTCCGGCGGCGAACCTACTGTGAGGGATGACCTCCCGGATATCATCCGGGAAGCAAAGGCTCTGGGCTTTCCTCTCGTACAGGTGAACAGCAACGGTGTACGCCTCGGCAGGGAGTCCCATTATGCCGGAATGCTGGCTGACGCCGGGCTGGACTCCGTATATCTGCAGTGGGACTCCCTCCGGGAGGATCATCTGGAGAGCCTCCGCGGCACTGTTATTCCGGGGCTCAGGGAGATCAAGGAAGCGGCCCTCGAAAACTGCCGCCGCGCGGGACTCGGTGTGGTGCTTGTTGCTACAGTCGTAAAAGGCGTGAATGACGGCGATCTCGGGGATCTGCTCCGCGATGCCGTAGCGCGCGGGCCTGTTGTTCGCGGACTGCATGTGCAGCCGGCTTCATTCTTTGGTCGGACTCCCTGGGGGCTCCTCGGGGCAGAGCGCTTCACGCTTGGCCATGTTATGCAGGCCCTGGCCAGTCAGGCGCCGGAATGGATCAGCGGAAAAGATTTTCATCCGCCGCACTGTGAGCATTCGCTCTGCAGTTTCAGCGCAGTCTATGCGCGCACAGGGGCCGGACTGAAATCTGAAAGCGGGGGCAGGGAGATATGCGGGAATCGCCCCAGCGGTCCCATAGAGGCAGCCGAAGGATCGCGCATGACCAAGGCCTTCATCGCAAGGCAGTGGGCACGCCCTGAAAAGGCAACCTCCTGCTGCGGGAAGCCTGGCACTGCTGACGCGTTCTCCTCGTTCCTCACGAAAAGAAGGGAAGAGCGCCTCTTTACGCTTTCGGGAATGGCGTTCCAGGATGCCCTGAGCCTCGATATCGAACGGCTCAGGTACTGCTGCATTCATATTGTGCGCCCGGACGGGCGCATCATTCCGTTCTGCGCCCAGAACATGACGAGCACGGACGGAATTCCCCTGTATCCGGGACGTCTTGATGTGCCGGGGATGAAATAGGCACGCCAGCGGGGCCGGGCTGGATCTGATTGTCCTTGCCTGCTTCGGCTGATAGATTATCTTTTTCAATAAAGGTTCCAGCTTCAGGGCCGGAACCTGGGGAGATCTGTATGTTCGTGAATCCCGCCCTGGGAGAAATTTTTCTGATCAACAGTGATGACAACACTATTCACGCGGCCAGCCGGCTTTCCACCAAATGCGGTATCAATGGTGAGCAAAACGGTCATTTCGGTATTCTCCCCTGCGATAACCCGCAGGAACGCGAAATGATGATCGAGCAGTTCGGAAAGGAGTACGCAGAGCTGCACCTCTGCCCACACTGCTTCGCTGACGAACTTGAGGAAAAACGCCGGGCGGAAGCGAATCAGGCCTCTGTAGGAAAACAGGACAGGCCGGCAGAGGAGTCGTAATGGGGGTTCTCTCTTCCGCCCTGGCCGGAGAACTGCGCGGCACGAACGGGCCCGGACGCTACACTGACGCAGGCGGCATCGATTTTCAGGACAGCCGCGTGGCTCTGGAGGCCGGCGACGTTCTGAAATCCCTTGTCACGGACGGGACGTTACCCGGTTCCCAAATCCCCGCGTCCTGGCTCGCTGCTCCGGGGGCGTATCTCCCGTCCTCCGGGCTGGCTGCTCTTCAGGGGCTTCTTCTCGCCCGTGTCATGAGGCGCGTGCAGGCTTCGTCTTTTTACCGAGAACGCTTCAGCGGCCTGGAAGACCGTATCAGCGCTCTTTCACGGGCCTGTCTTGATCTCTGGCGGGATCTCTCGGAAAAGGCCCTGTGCGGAGAGGACTTCGGTGAAGTAAGGGATACTGTATTTACCAGGGAGATACGTTCGCTCCTTTCCGGTCTGCCTTTTACGTCATCTGCGGATTTGAGCAGGGACTACCGGAGCTTCGTATGCGGTTCCCAGGACAGTGCCGACCGCGTCGTGACCCTGCCCACATCAGGGTCCACTGGTACGCCCAAGCGCATTGCCTTCGACGCGGGATGCCTCAGACGCACTGCAGACTTCTTCGCCAGCGGCATGGCCCAGATTGTGGCGCCGGGTGAGACGCTCCTTGTCTGTCTGCCGGGATCCGAGCGTCCTGACGGCGTTGCCGATCTTCTCAGACAGGGACTGAACCGGAGAGGCACACGTGTGGAGGCCATGCCCTCGGGTGCTGATACCGGGGCTGTCATCAGCCGCATGAATGAACTGCGTCCGCACAGTCTGGTGCTGTCGCCGAAGCAGCTCGAGGGAATTTTTAAAGCCTTTCCGGATCGGCCGCCTGCGGGGCTGCAGAGTTTTCTTACCAGCGCAGACTGGTGCGATCCCTCCCTGGCCGCCAGAGTGCGAGATGTCTGGCGTGTCGCTTCTATTGATCATTATGGTATCACGGAGAGCTGCTTTGGCTTCGCTCTGGAATGCAACTGCCATGACGGGTATCACATCCGGCATCTGGACGTTTTCTGTGAAATCGTGGATCCTCTCACGGGTAGGGTGTTGGATATCGATCCGGAAACGGGGCGCACTGCTGTGGGCGAGCTCGTTTTCACCACGCTGCGCCAGCCGGTCATGCCTCTTGTGCGCTACCGCACGGGCGATGCAGCGTATCTCGTCTCCCGGCCCTGTGCCTGCGGAAGCCCGTACTCCCGTCTGGGAGCCATTGCCGGCCGTTTTGCCCCTGGCACGCGGGACATCGTCCATCCCCGGAAGGGGCTGCGTTTTCATCCGCCGCTCGGAAAAACCGTGCAGGGGAGCGAGAAGCTGGAACAGGGGTCATGCTGATGAAGGAAGAAGGTATTTTGCTGGCAGAGAGCGGTTTCCGGAATGTTTCCGACGGATGTGGGGATGCGGTGTATGAGAGCCGGGCAGCCGGTTTCAGGCATGCTGATGTGTCCCAGCAGCACAATGTCTTTCGTTTCCCGGAGGACACCTGTCTGCCCGCCAGACGGCGTCCCGTGTACAGCGTCATTATAACACTGGGGCTCGACGGCATGGCCTTCGCCTCAGGGCTGAACCGGCGGAAAGAGCAGGAACTGCTGACCAATTCCGGCGATGTGGCGGCCTGGGTGTATTCCTGGGCGCATACGCTGGCCACGCGGTACCGCAGACTCGGCTTCGAGCCCATTCTTCTTGGAAGCGGCTGGCATGGATCAGAAAGACGGTTCACAGGCCGTGGCGAAACCGAGGCCTTCACCTGGGAACTCGAGTGCGATGGCTTTGTCGTCTCTCCCCGCACGCCAGGCCGGACACTGTGGCAGGACATTCTGCGCCTCGCCGGCGGTGACGCTGTCCTGGTGCATCCCGCCGCTTTTCCTCTGGTGCGCACGAGCGGTATCCTTCTTCTCATGCGTGCTTTTGCCGCTGCCAGGCTGGACTCTGCCCCGTGCGCGGGGATTCGTCCTCTGGGAAGACCCATGACAGGGGGAGAGCAGGTCGTGCCCGGCTGGCCCGTCATTCTGGACAGGGGCACGCTGCTTGAGCTCGCAGAAGAAGGGGAAAGAGGCTTTCATTCACTTCCTCTCCTCAGGGAAACGGATACAGCTGATGACTGTACTGTGTATTCCGCAATGGGCATTCCGCCCCGCGAGCTTGAGGAGATGAAAAGGATCGGAGCGCGGCTTTCGCCTGACGAGGCGAGGCGCCTGCTGAAGATCTCCGGCTGTCCGTACAGAGGATTCCTGCACGCCCGCGCTGTGGCTATGGCGGCCAGGGCCATAGCCGGAACCTGCCGTGCGGCGGGCGGAGAGGTGGATCCCGATCTCGCCGAAGCAGGCGGGCTTGTGCATGACATTGGCAAAGGATACCGCCGTCATGAAACAGTCGGAGCCTGTTACCTTGAGGGACTGGGACTATCCGAACTGGCCTGGATGACGGAGAGTCACAGTGATCTTGTTTTAAGCCGCAAAAAGCGCGTCAGTGAGCGTGAGATTGTCTATCTGGCGGACAAGTACTGTTACGGTCCCAGGTATGTACCCCTGAAGGAGCGCTTCGGACAGAAGCTGGAACTTTTCAGAAGTCGTCCGGGAGCTCTGGAAGGCATAAAGAAACGTCTTGCGCATGCCATGTCTCTGGAGAAGCGCATAGCGGAAGAGACCGGCGTGAATCCGGCTGACGCAGCGCGGGCCGTGCTGACGGAGAAGGACTACGTGGAGAGTCTTGGCGCCATGGCTGTACCTCCTGCGGCACACGGCAGACCGGATTTTCAGGAATCAGCGGATCTCGACGGCGCGACGGAAGGCCTGAAGGGCTGAGGGAAAGGAGAGAAATGATGGAAAGAGGAATCTGGCTTCTCAGGCACGGTGACATCGTGCGCGGCGAGCAGAGGCGCTTTGTGGGGCAGCGCGACCTGCCCCTTTCCGGGGTTGGACACAGGCAGTATGCCCGTCTGGCTGAGGTTATGGCGGAAAAACTGGCCAAGACACCGCCGAAAGCGTTCTTCTGTTCGGATCTGTCCCGCGGCATCGAGTGTGCGGATATGCTGCGCCGGGCGTTCCGCCCTGCCGGAGGAAAAATGCCTGTTATCGCCGACCGCGGCCTCAGGGAAATTTCTCTGGGCGCATGGGAAGGACTGACAAAAGAAGAAGTCGAGAAGCGCTATCCGGGAGCTCTGGATGAGCGCGTGGCCGATCTGGCGGGCTACGCTCCCGCCGGCGGAGAAAGTTTTGAAATGGTGCAGCGCAGGGCCATCATGGCTCTCGCCAGGTTCAGGATGAACTATCCGGACGGCATTCTGGTCGTGGTCGGTCACGCCGGTCTGAACCGTGCCATCCTGGCGGATTATTTGGCTCTGCCGCTCAGGGATGTGCTGCGTATTCCCCAGGAATACGCCTGCTCTGTTTTTCTGGAAAACCGTTAGGTCTCGAGAGGAATCATATGTCGATACTGGAAAGTATCTGCAAAGAAATGGATTTTGGGCGCAGAGCCGCTCTGGTCAGCGTTGTTGAGCAGAGCGCTTCATCGCCGAGGCACGCTGGGGCCTCCATGCTGGTTGGCCCCGACGGCATTGTGGCGGGAACCATTGGCGGAGGCGCCATGGAAGCAAAGGCCATTGAGGCCGGGAAGCGTGTTCTCGAAGGCGATGCCGTGGAATTCGTGGATTTTGATCTCACCAACAGCGATGCGGCAAAGTCGGACATGATCTGCGGAGGCAGAATGCGTCTCTTCGTTGAGCCTCTGAAGCCTGACAGCCCAACGTCCGTGCTTTTCAAGCGTCTGCGTATCGCTTCCGCCATGGGTGACGCCATGTTCTGCGTTGTGCCTGAGAAAGCGCCGCACGCCCGCAGGCTGTGCAGAATGGATGCCGGGGAATGGCCTTTGCCCGCCGAGCTCCGCGACCGTATCAGGGAGAAAAAGGAGAAGGGTGACCTGCTTTCGCCGTGTGTTATCACGACGTCTGACAAGCTGACTTTTGTCATCGAACCTTGGATCGCTCCGTTTCGTCTCGTACTCGCCGGTGGCGGACACGTCTCCCTGGCAACGGCAAAGGTTGCCGCCAGCACGGATTTCATGATTTCCGTCATTGACGATCGTGAGGAATTTTCCAATCCTCACCGCTTCCCCATGGCGGCCCTGACCCGGGTCTCCCCGGAATACGAGGATTGCTTCAGGGATTTTCATTTCGATGGAAATACGTTCGTAGCCATCATGACCCGCGGACATCTTTTTGACGCAAAGGTTCTCCGCCAGGCTCTGCAGACAAAGGCAGGGTATATCGGCATGATTGGATCACAGCGCAAGATCGCCATGGTCTATGACAAATTACGGAAGGAAGGCGTCAGCGATGAGGAGCTGGCCCGGGTGACGGCTCCCATTGGTCTGCCCATCGGAGCTGAAACGCCGGAGGAGATAGCAGTCTCTATTACAGCGCAGCTCATTGAGGCCCGTGCCCGCCAGGAAGGCAGCACCCGCCATCTCGATACGTTTAGGCCCGGCCTTTAGCCGGGGCGTCCGTTTTTTTCTGAAGGAAGCGGCCGGGGATTCGTTCCCGGCCGCTTCCTGTTTTTCGGAGCAGATGAGAGACATGTGACGATTCCGGGCTTACGGCTCTTCACTTTTTTATGGCAGGCGTATACTGTTACTAAAAGTGAAAAAGTAAACGTTTGGAGTTCCCTGTTGGGTACGCACATCACAGGAAACCGCCTCATGTTTGCTTGGTCCAGAGCGCCTGCGTCCTGTACCCGCCCGAAGCAGAAAGGATTCCGGGGCGGCGTACGGCAGAGCGCGGGCGTTCCACACCGGAGTGACAGAATAAATGCGCGGGTTCCTGATGAGCCTGCGCGGCGGAAACGTAGAGTTTTCAGAAAATCGTCAACCCTGGAGTATGATTATGCCAACCCCTCTTGATATGCAGCGCACTTATGCCATTGTGGGCACTGGCGGCTGCGGCAAAACTTCCCTTGCTGAAATGCTGCTTTTCAACGCCGGCGCCATCAACCGTATGGGAGCTATCGAGGAAGGAACCACCTGCCTCGACTACGAGCCTGAAGAAATCAAGCGCCGCGGTTCTATTCAGCCCGGCACGGCCACCTTTTCCTGGAACAAAGGCCGTCAGTTTCTTGTAGACATTCCCGGCGACGGCAACTTTACGGGGGATCTCGAGTATCTGCTCAGGGGTGTTGACAGTGCGCTGTTCGTCATCGATGCCGTAGACGGCGTGCGTCCTCTGACGAAACATTTCTGGGCGAAGATCCGGAATGACAATCTTCCCACTATCATCGTCATCAATAAGCTCGATCGCGACCGCGCTGACTTCCAGATGGCGTTTGACAGCATTTCGGGGCTGGACGTCAAACCCGTCGCGCTTGAATATCCCATTATGGAAGGCGGAAAATTTGTCGGGAACGTCAATGTCCTCGGCGGCAAGGGGTTCCGCTTTAAGGATGGAGGCGCCCTCGAGGAATGCGAGGTTCCTGCCGCCCTTGCGGAAGATATCCAGATTCTGCACGACGTGGCTGTGGAAAATATCGCCGAGAGCGATGAAAATCTGCTTGAAAAATATCTCGACGAAGGCAGCCTCTCTCAGGAAGAGCTTTCTGAAGGCCTGCGCAAGGGCGTGATGGCCGGTACTGTTTTCCCCGTGCTCGTCTGTTCCTCGCTGGAGAACAAGGGCGGCAGGGCTATCCTCGAAGCCATCGACGCTCTCTTTCCCTCGCCGCTCGAGCGTCCCGACGTGGTGGACGCCAACGGCGGAAAGCACAAGGTTTCTCCGGATGAGCCTGTGGCCGCCTTCGTCTTCAAGACGCTGGCTGATCCGGTTTCTGGGCAGCTTTATTATCTCCTGCGCGTTCTCACCGGCACCCTTTCCGGAGATATGACGCTTCAGAACATGACCACAGGTGAACCTGAACGTATGGGCGGCCTCATGTACGTACTCGGCAAGACCGTGACTGCGTGCAAGGAGCCGGTCGGCCCCGGCTCCATTGTGGCCGTGTCCAAGCTGAAAGGAACGAAGACCGGTGATACCCTGAGCGATCCCAAGGCTCCGTTTAAGGTTGCAAAGCCGGAGCTGCCGCCGCAGCTCATCGCCTTCGCTATCGCGCCCAGTAAGAAGGGCGACGAGGAAAAGGTCTTCAGCGCCATCCAGAAACTGACGGATGACGATATCACCCTGCGTCTCGAGCGCGACGCCGAAACCGGTGATATTCTTCTGTACGGTATGGGACAGCTTCATATTGAGCTTGCCGTGGAGCGTGCGAAGCGCCGCTTCAAGGTGGATGTTGTCCTGAACGATCCCAAGGTTCCGTACCGCGAAACACTCAAGGGCAAGGTTCAGGTTCAGGGACGCCACAAGAAACAGTCCGGCGGCCGCGGCCAGTTCGGTGACTGCTGGATTGAGATGGAGGGTGCTCCCCGCGGATCCGGATACACATTTGAGGATGCTATCGTGGGCGGCGCCATTCCCCGTCAGTACATCCCCGCTGTAGACAAGGGCATTCAGGAAGCCGCCGCACGCGGATACATTGCCGGCTATCCTGTGGTGGACTTCAAGGTCAAACTGTACGACGGCAGCTACCATCCCGTGGATTCTTCTGAAATGGCCTTTAAGGTCGCGGGCTCCCTTGCCTTCAAGAACGCCATGGCCCAGCTGAAGCCTGTTCTGCTCGAGCCTATCGTTCTTCTGACCATTTCTATTCCCGATGAAAGCATGGGCGACGTCATTGGCGACCTTTCCTCCAGACGCGGCAAGGTTATCGGTTCCGATTCCGCCAATGGCGTGACTGAACTTAAAGCCAACGTGCCTATGAGCGAAGTCCTGCGCTACGCTCCCGATCTGCGTTCCATGACCGGCGGTCAGGGCTTCTTCACTATGGAGTTTGACCATTATGAAGAAGCGCCCAAGCCTGTTGTCGACAAGGTGGTCGCAGAGCATAACAAAGCCAAAGCTGAATAGCTTCAGGCGGATTACGTCATAAACAGAACCCCTCAGACGGTCAAAATTCTGAACGTCTGAGGGAATTTTTTTCACCGGAAGCACCGCGTTTCCGGATCCGGGGCTGTGCCGTATTTAAAGGCTCGGAGAGTTCTGATACGCTGAAGAGGCCATGGGGAGGCCGTCACGGCGTATGTTTCCCCGTGCTCAGGAGTCAATATGAAACCTCTTTTCAGGCCGGATTATAGGCGTGTGAAGGCCGGACTTTCAGGAATGGCGCTGGCACTTGCCGTATCGTCTTTTGTGACCTTCCAGCCGGTTCAGGCGGCAGATGAGCCGCCTGCTTCCAGAGCCGCCGATCTTTTTGCCGGCATGGATTCTCCTGCTCCAGGCGGAGGAGATTATGAATCCCGCCTGTCCTATCACAGGGACAATAAAGGCGACCTGCGCATTCCTCCCATAGCGGCCGCGGACAGACGCAGGGCCATACCGAATGACAACAGGCCGCCGCTGCAGAGAGAACCGTCAGTAAAGCTGCCACCGCTGCCTGCTGACATGGAAAACGTTGTACGCAGGGTGGATATACCGGGCGGAGAAAAAGTCTGCGCCCTCACGTTTGACCTCTGCGAGCTGGCCACACTGACCACTGGGTTTGACGCTGATATCGTGGGCTGGCTGCAGGATCAGTCCATCCCGGCCACGCTTTTCATGGGCGGAAAGTGGATGCGGACACACGCCAAGAGGGTCAAACAGATAATGCGTGATCCTCTTTTTGAGATTGGTAATCATGCCTGGTCTCACGGCAATTTCGGGATCATGCCCCCCGAACGCATGCGCGAGGAAATTCAGTTCACGCAGGCTGAATATGAAGAGCTGCGCCAGCAGTCCATACGAGAAAGTTCACGTGACGGGGCTGAGGGGATTGATCCGCCTCAGCTGCCTCAGCTGTTCCGCTTCCCGTACGGACGCTGTAATGACGAATCTCTGAAGCTTGTGGCACAGCTCGGACTGAGAGCCATACAGTGGGATGTGGTAGCTGAGACCGGCGGAAACAACGCGAATCTTGAACAGGGGCGCCATGTGGCATCGATGGTGAAGCCAGGCTCCATACTTCTTTTTCACGCCAATCTGGTCCCCAAAGGATCTTTTCAGCTTCTGCGTTACGTTGTGGGAACGCTTAAGATGCAGGGCTATCGTTTCGTCTGCGTCGGTGAACTTCTGAAGATGGGGAAGCCCGAGGTGACACGTGACGGCTATTTCCTGAAGCCCGGAGACAATAAGGCCTTGGATACGAGATTTGGTCCCGAGGGAACGGGTCGTTAGGTCTGACTTCTTTTCACTGCTATAAACCGCCTTCCGTATAGGAGGGCGGTTTTTTTATGCCCCGGAAATGTTCAGCAAGACGAAAAAAGGGAGGGCCCCTTCCGGGGCTCTCCCTTTAAACATTCAGGCCGAAGCCTGAACGATGCAGTCTGAATTAGAACTCGTACACGAAGGAAACGTTGACGTTCCAAGCATCGCGGACATCGCGGCTCTTGCCGTTCATGGCAGAGTACTTCCAGGTCTTGTGACCATCGTCGAGGAACAGAGCAACGTAGTTGGCGTCGAGGGCGATCTTGAAGTTGTCGTACATCTTGTATTCGTTGTACAGGCCGATTTCAAGAGCGGAGTCGAGGTCGGTGAGGTACATGTTTTCAACACCCACGCCGCCCTGGTTCGGGGCAACCCAAGTACCGGTAGCCCTGTTGAGCTTCTTCAGGATGTTGTGGTCGTTGGTGCCGCCGATGTAGTTGATGCGGAAGGTGTGCTTGAGGTCTTCAACGAAGGAGAAGTCCTTCACGCGGAGACCGACGCCCCAGGTACCAGCCATGCTGTTGCCGAGGGTGCCTTCACGGGCGATGTAGGGGTTGCCGTCGAAGGCAAAGTGAGAAAGGTCGTTATCGGACATGCCGGTGGACAGGGTAGGCAGGCGCTCGGAGCCGTTGCCGAGGTCGTCGTCGTCACCGGAAGCGTACCAGCCGACGATGCCGGGGGTGCCCCAGTCAAACTTGTACTCAACGAGCAGGGCGGCCATCCACCCGGCGCGGTTCAGACGGGATTCGTCGTAGCTCACGCCGCCAGCGGTGAAGTCGAAGGCCACACGGAAGGGATCCCAGTAGGTGATGTCGCCGGTCACGCCAGCCCACCACGCGGTGCCGTATTCGCTGAGCTTGATGTCATGAACGGTCCTGCCATCGGAGCCAACGACACCGAAGGCCGGGAGCATGCCCTGACGGAACTTGCCGATGCTGGTTCCCCAGACATCAGAGTCGCTGCCGGCGAAGTAGTCTTCACCCACGCGGTCAGCATTCGGGCCGATACCAGCAAGCATGCCCCAAGGGGTGATCTTCACGCCATCGAAGGTCAGCGGAATGAAGAGGCCGCCGAGGTCGATGTTGTCCATGTAGGACTTGTTGTAGCTCTTATTGCTGTTCTTGTTGTAGCCGGCGAAGTTGTCGTTGTAAGGACGGGCCCAGAAAGCGGTGGCGCCGACGTATTCGTTGAACTGGTAGGACAGAGCGATACCGGCCACATCATCGCCGAAGGACTGAGCGCGCTTCAGCACGAAGGAAGGAGCCTGGATGCCCTGGATACCCATACGGACCTTGAGGTCGGTGTCCGGAACCATCCAGTCGATGTAGGCACGCTTGACTTCGACAGACACGCCGTCAGCGCCCATGGCACCGCCGGAGCCCTGACCTTCAGTGCCCTTGCCAGCGCCGCCCCAGGTGGTGTCGCCGATTTCGAAGTACACAGTGCCGGAGAGAGCCTCAGAAGCGACAGCGTCCAACTGCAGGCGGATACGCTGACGGGCTTCAAATTCGTCTTCCTTATTGTTGTAACCGGTCTGGCCGTTGCCGCCGGTGAAGTTGCCGTGCTGACCATAATCAAAGCTCATGATCCACTGGCCCTTCGCCTTGAAATCAATAGCGTTGGCGCCGGTAGACACACCAAACACGAGACCAGCCGCGATAAGGAGTGTGGCGAGTTTCTTCATGATAAACCTTCCTTCCTTTCGGATTGCACCTTGCGGTGCGGATTTGTTTTCGGGTCTTAACAGGAGGGTATTCTTCCCCCTGCCGCGTGAAGATAAACGGGTTAACCGCTTTATGCAAGTCTTATCGTCAAAAAATTTTTACCCTTTAGGCCTCGTACAAAAAATTTTATTTAAACTTATCTCATGATTTCGACTAATTAGCTAAAAAATGATTCTGGTGGGAGCCGAAATATTTTTTTGGAGGGCTCTGTGGGCCTAAAAAATTTGTACGGAAGTGTTTTTCTCCTGCCGGGACCTGCTTTCCGGCATCCCTTTCTGATGAAAAAATGTTCAGAAAAAATCTAGAAAAATCTTGACAGAAAACACATATTTTCCGCTTTTCTGATGACTTAGTGTTTTTCCCCTGCCTGTTTGCATTCCCTGGCCCAAGCCCGTATACATGCAGCGAGAGAGAGGATTTTGCATGCTGAAAGAACAGTTTACAGGTCAGGGCCGTGTCGTTCTTCTGGCCGGCGGCGGCCATATCTATACGGATATTGCGGCCCGTTTCGTACGCTCCGAGCGCAGTCTGGACGAGATTATCGCGTCCCCCTATTCGAAAAGGATTGTGGACAATATTCTGAACAGCGGCCACGGCGCAGCGCTGGAATTCGATTACTTCCTGTTCGGCGTGGAGGGCTATTCACGGGTCACAGAGGTTCAGCTTGTCCGCAAGCGCATGGCTTCCTACCTTATTAAGTCAGGCCGCGCGGAACTCGGAGGCAAACGCGTTTTTTCCGTAGTTTATCCACGGAATATAGCCGATTTTACGGCTGAGGTCACGCTTCCCAACAACGAGAAGGTGAGACTTTCGGGCCGGGAGCTCGCAGACCTTTCCCGCCAGTGGTATGAGGCCGGCCTGGATGCGCACCTGCCGGAGCAGGATCTCAGATATCTCAAGCCACAGGCCACGGAGTTCAAGGCCATTATCGGCATGAATGCCCACGCCCTCAGAGACTGGTTTTCCATACGCTGCTGCCTTAATGCCCAGGATGAGATACGCGATCTGGCCAACAAGATGCGCAGACTCTGCGTGAAGGCCGCTCCGGATCTTTTCCGTGGCTCTGGCCCCAGTTGCGTACAGCTCGGGTACTGCCCAGAAAACCGCCTCCAGAACGAGAAATGCCGGGGGAGAGTTCCGACAAAAGATGAGGCTCTGGCTATACTGAAGGCCTATAGAAAATGCGGGTACCCCGCAGATGACGCTGGCGGGGAATCAGAGGAATAAATAAGAGTATATGGTAAGAGGGCGGTTCCTTCAGGGAGCCGCCCTCTTCTGCATGAACATTATCTGTACGCTTCGGGGGGAAGGTTGGGCTGCTGGCTGTCACCCGCATCCCTGGCCTTGCGGCAGTCCTCGCACAGCCCATACATTACGTGATAGTGGCCCAGAAGCGTGAAGTTGTTCTTCTTCGCTATTTCCTTTTGCAGTTCTTCGATGCGGCTGTCATAAATTTCGATGATCCTTCCGCACTTCACGCACATGAGATGGTCATGGTGGGCTCCATCGACCAGGTTTTCGTAAAATTTGGCCGAATCGGTAAAATGCAGTTCTCTGGCAAGCCCCGCGTCACAGAGGAGTTTGACGGTTCTGTACACCGTGGTCTGGCCGATGCTCTTATCGAGGGTCTGAACATGCTGATAGAATTCCTCAAGAGTATGGTGTCCCGGAAATTCAAAGAAGGCGCGGGCGATGAGCTTTCTCTGCGCTGTGATGTTAAGGCCCTTTCGGCTCATAAAGGAGAGGAACTTGTCCAACCCCTTATCGACTTGTTTTGAATCACTCATGAAGGGCCTCCGCCATAAGATCCGATTGGTGAACCAGGGCAGGACGATTTTCGCCTGTCAGGGACAGGGTGATAGTGAAAAGAAAAACATCTTTCAGATAATGCCCAGTCATTCTGAAGTTTAACAATTTCCATCATAAGCTATTTTTCCTTTGTGGACAAGAAAAGGGATTTAAGACACATATCCACAGGATAAACGGAAGAGTCTGAAAAACCTTGACAGAGGCAGGGCGTGTGGCAAAAGAGCTCCTGCCTGTGCCAGGCCCGGTACGGGATCCTCTCTGCCCATCCCCCGAATGCGGCAGTCCAGGTATGTTCTCGGGATTGGAGACGCATGGCAATGCAAGAAAAAACACCTTCAGCCCTGCATATCTTCTTTATGCTTTTTCTGGTGTATATCACCTGGGGGTCAACCTTTATCGGCTACAAGCTGACGCTCGAGGTCGTGGGGCCATTTTTTGCCGCGGGCGGGCGCTCCCTTGGAGGGGGTGTCCTGCTCATGGTTTTCCTCATGCTGCTCGGCCACTGGACACGTCCCACCCGCAGGGCTTTAAATATACTGATTTTCCAGGGACTCCCCATGGTGGCCGTGGCCTCCGGTTTTGTCGGACTCGGGCAGACCCAGATTCCATCATCCGTGGCAGCTGTTCTGAGCAGCGCCACGCCCATCCTTATGATAGCTGCCGGGTATTTTTTCGCCGGCGAGTCCAAGCCTGCAGGGCTGCAGATTTTCGGGCTTTTCACCGGAACCTGCGGCATCATTGCTCTCGGCTGGCTCCAGCGCGGAGGGGATACCGGGGAGTATCCCCTGCTCGGGTGTCTCGCGCTTATTCTTGCCGACATCGGATGGGTCGCCGGTTCGCTTATCATGAAAAAGCATTCTCTGAGCAGGGAAATGCATCCTCTCGAGCAGACGAGTCTGCTTCTTGTGTTTGGCGGGCTCGAGTGTTTTCTTATCGGTTTTATTCTTGGAGAGCAGGGGTGCATGCACTGGGAAAATCTGCGTCCCGCCGTCATCATCGCCTTTTCCTGGCTGACCGTTGGCAGTTCGCTCATCGCCTACTCTGCCTATATGTGGCTGCTGATGAATGCGCCGCTCTCAGTGGCCGTATCCTATGAGTATGTCAATCCCGTTATCGGCATCGTCCTCGGCTGGCTTATCGGCGGAGAAATGATTTCTCCGGGCATTATTGTTTCCTGCGCAGTGATCATCGGCTCCGTCTTTTTCGTGATTATGCCCAAGACGGCCCGGACGCAGCCTCTGGGCCATCACGGGGTTTTCGCGCGCTGGCGTCTCGAGAGGGCCATCAGCCGGAGTATGCATCAGCAGAAAACGCCGGGAGAATCTCCGCGAAACCTGTAAACATCATATATAAATCTTTGGCAGACGCAGAGAGGGCAGACTGGATTTGTTTCCGGCCTGCCCTCTTTTTTTGCTGCCTGGAGAAATGCTGCTCAGGCCTTCATGCCTTCACGGATGGCGAGAATGAGTTTTGCCCTGCGCGTGCCGTAGCGGCGGCGCAGGAGGGCGCCCGAAATTCTTTTGCTTACGCCGTCAAGCCAGAGGAAGATGACCGGTGTGGTGTAAAGTGTCAGCAGCTGGCTTACGGCCAGTCCCCCCACGATGGCTATGCCGAGAGGCTGGCGCAGTTCAGCGCCGTCTCCCTGTCCGAGAGCCAGCGGAACGGCGCCGAACATGGCTGCGAAGGTCGTCATCATGATGGGACGGAACCTGAGCCGGCAGGCTTCGGAAATGGCCTCCAGAGAGTTTTTGTGTTCCATACGTTCTGCAGTGAGCGCGAAGTCGATGACCAGAATGGCGTTCTTTTTCACGAGGCCGCAGAGCAGAAGCACGCCTATCAGGGCGATGACGGAGAATTCCTTGCCGCAGAGCATGAGCGCAATGAGTGCGCCGCCGCCCGCGGGAGGCAGAGTGGAGAGTATGGTCAGGGGATGAATGAGGCTTTCGTAGAGTACGCCAAGCACAATATACAGGGCTATAATGGCCGCCAAGATGAGAATGGCTTCGGTTTTGATGGTGTCGGCGAAGAGCTTGGCGTTGCCCTGGAAGCTTCCAAAGATGTTTTCAGGAATTCCGAGAGATGCGCAGGTATCCTCAATGATGGTCTGTGCCTCGGAAAGAGAATGTCCCCTGGCGAGGTTGAAAGAGATGGTGACTGCGGCAAACTGTCCCTGGTGGTTTACCGAAAGCGCGCTGAAGCCCGGACCGATATCGGCCACGCTCTTCAGCGGCACGAGTCCGTCCCGGCCAGGAAGATGGACTTTTTCCAGAGAGTCGGGGGCCTGCAGCCAGGGCGAGTCATATTCCAGGACGACCTTGTACTGGTTTCTGGCATGGTAGATGGTGTCAGCCTGGGTTTCACCGAAAGCCAGGCCAAGAGCGTTGTCAAAGTCTTTCATGGTTACGCCGTACCGTGACATGAGGTCCCGGTTGGCGGTGAGCATGGTTTCAAGGCCCCGTTCCTCAAGGTCGCTGTCCACATCGGTGAGTATGCTGTTCTTTGACAGGGCATCCTTGAGTTTCTGTCCCCAGACACGCAGATCGCTGATGCTGTCCCCCTGCAGCGTATACTGATACTGACTGCGCGAAGAACGGCCTCCCATACGCAGATCCTGATCCGGCTGGAGGAAGATCTGTGCTCCTGGGACAGAGAGGAGCTTGGGTCTCAGCCGGTCGATGACCTGCTGGGCTGACACTCCGCGTTCCTTAAGCGGCTTCAGCGTTATGAAGATGCCGCTGCTGCCGCGGCCTCCGGTCATGTGCGAGGAAACCTTGCTTACAGCCGGATCGTTCCGGATGATACTCTGAATATGCCTGAGCTTGCGTTCCGAAGCCTGAAAGGAAAGGCTCTGATCCATGCGGATGCCGCCCATGATCATGCCTGTGTCCTGTTGCGGGAAGAATCCTTTGGGGATGACGATGTAGAGCCAGACGTTGCCGGCGAGAACCAGAACGAAGACGAACATGGTCAGCTTCCGGTGGCGCAGGACAACGTTGAGACTCCTCACGTAGGCGTCGCGGAGACTGTCGAGCATCTGCCCCCAGCGCAGGCCTATCCCGCCGAAAAGACGCTCAATGAATCCTCTGAAACCGGTTTTTCCGGAAAAAGCGCGCGTCTCATGTTCCAGCGCGACCTCCGCCTTTCCCTTCAGCAGGGAAGCGCACATCATGGGCGTTGTTGTCAGGGATACGGCCATGGAAATGAGCACGGCCACTGAGAGGACAACGGCGAATTCCCTGAACAGGCTGCCGAGCGTCCCCGGCATGCAGAGAATGGGGATAAAGATGGCCACCAGGGAAAGGGACATGGAGACGACGGTGAAGCAGACTTCGCGCGATCCCCTGAGGGAGGCGCGGAGCGGTGTTTCCCCGAGTTCCAGACGGCGGACGATGTTTTCGAGGACAACGATAGCGTCATCCACCACAAAACCGGTGGCTATGGTGAGGGCCATGAGGGAAAGATTGTCCAGTGTGTAGCCGCAGACGTACATGACGGCGAATGTGCCGATGAGAGAGACCGGAGCCGCGACAGCGGGGATGGACGTTGCCCGCGTATTCCGGAGGAAAAGAAAAACCACGAGGATGACCAGGGCCATGGAGAGGAGCAGGCTTTTTTCCACCTCTCCGAGCGAGGCGCGTATGGTGATGGACTTGTCCATACCCACGTCGAGATGCACATCCTCGGGTAACCACTGGCGCATGCTGGGAATAAGGGCTTTGACGCGGTCAACAGTGGAGATCACGTTCGCGCCGGGGGATTTGAAGACCATCAGAAGGATGGCGGGCTTTCCGTCGGCAAGGGCTATGGCCCGGGTACTCTGGGGGCCCTTCGAGACCTTAGCGACGTCGCCGAGCCGGACGGCGGCGCCGTCCCTGTATGTCAGGATGAGGTCTGCGTATTCCTCCGGTTTTTTCAGCTGATCGTTGTTGCCGATGATCCAGTAGTGATAGTTGTTGCCGACGAATCCGTGGGGAATGAATGTGTTGGCCGATTTGATGCAGGAAGAGACGTCGCTCATGGTCAGGCCGGCTCGCGTGAGGGCGTCGGGGATAACGTCCACGCGGATGGCCGGCAGTTCTGCTCCGCCGATATTGACTTCGCCGACGCCTTCTATCTGGCTGATTTTCTGGGAGAGCACGGATTCTGCGGCATCGTACATCTCATAATTGGGAACAGTGTCCGATGTGAGACGCAGAATGAGAATGGGGGCTCCCGACGGATTGACCTTGCGGTAGGTAGGATTGGACGGCATGGTCGGCAGAGTGGAACGGGCCGCGTTGATAGCCGCCTGCACATCACGTGCCGCGCCGTTGATGTCGCGGGAGGCCTCGAACTGCATGATCACCTGTGCCGATCCGAGGGAGCTTCTGGAGGTGATTTCGTTGACGCCGGCTATGTGTCCGAGTGCGCGTTCGAGAGGCGTGGCCACGGTCGCGGCCATGGACTCCGGACCTGCTCCGGGCAGGTTCGCCTTCACGAAGATGACCGGAAAGTCCATTTCCGGCAGGGGAGCGATGGGCAGGAGTCGGAAAGCTACGGCTCCCGCCAGGGCCAGAGCTATGGTCAGCAGGGTCGTGGCGACGGGTCTGCGGATGAAGATGGAAGAAGGATTGGCGGGGAGCACTTCAAGACCAAAGCGTTTGGGCTTTATGGATTTGAGAAGCGCATCGCCCCCGTCATCCGTCTCATTGCCAGAATCGGTTTCGTCCTGCTGGACGGCCTTATCATGGATCTGCGGGGGCAGGCCCCGGTAGGGCCTGAGCAGACCGGACAGGAGCGCCCGTATCTTGTCGGAAAGGCTCATTGCGCACTCCCGCCGGTCCTTTCGTCTGTGGGAACAGGAACCGGTCTGCTTCCGCGCTGCTTCTTTCTCTTCGTGAAATGGTCAAACCAGATGTAGACAACCGGCGTTGTGAAGAGGGTGAGAAGCTGGCTGAAAATCAGGCCGCCGACCATGGTGACGCCCAGAGGCCGGCGGAGTTCTGAACCCATGCCGGTACCGAGCATGAGCGGCAGGGCGCTGAGCAGTGCGCACATGGTGGTCATGAGGATGGGGCGCAGCCTGAGCAGGCAGGCTTCGTGGATCGCTGAAAGAGTGTCTTTGCCTTCCTTCCGCTCTGCTTCCAGTGCGAAGTCGACCATCATAATGGCGTTTTTCTTGACGATGCCGATGAGGAGCAGCATGCCGATAATGCCCATGACGCCGAGATCCATATCACAGAGGAGCAGGGCGAGGAGAGCGCCGATACCGGCTGAAGGCAGGGTCGAGAGAATCGTCACGGGGTGCACATAGCTTTCGTAAAGGACACCCAGAACGATGTAGACCACGACAATGGCGGCAAGGATGAGCCAGAGCTCGTTATTGGTAGATCCGAGGAAGGCCTGAAGTGCGCCCTGGAAGGTGATGCGCACGGAATCGGGAGCCCCAATTTCAGCGATGGCCTGCTGGGCGTCAGCCACGGCGTAGCCGAGATGGGAATCCCTGGCTACGTTGAAGGAGAGCGTCGCGGCGGGGAACTGCCCCTGCCGGCTCACGCTGAGACGAGTCGGCCTCTCCTCCGCCGTCGTGAAGGCGGTCAGGGGAACAGGTGTTCCGGAAGAAGATTTCACGTACACGGCCTCGATATCCAGAGGACCCTGGCGGAACTGAGGTGCGGTTTCGAGGACGACCTTGTACTGGTTGGTCTGCGTGAAGATGGTGGAAATGAGGCGCTGCCCCAGAGCATCGTAGAGAGCGTTGTCCACGTCCTCCATGCTGATGCCGAGGCGGCTTGCTGTGTCCCTGTTGACGTTCAGATAGAGCATGGTGCCTGGAGACATGTGGTCGCTTGCCACGGCTTCTACGTTTTTGTGGGCGGACAGGGCCTTTCTGAGTTTTTCCTCCCAGGTGTCGAGTTCGGTCTGGGAGACCGCTTCCATGGTGATCTGATACATGGTGCGGGAGGTGCGATCCTCGATGGTAAGATCCTGAACGGGATTGAGATAGAGCCGTATGCCCGGAATTTCGTCGGCGGCGCGGTTCATGAGCCTGCGGCAGAAATCAGGCGCGCGTTCGCTGCGTTCTGAAAGCGGGGCAAGCTCCATGGTCAGTCGTGAGGTAGCCACGCCGGGGTTCTGTCCGTCAACTCCCACAAAAAAGGCCACGCTCTTCACCGCGGGTTCGCTCAGAAGGAGATCAGCGAGCTGCTGCTGGCGTTTTGTCATGGCGGAGAAGGATGTCTGCTGGGGCGCTTCGGCCACGCCCTGAATGATGCCCGTGTCCTGAATGGGGAAGAAGCCTTTGGGCACGATGACGAAAAGAAGTCCGGTCACCACGAGGCTGCCCACAGCCACGCCCAGCATGAGGCGCTGGTGACGGAAGACGGCCTGCAGGCAGGTATCATAAAAACCGAGGAGCTTCGGGAAAAAGGTTTTCTTTGTCTGACTGGCGCTGTCTTCCGGCGCTGCGGCCCGGGGCGTCTTCCTTCTGGCTTTGAGCAGAACGGCGCAGAGCATGGGCGTCAGGGTCAGGGAAATGACCGCGGAGAGGAGAATGGTAACGGCCAGCGTGATCGCGAATTCCCTGAAGAGACGTCCGGAAACGTCCCCCATGAAGAGAAGGGGAATGAGTACGGCCACAAGGGAAAAGGTCAGGGAAATGATGGTGAATCCGATCTGGCCGGCACCGACGATGGCGGCCTGAACAGGTTTCATGCCCTGCTCTATATAGCGGGAGATGTTTTCGATGACGACGATGGCGTCGTCGACCACAAAGCCGGCGGCGATGACCAGGGCCATGAGCGTGAGGTTATTGAGGGAAAAGCCCGCGAGATACATGACCCCCAGCGTGCCGATGAGGGACAGGGGGACAGCCATGGCCGGGATCATGGTGGCCCTCGCATTGCGCAGGAAGACCCAGATGATAACGATGACGAGGACGATGGAAAGCAGAAGCTCGAATTCCACGTCTTCGACAGTGGCGCGTATGGTGGAGGTCCTGTCTGTGATGATCTCCACGTCAACGGCTCCGGGCAAAGAGGCTTGGAGGGTCGGCAGTTTACTGGATATGGCGTTGGCGACCTGGATGACATTGGCTCCGGGCTGGCGCTGCACGGAAAGGACAATGGCCTGCCGGAGCTTTTGCTGATCCGCGCTGCCGCTGTGCACCGTGTAGGCCGCGAGCAGGGCGTTTTCCGCGCCGTGGACCACGTCTCCGACATCTTTGAGCCGTATGGGCGCGCCGTTGGAATAGCCTATGATGGTCTGGGCGTACTCCTCGGCGGACTCCATCTGATCGTTGGCATCAATGGTCGAGGACCGCATGGGGCCGTCAAGGCTGCCCTTTGATGCGTCGACGTTGGCGCTGGAGATCGCTGATCGGACGTCCGCCAGAGTGAGATTGGCTCTGGCAAGAGCTTTGGGATTGATTTGAATGCGGACGGCAGGCTTTTCGCCGCCGGAAAGCGTCACGAGGCCGACGCCGGAAATCTGCGAGATTTTCTGGGCGAGCCGCGTGTCAGCCAGATCTTCGAGTTTTGTCATGGGCAGGGTCCGGCTCGTGACGGCAAGCGTCATGATGGGCGGATCTGCGGGGTTGACCTTGTTGTAAACCGGCGGGTTCGGCAGATCACTGGGCAGAAGGGAATTCGCCGCATTGATGCTGGCCTGAACCTCCTGTTCAGCCACATCGAGCTCGGTTGTGAGGCCGAACTGCAGCGTGATGACGGAGGATCCGGCCGTTGACAGCGAACTCATCTGCTTGAGGCCCTGCATGGAGCCGAACTGCTTTTCAAGCGGAGCCGTGACCACCTGGGACATGACTTCCGGAGAGGCGCCGGGATAGAAGGTCTGAACCTGGATAGTGGGGTAGTCTATCTGGGGCAGGGCAGCGATGGGCAGATAGTGGTAGGCCAGAACGCCGGAAAGGAACAGGGCCGCCATGAGGAGGGACGTGGCTATGGGCCTCAGAATGAAGAGACGGGAAATATTCACGTGCTCACCTTTGCATGACTCTAGGGTCTGGCCGGTTTTTCAGAAGGCAGTCCCTTCCCGGATGGCTGTTCAGCGCCTTTTGTATTCTGTGCGGGAGCGCTGTCTTTTGTTTCGTCAGGCCCGCTCTCCGTAGCCAGGGGCGAATTATTGTCGGCGAGCCGCACGGTTTCGGCCGTCGCTGCAATGCGGACCTTTGAGCCGTCGCGCAGGCGGTCGACACCGTCCATCACAATGGTTTCTCCGGCGCTGAGCCCTGATTCGATGACAGTGATGGCGCCGGTTGAGAGTCCTGTTTTCACTTCGCGGCGGCGGGCTGTGCCGCTGTCATCGACCACAAAGACAAAGGAGCCGTCTGATCCGAGCTGAACGGCTGACGGGGGTACGGTGACGGCGTTCTTCAGAATACGGACGCGCAGCCGGGCATTGACGAATTCGTTGGGATAGAGCGCTTCAGAGGTGTTCGGAAAAACAGCCTTGAGACGTACCGTTCCTGTGGATGTGTCGATGCGGTTATCCACAGTCAGGAGGCTTCCCTCGGCAAGCCGTTCCTTCTGATCGCGGCTCCACGCCTCAACAGGAAGTTTGGCCGATGCTCCGGTGGAGGTTTCTGTCTCATGCAGGGCTCTGGTCACAAGCGGAATGTCTCTTTCGGGAAGCGTGAAGAGCACGTAGCAGGGTGTCACTTCGGTAATGCGCACAAGCCCTGTGCTGTCGTTGGCCGTAATGAGAGCGCCCACATCGTAATTTTTCAGGCCGAGTTTCCCCGAGACAGGAGCCGTGATCCGGCTGTAGGCGAGATCAAGGGCTGCGGACTCCACGGAGGCTTTGTCCGCCGCCACAGTGCCTTCAAGCTGTCTCACCTTTGCGGCCTGCGTGTCGTAAGTCTGCCTGGCCACGAAGTCTTTTTTCACGAGCCCGGCGTAACGGTCTCTGTCGGTACGGGCGTTGGCGAGCTCCGCGCTGTCCTGGGCGAGCGTGCCCTTCGCTTTCGAGAGGGCTGCCTTGTAGGGCCGGGGGTCGATTTCGGCCAGAAGATCACCGGCCCTGACTCGCTGACCTTCCGTGAAGTGGATGGCCATGAGATGTCCTTCCACTCGGCTCGTGACCAGGACGTCAGAGTAGGGCTGTACCGTGCCGAGTCCCTGCAGGTAATGGGGGACGTCCTGAGCCAGGGCTTTCGCCGTGCGCACAGGAGAGGTCATTTCAGGTCTGGGGCCATTGCCTCCATGGGGGATAAAACGGTAGGCAAGGAAGGCAGCGGCAGCCAGCACGGCCAGGATAAGAAGACGGCGGCCGGTAAACAGATGTGGCATACTCTATCCTTATATATGTATCTCTCTTTCCGGGAGATGGATTAGGGGGGCTTGCATCCCTTCCGGGATTTCTGCCTGAGCGGTGCCGGTACACATAGCAAAAAAGGCGCGGCCCCTCAAAGGGGGAGCGCCTTACTTTTTTTGCATGTTATTTCAATGTATTATAAAAAATTTTTGCAACCTCGGGCGTGGAATTGGATAGCCCGTGCGGGAATATTCCCAGGCCGGAAGACACAAAAAATCCCGGGGGATGTAATCCCCCGGGAAGGTACAGTCAGAATCTTTCCGGCGCCGCCCTCGGGCAAAGGCTATGCCGGAATTTTTTCAGAGAACTGGGTTAGAAAGCGTAGTTGAGTTCCTCGAAGTAGGCCTGGGGATGATGGCAGGCCGGGCAGACTGCGGGGGCTTCCTTGCCGCGGACGAGGCAGCCGCAGTTGCGGCAGCGCCACACGGTTTCCTGCTCACGCTTGAACATGGTACCGTCCTTCACCATCTTGAGCAGGGCGAGATAGCGCTTTTCGTGGAACTTCTCGGCCACGGCGATGTTACGCATGACGGCGGCGATTTCCGGGAAACCTTCCTTTTCGGCGACGTCAGCGAAAGTGGGGTACATGCTGGACCACTCTTCGTTCTCGCCGGAAGCGGCAGCTTCGAGGTTCTCAGCGGTGCTCTTGATGGCGCCGGCAGGGTAAGCGGCGGTAATTTCAACGGCGCCGCCTTCGAGGAACTTGAACAGACGCTTGGCGTGTTCCTTTTCCTGCAGGGCGGTTTCAGTGAAGATATCGGCAATCAGGACAAAACCGTCCTTCTTGGCCTTGGAGGCGAAATAGTCGTAACGGTTGCGGGCCTGGGATTCACCGGCGAAAGCGGTGAGGATATTTTTTTCAGTCTGGGTGCCCTTGAGAGATTTCATAGTGATCCTCCTAAAGTTTGTATGCTTATGCAGTTTGTTTTCTCAGTGAACTCTTTGCCTTTCGTGAGCTTATTAGTAATCAATATTATTAACGACGTCAAGATCTTTTTGAAATTTTTTTGACAGGAGGGGTTTTTCCCCTGCTCCACAGCGGAAGGGCGAGCCAGGCGCGGTCCAGCTCTTTTTCCAGAATTTTCCAGTCCGGGGAAAGCCGGGCCAGGTTAGTGTAGAACTCCTGCTGATGATTCATGGCGAGGCTGTGTGTGAATTCGTGGCAGACGAGGTGTCGGAGCAGCTTCCTGGGAAGGAGGATTGTCCGCCAGCTGAGGTGCATGCGGTATCCTGCGCTGCCGGTCTTCTTCGAGAGGCTGCCGAGGCGGGTCCCTGCGTCTGTGACGCTCACGCTTTTCAGCCTGTCTCTGAGTTCTTCCGGGAAGGCGTCGGAAAGAACGTAGGCGGGCAGAAGCCTGCCCGCGAGCCAGCGAAGGTAGCTGCGCAGAAGCCGTGCACTGTCAGCGCCTGCCGATTCCCTGTCATAAATGATCACCCCGGACTGTGAGGCGAAGAGTCTGGCCTTACTGCCGGCCAGGGTGAATTCAGCCGTGAGCCTGCCTTCCCTGCACATATCGCGCACGGCAAGGCCTCCGTCCGGAAAGCCGGTGCGCTTTACGAACAGAGACACGCCGGAAATACCGATAAAGATGGTCTCCGGCAGAGTGATTTCCGTATCCCGGGCTGAAGAAAGGAATTTTTCGAGGAAGACCCGCAGACGTCCGCCCGGCGTATTGAGATCGTCGAAGAGCGCCCTCCGCGGATAAGTAAGAGGGTATTCCAGACTGAAAACGGGGTCTTCTGCACGCAGTTTTATCCTGAAAGATCTGATGCGCCTTGGAATCAGCAGAATCCGGACGGTGCCTTTCACGGGAGAGTGAACTTCGGCTGCAGCCTGCCCCTTTTCCGTCAGCACGGGGACAGCGAAGGGCTGACCAGCGTTTTCCTTTTTTTTCAAAAACCAGCTGAACATAAGATACCTGAGAAGATTTTTCCTGCAGGACAAGCGGGAGGAAGGAGCTCTGGGCAGAGCTTCTCACTGTGTGCACCGTCCGGTGCACGGCGGTTACCTGTTTTGTATTTCCCTGCGGAATTTTCCGGACAGTTATCGGTTTCCGGTCTGCTCCTTCCTTCCGATTCCATCCCGCGGCGGACACTCATCGTGTCCGGCTGTGACGTTCCGGCTGTCAGGGCAGTCCCGGGATTTTCACCCATCAGAATACTTCATTCCCGGCATACAGAAAAAGCCCGGCAGGAGGGATCCCTCTGCTGCCGGGCGGAAAAGGCGTAGCTCAGAGAGAGCTTAGATGATTTTTGTATCCTTGAGCATCTTGACGGCGCAGAATTTACCGCACATGGCGCACACTTTTTCATCGTGGTGCTGGATGCGCCGTTTGTCGACCATTTCAGGATCCAGAGCGGCCTTCTTCATGCCTTCCCAGTCAAGTTCCCGGCGGGCCTTGTTCATGGCTGCTTCGCGGGCCAGGGCCCTGGGTGTGCCGAGGGCTACTTCTCCAGCCTGGGCAGCGATGCGCGAAGCCAGCACGCCGGCTTTGACGTCATCGAGGTCAGGGAGCGTGAGATGCTCTGCGGGGGTAAGATAGCAGAGGAAGTCAACGCCGGCCGTGACGCCCACAGCCGCGCCGATGGCACCGGCAATGTGATCATAGCCGGGAGTGCTGTCCACGGTAAGCGGTCCGAGGACGTACAGGGGGGCGTGATGGGTCAGCATCTTGATGGACTGGATCTGTGCTTTTACAGCACTGAGAGCGACATGTCCGGGGCCTTCAATCATGCACTGCACGCCGCGTTCGAGGGCTCGCTGCTGCAACTGGCCGAGGTTAATGACTTCTTCCATCTGGGCGGCATCACCGGCATCTACGCCGGCGCCGGGACGGAGTGCGTCACCAAGGGACAGCGTGACGTTGTATTCGAGGGCTATGTCAAGAAGCCTGTCAAAGCCGTCGATGAGCGGATTTTCTTTCTTGTTTTCCAGCATCCAGCGGGCCAGCATGGAACCGCCGCGGGAAACGATGCCCATAACGCGGGTCTTGTCAGCTCCCATGCGGGCGCCGCGGTAGGAAATGCCGCAGTGGACGGTCATGAAATCGACACCTTGCTTCGCCTGCTTTTCAATTTCGTCAAAGAGTTCGTCAGGCTGGAGAGAGGAAATTTCCCGGTTCGCATCGAGCAGCTTTTCACCCGCCGCGTACATGGGTACGGTTCCCAGGGGAATGCTGGTTCCGGCGAGCATATCCCTGCGGATGGCGTCAAGATCACCGGCTATGGAGAGATCCATGACCGTGTCTGCGCCGGCTTTCACGGCGGCGTGCAGTTTTTTCATTTCCATTTCGGGGCTGTTGCAGAGGGGAGAAGTCCCGATGTTGGCGTTGACCTTGATGCCGGCCGGCTGCCCGACAAGAATGGGTTCCACATTCTTGTGACAGGGATTGCCAAGAAGCACCATGGTGCCTTCGGAAATGCCATTGAGGATGACGCTGCGCTCGAGTCCTTCCCTGGCGCAAAGATCATCAAGGCTGGCATCGAGGAGTTTTTTGAGGGCCTTATTCTTATTAAGGATATCGGACATTCTTTTCTCCAAAAGGCCGCAGGAAGGCCGTTCCGTCTCACGGTTCCCAAAGCCCCGGTGGGGGGGGCCGGCTGTGTCCCTGCATCTGCCGGACTGCGGGATCGCTAATGGTTTTTCTGTAGGGATTTTTCCTTGTTCTGGCAAGCGGAGCGGGATCAGATTGTAAGGCGAAAGTATAGTTAACCCCTTAAACGAACGAAAACTGACCCCCTGGG
>URBN01000003.1 GCA_900546145.1 uncultured Desulfovibrio sp. | reverse complement strand
TCCTGTCGGAAGTTTGGTTGGTCACAAAACTTTAACCGATTGGCGAGCCATTTGCATTTTTTAAAAGTGCGAAAGATTCTTTACACTACCTGATCGCATGGGAAAAAGCTGCTGCTGCCTGAATGTTGACGCTAGGTTCCTGGGCTACCATTCGACCGAAAAGAGCAATATCAAGCCCATCAGCCGCCTTGTTTTGGGAATTCAAACAGGCTTTTAACTTAGACATTTCAGGTTTGGAGAGTTTACCTACTACATCAGCGCCCTCCTCATCCTTCTTGTTTTTCTTTACTTCCACGGGGAAAGTAAAATTTCTCTCCTGCGCGTATGATGCCAGACGTTCAATTTCACTTGTAGAAACAAAAAGAAGGGTATCCTTAGCTAAACTATTAGCAATAATCTCACCGCACTGTTGAGCTTTTTCAGTTGCAGCTCCCAATTTTTCACAGGCTTGAGAGAGCAACATGCTAAGCTGTTTAGTCCTTATTCCAAGGCTGACACCTAAATTGTGAAGAGACAGACGCACCTGTCGCTTCCAGCATTGAGAACTAACGCGAGCCCTTGAAACTCCACCAACAATAGCACTTTTCGGTGCACCAACATCATCGCGATTCAGGCAAGTTACAGGAAAAGACTGAAGAATATGAAACTCGATAAAAGTCGATGCAAAAGGATTAGAATTCTTCATAACTATCTCCTTTAATAAGCAGGTACTATTTGGAGCAGGCCACATCCAAAGGCCTTTCCCCGTCCAATTCCATTGTACACAGAATTAACAAAAACATCATGTTTTTCGACTTCTAATAAGCCTGTCACTTTTGCTTTCTGTAGAGTAACAAGGCAATTCGATTTTCGAAATTGATCAACTCCAATTTCCGCTACCATAAACGAAGATTCAGGCACGGAAAACCCCCACGAGAGACTTTTCTTCAGGAACCACTCGGCAATGTATTGCCTCCCCTTAATCGGAATTATCTTGCCGGTCTTTGAATCCCTTTTCACTGCATTAATGACAAGTTCAAAAGAATAAGCACTATACCCAAGATATGGAGCTGGAAGATTCCGAACAGCAATGCCACCAGCTGAAGGTTCTTTAGGCTTCCTGTCCGAAAGGATCAGGATAGTTCTCCTCCCTCCTCTCATACCTTTATCGGCGTATAATACGCCGCTCGGTTTTTTTCTATCTCCAAGGCGGACATCCTCGAATAAAGTAAAGACCGCTTTGTGCACAGAGTAGCTATCATAAAGCTTCAACTTACGAGACTCGGAGATAGTCAACTGATATTGACTCAAAAAATGCATTTTATTTATCCCCTTCCGTCGCAGATTCATCCGTTGAGCGACGGAAAAATTCTCTTGTCCAACGAAGTTTTATGTTCTGACGAGCGTAGTCGTACTGAAATCGACAAATATCTTCCAAAAGTTTCGAGTAGCACAATGAAACATTTCTAGAAGCAATAAGAGAGAGCACAGGGCGTAGGCTACGACAAAGTTCCTGTATATTATTACAGGAGAGCAATCTGCGAAGACGCGGACTATCAATATCAGAATCCTTTTCACCTGATTCCGAAGCCTTCAGACTCTCGCAAATACGGAGAGCCTTACCAAGGCCTAAAGAACCATCCCTTTCGAGCTGTGCGCGACAGATCGCTGCACCAACAACTGAATAAGGCAGACGTTCCGATTCATTTTCTATAGATACCGAAACCACAAAGAATACCCAGAGCATAATACTCCTGATCAGGATTATCCGCCCTTCTCATCTTCGCTGAAAAGCCATTATCTTTTTGGCTGTTATCGAGGACCCAGTCAATGAAAAATTTTTGCCTGTTATTTTCTGGCATTTCTATTTTCCTCTAAACTGCGGCTGATTTTTCAAAACCAAGATTCGGGAAATGTCGTACAAAAATTTCAAGCTGTCTAGCTGTATCATCAGGACAGGCGTTTACATAGCAATTTTTGGCGCGACTGCGAAGACTAATAAGCACTTTTTGATACCCCTCATCTCCTCCGCGATTATCCCCATTCCAAGCATTTGCATCACTGGCACAAGCATATAAAAGTTTCTGAGAAAAACCTTCAGCTTCCTGCCAAAAATCCTGCACAGCATGCTGCGCATATTCGCCAGCATTATCCAGCTTGGCTTCGTCGTAATATCCCCTCACAGCTGCGTAGATAGCTTGCGCTATTTTTTCTATTTTTTGCATAGCAGTCTTTACAAAACTGATCCACAACAAATTAGAGTTCTCTTTTAACCACGAACTCTGTAGTGAAACTTCTGATTCTACCACATCATCATCGCCTGTAAGATATTGCTCACCAGCTTTATTACTTAAACGAATTCCACCAGACCATATTCCAAAGCTATCAACTAAGCTGCTTTCAATCCTGGGGAGACACCATTTAAGTTGCTGACAGACGTAAGTTCCTTCATTATCCAAGAATCCTAACATCGCAGTCAAAGAACGCCAGGGCCTCTTTGCCGGATCAGCCCAAACTACTTTAGGCTTTGCCTTACTGAAGTCTGCCGTCACGCTCGGATCAACAACCCCTCCATGGAGATAATCATCGTGCTGAATTCCTTCTACGAAGTGAACTCCATTATCCTCCAGCAATACAAACCTCGCCATAGGCACAAGACGCCCCATCAGACTCTGCTTGAGGGACCTAGCGATCTCATCATCTTCACCGGCAGGCATTTTTTCCCAAGGGGGAGTGCCTATGCCGGCAGTAAAAGTCCTGTCTTGAGAAATATCTTGCAAAGTCAAGATATTAAACCAAATTGTATCAAGAATATTTTTTCCAGTAAAAAACGAATGCAAAAGCCCAAGAGAACAAAGAGCTGGCCCTGCTTTTGCACTTTTACTTTTAGCGTATCCAGGGGAAAGGACGACAGACGCATCAACCTTTTTTCCGCTAAAACAGCTAGACATCTGAACAAGCAGCGCCAAAGCTTTTTTGGCATCATCCAACTCTGTTATGGCTGGAGCTACCTGAGAATGAAAAAGCAGCGACGTATTGCCGCTTGCTATTTCCGGGAATAGGATAGAATAAGGTTTAATTTCAGCTTTTTTTACTTGAGGAAATTGAAGGAAAGGACGCTCACCATAAAGATAAAAAAATGGTTTTTGCTGATTAAGATAAGAAAGACATTTTTCCCCTAAACCGGAAGATCCAAGTTTTAACCAATCATCATCATCACGAGGTGTATATGCGGCCTGCGCAATTGCCAAAAGCAACTTCATTATCGCTATTTTTTCTAGCACACCCCCACCTAAAGCTGATAAATCCTGATTGCTGAAGGCATCTCGAAGGCTGACGAGCCCAATCTGTGCAACGGGAATCCATGGATCTTCGATTAAATTAAAATCATTTTTAATCATTAGTTCATCCTCTAATTATGTTTCATAATAAACATTTTCTATAACCTTCTGTACTATCATAAAAAATATTATTTTCCATTTGTACTCCATCAAGTCTAAAAAGAGAACCATCTTCTTCAAGAACGGCCATTCTGAGGCCTTTAGTGTATACCCAAGGTGTCAGGCGCTCAATCCAAGACTTATCTATTTCATCAGGAGCCAAAAATTCAGGAACATTAACAATATTAGCAACCAAATGACTGGCTATGAGAGATCGTCTGTGCCATCGAGTCTGAGAGGAACCTTCCGTACATTTTAATTGTATTTCTGTTCCATCAGCGAGAACAATATGTTCTGGATCATTAAATCTTCTAACGAGAAGGACAGGGCATTTTTTTTGAGTGTTGATGCGCGTCGGAGGATCATTATCATCAGCGACGCAAAAGCAGTCAGAGCTATTTCGCAGTGCTAATGAACGCAGTTGATCAATTTTTTTATTCATACAATAAAATGTATAACGAATTTTTTCGTCACTCTCATCTTTTTGGCAATAAGTATCTTCTATGATGTCTCTAATTTGGTTTGGTAAACAAATATTCTTTAATTTTTCCCAGACAAGAAGAGTCCGATAAAGAATATAGGGCTCATAGACTTTTCCGGAAAGCCCAAAAGCATTTTCAGGATCTTCAACAACACATTGCATATCTGGATGAAGAAGCCACACCTCTCTCTTCGCTTTTGTGGGGCGTGGTGTATCATCATGCCTCCAGAGACGGCCTATGCGCTGAAGGAGCATGTCAGAAGGGCAAAAACGGCTAATCAAAAAATCAGCGTCAATATCGAGAGACTGCTCTACGACCTGAGTTCCAATGAGAATAGCTCCCTGACGTCCTCTCGTTTCTGCATGATGAGAATATCTAGCCGTCCATATCGACTCATTATTTTGTCTATCTACCTGCGTAAAACAGGAATGCAAAAGCCCTACCTGAATATTCTCCATCGCGGAAGCCCTAGCTGACAGCAGTTCATAAATATTTTGTGACTGAGCAACCGTATTTTCAACCCAAAGAACTTTTTCACCTCTTTCAGATCGTAAAAGAGCTTCTTCAACTGCTTCCTGATCTGTCGAATGCATAATGCAAACAGAATACGGTTTTCCTACACTGCAGGAAGAAAACTCTTTTTTACCAGAAACTGGAGCGGAACTTATAAGTGGATAGGAAGTCTCATTATCTTCTGAATTAAGAATTTTTTCCCTTCTTTTTCCTGTCAATGTAGCACTTAAAATAATTACTGTGCATTTACAATTGACAAGTTGTCTTACTAATTCATCAAGCAATGTCCCTGTATAAGCATCATAACTATGGACTTCATCCAATATGACAGTTTTTCCCGCTAAACCAAAGGTACGTAGGGCTCCGAAGCGTACATGCATGACGGACATCAGAGCCTGATCTACTGTACCAACAGCATATGGCGCTAATATTCCCTTCTTACCCTGATTAAACCACGATCCTTCAGGTCCACCTTCGCGGCCGAATTCGGGATTTTCATATCGCTGCAGCCAAGAAGTGGAATGCAAAAGAGAAACCTTTGGTCCGCTATTATCTCCAGATATTTGTGATAAAAAATAACTTACACGTTCATAAATTTTATTAGCAGTCAATCTCGTTGGAAGAGCAAAATACAAACCGTAACTTTTACGCTCGGTAATCATGCGATAAGCCGCATATAACGCAGCCTCTGTTTTCCCCACACCCATAGGAGCCTCAAGAATGTACACACCGGGCCCTTTTACAGCATTATACAGAGTTTCTTGTGCAGGCCGGGGCTCAAAGCCAAAAATTTCCTTAAAACTCAATCCAGGCTTTACTTCCGGCCAAAAGAATCCAGCAGTCTTCACTGCTTCTTCGACAAGCGGGTTCCAGTCTTTTCCCGGGTCGTCAAATAAAGGACCAGAGGCAATCCAGTCTGCCACAACTGTAAGCCCTGCAACTATTCTTTCCTGATAACCGGAGGCAAAATCTGACCATTTTTTACCGTCCATTAGCAGATGAACGAGTTTTACTCTTTCCTCCTGCCAAGCATGCCCGCCAAATTGTAAACACTCTGACGGCATTACTTTACTAGGTTGACCGTGATGGCTCCCCGTAATCCGCACGAGGCTTTCCGGAGCTCCCATTCCTTTCAAAGCCGAACCGCTTACGGCAGCGTGGCCATGCCACGAAGTTTCCACTTCTGGGTCGACGCCCGCTAATTCAGGTATTTCTTTTTTAACATCGATATTATCGATAGCATTACGTAATTTTTTCTGGAACGTTGGACAAACTTTACCAATATCATGTAGTAAGGCAGGAATGAAAGCTTCATTTGGCAAAAAATTAAGGACTAATTGATTAAATCTGGATATTAAAATTTCAGCAACATTGCCAGCAATTCTACAATGAGATTCAACTGTACGCCCACATACTGTGCGCCCATTATTCCAGGTTTTAGCCAAGCATTCTCCAAACGGTAATGATGGCCTTACTTTAATATTTGTAATAAGATTTTTTGGAATTCTCATAATATATTTCCCAATTATTATAAATCAATATAAAAATTATTCGATAAAACTTTACCATACCAGATGGTAAACGAGTAAAAAATTTTCGATGTGATATTTTTATCGCCATAAATTTTTCTTATCAACCCCTTCAGCAAAAAATCTTCGTTTTTCTCTTGACGCATCAGCCTAGTGTCGATAAATAGAAATTGAAATTCAATTTCATTTTTGGAGGACAAAAAAATGACCAAGATTCTCGAAGTGTACGGTTCCACCACTGGCAATACTGAATCCATCGCTCACGCCATCGAAGCCAAACTCCAGGCAGCCGGCAACGATGTCACCGTTGTGAACGCCGCCGATGCCCAGGCAGACGGCCTCGCCGACGGATATGACGCGGTTCTTTTCGGCGCCTCCTGCTGGGGCGACGAGGACATTGAAATGCAGGAAGACTTCGCTGCCCTTTTTGAAAACGCCGATAAAATGAATCTCAAAGGCAAAAAAATCGCCGCCTTCGCCTCCGGAGACCGCAGCTACCCCCACTTCTGCGGAGCAGTCGACGTTGTCGAAGAGACCGGCAAAAAACTGGGCGCGGAGATCATCACTGACGGCCTTCGCATCGAAGGTGATGGTTCGGACTGCGAAGATGATATCGCGTCTTGGGCGGACGACATCGCCAAGGCTGTATAACTCACAATGCGCCAACCTCAGGAGGTCGCCATGCCACAAAATCGCAAAGGAGATATCAGCCTCCATTTCAGCAACCACAACCTTCATATACGGTGCGACTCGTTTGAACCTTCGCAGGCCCACTCGGTACTTGCGCTGGTCGGATCATACCGGGACGTCTGCCCGCACATTTTCGTCGATGTCCAGGGTGTCCAGGAGATGGATGCTGCCGTCGCGGCACACTTCAAATCATCCCAGCTGAAGACCCAGCTCCGTCCCAGACAGCTCATATTCATGGGCAAACGCGGATTTGAGCTGGCAGTGGACGGCAACCTGGTCCTTATCCCCAAGAAGCCGGATCCGGCAAAAAAACACCACTGCTGCGGCAAATGCGCGCACTGCCACTGCGGTAAACACAAAGAATCATAAACTTCTCCTTAACTGCCCCAAGGCAACGCTGTAGAAGGCCCCGTTATCGGGGCCTTCTGCGTTTCTGACCCATGTAAAAAAATGTAAATACAGCCCGGTTCCTTGACGGAGATCAGCCGGCAGACTACAGAATGGGTATGTATACGCATCTGACCGGACTTCTGTTCATTGCTCCCGAAGGACACACAAACTTCTCCGGGATTTCTCTCAGTGTGTCCGGTCTCAGCTTCACCTGACCGCCCGGCAGGTGGGGCTGGATGTCTCACGTCATCTGTCGTCTGCAGCCGCAGATCTGAGCATGATGACAGGAGATCCTCCACCTGCAGTCAGGACAACATCCCAATCAGGAGGATCTCTCTATGAAAAAGCTTCTCGCCGTAATCTCCGGGCTGGCCCTGCTGGCCTGCACCAGCCCCGCCTGGTCTGCTCCCGTTGACGCATTCAAAGACCTTAAAGGCTCCCTCGACATCGCAGGCGGCACAGCACACATACCGGTCATGAAGGCCGCTGCCAAGGCCATCATGGAAGCCAACCCGAATATCCACATTACCGTGGCCGGAGGCGGTTCGGGCGTGGGTGTGCAGAAGGTGGGCGAAGGGCTCGTGCAGATCGGAAATACCGGCCGTGCGCTCAAGGACACGGAGATAGCCAAATACGGCCTCAAGTCCTTCCCCTTCGCCATTGACGGCGTCGCTGTTGCCGTCAATCCGGAAAACGCCGTCAAATCTCTCAGCAAGGCCCAGCTGAAAGACATCTTCTCCGGCAAAATCACCAACTGGAAGGAAGTTGGCGGAAAGGACGCTGCTATCGCCGTGTATGTCCGTGAAGACGGCAGCGGAACCAGGGAAACCTTTGACGGCCCCGCGCCATCGACAAGACGCCTTACCTCCCCGGCGCCAACACCGTCTCATCCAACGGCGCCATGAAGACAGCCATCGCCCAGAATCCCGACGCCATCGGCTACGTAGGCATCGGACACCTCGACAAGACGGTGCAGGGCGTCACCATCGACGGCATGGTCCCGACCCAGGAAAACGCCGCTTCAGGCACGTATAAGATCACCCGCCTGCTCTACATGAACACCAAGGGCGAGCCCACAGGCCTGACCAAGGCCTTCATCGACTACATCTTCAGCCCCGACGGCACCGGATTCGTGAAGAAGGCCGGCTATATCCCATACTCCCAGAAGTAACTTCCCGGCACCGGCGATGAGCCGGTGCCGTTTTTTTCTCACTTGTGAAAATTTTTTATAAAAAAAGAAATAACTCCGGCCCTGACTCCGGAGACAGGGCCGGATTCTGGCTGTCGTACGCTGCCTTTCTGGTTATCGCGGGCACCGGGCTCCTCTTCTGCATGATTCTGGCTGCAGCTCTCCCGGCTTTTTTCGAGCCGGGGCCGGGCTCGCCCTTCGGATGGACCTGGCAGCCCTATCAGGGATCCTTCGGTATTCTGCCCATGTGCCTTGGATCACTGGCGCTGGCCTCTTTCGCGCTCATCCTCGGCTGGCCGCTGGCCCTCTCTGTATGCGGCTTCCTGCTCACGGAAGAATCTCCTTCTCTGAGGCCTTTCCGAAAGGCATCTTCCGTGCTGGTCCGTTTCATGACGACGATCCCAACCGTAGTCTACGGCTTCGCTGCCGTTTTCCTCCTGACTCCCCTGATCCGGCGGGCTTTCGGAGGAAGCGGCATGTGCCTCCTCGCGGCCGGGCTCATCCTCACGCTGGAAATTCTGCCGACCATGGTGCTCGTTATGCAGGCTGGTCTCAGCCCACGTCTCAGCCGGCTCTGTCCCTGGGGGCAGGCTTTAGGATTTTCAAAACTGGGACTGTTCCGCCTTTTCGTTCTTCCTCGCTCACGCCGCACGCTCGCCGCTGCGGCCGTTCTGGGCTTCGGCAGGGCCGCAGGTGACACGCTCATCCCGCTTATGCTCGCCGGCAATGCTGTACAGGTGCCCCAGGGGCTCCTCTCCAGCATCCGCACGCTGACAACCCACATGGCGCTCGTGACCTCCAACGAAGTGGGAGGAGCCGCCTACGGCTCCCTCTTCTGCGCGGGGCTCATCCTTCTCGTCGTCAACGCGGGAGCCAGCATCATCCTGCACGCGCTCGAAAAAGAAAGGGGAAAGGACGAATGAGCGGGTATCAGTCTTCCGAAACGCTCCTGCGCTGGATTCTGCGCGGAGCCGTTTTCTTCGTCTTCTGCGCCGTTGCCGCCCTGATTCTTTTTCTCTGCGCGAAAGGGACGCATACACTTGGTCCGGGGCTCTTTTTCGGCGGCGTTCCCGCTCTGCCCGCCATCTTCGGACAGCGCGCGGTATGGGACGGCATCTGGCCGGCGTGCGCGGGAACAGCATGCCTCGTCCTTCTCACCATGCTTATCGCCATCCTTCCAGGCGTGGGCTGCGGCATTTATCTGGCGGCGTTCTGCCCGCCCCGCCGCGGGCGGTTCTTCCGGACAGTGCTCGACGTTCTGGCCGGCACGCCGTCCATTGTCATGGGACTCTTCGGCTTTTCCTTCATTTTGTTTCTGAGGAACGTGGCGGGGATCAACGCCAATACGTCGCTCCTGCTCTCGGCGGCGTGCCTGGCTCTTCTTGTCCTTCCTGTGCTGGTAACATCCACCTGTCAGGCGCTGGAGGCCCTTCCCGGAGAGCTCTCACTGACCGCTGCGGCCCTGGGATTCACGAAAAGGCAGGCCGTCTTCAGAATCCTGCTGCCGGCTTCCTTTTCAGGCATCCAGGGAGGCATCATCCTCTCTCTCGGCAGGGCAGCCGAGGATACGGCCGTCATCATGCTCACCGGCGTGGTGGCCAATGCCGGCATGCCGGCACTGTTCGGAAAATTCGAGGCGCTTCCGTTCTACGTCTATTATATTTCGGCCCAGTACCAGGATCCCGATGAACTCTCCAGGGGATTCGGGGCAGCCATTGTCCTTCTCCTGTTCTCCACACTGCTTCTCACCCTGGCCGAAACGATGGAACGCCGCTTCAGACGGCGCTGGGGGAAAAACGCATGACATCAGCCTGCCGCATCAGCAATCTCCATGTCGCCTTCGGGAAAACGGAAATCCTGCATGGCGTTTCACTGGAAGCGCCCGCGCGGGGCGTCACCATGCTCACTGGCCGGTCCGGTTCGGGCAAGACCACGCTCCTGAGGGCGCTGAACCGTCTGAACGAGACATTTCCGGGCTGCAGGACAACGGGCAGCGTGGAAATCGACCTCGGGAGAGGCATGGAAGATATATATGGGGGAGGCCGGCCGGTCAGTGAACTGAGGCGCCTCGTGGGCATGGTCTTTCAGACCCCGAATGTGCTACCTGTCAGCGTTTACCGCAATATCGCGATACCGCTGGAGGCGGTGCGGGGAATGCCGAAAGGGGAGATCCCTGCAGCCGCGGAAAAAGCGCTCAGGAGCACGGGCCTCTGGGAAGAGGTCAGGGACAGGCTGGACACGGACGCCGCCCATCTTTCGGGGGGCCAGCAGCAGCGCCTCTGCCTGGCCAGGGCTCTTGCTCTGGAGCCGGCAGTCCTTCTTCTGGACGAGCCCACTTCGTCTCTGGACGTGGCGGCCGCGGCGGGGATCGAAGAACTCATAATGAAGCTTGGAGAAAGCTATCCGGTCATCGCCGTTTCCCACAATCCGGAGCAGGCCGTGAGACTGGCTGACCGTATTTTCATGGTAAAGGACGGCAGAACAGAAAGGAGCTTCGCCCGCGGGGAGGCGGCGCCGGAAGATCTGGCGGCCCTCCTCGAAGGCAAAGCTCCTGAAAAAAGGTAACGGGGACAGCGGACTGTCCCTCAGCGTTTTTTACGGCGCCACGGGAGAAATATCCGTATCCTTCGGAGCCGTCACCCTGACGCCGTGGCTCACGGAGGCTTCGGAATGAGGCTTCAGGCTGAGGGTCCAGACCAGCTTCTTTTCATCCTTCTCCTCCTGGGGAACGGGCTTGCCCGTGTATTCCACAACGACGTCTTTACTGACGCTCTGCGGCACGGGCCGTTCGACGCGCACAGTGACGCCGGTTTCCCGGTCATTGCGCACTGTGTAGGTCCAGGCCCATTCCCAGACCTTCTTCTGGGCGATTATGCCTTCGCTTCCGCTTTTGCGGGGTTCGGTAACGGCAGTGAGCTTCACGCGCGGGTCAGGACCGAAGGAAAACCGCACGCGGCCCAGGCGGGGACTGAAATCTCCCCTGCCGACGGAGACGCCGTCAACACTCATGTCCATTTCGCCGCGGGGCCAGATTTCGCCGGGGGCGAGAACATGCTCGGCGCAGAGAAAGACGCGGGCGTCGGCATTAAGCGGGCGGGCCACCCAGGTCAGATCCTCCTGCCATCTGGCTTCGGCCAGAAGGATGCGGCTTTCCCCTTCCTGGAGCCCCTTCATGGAGGGTTTCCAGGTGACGTAACTGCCCTGGGAATCCTGCCGCACGGGGGCAGCGGCGCCCACGGCGGCTTCTTCGGGGGCTGAGGCGTCGCTGTCGGCCTTGGCCATGAGATTCATGGAGGCGCGCATCGGAGCGCCGTATCCGGAGTCGCCGATAATCCAGGTTCTGAGCGGGGGAAGGTCCGCCGCCTCAGCGGATTTTGACACGAGCGTGATGTCGCAGCCAGTCCAGTCGATGCCGGAGAACTGCCGTACCACACCTTCAAGACGCACGGAGAGCGTTCCCTTCCCGTCCTTACCGGGCGCGCAGTCGGCGCTGTAGACAGGCTTCCAGGAGCAGCCGGGCAGAAGATAACTGCAGGAGACAGTGACGCTCTCCTCACTGACACTGCCGGCGAGGACCGCAGTCACGAGAAGGCCGGTGTGGGGACCGTCCTGGTACTTTTTCTCCAGGGCCTTAAGATCAGATATCTGAAGTTTCAGCTGCTCGCGTTCCTGACAGAGCTTCTCAGCATTACCGCCGTCCGGCGTTTTGACAAGCTCCCGCACGCGCGCATCGAGAAAAGCCAGCCGGCCGTTCAGAGCCGCCAGACGGGCACGGATATCCCTGCCTTCCGAGGAAAACCTTCCCGTGGCCTCAAAGGGCACGTCGGCACGGGTGACGCGCGCTATCTGGTGTCCCCTGACCCCGAGGACAACGCTCCGGGCCCCGTCGGGAAGGAGGACGGAAACGGAAGGCGCGCCGCCGTTCCGGTTTACGGGAAGGACGGCGGTCCCGGTCAGGCTGGCCCCGCCGGGACTGATGAGAGCCTTCGAGGGCTGAAGGACGATCCCGCTGCCGGGAACCTCTTCCGCCCGGGAAGACGGCGCAAATACCGACGCGCAGAAGGGCAAAAGGAAAAACGCGGCCACAAGGACTTTCATCATAGCAGTTTCCTCTGAAATGAAGTAGGGAACAGATACCTGTACCCGGTGACATGACACCCGGCAGAGATCGTACGGGAGGGGGAGGAAAAAGAAAAGATTTTTCCGGAAAGGGCGGATTGGTCTGGTCAAGTCCGGCGATATATATTATTAGGAATCATTCTCACTTGATCATGACATGAAGGCCATATAGGATGGCCGCGTTCTTTCAGCTTCACAGAGGGTTTCATGGCCAAGCAGAAAAATACGATCATTTACCTTGTCGCGGCCCTGCTTTTTCTGGGCGGTGTTGGCTATCTGGTTTACTCCGGACTTTCCGAAAGCAGCGTGTACTTCCTTAATGTTTCTGAAGCTCAGGCTGCCGATCAGGCCACTCTTAAAAACGTGCGCCTTTTCGGCACGGTGAGCCCGAAGGATCTGAAACGCAGCGACAGCCCGCGCCAGCTGTCCTTCCTCCTCGAGGACAAGGACGACAAATCGAAGACCATGGCTGTCGAATACGGCGGCACGGTGCCCGACACCTTCAAGGAAGGCGTTGAGGTCATTGTGGAAGGGGGCATGAGCGGCAGCGTCTTCAAGGCGAAGACGCTCATCACCAAGTGTCCTTCCAAGTATCAGAAACAGAACCGGAGTTGAGATGTACTATTTCGCTTTTGCCCTGCTTCTCGCGGCCCTTCTCGGCTCCCTGGCCTTTGCCGGAGCGGCCCTGATCCATCTCTGGCAGAAGAAGGACGGCATCCCCGCCTTCATTGAAAAGGGACATATTCTCGTCACGGGCTGTTTCCTCATGGCTTCGGCCTTTCTGCTGCACGCCCTCTACTGGAAGGATTACCGTCTGGACTACGTGGCCAGTTACACGGACAACATCCTCCCCCTCTTCTACCGCCTCACCGCCTTCTGGGCCGGCCAGCCTGGGTCCATGCTCTTCTGGGGCCTGACCGTAGCGGTCATGGGTTCGGTCTTCGCGCTCACGAGGAACTATAAAAGCCTCTCCGGTGAAACGAAGCTGTGGTTCTGGACCTTTTTCTATATCCTTATTGCTTTTTTCGGCCTCATCATGACGGTATGGAGCAATCCTTTCGCCATGCAGTATCCCGTGCCCGCTGACGGACGCGGCCTCAACCCGCTCCTGCAGAATCCCGGCATGATCATTCATCCCCCGCTGCTCTTCCTCGGCTACGCCGGCTTTGCCATCCCGACCTGCCTGGCCCTCGCCGGAGCGCTGTCCGGGGAGCAGGAAAGCGAACGCCCGTGGTACGTTTCCACGCGCGCCTTCATACTGCTTGCCTGGGCCTTCCTTTCCGCGGGCATCCTGCTCGGGGCGTGGTGGGCGTACATGGAACTCGGATGGGGCGGCTACTGGGCCTGGGATCCCGTTGAGAACTCGTCCCTCATTCCGTGGCTCTTCGCGACAGCCACCTTCCACACCGTCGTGGTCGAGAGACGCAGGCAGATCCTGAGAAGAACCAATATTTTCCTCATCAGCCTGACGACCCTTTCGAGCTTCTTCGCCACCTATCTCGTCAGAAGCGGCGTCATCGATTCCGTGCACGCTTTTGGCCAGGGGCCTGTGGGAAGGCCGCTTCTCATCTTCATTCTGGCAGCCCTTGCCCTCATCACCGCCGTATCGTGGCAGGCGAAGCCCCACGGCAACCGCTTCTCCGATCCGGCGAGCCGCGAAGGACTTCTCGTCCTCGCCTCCTGGATACTCATCGCCGTGGGCTTCATCATCGCCACGGCAACCATGTGGCCTGTCATCAGCCGCCTCTGGACGGCGTCCCCGCAGGGTCTCGACGCGTCCTTCTATAACCGCGTCTGCCTCCCCCTGGGAACGGTGCTCATCGCCCTCGCGGCCTTCTGCCCGCTTCTCGGCTGGTCCGGTAAAATCTCCCGGGCACAGGCTCTTGTAACGCTGTGCGCGGCGCTGATCGCGGCCGGCGTCATCTGGGCTCTCGGCTACAGACAGACGCTTCCCCTCGTGACGTCCGCCTTTGCGGCGGCCGCCGCCGTGGCGCTCCTGTGGATGGCGGGAAGCCGTCTTGCCGGGAAGGGCGCCGGATTCACTCCCGCGGCCATCGGCATCCATATCGGCGTCATCCTCATAGCGCTTGGCGTTTCCTTCTCGGGCCCCTACAAGATGGAAGAGGAGCTCACCTTCACCGCGAACGGCAACGCGAAGCTTGGCGCCTACACGATCACCATGAAGAAGCTCAGCCAGGGTGAGGAACCCGGCTATGAGTACCTGGAGCCTGCCCTCGAGGTACAGAAAAACGGGAAGGTCCTCGGCACCCTCCGTCCCCAGAAAAGAGCGTATGATAAGTTCCAGGGGATGCTTTTCACAGAGGTCGACGTCATTCCGAGCCTCGGCGAGGAAGTCTACGCGTCGGTTTCCGGCATGGACAGCCGCGAAAATGTCATCTGCAAGGTAAGCATCGAGCCCGGGGTCAACTGGCTGTGGATAGGCGGAGCCGTCATGTCCATTCTGCCGCTGCTGGCCCTGCGCCGCAGGAAACGTATGCCGCATGACCCAGATTGAGCTCAGAAAAGTAGCGAAGACGTTCGGGGCGAAACTCATCCTGAGGGACGCCACCTGCCGTTTTGACGCCGGAACCGTTTCCCTCATCACGGGGGAAAACGGTGCGGGCAAGTCAACGCTGCTCCGCATCATCGCCGGCCTGACGGCTCCTACGGCGGGGAGCGTGCGGATCACGCCCGACGAAACACGCATCGGCTATCTCGGGCACTCCACGTTCCTTTATCCCGCCCTGACCGCCCTGGAAAATCTGGCCTTCTGGCAGAAGGCCAGCGGGCTCGCCTCCGACAGGAAGACGCTCACGGACATGCTCGGGCATGTGGGCCTCGCCCGTCACGCCCTGACCCGCGCGGGCGTGTTCTCGCGCGGCATGAAGCAGCGCCTCAGCCTCGCCCGCGTTCTTCTGCAGAAGCCGGGCATCCTGCTTCTGGACGAGCCCGGCACGGGCCTTGACGCGGCCTCGCACCAGCTCCTCGATGAGGAAATCAGAAGCGCCGCGGCACGCGGCGCCTGTGTCATCGCGGTGAGCCATGACGTGGATCACGACAGGGAGCTCGCTGACGCCGTCTATGTCATCCGGGACAGGGTGCTTGAAAAGGCCTTTTCCCGGAAAGAGGGAGGCGCGGCATGCTGAACCTCACGCTGGCCATGGCCAGAAAGGATCTTTCCGTCACCCTCACCCGCAGCGCGGGCCTTGTGCAGGCCCTGCTTCTGGGACTCCTGCTCATCTTTATGTTCAGCCTGTCCCGGAAGGCCGGCGACACGATCTCCCCGCAGACGGCGGCTGCCATTTTCTGGATGGCCTCCTCCTTCTGCCAGGTGCTCATTTTCAACACGCTTTACTCCTATGAGGAAGGCACGGGCGCGCGCCTCGCCCTCCTGCTCGTGCCGGCGCCCGTCACGGGAGTGTGGCTCGGAAAAGGGCTCGCGGGGCTCATCCTGATTCTCATAAGCCAGGCGGTCTTCCTTCCCGCAGCCGTGGTCTTCATGGACCAGAGCATCTCGGGCAGCGTGGCGGAAGGACTCCTCATGCTCCTGCTCGCCGACACCGGCCTCGCGGCGCTGGGCTCCCTTCTGGGCGCGCTCTCGCAGGGCCAGGCCGCCAGGGAGTCCCTGCTCAGCCTGCTCATCTTTCCCCTGATTATCCCCCTGCTCCTCGCCGCCATCACCGTGTTTTCCGCCTTCTTCGGCGAACCGGCCTCCGGCGCGCTGTCGTCCTGGATAAGCTTCGCCGCGGCCTTTGACGCCGTCTTTCTGGGAGCGGGCCTTCTGCTTTTCCGCTTCATCTACTCAGGAGAGGACTGATGCCACAGAAGCACTTTCCCTGGAGTCTTGTCTTCTGTCTCGCCGGCGCCGCAGGGCTTGCCGCGGGACAGTGGTTCATCTTTGCCTACGCGCCCGTGGAACAGATCATGGGCCCCATCCAGAAGATCTTCTACATTCATCTGCCCCTCTCCTGGTGGGCACTGGTGAGCTTTTTCGTGGTCTTCATCTGCTCCGCCGGCTATCTCGTGAAGCGCAGGGAGAGCCTTGATCTGGCCGCCCGGGCCGCCGCCGAAATCGGCGTGGTCTTCACCACGCTCTGCCTTATCACGGGCATCATCTGGGGCCGCCGCTCCTGGGGCGTATGGTGGACCTGGGATCCCCGCCTCTCCACGGCCCTCGTTATGTGGTTCGTGTACGTGGCCTATCTCGTCATGGGGACCCTGGACGCCTCCCCGCAGAAAAAGGCGCTCGTGCGGGCCGTGCTCGGCATCGTGGCCTTCCTGGACGTGCCGCTCGTCTTCCTCTCAGCCCGCATGTGGCGGTCCGTGCATCCGGCCGTCTTCGCGAGCCGGGAGGGCGGGCTCGAGCCGGAAATGAAGATCACCGTTTTTGTCTGCGTGGGCGCCATGGGCCTCTTCTGGCTGGGGCTTTTCCTTCTGAGAAAGACCCAGCTCACGCAGGAGAGCCGGATTGAAAAACTGCTCTTCAGGGCCGGGGAAAAAGAAAATCAGGACGCAGGACACGTTTCGTAAAAAACAAGGTGGACACCATGACTGAACAGTGGATTATGTACGCGGGCATAGCCGTTTGGATCGGCATCGGCCTCTACGCCGCCTTTATAGCGGTGAAGCAGGCCGCCCTCACCAGGAAAATTGAAACGCTCGAGCTCCTTGGCGGACACGGCCGGGACCGCGGATAAACACGGGAACGCACATGACCGATACACGCAGAAAAGGCTTCATCATCTACCTCTTCGCCGGCATCCTCGCCATGCTGGCCGTGACGCTCTACGCCCGTCTCACTGAGCCCTCCCTTGTGCAGCACAGCCACACGCAGGCCGTGCCGGCCCAGGAAAACACCATGCCGCAGAGCGAGATAGGCAGGCTCATGCTGAGCCTGCAGGAGAACCCCAACGATCCCGCGGCCCTCATCGCCCTCGGATCCGAGCTCATCAGGAACGGAGAGCTCCAGTCGGCGCGCACCTTTCTGGAACGCGCCGAAACAGCGGACGTGAACAACCCCGATCCGTCCTACCTCCTCGGCTACATCAGCCACCTCGAGAAAAAAGAGGACGAGGCCATCCGCTATATGGAAAAATCCCTGGCCATTAAGGAGCAGCCGGCCGTCCACTACAGCATTGGCACGATCTACTGCTATTTCCTGAACCAGAAGGACAGGGCCATCGAACACTGGAACAGGGCTCTCGCCATGCCCGAATGCTCGGACGTGCAGAAAAAGCTCATCGGGGCGGAGCTCAGAAAACTCGGCCAGAACTAGACCGGAAGGAAGAGCGCTTTTTTCAGTTCTCTGTCATTCCCGTGAAAAGCCGCGGGAAAACTCCGGGGGCGTCTGAATCCGGGCGTCATCTTTTTTAAAGAAAATCAGACAGTTGTAAGAGGCTGGCCGTCTGCAGGGGGATCTGCGGGCGGCTTGCCTCTTTCCTTTTCTAAGGGTAAGAAATTTCTCTTAAACACGCGAAACAGAGAGGTTTTCTTTCCCTATGGCAAAACAGAAACGGCCCGCAGCAGTCCAGGTCCCCGTTACGGCTCCCGAACCCCGCCCGTCAAACGTCATCTTCTTCTCCCGCTTCGGGTTTTTCTTTCTTGCCCTGTGCCTCTTCGCGGCCGGCTTTCTCGCCGGTGTGCTCGTGCACCAGGCTGTGAACGGGCCCGCCGTGCCTGAGACGCAGTTCTCCCAGAGCGCACCCGCGCCCGCGCAGCAGGCCGCCCCCCAGCAGAGCCCGGCCCCGGACAGGGCCACGGCAGCCCGTATCGCCGAACTCGAAAAGGCCGTCATCAGGAATCCCTCAGACAGGAATGCCTTTGTGGAGCTCGGCAACCTGTACTTCGACGCGGATCAGGCGAAGCTTTCCATCATGGCCTACGAGAACGCCCTGCGTCTCAAAGCGGACGATCCCAGCGTCATGACGGATCTCGGCGTCATGTACCGCCGCGACGGCCAGTACCAGAAGGCGCTCGACTGCTTTAAGAAGACCCTGGAAATCGAGCCCGGGCATCCTGTCGCCCTCTTCAACACGGGCATTGTCTTCTATTACGATCTGCACGACGCGGCGGGCGCGCGCAAAGCCTGGGAAGAGCTCCTGAAAACCCACCCGGACGCGAAGGCCCCTGACGGCACCCCCGTCACGGAACTCCTGAAACAGTTGAAATAAACGCGGGAGCCCGGCAGTGCCGGAATTCCGCGGATTCAGATAAGGCCTGAAGAAATGAACTTTCTCAAACATCACGGCGTCAGATTCCTTTTCGTTCTCCTTTTCTGCTCGCTGCTGCCTCTCCGGATCGCCCAGGCCGCACCCTATCTCGGCAATCCGAACCAGCCGCCGCACCTTCCCGGGCAGGCCGCACCCAGCGTCCTGCAGCATCCCAACGGGGCGGGACACGCGCCTGCGGCGCACAGGGGGCAGGCCGCAAAGCAGGCTCCCGCCCAGGCGCCCTCCGCGTCCGGCATGCCGGACAAGAACCATCCCTATCTCGGCAGCCCGAATCAGCCTCCGCACCTTCCCGGCGGATTTGATCCTTCCATGGCGGGCCAGCCCATCATGGTGCCCTCTGTCCTGAGAGACGAGAACCTTGTTCTCACTCCCTACCTGAGCGTCCTGACCGATCCCACCTCCTCCATGAACATTGACGAGGTGACGCAGCCTGAAAACGATCAGAAATTCACGAGATTCAGGCCGGAAACCTTTACCGCAGGCGCTGGCGCCTGCTGGCTGCGTTTTTACCTGCAGCCCGTCCCTGAAGGCACAAGACCGGACACCTTCCTCCTCGACATGGGAGAGTCCCTGCCCGGCGAACCGGTGCTCTACGCTCCCGAACCCGGGGAAAACGGCAAAACAGAATGGAAGGAAAGCCGTCCGGGACAGAAGGGCGTCATGGTTCTGCCCGCAGCCGGAACGGCCATGACAACCTGCTACATCAGACTGGACGGCATGCCCGGAACATGGTTCGCGCCTGTCATCCGCACGCCGCATGACGCGGCCACGGACTGGGGCAGCCTTTACAAGATGGCTGCCATGGTGGCCATGGCCATCATTCTGGCCATCTGTCTCCTGCGCGGTCTCGTGGAGCAGGGCTACTGGCGCACTTTCTCCGTCCTCTACCTCATCTGCGCCCTCGGGCAGGCCGTTCTCGGCGTGCCCTCCGCGACGGGCCCGCTCAGCGTACGGGGCATCTGCGCCGTCATCGCCCCCGGTGTCGCCATGTTTTTCCTGCCGCTCATCGGGCGGTCCCTCATGCGCACGCGTGAAAACGCGCCGGTTCTTGATCTCCAGTATCTTTTCCTGAGCCTCCTCGGGCTCATTTACGCGGCCGTCTCCCTCATCCCGTCCCTGCGCTGGCTCTCCCGCTTCACCGAAATCTGGCCTCTGGCCATGTTCGCGCTTGTGCCCACCACGGTGGCGGCCTGCCTCAGGGGACTGCCCGGATCCTTCCGCTTCCTGCTCGGCTGCGTCATCCCGCCGGCAGCGGTTCTGGCCGGCATTCTGGGTATGAAGGCCGGCTATCCGCCCCATCTTCTGGCCTCCCTGCCGCTCTGGGGCGTTGCCCTGGGCGCCCTGCTCGTAACGGCATTCTCCCAGCCCGGACGCAGGCCGTCCGGCCGCGGCCTTGTGCTTGACGCGGGACCGGCGCAGGCGCCGGTACAGGCTCCGGCTGCCGCCGATGGCGGACTCAGCCTCGGAGAACCCGGCTCTCCCGCCACCCTGCCGGAACCCGCCGCGAAAGGAGGCCTTGACCTTGAGATGGGAGCGGAGCCCGCTGCCGTCAGCGTGAAGGAAAACGCGGCTGAAGACGGGAATCCCGTCATGGACGAACCCGCCGTTTCCGAATTCAACCTGCAGGAAATCATGCAGCGCACCAGCCAGAAGGTCTCGGGCCGGGCTGAAGAGCGCGGCACAGGCCTCTCCTGGTTCATGGCTCCGGACCTCGGCCTCTGGTACAGAGGATGCGGGGAGGAACTCGGAGCCGTTCTCTCGGACCTTCTCTCCGAAGGCACTGAGCAGCTCTCAAAGGGCGGATCCCTGCGCTGCTCGGTGAAGAAAGTTCCCGGATCCCGCAGCGCGGGCGGGCTTCTCTTCTCCCTGGACGTGCAGGGGCTTGACGCAAAGAAGCCCAACAGCTTCAGGAGCCTCGGCCGCGCGGCCCGCCTCGCGGCGCTCTCAGGCGGCTATCTGAGCCTTGAGTGCCGCGGCAGTGAGACGCTGCTGAACTTCACGCTGAACCTGACCGAAGTGAAGGACCACGGGGAAAAGCCGTCCGCTTCTGAGGCGGAAGAGGAAGCACGCGCGGCAGCGCCGGAACAGAAGGCCGGGCCCGCGTACAGGGCCATCCTCCTCGCTGACAATCCCAATGTGTCCGCTGAAATTCTCGGCATTCTGAGGGAAGCCGGGTGCCACGTGAAGCAGGCCGCCGATGCCTCAGAACTCACGAAGCTCTTTGATGACAGAAATCCCGCGGATCTCATTATCTTCCAAGGAAGAGCCGCCTCGGCCGGGAGCAGCCTGCTCATCGCCGGCATCAGGGAATTCTGCCGCCAGAAGAAACTCAGGCTGCCCGTCCTTCTCGCGTACACGCCGGATCAGACGAGCTGGCCCGACATGGCAAAAACAGGCTTTACGCACGCCCTGACCCTGCCTGTGGACAGGGAGGCGCTTCTCGGCACCCTGTCTGACATCGGGAAAGACCGTCCGGAGGGCGTGGTGGATCTGACGCCGGACCTTCAGGTGAACGACGTTCCGGATCTCTTCGGCAGCGCTCCGGCCTCCCGGGGCGGCGGAGCCGCTGCGGCGGGCTCCCTCGACATCGACCTCGGACCTGAGCCGCAGGAACCCGTAACGAAAAAAGCTCCCGCGGGCGGGACGCTTCCCATCAACATCGCCTTTGACAACGCCCTTCTCAGGGCACGGGCCGGACTCGCCTCGGGACGCATGGCCGATGTGGCCGCTGCGGCCTCTGACATCGCCCGGGCCGCGGAAGGGGCGCGCATGGAAGCCCTCTTCAGGATAGCCTCCCTGGTGGACAGGGCGGCACGCGCAGGCGATGCCTCGGCGGTCCATGAGCTTCTGCCCGAGCTTTCCGGCGCGGTGGAAAGAAAAATAAGGGAACTGAACATTCAACGTTAAGGAGTACCCATCATGTACAGCAAAATTCTGATCCCCGTTGACGGCAGGGAAGGCGCCTGGCGCGCCATCCGCGTGGCCACGCAGGCTTCCAAGATCTGCGATGGTGAAATCATCCTCCTCCACGTCGAAGAACCTTCCTCAGAGCTTCTCTCCGGCAGCGGCAAAAGGTCCGTCGACGACCTGAAGAGCGAAGACGGCATGAAGCGGATCCAGCCGGTCAACGACTACCTGGACAGCGTGAAAATTCCCCACCGCCTTCTCGTGAAAAGGGGCATCGTGCCCGACACCATTGTCCGTGTCGCCCATCAGGAAGGCTGCGATCTCATCGCCATGTTCACGGACGGCCCCAAGACCCTCGGCGAGGTGATCTTCGGATCCACCACCCAGCGCGTACTCAAGGGCATCGACATCGATCTCCTTTCCGTACGCAAGTAAAGGACACGGGATTTGATCCTTCTTCTGGAGCTGGGTCTTCTCTTCTTCCACCTGCTGGCCTGGGTGGCCGTGGGCCACGCCCTCCTCACGAAACGCGATCCGCGTTCCGCGCTGGGCTGGTCCGTTGTCGTCCTGTTCATGCCTGTGGTCGGAGTCATCGCCTATGCCATTTTCGGCATAGGACGCACCGAGAGCCGCGCGGCGGCCATTATGCGCCATAACGCCGCGCTCGCTCCGGGCTATACGCACCCCGCCCTCGGAGCGAAGGTTCCGGAACAGATTCCCGAACAGATCCGGCACATGGAACTGCTCGGCCGCCATCTCACGCAGCAGCACCTCTGCGGCGGCAACAGCATCGAGCCTCTCATCAACGGCAACGAGGCCTATCCGGCCATGCTGGAGGCCATCCGCCAGGCGAAGGATCACGTCTACCTGCTCACCTATATCTTCAACTCCGGAGAAGTAGCCGACAGCTTCGCAAAGGAGCTCACCGCAGCCGTACAGCGCGGCGTGGACGTGCGCATCCTCCTCGACGGCCTCGGGCGCTTCTATTCCTTCAGGACGCCTGTCAGGAAAATCGCGAAGGCCGGCGCCAGGGTCGCCTACTTCCTGCCCCCGAGGCTCTTCCCGCCGAATCTCATGATCAACCTGCGCGACCACAGGAAACTTCTTGTCTGCGATGACATAGCCTTCACGGGCGGAATGAACATCGCCGACTACCATGTGGTTCTGCCGGGGCGCAGGCACTGTGTGCAGGACATGCAGTTCTGCTGTCAGGGGCCCATCACGAGGGAACTGCGCAGGGCCTTTCTCATGGACTGGGGCTTTGCCACGGGAAAGTACGACACGGCCCTGCCGGAAAGGAGCCCGGAGCGCGTGGGCAGATCCCTGTGCCGCATTGTCATGGACGGCCCCGGCGGCAGCACCGATCCGCTGAACGACCTCATCGCGGGCAGCATCAGCAACGCGGTGAAGAAAGTGCGCATCATGACGCCCTACTTCCTGCCGTCGAGGGAAATTTACTCGTCGCTACGCACGGCTGCGGAAAAGGGCGTGGACGTCAGAGTCATCCTCCCTGCAAAGAACAACCTCTTCTACGTGCACTGGGCGACCTTCAGGCTGCTCCGGCCGCTTCTGCAGGCCGGAGTCAGGGTCTTCTACCAGAAGCCGCCCTTCGCCCATACCAAACTTCTGGCCATCGATGACTACTACTGCCAGATAGGTTCGGCCAACTACGACGCGCGCAGCCTCAGACTGAACTTCGAGCTCAATACGGAAATTTTTGACACGGCCTTCAACGGCGTCATCTCGTCCTTCATGGAAGAAAAGCTCAAAGACAGCCGGGAAATCACGACCGATATACTCGACGGCTTCAGCCTCTTCAAAAAACTCCGCAACGCTGCCTGCTGGCTCTTCTCCCCCTATCTGTAAGCCGGGGAAGAAACAGATATACGTCCCTGACGGCCAAAAACGGCTTCTGACGGCCTTTCAGGACTCTTTCCGTAGTGGGAGAAAAAAGAACGCCGCCCCGTCCCTGTTGCCTGACGGAGCGGCGCCTGTAACTGCCGGGCTATTCGACAGTAACACTCTTGGCCAGATTCCTGGGCTGGTCCACATCCTTGCCCAGGTAATCGGAAGTTTCGTAACTGAAGAGCTGCAGGGCGGGCAGCACGAAGAAGGCCGTTAAAGGCTTGCCCACATCAGGGATGACCCAGATATCGTCGCCTTTCACGTCGCAGCCCTCGTTGGTGAGGGTGATGACGCGTCCCTGCCTGGCCTGGATTTCCACGATATTGGAAACGACCTTGGGCAGAAGCTCGTCCTTCAGAGCCAGGGCGAACGTGGGGAAGGTCTGATCGATGAGCGCGATGGGGCCGTGCTTCATCTCACCGGCGGCGTAGCCCTCGGCGTGAATGTAGGAGAGCTCCTTGAGCTTGAGGGCGCCCTCGAGAGCCATGGGATAGCAGTGGCCGCGGCCCAGATAGAAGAAGTTCTTCGCCCGGGCGTACTTGCGGGAAAGCTCCCTGGCCTTCTCATGCATGTCGGGCAGGGCTTTTTCCAGCTTTCCGGGCAGATCCAGAAGGGAGCGTATGACCGATTTTCTGAATCCGGCGTCCGTGACGCCCCTGCGCTCGCCCCAGTAGAGGGCCATGAGGCAGAGCATGAGCATCTGGCTGCACATGGCCTTGGTGGACGCCACGCTGATTTCGGGACCGGCCTGGGTGTAAAGGACGGAATCCGCCTCGCGGGCGATGGAGGAGCCGACGACGTTGCAGAGCCCGAGCAGGGGCACGCCGTTCTTCTTCGCGATGCGCAGGGCGGCCAGGGTATCGGCCGTCTCGCCGCTCTGGCTGATGACGAGGACCATATCCTTCTTTCCGAGAAGGAGCCTGTCACGGTACCTGAACTCGGAGGCGATCTCCACCTGAACAGGAATCTGAGCCCAGTTTTCGATGAGGTAGCGGCCCCAGAGCCCGGCGTGATAGGAGGTGCCGCAGGCAACGATATGAAGCCGTTCCGGCACGTTGAGGCTGTCGAGCTCGCGCAGGCGCACAGTGCCTTTCTCAGGATCCACCCTGCCGGTGAGGCCGTCGACAATGACACGGGGCTGCTCGAAGATTTCCTTGAGCATGAAGTGGCGGTAGCCGCCCTTCTGGGCCGACTGCATATCCCACTTGATGGTCATGACCTGGTGGGTGACGGGCTTCAGGCTGCCGATGGTGAAAATCTGATAGCCCCCGTGGTCGACCTTCACAAGCTCGCCATCCTCAAGAAAGACCACCTGGCGGGTGTACTGCAGGAAGGCGGGGATATCGGAAGCAACGAAGAACTCGCCCGTGCCCACGCCCATGATGAGGGGCGCAGAGAGACGGGCTGCGTAGAAGGTGTCCGGATCCTCCTGGCTCATGAGGCAGACGGCGTAGGCGCCGTGGGCCATGGACAGGGCTTTGGAGAAGGCTTTCAGGAGGTCGGGCTCGCTCTTCCGGCATTCCTGGACAAGATTGACGAGGACTTCGGTATCTGTCTCGGAGCTGAACGTGTAGCCTTTGGATTCGAGATCGGCCTTGATCTCAAGATAGTTTTCGATGATGCCGTTGTGCACGATGGCGAGGGTGCCGTCATTGCTCATCTGGGGATGCGCGTTGCGGACGGCGGGTTCGCCGTGGGTAGCCCACCGGGTGTGGCCCATGCCTGTGGTGGCCGTGGACGGGGGTTCCTTGCTCAGCAGATCCTCAAGCGCGGAAAGCTTGCCTCTGGCGCGCACGATCCTGAACTTTCCCTGCTGAACGGAAGCGACGCCCGCGGAGTCGTAGCCGCGGTACTCCAGATGATGCAGCCCCTCGATGACGACGGGGATGGCCGGGCGGTAGCCCGAATAACCGATGATACCACACATAGTGCTTTTCCCCTCCTGAAGAAGGGTTGTTTGAAGAACGAAAAAACGGGGGGAAACGGCCGGTTACATGTTCTTGCGGTCGATGGCGTCCTGATTCATGATATTGATTTTGCTCTTGTCGGCGATCTCCTGGAGGAAAGCCTCATAGATGCTCTCGACGCGTTCACGCTGCGTAAGGTTGGACATGAAGCCCTCAAACTGGCTCCAGTCCTTGTCAGAGGGATCGATGATTTTCGCGGTACGGCAGACGAGCACGCCGGACTCATTCTGGGTGGACACAGCGAAAACGGTGGGAATCCACTGGCCGAGCGGAGCGCTGAAGAGGGCCTCGTCAAGCGCCTGCTGGGCATTGAAGGGAGCCATGGCGCCGCCCCTGTCAACGGGTTCGGATGTTTTCACCCTGCCTTTGAGGGAGTCGGGCACCGTGCCCTTCTGGAGATCTTTCAGGGCGGCTTCAAGCGTCTTCTTCCCGGCTTCCCTGCCGGCCTCGGCGCGGATCATGCCCTCGACGTCGGCCTTCACATCGGCGAAATCTTTGAACGTGGCGGGCACGGACTTGTCCACGCGCACAATAACGTAGCTGTCTCCGGCCTCGAGGGGAACGTCCACAGAGTGCCCGCTGCCGGTCCTGAAGATGGTGTCAGCGCCTTCGGGGGTGACGGAAAGCTTCTGCTGCAGATCGGCTTTCGCGAGGAGATCGGTCTTTTCGGCTTTGAGGCCGTACTTCTGCGCGGCATCCGCGAGGGGCTTGCCGAGAATGTTCTCTTCGATGAGGGAGTCGAGCACGTCGTTGACCCTGGATTTGCCGTTCGTCTTCGCGATGTCAGCGGCGATCTGATCCTTCACCTCGTCAAACGGTTTGACGCGCGCGGCCTTCTTATCCTCCACAAAGATGAGGTGCAGGCCGAACTGCGTCCTGACGGGGCCGACAACCCTGCCCTTTTCCGCGGCGAAAGCCGCTTTTTCGAATTCGGGCACGGTCATGCCGGGCTCAACCCAGCCCACGCTGCCGCCCTTGCCTGCGGCCTGGGGAGCGTTGTGGGCATCGGCGACCTCGGCGAAGGACTTTCCGGAAGCGAGTTCCTTCTGAATGGCGGCCACCTGGGCCTCGGCCTTCTTCACGTCCTCTGCGGAGGCGTCTTTGGCCAGGGGCACAAGGATATGGGAAACGAGCACTCTGTCAGGCTCGCTGAAATCGGACTGGTGGGCGTCGTACCACTTTCTGGCCTCATCGGCGGAAATGCTCTTCGGATCCACGAGATGGGCGGGATCCACGGCGACATACTCCACAGAGACCTTCTGCGGCACGGCGAAGAGCTGCTTGTGGGCCTCGTAGTATTTGCGGCTTTCCTCCTCTGAGGGAGCGGGCACATCTCCCGCGGCGGAGGCGGGGAGGTAGATATACTCGGCCACGCGCTGCTGCTTCAGGAAGTTGTAACGGCTGCGGGGTTCGCTCGGATCAAGCCAGACGCCGCCGGCAACGAAGGCAGCCATTTTTTCCTGGAGAAGCTGGCGGGTGAGGCCGGCCTCGAACTCAGCGGGGCTCTGACGCTGCTGGCGGAGCACACTGGTGTAAAGCGCGGGATCGAACTGTCCCTTGTCGTTGCGGAAGGCGGGGATGTTTTCCACATACTTCCTGAGTTCCAGGGGAGAGACGGAGAAGCCGTTTTTGCCGGCTTCCTGAACGAGGAGTTCCTCGGAGAGGAGGCTCTGGAAAACCTGATGCCCGAGCTGGGATTTGTCCTGATCGGTCCAGCGTCTGCCGGGATTCGACTGGTTGGCCTGTTCCTCGGCCCTGCGGTACGCCATCTCGAAGGTCTGGAAAGTGATGGGCTGGCCGTTAACCATGGCCACAACGTTAACGGAACCGGTATCCGTAATGCTGCCGATGCCCCAGAAGACAAAGACCAGGATGATGATGCCGAAGGCGAGTTTGACGCCGAAAGACTGAGAGTTGGAACGGATAAGGTCGAGCATGTTTTCTCCGCTTATAGGAACGCTTGGAAAGAGAGAGCCGCGTGAGCGTACTGAAATGCTGATTAGTAGCCGGATTGGGGGCAAAACTCAAATACGGGAAAAGAGCGGCCCGGGAAGAGGCGGCTACTCCCCGAAGAGCTTCGCGGGATCGTACTCCGTGAGAGGCTTGTGACCGGTGAGGAATTCCTTCTCCACGGCCATAACATCCCGGAATTTCTTCTTGTCTGAGACGCCGACAGGCGCGCTGCGGGGGTTGAGAGCCTTGGACGGATCGATGAACTGGCCGTTTTTGCGCAGGCGGAAGTCGAGGTGCGGTCCGGTCGCGAGGCCGGTCATGCCCACGAAACCGATAACCTGGCCCTGGGAGACCTGCGAGCCGTTCCTGAGGCCGCGGGCAAACCCGGAAAGATGGGAATAGAGGGACTCGAGCCCGTCGGCATGGGCGATAATGACGCGGTTGCCGGACTGGCCGCCCCAGCCCCGTGCCGTCACCACGCCGTCGCTCACGGCCTTGATGGGCGTGCCGGTGGGAGCCGCGTAGTCAACGCCCTGATGGGGCCTCGAATAGCCCAGAATGGGGTGCTTGCGGGACATGGAGAAGCGCGAGGTGATGCGCGTCACGGCGAGGGGCGCCTGCAGAAAGGCCCTGTGGGTATTCTCGCCTTTGGCGTTGTAGTAGGCGTCCTTTCCGTTTGTGGGGAAGAGGAAGGTCTCGAAGGTGTGCCCGGAGGAGGTGAAGCTCGCTGCCACGATGCGGCCATAGCCGTAGTAATTGCCGTTCTGGTAGCGCTTTTCCACGGCGATGGCGAAGGAATCGCCCGGATGGACGTCCTTGAGGAAGTTGATTTCCGTACCGAAGACCTCGGCCAGCATGGCGGCGAGGCGCGGGGACTCGCCCATGTCGGCCACGGCCTGGAAAATGTCGTCGCGCACGATGCAGACCACGCCGGTGAGGGCGATGCGGTAGGAGACGTTCTCGAGGCGGGCTACGGGTTCGTCGCCCTCGACCACAAGGCGCTTCCTGGGGTCAATTTCATATTCGAGGCGTTTGATGCAGCCCGTTCCGTCGCACACGATGCTGTAAAAGTGCCCGGGCAGCCAGGAGCGGTTGTATTTGCGGGCCGCGGACAGAAATTCGCGGCGGCTCGAGGGATCAGCGCCTTTGAAGATGGTGTCCTCGTCCTCGCCGTTTCTGAGCGTGCCCTTGCGCACAATGCGCCTGGCCTCAGGAGCCAGGGAGGAAGAGGCTCCGGTATCCGAGGAATAGGCCGTGAGATCGCCGTCGTCGTCATCGTCACCGCCGAGTTCACGGTAGGTGGAGGAGCCGTCAGGGCTCGGGGCGTTGTCGCCGCCGTCCTGGCCCTCGCCGGTCACGGCGCCCTCTTCGCCATCCACGTCCACAGCGGGATTCAGGGTCACGGGAGAGGTGTCGGACGGGGGCTGGTAGCCCGGGAGCGGGGCGTCCGCGTCATCTCCGGAGGAGCCGGCCGCAGTGCCGAGGCTTACCCCCGTGGCCGCAGCCGCGGCGCCGAGAGCCGCGCCTATGCTTTCCCTGCTGCTCTGCCCGCCGGATCCGCCCTCATCACGGGAATCACGGGAGCCGCGGGAACGGCTCCGCTCAGATGAGGCAGCGTGGCGGCGGGAAGAACTGCCGGTATGTTTGTAACTTTGTTCCTTTCTTTCCTTCGCGAAGGCGGACGCCGGTCCGGCGCTGCCGTCCACGGAAGAGGGCAGAATCTGCGCCAGCGCGAAAGCGAAAAGCAGAAAGCAAACAAAAACAGATAAATAGGGTTTCTGACCGTTTTTAAACATAGCGGACGATTTTATTCCCGGGCCCTCTCTTTGTCCATATCCGAGGGGGAGCCGGAGCCTCGGTAAATCACACTAAAAAACCAATAATTTCAACATATTAAAACTTGTTTAAATTATTAAAATAGGATATGGTTCCTTACCGTAAAAAAGAGAGGGGAAAGGCCCCTCCCGGAGGCGGTGTTTTCCGCCCTTTTTGTGCCCTGCGCAGAAAAAGGAACATTAAGGAACACTGTCAGGAACAAAAAAAGCTGTGCTTTTTTCCTTAAAAATCAGTTTGTTATATGAGTTACGAACAAAATGACATTTTATCCTCCCCTCAGGAGTGTTCCTTAGTGTCACTAAATGTTCATAATTCCGGACAGATAGGAACAATGCACATTCCAATGTTCCTAATCCGCGCTGTTACGAACATCATAAAATCCAATAAAAACAGGAAGATATCTTAGTTACGCACATTTTGACAGAGATTCTTCCTTCTTTGAAAGAAATATGAAAATAACTATTAACAGGGAACACTGCGTGGACGGACTCCAGAAAGCCGGCAACGTCACGCCCGCCAGAGCAGCCACCGTCATGCTGAAGACCACGTGGATCAAAACCGACAGGGCTGAAAAAAGCATTTCGCTCATGGCCTCAAACGGATACACAGAGTACCTCGGCACCTATCCGGCCGAAGTAGAGAAAGACGGGTTCGTGGGCGTATACGGAAAAGCTGTCGCGGATCTGCTCCGCGCCCTGCCGGAAGGCAGCGTGAACATGTTTACGGACAGGCGCGGCCGCAACCTGGTCATCAGCCAGGGAAGCAGGCTCTACAAACTGCCCGCAAGCAACAGGGAATGGTTCCAGCCCCTCATCCCTTTTCCCGGAACCGGATCCGTGATCTGGTCCGGTGAAGAACTCGTGAATATCATCGACCGCGTCTTCTTCTGCATCCAGGATGACGAAGACAGCCCCCTGGGCTGCCTGTGCATCCATCCGGAGAAGAACGGCGGGATAGACTTCTGCGGCCTCGACGGCTACCGCGCCGCCCTGGTGAGGATCACCAATGACGCCCTGCGCGGAAAACTTCCTGAGGAAGGCATCCTTATCCAGAAGAAGTATCTCGCCGACATCAGAAGGCTCATTTCCCCCGGGGAAATCGAAATCGGCCTCACCCCCAGGCGTTTCTTCATCAGAAACCGCGGCGGCAGGGATATGGTGAGTGTGCCGCTTGCGCAGTCCGCCTATCCCGACTACTCAGTTTTCTTTGACAGGATGAAAGCGGACACCTGTTCCATCGTGCGCGTCAGCAGGAGCGAGTTCTCCGACGCCCTGGCCCGCAGCCTGATTTTCAACACCAGGGACGAGAACAGCGTGGCCATCAGCATCGGGAAAGACAGCCTGACCATCGCCTCCAGCGGCAAGTCAACGGGGTCGGCCACGGAAACCATCGCGGCAGACTGCCGGAGCACGGTGGAGCACCTTTCCTTCGTTACCAGGGAACTGGCCGAAGTGCTCTCCCATTTCGGAACCGGCAGCCTGACCATGAAGATCGCGTCCGGAGCCGGTCCCTGTTCCTTCCAGACCGACACGGACGAAAATTACGCCGTCATCGCCATGCCCGAGATCACAGAGCCCTCGGCAGCAGAATAACTTTCCATACATACCGGCAGTTATCGAAGTTACGAACAGGAAAAACAGATACCTTATTCTTTGGGAAAAATATGAAGATAGCTATTAACAGAGAACACTGCGTTAACGGACTTCAGAAAGCCAGCAACATCACTCCGGCCAAGGCCGGCGCAGCCATGCTGCGGACCATGTGGATCAGGACCGACAGGGAGAAAAAGAGCATTTCGCTCATGGCCACGGACGCGAGCACGGAGTACATAGGCACCTATCCGGCCGAGGTGGAGGAGGACGGGCTCGTCGGCGTGCAGGCGAAATCCGTCACGGATCTGCTCCGCGCCCTGCCCCAGGGCATTGTGAACATGGCCACGGACGAGGACGGCCATAATCTGGTCATCAGCCAGGGAAGCAGGCTCTACAAGCTTCCCACAAGCAACGAGGAATGGTTTCAGCCCTTCACGCCCTTCCCCGAGGCAGACACGGTGACCTGGTCCGGCGAAGTACTCGTGAGCATCATCGACCGCATCTTCTTCTGCATCATGGATGACGATGACAGCCCCCTGGGCTGCCTCTATATCCAGCCCAAGGACAACGGCGAAATCGACTTCTGCGGCCTCGACGGCCACCGCTTCGCCCTGGTGAGGGTTTACAATGACGCCCTCCTCGAAAAACTGCCGAAAGAAGGCGTTCTCATCCAGAAGAAGTATCTTGCGGACATCAAGAAGCTCATTTCTCCTGAGGAAATCGAAATCAGCCTAACGCCGAAACGTTTCTTCATCAGGAACAACGACGGCAGGGATATGGTGAGTATCCCGCTCGTGCAGTTTACCTACCCCGACTATTCCATCTTCCTCGACAAGATGGAGTCGGATTCCTGTTCCGTCGTGTGCACCAGCAGGACCGAGTTCTCCGACGCCCTGGCCCGCAGCCTGATCTTCAACTCCAGGGACGAGAACAGCGTGGCCATCACCATCGCGGAGGACAGCCTGACCATCGCCTCCAGCGACAAATCGACAGGTTCGGCCACGGAAACCATCCCGGCGCAGTGCCAGAGCACGGTCGGACACATCGCCTTCATCACGAGAGGGCTCGTCGAACTGCTCTCCCGCCTCGGAGAAGACAAACTGACCATGAAGATCGCCTCCGAGAACGGTCCCTGTTCCTTCCAGACCGACGACGACAAAAACTATGTCGTCATAGCCATGCCCGTTCACATCGTCGACGACGCCTACTATTCCGAGGAAGAAAATTAATGCCTGAACAGAACGAATACACAGCCTCCTCCATCACCGTCCTGGAAGGACTTGCCGCTGTCCGCAAAAGACCTTCCATGTATATAGGCTCCACGGACACGCGCGGCCTGCACCACCTTGTCTACGAAGTGGTGGACAACTCCATCGACGAAGCCATGGCCGGCTTCTGTGACAGCATCACGGTGACCCTGCATTCCGACAACAGCGTCACCGTACGCGACAACGGCCGCGGCATTCCCGTGGACATCCATCCCAAGGAGCACGTGCCCGCCGTTCAGGTGGTCATGACCATCCTCCACGCCGGCGGCAAGTTCGACAACAGAAGCTACAAGGTGTCCGGCGGCCTGCACGGCGTGGGCGTCTCCTGCGTCAACGCCCTTTCCGAGTGGCTCACCGTCACCGTGCGGCGCGACGGGAAGCGCTACCGCCAGCATTACGCGCGCGGCGTGCCGCAGGACAAGCTGACCGTCATCGAGGAAGGCGTCACCGGACACGGCACCACAGTGCATTTCAAACCGGATCCCGAGATCTTCGAGACCACGGAATATTCCTATGACGTGCTGAAAAAGCGCTTCGAGGAACTCGCCTATCTCAACAAGGGCCTCACCATCACCTGCATCGACGAGCGCATCAACGAGAAGCACACGTTCCACGCGGAAGGCGGACTCAGGGAGTTCGTGGAGGCCCTGAACGAGGGCGAGGAAAAGCTGCACCCCGTCATCTTCATCGAGGCGCTTCAGGAAAATGTCACCGTGGACTGCGCCGTGCAGTACACCACGAGCTACAAGGAGACCGTGTACTCCTTCGCCAATAACATCCGCACGGCTGAGGGCGGCACGCATCTTTCCGGCTTCAGGATCGGCCTTACGAGGGCCATCAACAACTACCTCAAGAATCAGCCTGACATCGTCAAAAAGCTCAAAATGCCCCAGCTTTCCGGCGACGACGTGCGCGAGGGCCTCACGGCCATCATCTCCGTCAAGCTCCCGGATCCGCAGTTCGAGGGGCAGACCAAAACAAAACTCGGCAACTCCGAAATTCAGGCCGTGGTGGCCGGCGTGGTCTACGATAACCTGAGCCGCTACTTCGACGAGAACCCCAAGTACATCCGCCTCATCATCGGCAAGGCCGTGGATGCGGCCCGCGCCAGGGAAGCGGCCCGCAGGGCCAAGGAAATCGTGCGCCGCAAGGGCGCGCTCTTCGACAACGCCCTGCCCGGCAAGCTTGCTGACTGCCAGAGCAAGGATCCCTCCGATTCCGAGCTCTTCATCGTCGAGGGCGACTCCGCAGGCGGTTCCGCCAAGCAGGGACGGGATCCCAGGCACCAGGCCATCCTTCCCCTGCGCGGCAAGATCCTGAATACCCAGAGCTGCCGCCTCGAGAGAATGCTCGCCAACAAGGAAGTCAAATCCCTGATCACGGCCATGGGCGTCGGCGTGGGCGGCGAGGATATGGATATTTCCAAACTCCGCTACGACAAGATCATCATCATGACCGATGCCGACGTGGACGGCGCCCACATCTGCACCCTGCTCCTGACCTTCTTCTACAAGATGTACCCCTCCCTCGTGGAGGCCGGGCACATCTACATCGCCCAGCCTCCCCTCTACAGGGTGCACAACGCCAAGTTCGAGAAGTTCCTCAAGGACGACGAGAAACTCGACGAATTCCGCATGGAGAAGGCAAGGGAATCCTTCTCCGTGACAACGGAGAACGGCACTGTCCTGAGCCGGGCCTCCCTCGTGCGCTTCCTTGAGTCCATCGAGACCCTGGGAAAGACCGTTTCCGGCGCCGAGCTCAACGGCATGCCGCGCCAGCTCTTCCTCGCCCTTGTCACCTGCCCCGAGAAAATCACCAGCGAGGATCAGATCTCGGCCGGGACGGGTGTCTTCCACGACTGGATGAAACAGAACGGCTACACCTGCCTGCTCCAGCACAATCCGGCCACCGAGGATGAGGAGGAGCGCGCCTTCGTGCTCTTCGAGAACAGGGAAAGCCATCAGACGAGGCGCGGCTTTGAGTTCTTTGCCTCCCGCAAGTACACGGACGGCTGGAACTTCTTCGAGACCCTGCGCTCGCAGTACGGCGGATCCTCTTTCACCGTGAAGAAACCCGACGGGGAATCCTCCATCGACGACGTCTTCAGGCTGCGCCAGTCCATTCTCGAGGAAGCCTGCAAGGGCTACTCCATCCAGCGCTACAAAGGCCTTGGCGAGATGAACCCCGAACAGCTCTGGGTCACCACCATGGATCCGAAGAACAGGAGCATGCTCCAGGTCCGCGTGACGGACGCCGAGGACGCCAACAGCGCCTTTGAGGATCTCATGGGCGACCGCGTGGAACCGCGCCGCGAGTTCATCGAGCGCAACGCCAGCAACCTCCAGGACGTGGACATCTAACGCATTTTATCGAGAGAACGAGGATAACGTGGACACTGAAGAGAGAAGTGAAGATAGAATAGAAGAGGTGGGCATCGCCAAGGAACTGCGCGACTCCTACCTCGCGTATTCCGTATCCGTCATCAAGGGCAGGGCCATCCCCGACGCCCGTGACGGCCTCAAGCCGGTGCACAGGCGCATTCTCTACGCCATGTCGGAACTCGGCAATACGTACAACAGGCCGTACAAGAAGTCCGCCCGCGTGGTCGGCGATGTCATCGGTAAGTATCATCCCCACGGCGACTCCGCGGTCTATGACGCCCTGGTGCGTATGGCGCAGGACTTCAGCATGCGGGATCCCCTTGTGGACGGCCAGGGCAACTTCGGCTCCATCGACGGCGATTCCCCGGCAGCCATGAGGTACACCGAAGTGCGCATGGCGAAGCTCGCCGGCGAGTTCCTCGGGGATATCGACAAGGATACCGTGGATTTCAGGCCCAACTACGACGGAAGCCTGGACGAGCCCGCCATCCTGCCCACAAAGGTGCCGAACCTCCTGCTCAACGGTTCATCGGGCATCGCCGTGGGCATGGCCACCAACATCCCCACGCACAATCTGGGCGAGCTCTGCGATGCCCTGACCGCCCTGCTCGACAATCCGCAGGCCACGGTTGACGACCTCATGCAGTTCGTCAAGGGCCCGGACTTCCCGACAAAGGGCGAAGTCTACGCCGGCAAGGGGCTTTATGAGGCCTACCATACCGGACGCGGCAGCATCCGCATCCGCGGGCGCGTGAGGGTCGAGGAGAGGAAGAAGGGGCTGGAGTCCCTCATCATCTATGAGATCCCCTACGGCGTGAACAAATCCGTCATGGTGGAGCGCATCGCCGCGCTCGTGAACGAGAAGAAGATCGAGGGCGTCACCGACCTGCGCGATGAGTCCGACCGCAACGGCATCCGCGTGGTCATCGATCTCAAAAAGGGCACCATCCCGGACATCATTACCAACGCCCTCTTCAAGTACACGCCCCTCGAGACGTCCTTCGGCATCAATATGCTGGCCGTGGTGGACAACCAGCCCATCATGCTGAACCTGAAGAGCGCCCTCACCATCTTCCTCGATCACAGGCGCGAGGTGGTCATCAGAAGGACGCGCTTTGATCTCGCGAAGTCCGAAGCCAGAGCCCATATCCTGGAGGGCCTGCGCATCGCCATCGACAATATCGACGAGGTGGTGCACATCATCCGCTCCTCAGCCAGTCCCGACGAGGCGAAGACGCGCCTCGGGGAACGCTTCGGGCTTGACGACATCCAGGCGAGGGCCATCCTCGACATGCGCCTGCAGCGCCTCACCGGCCTGCAGCGCGAAGAAATTGAGACCGAGTACAACGGCCTTCTGAAGAATATCTCCTGGTATAAAACCATCCTCTCCGACGTGAACGTGCTCAGGGGCGTCATCCGTGACGAGATCGCGGACATTAAGAAGAACTACGCCACGCCGCGCAGGAGCGATATCGTGCAGGAAGAGGCCAGGGGCTTTGACGCCGTGGATCTCATCCCCGACGACGATGTTGTCATCACCCTCTCGAGGCGCGGCTATATGAAGCGCACAAGCCTCGCCAACTACCAGCAGCAGCACAGGGGCGGCAAAGGCATCTCCGCGCTCTACACGAGCGAGGATGACTGCGTGCAGGACTTCCTCACCACTACGAATCACCAGTACCTCTGCCTCTTCACCAACAAGGGACGCATGTACCAGCTCAGGGTCTACCAGGTTCCGGAAGGAAGCCGCACGGCCAAGGGCGTGCACATGAACAACCTCCTGCCCCTCTCCGACGGCGAATGGGTAACCACGGTGCTCTCCGTGCGCAGCTTCTCCGAGGAGAAGGCCTTCTTCTTTGTGACGAAGAACGGCATGGTCAAACGCTCCGACGCCACTCTCTACGCCCGCAACAACAAGAACGGCATCATCGCCGTCGGCCTGCTCGAGGACGATGAGCTTGTGCTCGTGCATCCCGTGCGCGAGCAGGACGAGGCTGTGCTCGTGACCTACAAGGGCTACGCCATCCGCTTCGCCTGCTCCGAGGTGCGCAGCATGGGCAGGTCCGCGCGCGGCGTCAAGGGCATCTCCCTCAGAAAGGGGGATCACGTGGTCGCTGCCGTCTTCCTGAAGGGCGGCGATACCAGCACCACCATTATGTCCATTTCCGAGAACGGCTATGGCAAGCGCACGCAGTCGAGGCTCTACAAGCTGCAGTCCCGCGGCGGCATGGGTGTCATCAACTTCCGCATCACCAACAAGACCGGCGATGTGGTCAGCGCCATGCCTGTTACGGAAAACGACGGGCTTGCCATGCTCACCTCCAACAATAAGATCGTGCGCATCGGCGTCAGCGAAGTCTCGAGCACGGGACGCTCCACCATGGGCGTCAAGTGCGTCAATCTCGACGGCGGCGCCAGGGTTGTGGCCTGCGACCGGATTGACAACGGCGGAATAGTTGCCAATAGCATGGACGGCGGAGAGGACGCGGACACCAGCGGGGACCGCGGCTAGCTCACTTACGGGGTTCTCAGTCAAAGGAAACGCAATGATACACGAAGATTGTGGCCTTTTCGGCATCTACGGTCATGTGGACGCGGCCAGACTCACCTATTTCGGCCTCTATGCCCAGCAGCACAGAGGGCAGGAAAGCGCGGGCATCGTGAGCGTGGATGACGCTGGCGATATCCACGACCACAGGGGCATGGGGCTCGTGCCCGATATATTTGAGGAGAAAGACCTCCAGGCCCTGCCCGGCACTATCGCCGTGGGGCACGTGCGCTACTCCACCACGGGACGTCCTTCCATAGCCAACGCCCAGCCTCTCCTTGTCAACCACAAGGGGATGAACATCGCCATCGCCCACAACGGCAATCTGGTGAACACGTTCGAACTGAGGAGCAGGCTCGAGGACGAGGGCGCCATTTTCCGCGGGACCAGTGACACGGAAGTCATCATGCACCTTCTCGTGCGTGAGCTCGCGCACCACGATCCTGTGGAGGCCATACGCCGCACCTGCCAGCAGCTGCGCGGCGCCTACTGCCTTATCTTCCTTCTGGGCAGGCTTATGGTGGCCGTGCGCGATCCCTACGGCTTCCATCCGCTCTCCGTGGGCAGGCTCGACGGCGCTCCCATTGTGGCGTCCGAAACCTGCGCCTTCGATCTTATGGATGCCGAATACGAGCACTGCATGAAGCCCGGCGAGATGTTCATCGTGGATGAGAACGGCGAATCCACGGAAATGCTCGGCGGCGTTATTCCGGAAAAGCCGAAGCAGTGCATCTTCGAGCTCATCTACTTCGCCAGGCCCGACTCCTACGTGTTCAACGAGCAGGTGTACATCTGCCGCAAGAATATGGGCTGGCAGCTCGCCCACGAGTCCACGCCTGACGTGGACTTTGTCATGCCCTTCCCGGATTCCGGCGTTTACCCGGCCGTGGGCTTCGCCCAGTGCGCCGAGCTCCCCTACGAGCACGCCATGATCCGCAACCACTATGTGGGGCGTACCTTCATTCAGCCGAGCCAGAGCATGCGCAGCTTCGGCGTGCGCGTGAAGATCAATCCCGTGAGGGCCATGATCGAGGGCAAGCGCATCTGCATCGTGGACGACTCCATCGTGCGCGGCACCACCATGATCACGCGCGTGCACAAGCTCCGCGAACTCGGAGCGAAGGAGGTGCACATTCGCATCTCCTGTCCCCCCATCCGCTTCCCCTGCTATTACGGCATCGATTTCGCCTCGCCGAAGGAGCTTATCGCGGCCAATCATTCCCTTGAAGAAATGAAGAAAATGTTGGATGTTGACTCTCTTCATTATCTGAGCATCGAAGGACTGCTCAGATCGGTCATGCACTCCGACAGCTACTGCCTGGCCTGCTTCAACGGTGAATACCCCGTGCCGCCCTGCAGGCAGTACGGCAAGTTCATTCTCGAAAAAACACATTCGTAACTTACATATCTCTGAGGTTTTTATGAGCGTCGCTCGCATCAACGGCTTTGCGGACATGTTTGAGCCGGAAAGTTCGGTTTTCACCATGATGGAAGAACACTGCCGGGCCATCTTTCCGACGTATGGCTTCCATGAAGTGCGCATTCCCATTCTGGAGTACACGGATCTTTTCTGCCGCTCCATCGGCCAGGAGACGGACGTGGTCCAGAAGGAGATGTACACATTCCCCGACGGCAAGGGCAGACTGACCTCCCTGAGGCCTGAAGCCACGGCCGGCATCATGAGGGCCTACATCGCGGCCAGCCTGAATTCGAAGGAGCAGGTCTCGCGCCTCTACACCTTCGGTCCCATGTTCCGCCACGAGCGTCCCCAGAAGGGCCGCATGCGCCAGTTCCACCAGATTGACTGCGAGCTTCTCGGCTCCGCGAGCCCCCTCGCCGACGCCGATGTCATCTCCCTGCTCGAGCAGTTCATCACGAGCCTCGGCATCGGCAGGCTGACCCTGCGCCTTAACAGCCTGGGCTGCTCCGAATGCCGTCCGAAGTACAGGGAAGCCCTCATCGCCTATCTCGAAAAGCATGAGAGCGAACTCTGCGAGGACTGCCAGCGCCGTCTGCACACCAATCCCCTGCGCGTGCTCGACTGCAAGAAGGATTCCCAGCAGGACTTCATGAAGGATGCCCCGCGCATTCTCGATTACAACTGCCCCGAGTGCCGTGAGCACTATGAGACGGTAACCGGCCTTCTGAAGGACAGCGGCATTGCCTTCATGCAGGACGATCATCTGGTGCGCGGCCTCGACTACTACTGCCGCACCACCTTTGAGCTGCAGAGCGATGATATCGGCGCCCAGACGGCCGTGGCCGGCGGCGGACGCTATGACGGCCTCATCAAGAGCCTCGGCGGTCCCGACGTCCCCGGCGTGGGCTTCGCCTGCGGCATGGAACGCCTCGCTCTCCTCATGAAGAGCCCGGCTCCGAAGAAACCCGATTTTTACACTGTTTCCCTCGATCCTTCCTGCTACGGCCTCGCCTACCGGGTCTCCCGCGGGCTCAGGCTGGCCGGCCTCACCGGCGAGCTCGGCTACGCCTCCTCGAGCATGAAGGCCGCCATGCGCCAGGCCGGCAAATCGGGAGCGCGCTACGCCATCATCATTGGCAGCGACGAACTTGCCCGCAATGTCTGCGCGGTGAAGAACATGGACAACGGAAACCAGGAAGAGGTGGCCGTGGAAAACCTCGCCTCCTATATTTCAACGAAGGATTAGTCATGTCTGATCAGATTCAGGATCTCCAGCTGGAGCATTATAAGTACGTCACCGAGCTCGGTGACTGGAAGCGCACCCACAGCTGCTCTGAGCTGACCCTTGCCGACAACGGCAGGGAAGTCTGCCTCATGGGCTGGGTGCAGTTCCGCCGCGACCACGGCGGGCTTATCTTCGTCGACCTGCGCGACCGCGAAGGCCTGACCCAGGTTGTCTTCTCTCCTGACTTCAATGCCGAAGCCCATGAGCGCGCCGGCATTCTCCGCCTCGAGTACGTCATCGCCATCAGGGGCAAGGTGCGTCCGAGGCCCGAGGGCATGACCAACCCCAACCTCAAAACCGGTGAGATCGAGGTCGTGGTCAGCGACTGGAAGCTGCTCAACACTTCCAAGACTCCGCCCTTCGCCATCGAGGACCGCTGCGACGCCGGCGAGAACCTGCGCCTCACCTGGCGCTATCTCGATCTGCGCCGTCCCTGCATGCAGAAGAACCTCATCCTCAGGCACCGCGTCATGCAGTCCATCCGCCGCTTCTTCGACGAGAGCGGATTCATTGAAATCGAGACGCCTTTCCTGACCAAGTCCACGCCCGAGGGCGCCCGCGACTTCCTCGTGCCGAGCCGCCTCAACCAGGGCGAGTTCTACGCCCTGCCCCAGTCTCCCCAGCTCTTCAAGCAGCTGCTCATGTGCGCCGGCTTCGAAAAGTATTTCCAGATCGTGCGCTGCTTCCGTGACGAGGATCTGCGCGCTGACCGCCAGCCCGAATTCACCCAGGTCGACATGGAAATGAGCTTCGTCCGCGAAGAGGACGTCATGACCGTGGCCGAAAATCTCATCAGACGCGTCTTCCACGATATCTTCAACGTGGAAGTGCCCGTGCCCTTCAAGCGTATGACCTGGGACGAATCCATGCGCCGCTTCGGCGTGGACAAGCCTGATACCCGCTTCGGCATGGAGCTCGTGGACCTCACGGACGCCACCCGCGGTTCCGGCTTCAAGCTCTTCGCCCAGGCCGCCATGGTCAAGGCCATCAAAGTGGACGGCGGCGAAAAGCTGACCCGCAAGGATATCGACGGCTTCACCGAGTTTGTGCGCATCTACGGCGCCCAGGGCCTCGCGTGGATCAAGGTCAAGTCCGAAACCGACTGGCAGTCGCCCATCGTCAAGTTCCTCTCCGACAGCGAGAAGGAAGCCATCCGTGACCGTCTCGGCCTTAAACCCGGCGACCTCTGCTTCTTCCAGGCAGGCGATCCCGAAATGGTCAACGCCGCCCTCGGCAACCTGCGCGTGCACATTGCCGACAAGATGGGCCTCATCCCCCAGGACAAGTTCAACTTCCTCTGGGTTACCGAGTTCCCGCTCTTCGAGTACGACAAGGACGAGCACCGCTGGGTGGCCTGCCATCATCCCTTCACGGCGCCCATGCCCGGCCATCTCGAGAAGATGACCTCGGATCCGGCCCACACCAAGGCCCGCGCCTACGACATGATCCTCAACGGCAACGAAGTGGGCGGCGGATCCATCCGTATCCATTCCGCCGAAACCCAGCGCCGCATGTTCAAGGAACTCGGCTTTACCGAGGAGCGCGCCGAGAAGCAGTTCGGCTTCCTGCTCCACGCCCTTGAGTTCGGCGCTCCGCCGCACGGCGGCCTCGCCTTCGGCCTCGACCGTCTGGTCATGCTGCTCTCCCATTCCGAGAGCATCCGTGACGTCATCGCCTTCCCCAAGACCCAGAAGGCGACCTGTCTCATGACCGACGCGCCCAGCGAAGTCGCGGCCCTGCAGCTGCGCGAACTCGGCCTGCGCCTGCGCGAAACCCCGGACAAGAAGAAGGCCCAGGAAAACGACGCAAGCGGCAAGTAGAAATACCCGTGTCCGGAGCCCCTGGGGCTCCGGTATCTCTTTTTGCAGAACCGGAAAGGACACACGCTGTTCTTTCCGGTTCGTCTTTAAGGTGGACCCATGAAACTCAAGATTGTCCTGTATCCCGACCCGATTCTGGGGAAGATCTGCTCTCCCGTCCCGGAAATCACCGACGAAATCCGGACTCTTGCCAAGGATATGCTCGAAACCATGTACGAGGCTCCCGGTGTCGGTCTCGCCGCCCCGCAGGTGGGGAAGCTTATTAATATGGTTGTCTACGATCCCGCGGGCAAGGACGAGCCGAAGCAGCCGCACGTCATCATCAACCCCGAAGTCACCCTCACGGGCAGGGAGATTGTCAGCGAGAAGGAAGGCTGCCTCTCCGTCCCCATGGACTTCCGCGCCGACGTGCTCCGTTCCGAAACCATTCACCTGAAGGCCCTCGATCTCGACGGCAATGTCATCGACAGGGATATCGACGGCTTCGAGGCCATCATTGTCCAGCACGAGACCGATCATCTGAAGGGCGTGCTCTTCATTGACAAAATCGGCCGCATCCGCCGCGCGTTCTATGACAACAAGGTCAAAAAATGGCTCAAGAGACAAAAGCAGGCAAAGTAGTTTTTATGGGCACCCCGGCCTTCGCCGCTGATATTCTGGCCTCCCTTCTCGGGTGGCCGGAATTTTCCGTGCAGGCCGTGTTCACCCGCCCCGACAGGGAAGCCGGACGCGGCAGGCGCCTTATGCCCTCGCCCGTGAAGGTCCTGGCGCTGGAGAAGGGACTCCCCGTGCATCAGCCTTCCTCCATGAAGACGGAAGAGGCGCTTCAGCTCGTGCAGTCGTATGAGCCGGATTTCCTTGTGGTGGCGGCCTACGGCATGATTCTGCCCCAGGCCGTGCTCGATGCGGCCCGGCTCGCCCCGGTTAACGTGCATACATCCCTTCTGCCGGCCTACCGCGGCGCGGCGCCCGTGCAGCGGGCCATTATGGACGGATGTGAGACCATCGGCGTCAGCATCATGCGCATGACGGCAGGCCTCGACTGCGGCCCCTTCTACGCCCAGAAGGAAGTGCCTGTGGGCCGCGGCACCACGGGATCGCTCTTTGGCGAACTCGCCGCCGTGTCCGCCCCGCTCCTGCGCGGCGTGCTCCGCGACATCGCGGAAGGCCGCGCCGTAGAACACGAACAGGACGGGAGCCTCGCCACCTACGCGGCCAAGGTGACCAAGGCCGAAAGCCACGTGGATTTTTCAAAGCCCGTGAAGAGCGTGGATGCCCTTATCCGCGGCCTCACGCCCGATCCCGCGGCCCACGCCCTCTTCCGCATAGGGGAGGCCGATCCCGTGTCCGTCATCATTGAGGAGGCCGTGCCCGAAGCCGGAGAGGAAACGTATCCGGCCGGATCCATCGTGGCCACAAGAAAGAAGCTTTTCGTGGCCTGCCCTGACGGGCTCCTCCGCGTGGTGCGCATCAGGCCTGGCGGCAAAAAATCCATGGACGCGGCTTCCTATATTAACGGCCTGCGTCTTTCCCTCTCCGGCCCCACGGTCATAGGAGAGGCCCTTCCGCCGCAGGGCGCGGCCGGGTAGCGGCATGGCAAATCCGTTTTCCCTCCTGGGTCGCCTTGCCCCCTCCGCGCGCAGCGTTTCCCTTCGGGCGCTTCTTCTCACCGGTGATGGCATGCCTGTGCAGCAGGCGCTTTCCCGGTCCCTTGGGGATCCCGACCTGCCACCTTCCGTGAAGAGGCAGGCCACGGATCTCGTTTATTCCGTTCTGCGCGCGGATATCCGTCTGGACTTTGTCCTGCGCCGTCTTTTTCCCCGTGCGGATAAACTCCCCGCTCTTTTCCTTCTTGCCGTGAAGACGGCAGCCTGCGCCCTTCTTTTCGAGGAGCACGCGCCTGCCCATGCCATTGTGAACGGAACCGTGTCCGATGTGCGCCGGCTCTTTGGGAAGGGGCTCGACCGCGTGGCTAACGGCGCCCTGCGTTCGCTTCAGCGTATGGGCAGTGCGCCGCTCTCTCCTGATTTTTACCGCCTGAAGGGAGAGGCTGACGATTTTCCGGCGCTCTGCCGCTTCTACAGCCTGCCTGAAGAAGCGGCCCGCCTCTGGCTTGTCCAGGAAGGCAGGGAGACGGCCATAGCGCTCATGAAGAAATCCTTTGCCCGTCCCTGCGCCGGAATCCGCGTGAATTCCTCGAGGCCGGGCTGGGAAAATCTCAGAGAAAAGCTCCTTGAGGCCGGCGCTCTTCCGCTTCCGGGCGCGGCAGGGGAAAGCGCGGGCGTTTATGTGCCTGAAGGCGGCCTCGGTCTTTCCGGCAGGATGGACCTCACTTCCCTGCAGAAGGATGGCGCGCTCTCGTTCCAGCAGGGGGCGAGTCTCTGCGTGATGGCCGAAACGGGGCTGCTCCGGCACGATGCCCCGATCTGGGACGCCTGCGCCGGTTTCGGCGGCAAAACCACGGCTCTTATTGAGGCGGGACGCGTGGTCGCTGCGGCCTCGGACTGCTCCTTCAGCCGCCTGCGGCACCTTCCTGCCGAGTGCGCCCGCCTGGGGATAGGAAAGCCGCTTCTTTTCCTCGCCGACGCCTCCTGCCCGCCTCTCGCGAAGGCTCCCGGAGACGTGCTTCTGGATGTGCCCTGCTCAGGGCTCGGCGTGCTCGCGAGACGTCCTGACATACGCAGAAGAAAGCAGGACTTTGCCGCGTACGCGGCGCTGCAGGAGCGCATTCTGGCAAAGGCCGCGGCCCTTTCCGGAAAGGGCGCTTCTCTCTTTTATATGACCTGCACCGTGAACCGCGCGGAAAACGAGGACGTGGTCAGAAAGGCCGAGAGTGAGGGCCTCTGCCGTATCGAGGCGGAGTGGAAAACGCCCGTGGACTCGCCCCTGGAGGGCATGTACGGAGCCAGGCTGACCGTTATCTAGGCGTTGTCCTCTTTTTCCCCGGCTGTTCCGTCCGCACCGGATTCAGTTCCGGCTTCTTCAGCCCGGCCATCGAGTCCGAGTGTCGAGAGAATGCGCAGAAGCTCCTCCTCGCTTTTGTAGGCGAGGCTCACGCGTCCCTTCTGGGGCGTACCGGAAATCCGGGTGCGGCAGTGCAGGAGCGTGGAGAGGTGCTGCTCGATTTTTTTGAATTCTCCGCTCCGGCGGGCCGGAGCCGGGCGGACCGGATGTTCTGCTGCCTCCGTTTCATTCCAGGGCATGCGGCCGGTCTTCTTCCATGCACTGACTGCGTCTTCTGAGGCGCGCACGGAGAGTCTGTCCTTCAGCATGTGATCGAGCAGGATGCGGCAGGCCGCGGCGTCCTCAGCCACGGAGAGGAGGCAGCGGGCGTGTCCCGCGCTGATCGCGCCCTTCTCGAGGCTCGTGAGCGCTTCTTCGGGAAGCTGCAGGAGGCGCAGGCTGTTGGCGATGCGGGAGCGGCTCTTTCCGAGCTTCTTGGCGAGATCCTCCTGGGTCAGGCTGAGTTTGTTCTTGAGTTCCTGGATGGCCCTGGCCTCTTCCGCGGGATTGAGATCCTCGCGCTGCAGATTTTCCACGAGGGCCACTATCATGACGTCCTCATCGGACATGGAACGGATCAGCACGGGCACTTCCCTGAGCCCGGCCAGACGGGCAGCGCGCCAGCGGCGCTCGCCCGCAATGATTTCATAGCTGCCGGGGGTTCCGGTTTCGCGCACGATGAGCGGCTGGATGATGCCCTGGCTGCGTATGGACGCGGCGAGTTCTTCCAGGGAATCCTGAGGGATAGTCTTGCGGGGCTGCCTGACGTTCGGTCTGACGTTCGATATGGGTACGAGGACCGTCATACCGTCTTTTTTCCGTTCTCCGTTTCCCGGAGTCATATTTCCGGGAATGAGGGCGCTGAGCCCTCTCCCCAAACCCTTGTTCATCATTGCTCAGATCCTTGACTATTGATTCTTTTCTGATTTCACTGTGCAAAACGCCTGGAGGAGTGAAATATGTTCAAACCCGGCAAACACATTCTTCATATGATCGACAGCCATTCCACGGACGAGTTTTTCGTCATTTCCCTGGAGCTGGCCATGCACTGCGCTGAAACCATAGAACAAGCCAACGCCGAGCTCTCCGCTGAGGACGGGCATCACCTGTCCAGCGTGAACGGCGCCGACGGCAAGCCCTATGCTTTCATCCTGAGCCGCGAACTCTGGAACCTGGTGCGCCGCGACCTTCATATCGGCGAGGAGGAACTCAATATGCAGAACGGTGTGGTCAAATCCGAACCTCTGGATGATTTCCGCAGGTTCATGGATTCGTGGGATTTCCCGTACGAGTATTCTCCGGCCGTGAAGTGCCCGGTCTGCGGCAGCGAGACGGAGGACTGGCGCACTGACCCGTTCCATCCCTTCCTGCTTTCGAATGCCAACATGGGCGGCCTTCTGGTGTTCCACTGCGCACAGTGCGGCTGCACCATCAGGCAGAAGCATTTCAAGGATAAGATGGTCACGGAGTTCACGCCTGCCGCCAGGAAAGACTAGATGGCCTTCCGTACGGCAACTTCCTGGGCGAGCTGCAGGTAGGCCTGCGCACCCTTGGATTTGATGTCGTAGTAGATGATCGACTTTCCGTAGCTTGGCGCTTCGGAAAGCCTGACATTGCGGGGGATGATGGTGTTGAGCAGATAGGCCGGCATCTTCGACTTCACGTCTTCCCTGACGTCGCGCGAGATGCGGTTTCTCTGGTCAAACATGGTCAGCAGGATGCCCAGAATGGCGAGCTGCGGATTGAGCTTCTGCTTCACCTTCGTGTAAGTGTCCAGGAGCTTGGCTATGCCTTCCAGGGCGAAGAACTCGCACTGGAGGGGAATGAGAAGTTCCGTGGCCGCGCACAGGGCATTAAGCGTCAGAATGCCGAGGGACGGCGGGCAGTCCAGCACGATGAACTCATATTCGTCCCTCACCTGGTCGATGACGGTTTTCAGGTACTGCTCCCTGGCTATTTCCGTGGCCAGTTCGACTTCCACGCCGACCAGGCTGATGCTGGCAGGGATGAGATCCAGAAAGCGGGTCCGCGTCTTCTGGGTGGATCTGTGGACGCTCTCCCTTGTCGGATTATAGAAGGTGGAATAGAGATCGTTTTCGATGGCTTCCTGGTCCACCCCGAGTCCGCTCGTGGTGTTGGCCTGGGGATCGCAGTCGATGAGCAGCGTCTTTTTTTCCATCACTGCCAGCGCCGCGGAAAGATTGATGGATGTGGTGGTCTTCCCCACACCGCCTTTCTGGTTAGCTACGCATATGACACGCGCCATGCTTTTGAAGCTCCTTCCTCCTTGCATGTTTCACGTGGAACATGAAGAAGACGACTTTGGATGCATGATGTGTTTTAAGTGATACAGAAAAATCTTTAAAGTATTACCTCTTTTCAGTAAAGAGGTTTAACACTGTTCTTAATGTTTCACGTGAAACATCTCCGGCATCAGGAAGGGAAAAGGTATGGAGAGCGAGAAAAAGCCGAGCATACTGCTCGTGGATGACGAGAAGGAAGTGACCGATATTCTGTTTAAGCGCCTGTCGCGCAGGGGCTATCCCTGCAGGACAGCGGGCAACGGACAGGAGGCCCTGGATTCCATGAAGGATAGCCCGAGCGAGATTGTGGTTCTTGACGTGAAGATGCCCGTCATGGACGGGCTCACTGCTCTTGGGCACATTCTTAAAGACTGGCCCGACACGCAGGTCATTCTTCTTTCCGGCCATGCTGACATGCAGCTGGCCGTACAGGCCATAGAGGAAGGCGCCTTCGGGTACCTGATGAAGCCTGTTGATTTCGAAGACCTTTTGTTTAAAATAGAAGACGCTGCCACGCAGAGGCAGCTCGAATCCCACAAATAAGGACTGGCCGTATACCGGTTCTTTTCCCGAGGAACGTACTTCGTATGATGAAAAAATTTCTGTTTTCCTGCGTCTTCGCATGTGCTCTTTCCCTTGCCGCCGGTCCTTCCGCCGGGGCTGCGGAAGTGACCGCGGATGACGTGAAGCCCGCCCTGGAGCAGCTCCTGAAGCAGCATCCGGAAATTCTCCTGGATTTCCTGCGTGAGCACAGCGAGACTGTGCTGGACATAGCCCAACAGGGCTCCAACAAGCGCCGCATGGCAAATATGGAGAAACAGTGGAAGAGTGACGCCCAGGAACCCAAGCAGGTGGCTCTTGAAGGACGCCCCACACTTGGAAACAGCGACGCGAAGGTGCGCATTGTGGCCTTCTCCGATCTCACCTGCCTCTACTGCCAGCGCGCCGAAAAAGTGCTGGCCGAGATCCTGCAGGAATACCAGGGCAAGGTTTCTTTCGTCTTCAAGAACCTTCCCCTGGAACCCAAGGGGCTGAGCGGCCTGGCTTCCCAGTACTATGTGGCCATCTCCATGCAGAACGAGAGCCTCGGCTGGAAATTTTATGAGACCATGTTTCAGAACAGGGACAAGCTCCTCTCCGGCGGCGAGGAATACATGCGCGCAGCGGCCCAGGAAATGGGCGTCAATATGAAGCAGATGGACTCCGCCCGCCGTTCCAAGAAGGTCCAGAAGATCATCGACGAGGACATTAAGGACGGAGAAAAGCTCCATATCGAAGGCACGCCCTTCTTCCTTATCAATAACCTCGTGATCCGCGGCGCCGTGCCCAAGGATATCTTCCGCAGAGCCATCGAAATCGAGCTGAACGCGGCCAGATAGTTTTCCGGCTTCGTTTTTTCCTGTCAGAATAAGCCCGCGGCCTCATTGTTATGAGACGCGGGCTTTTCCTGTCTCTTCAGAAAGGACCGGTTTCCGCCGGGCTGTCTTTCAAAAGCACCTCCTTTCTGCCATGATTGACGCGTATGCCGGCAGGCTGCCTGACCCGGTCCTGAACTTTGGAGGCCGTCCCATGAATGCGTTTTCCCTCGCCCTTACCGCCACGTGCTTCACTTTTCTCTGCACCGCCGCCGGCGCGGCTTTTGTTTTCGTGGTGGGCCATTCACGGAAGAAGACAGTTGTCCAGGTCTCCCTTGGGTTCGCAGCCGGCATTATGCTTGCCGCCTCCGTGTTCGGACTCCTGATTCCCTCCATAGACGGGGCGCGCGCGGCAGGCGGGGGGCTTGTGCCCCCGGCAGGCGGATTCGTTCTGGGCGTCCTCCTTCTCATGCTTATGAACCGGCTCGTGCCGCACCTGCATACCGATGCGGATGAACCGGAAGGCGTCAGATCGGGCCTGGGGCGTCAGTCTCTGCTCTTCCTTGCCATCACTATTCACAATGTTCCCGAAGGGATGGCTCTGGGCGTGCTGGCCGCTGCGGCCGGAGGTTCCGTTCCTGAAGGAATGGGGGCCCTTCTGGCTCTCGCCATTGGTATCGGCATCCAGAACATCCCCGAGGGCACGGCTGTCTCCGTCCCCCTCTTCGCTGCCGGAGGAACACGGAAAAAGTCTTTTCTCCTGGGAGTGCTTTCCGGCGCGGTCGAACCGGCCGGTGCCCTTCTCGTGGTCTGCTTCCAGGATTTCGTCGTTGCCCTTCTGCCATGGTTTCTGTCGTTCTCGGCGGGCGCCATGCTCTACGTGGTGGTGGAGGAACTCATTCCGGAGTCCCATGCCATGGCAGGCGGCGAATCGGACTGGGCCACAGTCTCCGTCCTCGTGGGATTCCTTGTCATGATGGTGCTCGACGTAGCCCTGGGATAAGGCCGCGGAATGTCCCTGTTCCGGGCCCGGAAACAAAAAAAGGAGCCCCCTCCCGGGGGCTCCTTCGCGACGCGGCGGAAGTTCCTTTCTTCAGCTGACGCGCCGCAGCCCGATCAGCTTCTCCTTCCAGTATTTCTTCTGCAGCTGATCCATCTTCACCGTCTTTCCCGGCTTGGGACTGTGGATGAAGTTGTCTCCTCCGGCATAAATACCTGTGTGCAGTCCTGTGCCCGAGCCGCCCACCCTGAAGACGACAATGTCGCCCGGGGCAGCCTCGCTTTTCGACACGGCGTAGCCCGCCCTGGCCTGCTGCGAGGTCATTCGCGGCACTTTGACGCCGTTTGAGAGATAGGCCCAGTAGACGAGTCCGGAACAGTCAAATCCCTGGGAGGGAGAAGCCCCTCCTGATTTGTATTTGGTGCCTATCTGGGAGTAGGCCGCGCGCACTGCCTGGGAAGCCTTGTACGATCCTCCCTCTGAATGATGGTTTGCCGCGCCGCAGCCGGAAAGGAACAGAACGGCCGTGATGACGGCCAGGGGTTTCAGGAGAAATGTTCTGTTCATAATGCGCCTCATACGTTGATTTTGTCCCTGCTGGTCTCCTCGTGTTCGCAGGGAAGACCTCTGACAATGGAATTTTATTGAACTTATCGGCCGGTTTCCCCGGGATCATTACCCTTCCGGCTGCAGGGAGGCGCAGTCTGATGGCACAGGGCCGGAAACTGTATGGAATTGTGATGAAGAAGGACGGCGTTCCGGGGGGGAAGCCTTTTTCACGGCGAAGGAAAACGGGCGGCGGGACAGGGAAAAAATGAAAGAAATTTTTTTCACAGCCTCTTCCTTTTCCTCTGGAGACATATCCGGAGACCGTGCGGACTGCCGGAAAATGACTTCCGGGTCGCCGGAATGACAGCCGGACACGCCCTGCCTGCAGTGCGGACTGTTGCGTGAAAAAATGAAAGAATATAATAAGAAAATGCAGGAGATACGATTGCGTATTCCGCCGGATTCCTTTCTGCAGCAGCGGCTTTGACTGCAGGGAACGGCCGTACGGGAGCAGCAGTCTTTTTCCGCCATACGGCAGAGGATGTTTTATCAGCATCATTTTTAGAATACCTGTGCAGGAACACAGGCTGCTTAGAACGAAGAGCCAATCCCATGAGTACTACCCCTATTACCGTTAGAGGCTATGTTGCCGTTCTCCCCCGCACCATCGAAACGCATCAGTCGCGCGTCGCCATTATTCAGGACGACCAGGAATACAGGGTTCTGACGAAAGGCGCCGGAGTGGATCTCATCGACGACGTCAACGCCCCCATCGAGGCTGTGGGCACGGTTGAGGAGATCGACGGAGATAAGTACATCACAGTCCGTAAATACAAGCTGCTCGAAGACGAAAACAGCTGGGATGAGGACGACGAGGGGTAGCAGGCAGTCCCGACTATCCGGCAGTCTGAGAAAAATTGACGCCCCCTCCCCGTCAGGGAAGAGGGCGCTGGCATACCGGCCGCTGACGCGCTCTGCGCGCGTCAGCGGCCTTCTTTATTTTTTGGCCGGACTCAGGAAAGGAGATCCTTCTGAACCGTGACCCTGCGTATGTGCTTCTGCAGCCGTGTCCTGTGGAAATCGCTGAGAATGGCATCGAGGAAAGGCGAGGGAGCGAGGGCCACCCTGCGCCCCCATATATAGCGTTCGTCTGCAACGGAAAGATAGAGCGCCTCTGAGGCCCTCGTGATACCCACGTAGAAGAGGCGCCGCTCCTCTGCAGGATCGGAATCCTGCCCGTCCTCTCCCCCGAAGAGCGTCTTCCGTGAAAGGGGCAGAATGCCGTCTTCCACCCCGGGCATGAAGACAGCGCGGAATTCAAGGCCCTTGGCCGCGTGTATGGTGAGGAGGCGCACGGACTCGGCTTTTTCCTGCAGCATCTCCACCTCGCTCTGGAAGCTGATTTTTTTCATCAGGCCGTCCCACCCGCCTTCGGCGTCGTACGTTCTGCAGAGTTCTTTCCAGGGGGCTGACGTGAAATAGAGTGAGGCGTATCCCCGTGATTTGAGGATGACTTCTGCCCTGGCGGGTTCCGGCGGAATGCCGTCGGCAAAGAGCGGCGCGGAATTGCCGTCCTGACCGCCGGCCATGGCCTGGCTGACACCCTCCAGAATGGCGGCTGTGGTCTCGTCCTGCCAGAAAAGCTGCTCGGCCGGAACCTGCACGGGAATGCCGTGCTCCCTGAGAATCTTCGCAAGCACCGGAATCTGGGCCCTGAGACGCACCAGAACAGCAATGTCGGATGGCGTGAGGGTGCCGGACAGAGGATCGCTGCTGTCGGACGCGTCGAGCAGGGAATGGGACGTGGCGCCGATGAGGCGGGCGATCTTTCCGGCTATCCAGCGCGCTTCCGCGCCTTCCCCGGGCGCCTGGAAAAAGTTCAGGCTGGCCCTGAGGGGCCGTGCCGCCTTCAGGAAACCGGAGGCCGGGTGCGAGAGCATGGCCGTGCCTGCTACGGTGAGAATCTGCTGGCTCGAGCGGAAGCTCTCGTGCAGGGTCAGGATGGAGAGGGAGGGCCACATGGCCTCAAGGACGCCGCGTATGTCGCTCGTGGAGCCGCGGAACCCGTAAATGGCCTGATCGGGATCGCCGATACCGAAAAACCCCGTGCCGTCCGCAGGCAGCATGGCCTTCAGGATATTCACCTGCAGGGGGGAGAGGTCCTGTATTTCGTCCACGAGCACGTGCTTTGGCCTGAACGTTCCCGCAGCGCCGGAAGGATGGGTTGCCAGCCATTCCAGCATGTCCGTGAAGTCGCAGTCCCTGACCCGCGCGAGAGACCGTCTCTCGCGGTACCGTTCCAGAATGCCGCGGAGGAATCCGGACCCCGGATCCTCTGCCCTTTCCCGGAAGTAGTGGATGCGCCGTATGGCCTCCCTCGCCTCAGCTGCGGAAATATCCGGCTCCAGGGACCGGGCGGCCCGCATCAGGAGCGCGTCCTCCTCCGTTCCGGAGAGAAGCCTGATACCGGGATCGCTTTCCTGAATGAGCCTCCAGGCCAGGGCGTGAAAGGTGGAGCAGGACGGCATCTTCACGCTGTCAGGAAGCGACGACCTGAGTCGCTCACGGATCTCGCCCGCGGCTTTCGTACTGAAGGTGAGGACAGCGATATCATCTGCCGGCACACCCTGCCCCAGAAGCCATCTGACGCGTTCCGTGAGGAGCCTGGTTTTTCCTGAGCCCGGACCGGCCAGCACGAGGAGCGGGCCTCCCAGATGCGTACAGGCCTTTTCCTGATCCTCCGTGAGGGCGAAGCGCTTCTGCTTCGCTTCCTTCTTTCTGTGGGGAGAGGCGTGGCGGGTCAGCTCGAGAAGGCTCATGGCCGCCTCCCCGCAGACGGGGGCGCTTCCTGTTTCCGGCTGCGGCGTGAGGCGCAGGGACACGCGCGGCCCCGAAGAACCCAGTTCCTTCTTTTCCTCATCCGAGAAAATGGTCACAGTCCCGAATTCGCCGTCAAAGCCGGCGTGGCGCGTCACCTGCCCTGCCCTGATACGGCGCACTGCCTCGCCGAGCGGTTCGGAGAACCGGGTGATTTCATCAAGAGGAAGGCTGTTCAGGATCCCGAACTCGCTGCCGAGGGCGCTGAGCGTTTCGCTGAACTTCGCCTTTATCTTTTTGGTTGTGGGAGCTGCGCCGTAAATTTCCGAAAGGACGGTGGGGAGGGGAAGGATGGGATGGACCTCCGGCTCTTCTTTCAGGTGAGGCTCTTCCTTCCTGTCAGCCAGATCCCAGACCCTGTGCATGACGCCTATGGTGAGGGGCTTTCCGCACACGGGGCAGATATTGCCGTGCTCTTCGGCTTCCTCCGGTGACATGACCACATGGCAGTTCCTGTGACCGTCGTAATGGTACTTGCCCTCCTCCGGATAGATCTCGAGCGTTCCCTCAAAGTGCGTATCCGAGGTTCTCTGATCCCTGGGAAGGCGGGAGGCCGCTTCGCGGAGCGCGGCGAACATACCGTCGTAGCTGATCCTGCCCGTGAAGAGATTGGCCTCCCTGCCGAGGTTGGGTCCCGAATGTGCGTCGGAATTGGACACGAGGGCGTAGCCGTCGAGAGCGCTCACAAGGCGGTTCATGCCGGGATCCGATGAGAGACCTGTCTCCAGGGCGAAAATATGCTCCGTGAGGCTGCCGAAGCAGTCGTGAATGTCGTCGAAGCCGGATTTGGAACCGAACAGGGAAAACCACGGGGTCCATACGTGCGCGGGAATGAAGAAGGCACGGGGGCAGGTGTTGAGCACGAGATCCAGAAGATCTTCTGAGTCGAGCCCCAGGATGGGCCGGCCGTCGGAATTGATGTTGCCGATCTGACCGAGTTTCTCCGAAAAGCGGTCCGCGTCCTCGAGCGTGGGCATGAAAACGAGATTGTGAACCTTTCTGACTTTCCCTCCCCGCTTGTAGATGGAACTTATTTCTGTCTGCAGGCAGAAATAGGGAGGGCGGGCCGGAGAGGAGGCGAGATCCGGAAAGACGGGCTCGGGCCGGACTGCCGGTCTGTAGAATCCCGTTTCCTCGTCAAAGACGAGATTGTCCTTAAGCTCCTGCCGCCACTTCGGGTGCGTGAAATCCCCTGTGCCGAGAACGTTGATGCCCTTGACCATGGCCCAGCCGCAGAGATGCGGCACGGTCAGCTGTTTGCTCGTGGCCATGGAAAAGCGGGAGTGAATATGCAGATCGGAGATGAAGGAATTCATGAAGATCCCCGTGAACGTACTCCCGCCTATAGAGGCGGAAGACCTTTTGCAGGATAGGTTAAAATTTTTACTGCGGCCTGTACGGGGATAATCCCGTGTTCCGGCCGGACACGGCAGAGATTCGCGGTATGTGCGGAAATATAGTGTTCCGGAGCCCTGTCAGTCAAAACGGAACGGGCCGCGTGTTGTAAGAGAGGCCTGCGCTGCCATGAAAACGCAGCGTCCCGGAGCCTGTGCGCGGGGAAAGAAGCCGGAAAGTTCCGGAGCATCTGTGTGTGCGGATGGGGCTGAATCCGCCGGGGACTTACTGCTCTCTTTTCCCGGCTGATTTGTCCAGAAAAGGGCAGAAGGCAAGCGCCTGCGGCGTGGAACGGCCGTCCGCTTCCTGGAGCACGAGATCAGGGAGGAAGCGGATATCGTGCGCGCTGTCCTTTGCGGCTTCCACAAGGATGCGGACTGCCGCGTCCTCCGCTCCGGGGCGCACGGGGAGGGCTTTGCGGATGCCGAAGCGGCAGGCGCCCAGGGCTTCTGCGAGAGCGGCGAAACGGGAGGCCGGAAAGATAAGGTAGAGGAGGCCGTGATGAACCAGGACCGATCGCGCGGCGCGTATGAAGAGCGGAAGGGCGCCCTCCCCGCGGCGGGCTGTGTCATTGAGGCTGTCGCGTGAGGCTCTTCCCTCCCCTCTTTCCCAGTACGGGGGATTGGAAAGCGCGAGATCAAACAGGGGGCGGGGAAAGGCGGCGCCGGCGCGGGAGAGGTCGAGGACGCGGAAGGCGGCCCGTCCGGTGAGGTTCAGGAGGGAGATGTTTTTTCTGGCTGCTTCAATGAGGGCAGGACTGAAATCGACGCCGAGGGCGCGTATATTTTCCGATCGCAGGAGAAGCGCCGCCGTGGAGGCCCCCTGCCCGCAGCCGAGGTCAATGGCCGCGAATCCGGGGCCCGGCGGAAGCCAGGGCGTACCGCGGCAGGGATTTTTCAGCCCGAAGTGAGGCGAGGCGCCGAATTCCCGGGCAGCGAAGCAGGCCAGGAGAAGAGCGTCCAGCCCGAAGCGCATTGAGCCTTCGGGCTGGACGAGATTCCTGGGGAAGCGGACCGCCATGGGCAGGGGCCTACATGAGCGAGTTGTCCCAGTTGAAGAGGCCGGGCCTGTGCACGGGCGGCAGGGAGGCCGGGATGTTTTCCTGCATGGAAACGAAGAAGCTGTAACCGGCTTTTTCGAGTTCCGCCTTGTGCGCGCTCAGGTTGAGCTGCCAGGCCGGGTAAATCCAGGTGTTCTCGCCGTACTGTCTGGCCCAGAAAGCCTCGTGCTTGGGGCTCATGAAGGGTTCGTTGAGGCGCACGCCGAGTGTGCCGTAGCGGCTCATGCCGACGGGCCAGCAGCCGGCCAGCACCATGCCAAGAGGCAGCGGGCTCAGCCGGGGAAGCTCGAGGAAGTCACGGGAGCCGAGCTCGGGAGAGACAATGGCTGCCGTGAAGCCCATGTCCTTCAGCACATTGACGGTAGCCGGATTGGAAATGTTGCAGAAGGGGCCGGCCGTGAAGGCGGCCTTTTCGTCGTCCAGCATCTCAGTGGTGAAGAGTCCGACCTGCCAGGGGGAGTTAAGGACGAAGAAGCGGGCGCCGTCCCGCCACAGGTTCAGGACGAGGCGCCTGAACTGATCTTCCTCATCAGGCCAGATGACAGGCGGCAGCCACCAGCCGAAGCGGTTGATGACAGTGTGGGAAATGGCGGCTGATTTGGAAGAAACCCAGAGGCAGGAGAGAAATTTGCGGGCGCCGCGCGTTTCCTTGCCCTGGGGAAGACTCGCGTGAACGACCATGTCGGGAAGGCGCGTGAACCGGCAGGGAATGACACGGTTCGGCCGTGAGGTCACGTTTTCGGTAGTCCGTTCGGGCATGCACTCGAGGCGGGTCTGCCATTCGTTGAGAATCTGCGTGAGTTCCTTTTCGCGCCGGTCAATGAGGTAGACACAGACGCCCGCCTTTGGGGTCTTGTGTCTGGGAATGCGGAGGAGGAGCGTGCCGCCCTTGGGCGTGAAACGGGTGACGGGAAGCGTGGTGTGCCAGTTTTCGTCCTCCACGCCGACGCGCAGGTAGTCCTTCGGGAGGAGCGGGATGAACGGCTTGATGAAGGGCGCTCCCTGCCTGTCGATGCCGATCTTGCCCACGAGCAGGCCGGAGCTGGTCTGCCCTGAGGGATCCACAGGCACGGCTGTGTGCTGCGGCAGGAAGCGGGCGCGGGTATTGGGCCTTCCGAGAGCCATCTGCAGGATGCCCTCGGCCGTCTTTTTGGCTTCGGGATCGCCCGGATTGTCGCGGAGAATGCGGTAGGCCGTGACCGTGTGGTAGACGTAATGCGGTCCCTTCTTGCGGCCTTCGATTTTCCAGGAGACAAGATGGGGAATGCCCGTAAGGGTTTTGACGAGCACGTCCATGGAGAGATCCTGACAGGAGAAATAGCGCCCTGTCTGGAAGCGTCCCCCCGGACGGAGACGGCGTCCGTCACCGGTGCCGCTCATGCGGTCACCGGGAATGCGCGGCCTGCCGGAGCGGGCTTTTTCCGCGAACCTGCCGCGGCCCTGCTGATCTCCGCCGCGCGGGGCTTCCTGCCCCTTCTGGAAAAGCGTCTGAACGGTATTGCCGCCCTGCTGGTAGACGCGGCGGCAGGGCTGCACGCAGCGGCCCCTCAGGCCGCTCTTGCCGCCCATGTAGCTGGACCAGTAGCAGCGTCCGGAGACGCAGTAGCACAGGGCGCCGTGGATGAAGCATTCGAGCACCACGCCGTCGGGGCAGGCATCGCTCATCTGATGGATTTCATCGATGGAGAGTTCGCGGGGCAGAACTACGCGGTCAGCGCCGAGGCGTTTGGCCTCCAGAAGCGACGCGGGGTGTGTGAGATTGGCGAGAGTGGACAGCGTGATGGAGCCTGTATACCCCGCCTGACGGGCGATATCGACGAGGGCGATATCCTGGATAATGAGGCCGTCGATGCCGACCTGGTTCTCGAGGCGGCTGATGAGCCTGTAGGCGGCGTCGGTTTCAGCGGGCTTGATGAGCGTGTTCATGGCCACGGTGACCCGGCAGTCCGACTCATGGGCGAGATCCGTGAGCCGTGAGAGCTCGGTGAGGCTGAAGTTTTCAGCCTGCATGCGCGCGGAAAACTGCTTGAGGCCAAGGTAGATATTGTCAGCTCCGGCCGCGAGGGCGGCGAGGAAACAGGAAACGTCGCCGGCGGGAGCCAGGATTTCGGGGTGTTCGGGGGTGGGTTCGGGTATCTGTATTCTGCTCATGTGCTGTCCCTGGCGCCTGTTAGCGCTCGGAAGGATCGGAATTTTTGTAGTAGTCAGAGAACCAGTCGTAGAACTTCTGTATGCCTTCCCTGAGTGGCGTATGGGGCATGAAGTGCGTAAGTTTGGCCTGATCGCCGGCATCGGCCCAGGTGGCCGTGACATCGCCGGCCTGCATGGGCAGATAAATTTTTTCAGCCCTTCTGCCCATGACCTCTTCGATGGTTCTGATGAATTCGGAGAGTTCCACGGAGTGGCTGTTGCCTACGTTGAGGATGCGCCAGGGAGCCGAGCTGGAGGCCGGATCGGCTGTTTTCGCGTCCCAGAGAGGGTCGGCCCTGGGAGGCAGGGGCAGGATGCGCGCCATGACTTCCACGATGTCGTCGATGTAGGTGAAGTCCCTGTGCATTCTGCCCCCGTTGAAGACCCTGATGGGTTTGTTGTGGAGAATGGCCGTGGCGAAGAGGTGCAGGGCCATGTCAGGACGTCCCCACGGGCCGTAGACCGTAAAGAAACGCAGGCCTGTCGAGGGGATGGCATAGAGGGAGCTGTAGGCGTGAGCCAGAAGCTCGTTGCTGCGTTTGGTGGCGGCATAGAGGCTGACAGGATGATCGGCTCCGCTGTGCGGGGAATAGGGAAGCGATGCGTTCAGGCCGTAGACAGAGGAAGACGACGCGTAGACGAGGTGCTTCACCGGATGCTGTCTGCAGCATTCGAGGAGATTGGCGAATCCGACGAGGTTTGAGGAAACATAGGCCTGGGGATTCTGAATGCTGTAGCGGACGCCGGCCTGGGCAGCCAGGTTCACCACATGGGTGAAGTGGCCGTCACTGAAAAGCCGTTCCAGGGTCGCCGCGTCGGCGAGATCGGTTTTGATGAAGGAGAAGTCCGTATCGTTCTTCAGCTGGGCCAGACGGTCCCTCTTGAGCTGGACGCTGTAGTAGTCGTTCAGATTGTCGAGGCCGGTCACCCGGTGCCCCTCTGCAAGGAGGCGTTTTGCAAGGTGAAAGCCGATAAAGCCCGCGACACCGGAGATCAGAATGTGCATGAATATCTCCTTTTTTATCCGGGAAAAATAGGCCAAGAGAGAGGAGCGCGCAAGGGCCGGAGAAATGGACCGCGGCGGGCGTTCCCCGCCGCTTCCGCGCCGGGAAGAGGACTTGCAAAGAAGAGAGGGAAAACGCTATAAAGGCGGGATCTGAACAAGGGGCAGGCGCGTATTCCCGCTGCCTAGATCCCTGATTTACAGAGATTTTTCAGTGGCGGAGATACCGGATTATTATGGATACCAAGGATACCAAAAATACCAGAACGCAAAAGACCGGCGGAGCCGGAGGAAATACGAAGAAGGACGATGGCAGAAAGACCTTTGGCCGGAAGCTTCGTCAGAACTGGTACGAAGGCCAGAACAGGGAGATAGTGGTTTATTATCTCATAGCTGTGGCTTTTCTGGAACTCATTGTCGGCTGTGTGGCCTTCTTTTATGGTGTCGCCCATCCCACCATGGGACCTGACGGCACGCGCATGGCGAACTTCCCCTGGGTGGGCTGGCTCATAGGCGCCCTGCTCTCCCCTGTGGGCCTGATGCTTATCCTTCATCTGTCGGGGCAGTTCTTCTCCCGGTCCCTTGATGCCGTGAACGGCGGAGGGGCAAAAGGAGGAGGCGGGGACGCCGGCGAAGTGCCGGAGCGCGTCCAGCGTTTTTACAATATCATGAGCCACGCGCCCACGGTGGTCATCCTGCTCGGTCTCCTCGTCATTGGCGCCTGTCTCTTTTTCCTGGACAGCGCCATGGGCGCGCTCGGCAGTGTCGGCAAGGTGCTGTCCGGCTACATTCCCTGGATTCTGGGCTGCATCGCCGCGTTCCTGGTGATCTGCTATATCGCGAGGCTCTATTTTCTCAGCCGGCACCGCCGTATGATGCAGGAATACGCCTACAGAATGAAGGTGCTGGAAACCACGGGCATCATCATTGCCTCCAAGGGCTCCGAGCCGCTCAAACTGCAGGACGGCCGCGTCGTCCCCATAGAGAGCGGCAAAATGCCTCCGTCGCTTCCGCCGTCCGGTGACGGCACGAAGCCTGATGGCGGAGCCGGATCCGATGACGTGGTCGATGTGGACGAAAGCAGCATTGTCGGAAGCGGCGGTCCGGAAAAGGATTCCGCCGGGGACGGGGAGAAGGCCGCGGACAAATCCACAGGGCCGGCTCCCGCGGGAGCTGACGCCGGACAGGGCGCCTAGCACAGCGGTGTTTTTCCGGGCTTCGGAGTGTTTCACTCCGGAGCCCTTTTTTTGTGCTGCGGGAAACGCAGGAAGGCATCTTTCCCGGGACAGAGAAAAGCCCCGGGGAGGTATGGCTTCACCGGGGCTTTCCGTAAATCAGGCGGCTGTCTTCAGCATAGTGGCGGCAAGGGAGGCCCTTACCGCAGGGACAGCGCGGCGTTATTCGAATTTGCTTTTGTCCGGGCGCACCCTGAGGGATTCGGCGATAATCTTCGGATCCTCCTGGGGGCGCGCTCTGACGCCGAGCTCGGCGTTGCCTCCGTAGCAGACGAAGCCGTCCGGGCCATGTTCAACGTAGCCGGCGGCAAGCACCTTCCCGTAGGGAAGCTGCTCAAACATATCGGCGTGATCCACGCGGCGAGGGAAAAGGAACGGTACCGGCTGACCGGAAAAATCTTCGACGATGAGGTATTTCACGGAATCCTCCAGTAAGGAACTGCCCGTCGGGCAGGGGGCCGGAGCCCCGGTTAAGTCCATGCACAGTCTGTCTGACTATGCCTATTTCTGACGGTTTTGCAAATAGCGGCGGACGGCCCTGTTGTGGTCGGTGAGGTTCGTGTTGAACTCGTGGGCCCCGCCGTCCGTGATGGCCACCATGTAAAGAAAATCGTGCTTTTCGGGATGCAGGGCCGCGCTGAGGGCCGAGAGCGCGAAAGAACAGATGGGGCCCGGCGGCATGCCCGGATGCCTGTACGTGTTGTACGGATTTTTGTCGTCGCTGAGGTCCGCGCGGGTGAGGTTGCCGGAGAAGGCCGGTCCGAGGCCGTAGATCACTGTGGGATCGGCCTGCAGGAGCATGCCTCTGTCCATGCGGTTCTGATAGAGGCCGGCCACGCGGGGGCGCTCATCGGGGCTGGCCGTTTCTTTCTCAACGATGGAGGCGAGAATGACGGCGTTCCGCATGGCTTCCCTGGCTGGTCTGGGATTCCCCCACAGGGGGCCGGTCCGGCGCCAGAAGTTGTCGACGATGCGGCCGGCTGCGGACCAGGCCTGCTTCTTCCCCAGAACTTCCCCTTCAAGAGGCGTCTTGATGAGATAGGTGTCGGGCATGAGAAAGCCCTCGGCCGTGTCAAAGGGGATGCCGTAGTGGCGGAGGAATTCGGGATCGCGGATGACGTCAGCGAAGTCTCCTGCCGTGCAGAGGCCTGCCTGCTCGAGAATGGCCGCTGTCTGCCACCATGTGAGTCCCTCGGGGATGGTGACGCGGGTCAGCACGGGCTTGCCGCTGATGAGTTCGTTCAGAACCTGATCCGGGGTCCAGCCCGTATTCAGGAGAAAGCGTCCGGCCTTCAGTTTACCGCCTGCCTCGCGGTACCTCGCGAGAAGACGGAACCTGAAGGGATCGGTGATGACATTTTTTGCCTTCAGGGCCGTGGCCGCACGGGAAATGGTCATCCCCGGCGTTACGTCAAAGGAGACGGCCTGGCCCGGTGTCTCGGGGGGGACATTCAGGAAGGTATAGGCTTCATAGCCGCACCAGAGGCCCGCGGCTGTGACGCAGAGAAAGAGAACCAGAAACGCTGACCGCAGAAATTTCCACATGTAAGGATACCTCCGGGCGATCCGCTGCCCCCGCCCTTATCCGGCGCGGTAACCGTCCCCTTCCGCCAGCGTGGCGCTTGAGGGAGAGTGCAGGTAGGATTCAAGGATGCGCACGGCGGCCTGCTGATCGAGGACGGCCTTGCGCCTGCTGCGCCTGAGACCCGCTTCCTCGAGATCCCACGCCGCTTCTTCCGAACTCAGGAATTCTTCCATGAGATAGACCGGGCAGGGAAGGCGGTGCAGGAGTTTCCTGACGAAGTTGCGGATCTGCCGCGTGGTCAGGCTGTCCGAGCCGTCCGCGAGAAGAGGCAGGCCCACCACCACGGCGTCCGGCTTCTCCCGCAGAATGCGGGCAGCCAGAGCGTCGAGAAAGGTCCTGCGGTCCGGGAAGCTGTCCAGGCGGATGGTCTCCAGGGGATAGGCCAGAATGCCGTCGGGATCCGTTGCGGCGAGGCCCGTGCGGGCCAGCCCGTAGTCGACAGCCACGAGTTTCACGGGGAAGCCTCCCTCTTTTTCCTTCCCCGCGCCGGGGCGCGGGGAAGGAACGGTTTAGTAGATTTTCACGAGCCTGCGCACGTCTTCCATGGTTTTGGCGGCGAATTCGCGGGCTTTGGCGTTGCCGGCCTCGAGGATGCCCAGAACATCGTCGTCGGTCAGCCTGCTGCGGCGCTCCTGCAGGGGATCGAGGAGCTCGTGCAGGTGCTTCAGGAAGATCTTCTTGCACTGTACGCAGCCAAGGCTCGCGTTTTTGCAGTTCTCGCGGATCTCGGCCTGTTCCTCGGGCGTGGCCATGATCTTGTGATACGGGAAGAGGTTGCAGGCATCGGGATCGCCGGGATCGGATTTCTTGACGCGCGGCGGATAGGTGAACATGGTTTTGATTTTGGGCTCGATGTCAGCGAAGCTGTCGCGCAGGAAGATGCCGTTGTTGTAGCTCTTGGACATCTTGCGGCCGTCGAGGCCGGGGCACTTGCAGGCCGGGGTGAGCATGGCCTGGGGCTCGGGGAAGTAGTCTCCGTAGAGGCCGTTGAAGCGGCGGGCGATTTCGCGGGTAAGCTCCATGTGGGGCAGCTGATCCTCACCGACCGGCACGCCCTGGGGTTTGTACATGAGAATGTCGGCGGCCATGAGGATGGGGTAGCACAGGAATCCGGTGCAGCTCAGATCCTTTGTGGTGATTTGCTGCTGCTGTTCCTTGTAGGTGGGATTGCGCTCCACCCAGGAAACAGGCGTGATCATGGAAAGCAGGAGAGAAAGCTCGGCGTGCTCCTTGAGGTCGGACTGGCGGAAAATGGTGCATTTTTCGGGATCGAGACCGGAGCCGATCCAGTCCTTGACCATTTCGATGGTGTTTTCCCGGAGCGCCTCGGTTCTGTTGAAGTCCGTGGTGAGCGCGTGCCAGTCAGCCACGAAGAAGAAAGCTCTCAGCTTGTCCTGGAGGTCCACCCAGTTCTTGAGGACGCCGAAATAATGTCCGAGATGGAGGGGACCGGTGGGGCGCATGCCCGAAGCAGTGCGAATTTCAGTACTCATGGAAAGTGTTCCTTTGAAGATTAGATAATGTCCAGGATTCTCAGCAGGAGCCCGTAGCTTCCGTTCAGGAGGGGACCGAGCACCATGTCCAGAACGCGGGTTACGATGAGCAGCATGAGAATGAGAAAACCGTAGCGCTCAATGGAAAGATAGGAATACGCGCAGCGCGCAGGGAGAAAGTAGGCCAACACCTTGCTTCCGTCCAGAGGCGGGATGGGGAGCAGATTGAAGAAGGCGAGGCAGAGGTTGATCGAGACACCGGCGAGAAGCGCGCGTACCACGAAGGTCTCTGTGGGCGTGGCCATGAGAACAATGGAGGGGTCGACGAGAAGCAGGATTTTCAGGAGGCAGGCGAACAGCACGGCCAGGATGATGTTGGTGCCCGGTCCGGCCAGAGAGACGGTAAGCAGGCCCCTGCGCGGATTGCGGAAGTTGCGCGGGTCAATGGGGACGGGCTTTGCCCAGCCGAACACGAAGCCGCCGCTGATGCTCGTGACAATGAAGACCACGAGTCCGAGCACGTCGATGTGCGGGATGGGATTGATGGTGAGGCGTCCCATGAACTTCGCTGTGGGGTCGCCCTCCCTGAGGGCCGCCCAGCCGTGTCCGACCTCGTGGAGAATGATGCCCAGATAGGCGGGGATGAAGACAACGGCGAAGCGGCTGACCGACTGGGCGAAGCTGCTGTCATGCAGGAAATCCATCATAGACTGTCTGTTTCCGAAAGCTGTTAGAGTGTTTCCATGGTGACGCGGATGTCCTGGGGCCTGCCGGAATAGATCCAGCTCGTCACGAGCACGTCGGGGCCGGCAGCGGCCATCTCTTCCGCGTTGCCGGCATTGATGCCGCCCGCGGCCAGAACGAGAAGATTCGGACTGACGGCGCGCAGGGCGTTCACCGTGCGCGCGAGATCTGCGGGGCTGAACTTGTCGAGCTGCACGCCGTCCGCACCGGCGCGGGCGAAGCGGAGGGCCGTTTCCACGCTGTCCGCCTCGCAGATGACGCGCTTTTCCGGCGCGGCCCGGCGTATGGAGGGAAGGAGGCGGGCGAAGGTTTCCAGCCTGTCCTCACTGTCGAGGAAGGCGATGTGGCGGTCAAAGAAGAGAAGGCTTTCCGAAAGACCGGCCCTGTGTACGATGCAGCCGCCGTCCGTGGCGGCCGCGAGGCTCAGGAGCTTGGCGCCGGGGAAATTCTTGCGCGTGGCGGCCACGGCGATATCCGGCCTGCCCCTGCGGGCGGCGCTGACCATGTCCCGCGCCCTTGTGGCGATGCCGCACATGTATTCGAGCACGTTCTGGGCGATTTTCCAGGCCCTGTGCAGATCGTCTGCCCTGCCCGTGCAGGAAAGAAGGCAGGGCTTTCCTTCGGCGGGAAGTCCGTCCTCCATGCGGGATTCCACTGTAAGACCGCAGCGGGAAAGAATGCGGGCCGCGGGCTCTGTGCCCGAGACCGTGCACTGTCCGGCGCGGGGATAAAAGCGCATTCTGCCCATTCTGGCTCCTATGCCGAGAGAAGCCGTGGTGAGATCGCCGTACGGGCAGTCCTCGAGAATGAGGCTGTCTATGAAGGTGTCGGAGTAGTGCATGCGCACGGAATTTTCCTCCCCGGCTAGCCGACGGAGACGACACTCTGCACGGTAATGGTGTCGCCGGCAGAGATGTGGCGGTCTATGGTGAGGAGTTCGCCGTCACGGATGACGAGCGCCGTCTCTTCCATGACGCCGAGCGCCTGAAGAAGCTGCAGGACGGTTTTCGGGCGCCGTATCACCATCTTTCTGTCTGAGGGCATAAGATGCACCGTGATGACGGGGTCCGGACGCCGTGTTTTTTCTTGGGTGGCCTGGTCCATGATTCCTCCCTGCGGGGCTCAGCCCCGATGCGGATCAAGAAGCTGAAAAAATAGCCTGAGGACGCGCCAAAGTCGACACCGGCCGCCTAGAGGCAGGCGCTGCTGAAGCCGGGGTCCCGGGGCAGGCTGCTGCCCGAGGCGCAGGTCCTCGCGAGTTCATCGCAGCGCTCGTTCTCCGGATGCCCCGCGTGGCCGCGCAGCCAGTGCATGGTCACCTCGTGCGTCTTCAGGAAAGGCAGGAGCTTTTTCCAGAGATCGGTATTTTTGACGGGTTTTTTGTCGGATTTTATCCAGTTATTCCTCACCCATCCCTTCAGCCAGCCTTTGGAGATGGCGTTGCAGACGTACTGCGAATCCGAGTAGATCGAAACCCGGCAGGGTTCGGTGAGACGGCTGAGGGCCTCGAGAACGCCGGTTATCTCCATGCGGTTGTTGGTGGTCATGGCGAAGCCGCCGCTGATCTCTTTTCTGGTGTCAGAGCCTTCCAGAGTGAGGATAGCGGCCCAGCCGCCGTTGCCCGGATTGCCGAGGCAGGAGCCGTCCGTGTAGATGATGACGTGGTGCAAAGTCCGACTCCTGCTGTTAGAGGTCTTCCGCCGCGTAGTTCACGTAGGAAGTGACGAGCAGGAGCGTGAGATTGTTGCCCACCTTCTGCTTGCGGATGTGCGTGCGCGTGAAGCCGGCGTTGTGCAGCATGATAGCGAGCTTGCCCTCTTCAAAGCCGAGCCAGCGGTCGCCGTAGGTGACGCGCATGCTTTCGTCGCTGTGATGCAGGAAGTCGGAAATGAAAAGCCGGCCGCGGCTGTTCAGGATGCGCCTCGCCTCGGCGAGAGCCTGGGAAGGCACTTCGAGATGGTGCAGGACGAGATTGATGGAGGCGAAGTCGGCCTCCTGATCGCGCAGAGGCAGATGCTCAAGGCTTCCGATGCGCAGGGAAATGCGCGTCGCGGCTTCGGGAAGCTCCTCAAAACGCCTGTGGCAGATGTCCAGCATGGCCTGGGAACCGTCAACGCCCACCACGTTCCGGGCGCGGCTCAGCATGCGCAGGAGCACGGCGCCCGTGCCGCAGCCGAGATCCACGGCCAGTCCGCAGTTTTCGGGAATGGCCTCGCAGACCGTCTTCGGCAGATCGTAGCTTCCGAGAATCTTCTTGTTCAGGTTGTCCCAGTTCTCGGCCACGCTGTTGAAGAAATGCTGGGTTTTGGCGTTTTTTTCCTCGAGGATCCGGTTTGTCTCCACGGTGTCCTCGGGCGCTTCGGGAATTTTGTCGAGATAGGGGGCGAGGGTTTTCAGAAATTTCTGGACGTCAGCGTCCTGATTCGCCTGGTAGAAGACCCAGAGGCCGTCCCTGCGGAAGGTCGTGAGCCCCGCGTCGGAAAGGACGCGGAGATGCCTTGAGATGCGCGACTGCCCCATTTTGAGAATGGACACCAGTTCGTTCACGGAAAGCTCGTGGTGCAGGAGAATGCGCAGAAGCCTCAGCCGCGTCTCATCGGCGAGGGCCTTGAAAATGGTAACTGTGGTCATGTGTGCTCCCGGGATTATGCTGGCACGTGTGATCCGGAGACTATATCTGGAAAAACGCATATGTCAACGCGGCAGGGAGATGGGGAAAAACGTTTTTCCGGGGGTTTTCAGCGGCCTTTCCGGGGACCTGAGCCACCCTAATCATATCCGTGTATCCGCATATACCCTCTCCGGGACGCCGGGAGACCGGGCGGGTTCTGGACGATATCCCTCCCTCCGGGTACACTTGCCGGCATGGAAAACGGGATGGAAAACACGAAACGGAAGCGCCCCGCGCGGTGCATGCCCTCGCCGACGCGCCAGGACAGTCTGGCGGGCCGCATCATCGAAAAACTGGCGCAGGACTCGGGCCAGGAAGTTCAGTTCAGGCTTGTGGAGCTCTGGAACAACTGGAAGATCGTCATGGGCCCGCTGGCCGGGCTGGCCGTGCCCCTGGGGCACAGGGGGAAGAAGCTTGTCATCGCGGCCGAGGACAATATGGCCCAGCAGGAACTCACCTTCTGCACGGATGAGATCCTGGCCCGCGCCAATTCCTTTCTCGAAGAACCGTATTTCACGGAATGCCAAGTGAAGCTCAGGCTCGGGCAGAAGGATCTCCTGAACCGGGAGGAGGCCCCCTGTATCCGGCCTCCGGAAAAGGCCGCGGCCTCGGGCGTGTGGCTTTCGGAAATGGATCCCGGTTCGCCCGTGGCCCGCTGCTACAGAGCCTTCGCTGCCCGCGGGAAGGACAGTGGACAGTAAAGCGGACAGACGGGAGCCCAGCCCGGATCCCGGCGGTTTTCTGATTTTCACACCCCTGCAGAGAAGCCGGACGGGCGTTCTTTTATGCCCGTCCTGTGTCAGGCCGGCGTGAATGCCTTTTATGAACATCTGCGGCTTTTGCGCTGTCAGGACGCTTCTGTGCCAGGGGACAGAAAAAGCGCCGCCCGGAAGCCGGACGGCGCTCTGTAAAGACAGAAGAAAGGGTGACTACACGCTGGCTGCGGCGAGGGTTTCCTCCACGGAGGCGGCTCCCCCGGCGTTGAGCCCGCACAGGGCGCGCACGGCAATCCTCAGCATGTCCTCAGTGAGGCTCACGCTCTGGACACCGTTATTGATGGTGCACACGCCATTGGAGAAGGACAGCCTGTAGGCCTGACGGGATTTTTCTTTGCCGGAACGCACGATGTAGTAAATCTGATCCCTGTTGTCGGCGACATAGAGCTTCTGGCGCATCTGGACGCCATATTCCTCATCGTACCAGGAGCATTCGGAAAAGATCCTGCCTTTGAAAACAAGCTCTCCGCCCACATCGCTCTGCAGACGGATTTCGCTCATATTGGTATGCTGCGTTTCCATGACGCCTCCGGGGTGTGCAGTGGACTACTGCAGGTTTTGACAGAGCTTATTCCCGCAGAACACTTTCGTCAACGGGGCTGACCACTGTCCCTGTCCTCTTTCCCTGCCAGAGAAACGGCTTCGTCCTTCTCTGTACGTTTCGTGTCCATCTTGTCCGGGGGAAAGTAATTGACGGCCCAGGTAAGCCCGAGCACGTAGGCCGCGGAAACGACGCTCACCACGGCGTTCCAGGGATGGCTCGTGGAGAAGGAGAGACGCATAAGCAGGGTGCCGACCACGAAGCCGGAATTGCGGAACACGGCGTGGAAGGAGGGCATGAACTGCTGGGAGAGGAGGACAAGGGCGATGTCAGCGAAGATGAGCACCGTGTAGATGGTTTCGAAGAAGTGGTGCTCCGTACCGTAGAGGGCCTGCTGGAAGAGATCCACCAGTCCCGTGCCGGCGAAGATGCCGAGCAGGACGAGCGCCAGCAGCTTCTTGCGGGTGATGTAGCCCGTCTGGTTTTCCCTCGGCGCGGCGCTGCTGTAGGAGATGCGGCGCACGATTTTGAAGTAGAAGCCGAGGGCTATGAAGACCACGAGTGCGCCCGCGGCCGAACAGGCGATGTGGAAGAGCGGCGTGAGGTTGGTGGAGATGTCCACGGGCTCTGGGAGGTGGGAGAGCTGCTTGAAGGCATCGCGCAGGAGGATGAGCGCCAGAATTTCAAACTGCTTGCCCACGGAACGCGAGAAAGAGCTCGGGATGCTCATGATGAGCTCGAGCACCTCGACCGCCAGGATGAGAGTGAAGGCCAGCTGAATGGCGGCAAAATGGCTCGATGGCGTGATGGCCGCGAGGGCCGCCGGCATGAGGCCTGCCCTCCGTGCCTGGATGAGGGCGAGGGCGAGAAGATAGACCCAGAAGAAGATGCCGGCGAGGCGCCGCTGTGAATAGGACGCCTCCCAGAAGCGTTCGAAGGCGTCAAAGAGAGTGATGAGCGGATTGAATCTGTTGAGGATCATACGGCGGAGCCCCGTTTCGGAAAAAATTCATTGTATACCATATCGGCGGTGCGGTCTATTCCTTGCAATGGTTTAAAAGCGGTATTATTAACTTTTTTTAAAACTTTTCACGGGGATACCGTGACGGGAGGTTTTTTCAGTATGCCTCAGAAGGGCCCTCACATATCCATCTCTCCTGACTTCGTTGTCAACCGTATTCTGCGCATCAACATTGATGATTTCCAGAACTGGCCGGAGTCTGTCCGAGAATTCGCTATCTCGATCGCGGAGGAGCTTTTCCTTGCGGCGTACAACCCCTTCGTGAACGCGGATACGGTGCGGCAGAGCGTCAGGGCGCACTACGACAGGGATTCCGTCGCCCTTGCCCATTACTACGCCACCGCCATCAGCGAGGGCATCACCATGTTCTGGTCCGCCCACGAGGCTGAGGTGAAGTTCCGGGATCATCTCATCGAGGAACTCCGCAAGATCATGCCCTCCGAGGGCATCCTGACTGACCCGGCTTCTCTGGTGGCCACGGAGACGGACGCAACGGACCTCCGCATGGAACTGCCCCTCGTGGTGGTCGAGCCGGATACGGCCGAACAGGTGGCCGGAATCGTGAAGCTGGCCAATGAACTGAAGTTCGCCCTCATCCCGAGAGGCGGCGGATCGGGCATGACCGGCGGCGCCGTGCCGGCCCGCCGCAGGTCCGTCATCGTCAGCATGACACGCATGCAGTCCATCAGCAGCATCGACCTCGAGGCCATGACCGTGACCTGTCAGAGCGGATGCATCACCCAGGACGTGATCAATGCCGTGAACAGGGCCGGCGCCCTCTTCTCCGTGGATCCGGCTTCAAAGCTGGCCTCCTCCATAGGCGGCAACGTTTCCGAGAACGCGGGCGGCCCCATGGCCTTCGAGTACGGCACCACCATCGACAACCTCCTGTGGTGGCGCATGGTCACTCCCACCGGCGAAATCATTTCTGTGGAGCGCGAGAACCACCCCCGCCACAAGATCCTTCCCGATGAGACCGCGGTTTTCGTCGTCAAGGACGTGAGCGGCGGCGTGCGCAACGTGGTGCGCCTGAAGGGCGACGAGATCCGCAGGACGGGGCTCGGCAAGGACGTGACCAACAAGGTCCTCGGAGGACTCCCCGGCGTGCAGAAGGAAGGCACGGACGGCATCATCACCGAGGTCTGCTTCACCATCCATCCGAAGCCCAAGTACAGCCGCGTCATGTCCGTGGAATTCTTCGGCCGCAGCATGCGCCCGGCCGCTGTTGTGGTCCGCGAGCTCGTCGGCCTGCGCAACCGCATCCGCGAACAGGGCGACTTCGCGCATATTTCGGCCATGGAAGAGTTCAACGCCAAGTACGTCCAGGCCATCGACTACCAGACCAAGAGCACCAAGTACTCCGGCCATCCCATTTCCGTGATCACCGTGCAGGTGGACGGAGACGATCCCTATCTTCTCGACAAGTGCGTCAACGACATTGTTCAGGTTGTTGAGCAGCAGGAGAATGTGGATATCACCGTGGCGCGCGACGCCAAGGAAGCCGACCGCTTCTGGGAAGACAGGCACCGCCTTTCCCTTATCGCCAAAAGGACGTCCGGCTTCAAAATCAACGAAGACGTGGTCATTCCCATCGACCGCATCCCCGATTTTGCCGCGTTCCTGGAGCAGGTGAACCTCGAATGCACGGCCCAGGCCTACCGCGAGGCCCTGCAGGAAGTGGGTCGTCTCTCCGGTTTCCCCATGGAAGACAGGGAGTTCAACAAGGAATTCTCCTACGTCTCCAAGGCGTCCGTCGGCGGCCTTAAGAGTGAGGAAGTCTCTGATGACGAGATGCATGCCCGCAGTGTCGCTTTCCTGGCCTCGCTCAGGGAAAAATATCCCCATCTCGCCAAATCCATCGAGAAGATCGAGGCCCATATGGAGGCCTCGCGCCTCATCGTGGCGAGCCATATGCACGCGGGCGACGGCAACTGCCACGTCAACATCCCTGTGAACTCCAATGACGCGGATATGCTCCGTCACTGTGAGGAGGTCGCCAGCCGCGTGATGGCCCAGTGCCAGGAGATGGGCGGCGCCGTTTCCGGCGAACACGGCATCGGCATTACCAAGATCCGTTTCCTCAGCAATGAGCGCATGGCCGACATGAAAGCCTTCAAGGAGCGCGTGGACCCGAGAGAGGTCATGAACCCGGCCAAGCTCGTCCAGCATGAGCTTCCGGTCCGTCCCTACACCTTCTCCTTCAACAGGCTCATTCAGGACCTCAGCGAGAGCGGCCTGCCCGACAAGGACAAGCTCATCGGCATCCTGACCTCCGTGCAGACCTGCACCCGCTGCGGCAAGTGCAAGAGCGTCTGCCCCATGACCATCGCGGGTCGCTCCCTCCAGTTCCATCCGCGCAACAAGAACATGGCCTACGGCATGCTTGTGGAGGCCATTTACTACTCGCAGATAAACAAGGGCAGCGTCGACGAGGCTCTGCTCCGGGAGCTGCGCAGGCAGGTGGAACACTGCACGGCCTGCGGCCGCTGCATGGCCCAGTGCCCCATGAAGATTCCGTCCGGCGAAGTGGCCCTGCAGCTGCGCGCCATGCTCGATCATGAAGGCGCAGGCGGTCATCCGCTCAAGGAAAAGGTTCTTGACTGGGTGGTGAAGGATGTGCCCCAGCGCGTGCCCAAGATGGCCAAGCTCGCCTCCATAGGCCAGAAGGTTCAGAACAATATTCTCGGCTTTGTGCCTTCCATCTGGAAGAAGCGCATGCAGAGCCCCATGTTCTCGGGCCCGGGCCCCAAGATGGGTTATAAGAACATTTATGAGCATCTGCGCATCCACAGGGGGAATATCTTCGCCCCTGCCGAGTTCAGGAAGGGCATGCCGCTCGTGCTGTACTTCCCGGGCTGCGGCGGCGGTCTCTTCTATGACCGCATCGGCCTCTCTTCCATCATGCTGCTGCTCAAGGCTGGCTTCGCCGTGGCTGTGCCGCCGAGGCATCTGTGCTGCGGCTATCCTCTTCTGGCCGCAGGCATGGACACCGAATATGACGACAACCTGGCCAAAAACAGGCAGTACCTCGCTTCCATGCTCCGCAGCTTCGCCCAGGAAGGCTATGAATGCCGCCATATCGTGACGAGCTGCCCCACCTGCATGGACAGCATCGAGCGCTACGGCCTCACCGAGCAGTTCCCTGACCTGGACATCCAGGACGTGGCCCAGCTTACGCTGCCCGTCCTTCAGGCTGCCCGCCAGCCGGGCGAGGCGGCTCCCCTGCCCGCCGGTACGAGACTCCTCTATCACGGTTCCTGCCACTGCCCCTGGTCCGGCGTGCACCGCGTCAAGGGACACCAGATGGTCATTAAGGCTGTTGGCGAATACAGCGGCGCCAAGCTCGAACTGAATACAGGCTGCTGCGGCGAGTCCGGCATGGGCTCCGTTACATCTCCTGAGATCTACAATATCCTGAGAAGCCGCAAGCAGGAAAATCTGGCCAGAGCCATGGGCGACAACTACAAGGATATTGTCCTTGTCGGATGCCCCTCCTGCAAAATTGGCGTGGCCCGCTGCTTCCTCAACATGAAGCGCAAGAACCACGTGGTCCATATCGCCGAATTCCTGGCCGGCCTCATCGACGGTGAGGACAGGAGGCAGACCTTCCGCAGACTCATTGGTGAAACCAAGGGCGATCTGAGGGTCATCAATATGGATGAGGTCAGAAGAGGCGAGGAAAAATAGCCCTCCGCTTCTGTGAAAAGAAAACGTAAGGCGGCTCCGGATTTGTTCCGGGGCCGCCTTTTTTCGTAAAGGTGTCCGGGGTGTCGCCGGAGCGTGTGGAGCGGCGGTTGCTCCGGTTGACAGTGAACCCCCGGGTAAATTACATTCAGCAAAGGCAGAAAATTCTGCGCTGTTTTCCGGAGGGATGGCAGAGCGGTCGAATGCGGCGGTCTTGAAAACCGTTGTGGGTGTGAGCCCACCAGGGGTTCGAATCCCTTTCCCTCCGCCATAATGATTTTTTTATATATCCGGCCATCCATCCCAGCCTGTCATGCGCTGAATGGACGGTCTTTTTTTTTGCCCGGCTGAAAAAAGCCGGAGAAACGCCTGAGGGCGGCGGACGGTAAAGAAGGCGGGATTCCCGCAGGCGGCCTGAAATTTTCAGACAGCAGAGGCGGAACCCGCTGCCGGCAAGGGAAAGCCCTGCGCCGCAGGCGCTGCCAGCCGGGGCGCAGTCCGGGCGTATTGATAAAGCTTGAACTGACAGACATGCGGAACCGTCGTGGCGTTTTTTCCTGAACAGGTACAGGGATGCGGCAGCCCCGGATAGCAGAACCCGGAAGGCGCGGGTACGGGGATACGCTGCGGATAACGCCTGTAATGCTCAGTGAGAGGTTTTCCGCAGCCGCTTCAGGCCGTCACGGATTTTTCTGGGAAGAAAAGTGATGATTCGCCCGGCGCGGAACGATACAGAGTTCACGAGGCAGGCCATCTGCTCTCTCAGGCCGTCTCTCTTTCAGTAATGGCGCTGTCCCGTTCTCTGGCAGTCATGTCTCTTTCTGTAATGGCCCTGTTCTTTTCAGCGATGGCCGTATCCTTTTCGCTAATGATCCTGTTCTTGTCGGCAATGGCCGCGTCTCTTTCGCTGAGTACCGCGTTTCTCTGGTTGAAAGCTTCTACAATCAGGGAGCGGAACAGTATCCGTTCATAATAACCGAGTTTCAGATACTTATTTCTTTCGGACGGCTCCAACTGGCTGTAAATAAAAACAGCGGCATTTAATAGCGACAGAGCTTTATTTGTAATATACTGATATTCGATACCGGTGTTTGTTTTCGAAAATTCTGTTACAAACAGGTACGATTTGAAAGTTCCATATGCATGCTCAAAAGTCTTATTCTGTGTTATGATTGAGTTTTGGCGATATCTTCTTTTATAATAACGATTATTTATATGTGCTACTCTGCCTGCCGAAGCGATAGCCTGAAGCGTAAATGGCTCATCTTCGTGGAATATTTTTCCAATGAATTTTATGTTGTTTCTTCTGTAAAAATCAGTCCTTGCTAACATCATGTAAACACATGCGCAATAATCGTCATTTTTAAACATTTCATTTAAAATATCAATTCCTTTGTATATTTTATTATAGCAATGATTTCTGATATAATAGTTTTTTTGATTTTCCACTGCGGTATTGAGTGACGGATCGTCAGCGAAGGCAGCAGCGTCAAAAAGCAATAGATCCAGCTGATCTTTCTCAGCCCTGTTATATAAATCCCTGAGCGCATCCCTTTCAAGCCAGTCGTCGGAATCGATGAAGTACGTATACCTGCCTTTTGCAGCACGCATTCCAAGATTTCTTGCAGAGCTCAGACCGCAGTTATTCTGTGAATAAACTGTTATCCTCCTGTCCTGTTCCGCATATTTTCTCAGGATATCAGGAGAAGAATCTGTTGATCCGTCATTGATACATAGTATTTCAATATCGGTCAGGGGCTGACACAGGATACTGTTAATGCATTCTTCAAGGTATTTTTCAACGTTAAAAACAGGAATGATAACAGAAACAAGCGGAGAATCAACTCTGTTTTTTATTAAAAGTTGTTCTGTTTTTGTGACTGAATTATCTCTCATTAATTGTATACTTGCCTAAATACATTATAAATATTATTATATTTTATGTAATTGCTATTGATAATACTATAAAATATAAATTTAAAACAATTTAATTTGAAATTCCTTTTATTCACGCCCGTCCAGTTGTCCATGGGGACTGAGCTGTGTGGACAGACATATTGGAAATTTTGCGGAATACACTGCTGACACCTGGAAAAACAGTTTTTTCATCTCACAGGTATCAGCAGGGATAAGCCGTCACAAAGAACGATATCAGCATCCGTATTTTTTATCTTATATGATGCGCCGGCAGGCATGTACAGCAGTATCCGGGGATTTACATGGTGTCTTCAAAATTGTTTCAGAGTATTTATAAGGAAAATTCCTGACAGACGGAAAACGCCATCTCCGGTCCGGAGGTGGCGTTTCCAACGGATTTTTCGCTTTAGAGGCTGTGGTCAGGAGAGGTATTTGTCTGCCGCGCAGCGGGCGAGCCGGGCGAGGCAGGAAAGGGAATAGAAATGCCGCCTTTCACATTTGTTGATGCAGCCATGCTCGTCCGCTGCGGCGCCGAGGTAGTCCATCCATAGTTTGGCGAGAACGGTATAGAAGCTGCCGCTGTGGGGGGAGGGAGTGCCGCGCTCCTGTTCGATGTCCTCCTGTTCGAAGAGGATTTCACGGATGAGAGGATTGCCCTGCAGTTCCGCCATATCCCTGTCGCTGCCGGCGAGGAGTCCGGCTTCCTTTCTGACCTTCTCAAAAAAGAACCTGATGACTTCGCGGTCGACCTTGTCGATGCCGGATCTGTCAAGTTCGGGCGTGAGGGCATTGCGGATATGCATGTAGTCGAGCAGAAACTGAAGCAGACTGCTGCCGTAACGGCATTCATGTAACTCCGGAGCCCCGGGGCTGCTGCACGTCTGGGAAAAACTGCAGCGGGTGACTTCTGCTTTTTTTTCATCCATTGCCTTTTCTGCCTCCTGTTCGGAGATGTCAGAACGGAACACGGCTGAATTCAGCATCCTGGCACTTCCGGCTTTTTCCCGGCATAGACATCATCGAGAAACACAGCCCAGGCTGTCCCCACGGCGATGAGCCTCTCTCTGGGCAGTTCCGCGCTGTCATAGAGAATCAGCACGGAACCGCTGTCCGGGTTGAACTGCAGGGATCGGACTCCTCTGACAGCGGAGAGATGCTTTCGGACAATTTCCACGACCTCTCTGTCCTGCAGTGCGGGATGGCGTATGCGCACCCTGCCGTCCAGGAAGCTGCGGACATACCTGAGCAGACGCAGACTGTTCACGGTTACGCCTCCGCCTCTGCTGCGGCCGTATCTGCCGTTTCATTCTGTGACGCAGGAAGATAGGGCCGCATCGCGTAAAGAGACACGCCGAGGGTTGTCAGGTTGTGCAGCAGCGCGGAAAGGCCGGGCTGCAGAATCATGAACAGGCCGCCGGCAATGAAGAGGCTGTTCGCGATAAGGGTGATGGCGAAGTTCCTGTGGATGCGGTTCAGGGTGGCACGGGAGAGCCTGCGGGCTGTGACAATGCCGTGAAGATCCGGTCTCGTCAGCAGGACGTTGGCGACTTCCTGAGCGAGATCCGTGCCGTCCACCATGGCCACGCCCACATGCGAGGCGGAGAGAGCCGGGGCGTCGTTGATGCCGTCTCCCACCATAAGCACCCTGCAGCCGCTGTCCGAGAGTTCCTTGACGATCTGCGCCTTGTCTGCGGGCAGAATCTGGGCACGGAATTCAGTGATGCCGGCCCGCTTTGCTATGGCTTTGGCCGTGCGCGTGTCATCGCCGGTAAGCATAAGAATGCGCTTGAAACCTTCGCCGCGGAGTTCCTGAATGACTTCCACGGCTTCGGGGCGGAGGGGATCCTCAATGGCCAGCATGCCCGCGATTGTGCCGTCTTCTGCGAGATACAGGAGAGAACGGCCGAGGGAGGTCTGTCTGACGATTTCTTTCTCAAGAGGCGAGACGTCGATTCCTTCATCGTTTTCAATGTAGTGGCGGCTGCCCACGCGCAGCTTTTTCCCGTGGAGCGTGGAGGCCACGCCGTGGGCCACGATGTACTCGACCTCGTCGTGTTCTTCTTCGTGCCTGATGTTTTCCTGCTGCGCCTTGCGCACGACAGAGCGGGCCACGGGATGCGGGAAATGCTCCTCGAGGCAGGCCATGACCTTGAGTACCTCCCTGGGATCGTGTCCCTCTGCGGCGATGACATCAACAACCTGCGGAGTGGCGTTTGTGAGCGTGCCGGTTTTGTCGAAGACGAGCGTGTCGGCCTCGTTGAGGGCTTCCAGATATCTGCCGCCCTTGATGACGACGCCGTGGGCCGCGCCCTCGCGCATGGAAGACAGAACGGCGAGCGGTGTGGCAAGCTTCAGTGCGCAGGAGTAGTCAACCAGCAGGACGGAAGCTGCCCTGCGCAGGTTGCGGGTGATGAGGAAAACAATGCCGGCGAGGGCGAACGTGAAGGGGACGGCCATATCAGCAAGGCGTTCTGTTTTTCCCTGGATGCTGGCTTTGAGCTGTTCGGACTCCTCGATGAAGCTGACAACCTGCCGGATGCGCGTCTTGTCGCCCACGCTGCTGACGCGGATGACAATCCTGCCTTCCTCAACGACGGTGCTCGCGAAGACGGAGGACCCTTTCGACCGCTGCACGGCAAGCGGTTCACCGGTCATGGACGACTGGTTGACCATGGCGACGCCGTCTTCCACGACGCCGTCCACGGGGATTGCGCCGCCGTCGCGCACGACAACGAGGTCGCCTTCGGAAATCTGGCTGAGGGGCACGCTGATTTCAGTTCCGTCGTCCTGCAGCTTCCAGACATTGTCCACATTGAGAGCAAGGCTCTCAGTAAGGCTTTCCATGGAGTGCCGCCTGGTCCAGTACGCGAGCGTATCGCCGAGTCCAAGCAGGAGCGTGAGCATCGTGACTGTACGGAAGTCCCGCATACACAGGGAAGCCAGAATAGCCGACGCGTCGAGGACTTCCACGCTGAGCCTGCCGTGCAGGAGGGCGGTAAGTCCTTTCACCAGAAAAGGGATTGCGGAGCACACACAGCTTATCATCCTGAAGAAGGGAGGCAGAAGAGGCCTGATGATGAAGTACCGGACAAGCTGCATGAGTCCGTCTTCCGGTGGTTCTTCCACGGGCAGGCTGCTGTCTTCCTGGGTGCCTCTGCCCTCGTCCACAGTTATCAGAAGCTGTAGAGCGCTCTCCCGGCTGTCCTGATCAGCGTAGAAGAAAAGGACAGAGCCCAGACAGGGCGTGACATGGACGCCCCTGATGCCCGGGATGCTGGCAAGATTTGCGCTGAGCAGCGAAGCGGTCTTCAGGGAAAGCGGGCGATCAGCGCGGATACGGATTCTGCCGAGACCGACGGCAGAAAGCCGTTTGATTTCGTGGATAATATAGAAAGACATGGTGCTCCGGACTGGGAAAAAGTTCAAAATGAGGGCCCCGCGGACGGCGGAGGTGCCGCCCGAGGGGGGATGGGGATGATACAGAGAATTTAGGCCTGGGCCTTCTTGGCTTCCTTACGCTGATCGGAAGCCTGACGGGCTTCGGCAGCGAGATCTTCGAAGTCTTCCTTGACGGCCTCGACCTTGCTCTTCACAGCATCCTTGACGTCCATGCCGCGGCTCAGAAGATCAGCTGCCATGGGTTTGAGGTTAATGTTGCTGCGGCGGAGGGCAGCCTGGGCCAGACCACCGAAAAGGGCGCCGCCGAGGAAAATCAGGGCGTACTTAAGTCCGTTATTCATAGTTCTTCTCCTTTCAAAGGCCTGACGCCTTTGGAAAAATTCCGTGCTCCGTCAACTTGCGACGTCTGTCGAAATATGTCAAGTAATAGAAAATGAGTTTCAAATTCAAAAAAACGTTTCGTCAAACTATTTTTTTTTCGTGGCCGTCCGCGGCGGTATCTGCCGCCGGTCCGGCCGGGGAGGAGCCATGTCTGCATATTGTCTGCGAGTGTTCAGGGGAAGGGCCCGCCTGCGTCATCCGGTTCTTGCTGATGCCGCTGTCAGGCAGCACACAGCCGATTCACTGGCCCGCCTGGATGGTGTCGCCGGCGTGAGCCAGGGGTACAGTTCCGTGCTTCTCGAACTGAAACCCGACGCGGATCCTGAAGCTATACGCCGTGCCCTCGGGGCTGCCGTGCCGGCTGCTGCGGAGGCAGAGGAACGGCCTGAGTGCGGGCGGCACGGCATCGGCGCGCGCAGAATCGAACTGCGCATGCTCCTGCTTTCCTGCCTCGCCTGCGGCCTGTTCGGAGCCGCAGGCAGGATCAGTGCCCATATCGCTGCCGGAGCCTTTTCCGGGCTCCTGCTGACGCACCATGTCTGGGAGCGCCGCCACTCTCTTTAGGCCGCGTTCTTTCTCAGGCTTATTTTGTACCAGGCGGGAGCTCTCTCCCGCCTGGCTGCGTGCCGCTCAGCCCAAATCACGCAAATTTATATCAGAATATCAAGATACAGTTATTAAAAGCACTGGCGGAAGTGTGCCAGTCCCTGGAATATACGGGAATTTCTAAAGTATCACTTCAGCTTTTTCCCCGGTCCGGTCAGCCGGAGGAGCGGACAGGGGACAAATACGGTCTGATTTTGTTCCTTCAGGCTTTTTTTGTGCCGAAGTAACGCGGAATAATGAAAAAATAGCCGTATTTTCAGTAAATAACAGCTATTCCTTCCGGCATGTCTTTTGCTTCTGAAGTCAGGACAGCACTACCCGGAGTCCGCTTACAGAGGAGGAGAAGCCATGTCCTGTTTTCCGTCCGAGCCTGCCATTCCCCGTGTCAGCGCGTGGTACGCGGAAGGAGGGGATCCCGTGGACGGACTCACCTCCCTCTCCCGCCGTATCCGCAGAAGCTCCGCGAAAGGAGTGTGGATACATCTTACTGACACCGGTGCCGTGGCGGAACGGGCCTCCTTCCTCCGGGATCTGGCGAGGGATCTTCCGCGTCCGAAGCTGATGCGCCGCTTTCCCCTTTTTGGCATTCCCTTCGCCGTCAAGGACAATATGGACGTGAAAGGGCTCGAAACCACGGCAGCCTGCCCCGCCTATGCCTATACAGCCCAAAGCACGGCCTTCGCGGTGCAGAAGCTTCTTGATGCCGGCGCCGTTCTTATGGGCAAAACGAACATGGATCAGTTTGCCACTGGGCTCGTGGGCACGCGTTCCCCCTATGGTCCCTGTCCCAACGCCATCAATCCAAGGTACATCAGCGGGGGATCGAGTTCCGGTTCGGCGCATGCGGTGGCCCGGGGATATGTGTCCTTCGCCCTCGGCACGGATACTGCCGGATCGGGCCGAATCCCGGCAGCGCTCAACAATATTGTCTGTCTCAAGCCCACGCCCGGGCTTGTCTCCATCCGGGGCATCGTCCCGGCCTGCCCCTCGCTTGACTGTGTTGCCATTCTGGCCCTCAGCTGCGGGGACTGTCTGCGTGTTTTCAGGAGCGTGGCCGGAGTGGATGAGGACGATATCTGGAGCCGGGCTCCTGGGCCGGAGCCGGCTTTCCCAGGCAGACCGCTTACCGTGGGCATCCCGGACAAACTGGAATTTTTTGGTAACACGGCCTGGGAAAACGCGTTCCGCAGAGCCGCTGCACGGCTCGCCGCCATGGGATGGAAGGTGCACACCGTGGATTTTGCTCCGTATGAAGAAGCGGCGTCCATGCTGTATTTTGGCCCCTACATGGCCGAGCGCACTTCGGTTCTCGGGGATTTCGTGAGTGCGCACCGCGAGGAATGCGACCCGACCGTGGCCGGTATTATCTGCGACGCCGGGCACTGGACCGCGGCAGAGACGTTCAGGGCCTTCGCGAGAACGAGAGAAATCAAAAAGATCGTGCGCCGGGATTTCGGCCAGATGGACGCCCTGCTCGTTCCTTCTTCGCCCACGACGTACACCATCGATGCCGTGCTTGGGGATCCTTTCCACACCAACGTGACCATGGGCACCTACACGAACTTCGTGAATATTCTGGAGCTCTGCGCTGTGGCCGTCCCCTCGGGCCTTCCGGTTATGCCCGGAACAGAGGACGCTCTGCCCTTTGGCGTGACCTTTATTGGTCCCTCGTTTGCCGAAAGAAAGATTGCTGCCATGGCGTCGCATTTCCATGACGCCGTGCGGAGGAAAGGCCTCGCGCCCGGCGTGTTCTTCAGAAAATAGCTTTCTCCGCTTCGTGTGCGGACCGGGCCGTTCGGCCCTCTTTTTTGTTTTTGGGCGGGGCCGGGCTCACCCGGAAACACGCGTGTGATTTCTTCTGATATTTCCGGTCAGCACATACGCAAAGGCCCCGCCTTCTCTTTCCGGGAGAAGACGGAGTCTTTGCGGCTGGAGAGGGAAAATCAGTAGGTTGAAAGTATGCCGGTGAGGCAGCGGATGCCGTTTTCCACGTCGTCCGGCCAGACGTCCTCCTCGGGGCAGTGAGAGACGGCCCCCCTGCTGCGCAGGAAAATCATGGCCACAGGCCAGACAAAGGCCATTTCAGCGGCATCCTGGCCCGCACCGCTCGGCAGTTCGGGGACGTCGGGCTGCACAGCGGCGATGGCCTCCCTGACGCGGGAAACGGGATCAGGACTGCATGGGGTCAGCCTGGTTTCAAAGAACTGCCTCGATGAAATGCCGAGGCCGCGCTCCTGACATATGGCTTCCGCTTCCCGCCGCATTTCGGCAAGTGAGCTTTCCACCTGTCCCGGATCCTGGGAACGTATGTCGAGGTGAAAACTGACCCGCTGCGCGATGGAATTCGTCATGTTGGGCACGCAGGCGATGGTGCCCACCGTGCAGAAGAGGGAGTCTCCGTATTTCCGGGAGACCTTCTCTATGGCGCCGATGACGGCACAGGCGCCCAGCATGGCATCGTGACGCCAGGAGACGGGGACCGTGCCGGCGTGCCCCGTCTCGCCGGTGACGGTGATGTCGAAGCGCCGGCAGTGGCTGATGCAGGTTACGCAGGCGAGCGAGCGGTCCTTCTTTTCGAGGACGGGCCCCTGCTCTATGTGAAGCTCGTAATAGGCGCAGAGCTCCTTCTCCGGAATCCTGGCCTCACCGATTTTTTCCGGGCTGAGGCCGGCGTCCAGCATGGCGTTCCTGAGGGTAATTCCTTCCCTGTCCACGGCGTCAAACCAGGCGGGGTTCCACCTGCCGGCCACGGCCGCGCTGCCGAGATAGGTCACGCCGAAGCGCGTGCCCTCTTCGTCCGAGAATCCTGCTATTTCCACAGAATGCTCCGGGCGCTTTCCGGCCTTTACCAGGCGGTCCACTGCCTCGATGGCCGAGAGTACGCCCAGCGTGCCGTCATAGGCACCGGCGTTAATCACGGTGTCGAGGTGGGAGCCCAGCATGACGGCCGGGAGATCGGGCCGGGTGCCTTCAAGGCGGCCGCGGATGCTGCCGGCCGCATCGATGAAGGTGCTCATGCCGGCTTCCTTCATCCAGCTGCCCACGAGCGCCGCTGCTTTCATGGAAGCGGGGGAAACAAAAGTGCGGGTTATCTGCCCCGGCACGTCCGTGACCAGCGAGAGTTCCTTCAGGCGGGCCATGATGCGGTCGGGTGTTCCTTTGAGAATGTACTGTACTGACATAATCGCCTCCCCGGCCGGAAAGCGGCCGGGTTTGTTCTTACGGGCGGGATGCCTGTTCGTGGCTGTCGTACCAGTCCCAGGCGGCGCTGAGGGCGGCGCCGTGGGGGAGTTTCATGCCGAGGCGGCTCAGGACGGCTTCGAGGGCCGCCAGAGTGAGCAGCACGCAGTCTCTGCGGGCGTTGTAGCCCATGGTGCCGATGCGCCAGATGCGGCCTTTGAGGGGACCGAAGGAGGATCCGATTTCGATGCCGAAATCGGCCAGCAGCATGGCGCGCACCTTTTCGCCGTCAATGCCTTCGGGAATGACGACGCCGAGGACGTTGTTCATCTTGTGGCGGATGTCACCAAAGGGGTTGAGTCCCATAGCCGTGATACCGGCCAGCATGGCGTCGCCGTGCAGCCTGTGTCTGGCGACGGCCCTGTCAACGCCTTCCTGGCAGAGTATGCGGGCGCATTCACGGGCGCCGTAAAGGGCCGTGGTAGCCTCGGTGTGGTGATTGAGGCGTTCTGGTCCCCAGTAATCCATGAGCATGCAGATATCGAAATAGTTGGAACCGATGACGGGATCTGGACCCGTGACGTGATGGGCATCGCGTACGCCTTCCTCCACATGCTGGCGTCTGCGGCAGGCGTCCACGAAGGCGGGGCTCAGGGTCACGGGCGAGGTGCCGGCCGAGCCGGCCATGCATTTCTGAAGACCGGCTGTCACGGCGTCGAGCCCCCATTCGTCGGTTTTCAGGGTATTTCCTCCAAGGGTGGCCGTAGCATCCGTGTAGAAAAGCACGCCGTAGCGGTGGCAGATTTCACCCAGGCCTTCCAGCGGCTGGGCAATGGTGGTGGAAGTATCGCCGTGCACGGTGAGGAGCATGCGCGGCCGGATTTTTCTGATGGCTTCTTCCACTTCTTCTGGTGTGAAAACCTCACCCCAGGGCTTTTCGATGACGTGAAGTTCGGCTCCGCAGCGGCGTGCGATTTCGCAGAGGAGCAGGCCGAAACGGCCGGCTACCGTGACCAGAACGGGATCCCCGGGGCGTATGGCCGAGACGAGGACGGATTCGATGCCGGCGCGTGACGTGCCGTCCACGAGGAAGGTCTGCTCGTTCTTTGTCTGGAAGACTTCCCTGTAGAGGGCCATGGTTTCGTTCATGTATCCGGTCATGACGGGGTCGTACTGCCCCACGAGCTGGGCGCTCATGGCTCTGAGAACCCTCGGGTCAGCGTTGATGGGCCCCGGACCCATGAGAAGCCTGGCCGGGGGATTTATCTGATCGTATCTGCTGATATCGAACATGATTCTGCCTTCTTTCGTGATGTCCGGCGCGTCCCTGCGCGTCAGGGTTAGAGGCCGGAGCGCACGCGGGAGATGAACTGCGTGAGCTCCGGGGTTTTGGGATGGGCGAAAATTTCTCTGGCAGGCCCTTCTTCGTGGATTTTGCCCTGGTACATGAACACGACCCTGTCGGCCACGTCGCGGGCGAAGGCCATTTCATGGGTGACCAGCACGATGGTGAGCCCTTCTTTTGCCAGCTCGGCGATGACCTTGAGCACTTCGCCGACGAGTTCGGGATCGAGGGCTGAGGTGATTTCGTCGCAGAGCAGAACCTTGGGATACATGGCCAGGGCCCTGGCTATGGCCACGCGCTGCTGCTGTCCGCCGGAAAGGCCCGAGGGGTAGAAGTCGCAGCGGTCTCCGAGCCCGACCTTGATGAGCATCTGCTCAGCCAGGATGTGACTCTCCATGATGCTGAGGCCGAGCACGAGCTGGGGCGCCAGCATGACGTTCTGTATGGCTGTGAGATGTGGAAAGAGATTGAACTGCTGGAAAATCATGCCGATGCTGCGGCTGATTTCCTGGGCTTCGGCGGGATCCGAGGTGATGGTCAGTTCTCCGTTGTAGATAATCTGCCCCTCCTGGTACTCCTCGAGGCCGTTCATGCAGCGCAGGAGCGTTGACTTGCCAGATCCGGACTGCCCGATGATGGCCACGACCTCGCCCCTGTGGATGTTCAGATCAATGCCCTTGAGAACGTGGTTTTTGCCGTAATATTTCTGCAGGCCGGTTATGCCCAGGATGGTTTCATTTCTGTTGATACTCATTGCATGGTCCTTTCGAGACGGCGCGCACAGACGGAGAGCGGGTAGCAGAGGAGAAAATAGCCGAGCGCCACAAGACCGTAGATTTTGAAGGGCTGGAACGTGGCGTTGGTAAGCATGGTGGCGGCCTTGGTCATTTCCTCGAAGCCGATGATGGAAGTCAGGGCCGTGCCCTTGATAAGCTGAACGCAGAACCCCACAGTGGGCGGCGTGGCTATGCGGATGGTCTGGGGCGCGATGACGTGCACCAGTGTCTGGGTGAAGCTCAGTCCGAGAACGCGGCAGGCTTCCCACTGGCCTCTGGGCAGGGACTGCACGGCGCTGTACCAGATATCGATAAGATAGGCCGAAGCGTAGAGAGTCAGGCAGACGCCGGCTGCGGTCCAGGGACTGACTTCGACACCCAGAAGCGGGAAAGTGAAGAAGACGAGGAAGAGCTGCATAAGGAGCGGCGTGCCCTGGAAAAGATTCACGTGCGCGGAAACGAGAAGGTTGACCGTTTTTCCGCAGGTGAGGCGGAGCAGGAGCAGAACAATGGTGATGAGCGTTCCGCCCGCGAAGGCGATGAGGGAGAGCAGGACAGTCCAGCGCATGGCGAGGAGCAGGCTGCTGATGATGTCCCAGTTGGTGAATTCGTCCATTAGATGTCTCCCCTGAACCAGAGCCTGGAGAGCGCGAGCAGGACATGCTTCATGAAGAGAGCCAGAAGCAGGTAGAGTACGGTCGAGACGATGTAGCACTCGAAGGAGCGGAAGGTGACCGACTGTACATAGCTCGCCGCGTACGTGAGATCCTCGCAGGAAATCTGGGAGATGACGGCCGAGCCCAGCATGACCAGGACGCACTGGCCCACGAGGGCCGGATAAATCTTGCGGATGGCCGGAGGAAGGACCACATGAATGTAGGTCTGCCTCCGGGTGAGCCCGAGGCAGCGCGCTGCCTCCCACTGGCCGGGACTCGTCACGGCCAGGCCCGCCCGCACGATTTCCGTGTTGTAGGCGCCAAGATTGATGATCAGGGCCAGAACCGCGGCGGAATCAGCGGAAAAGTGAAGTCCGAGCTGGGGCAGTCCGAAGAAGATGAAAAAGAGCTGGATGATAAAGGGCGTATTGCGGATAAGTTCGACGTAGCCTGTCCAGAGGTGGTACAGAACGCCATGCTTCGGACTGTTGCGCACGACAGCACCGAGTATGCCGAGAAGTGTGCCGAAAATGGTGACGATGAGGGCTATTTTGGCCGTCAGGGCCAGTCCGTCGGTGAAGAACTGGGCATACGGAAGCAGGTCTCCGAAATTCAGTGTGTAGTGCATGTCAGCTCCCTGACGAGGCTGTGCGCCAGCGCGGCTCCTTTGAAGGAGGCCGCGCCGGGGAAAACGGAGAGAAAGTTATTCGCCGGGCTCCTGCGTGATGAGATCCTTGGGGGCAGGGCTGCCGAGATATTTCTGGGAGAGGGCGTCAAGCGTGCCGTCCTGGAAAGCCGTGGTGATGGCCTTGTTGACGGCATCTTTGAGGGCTGGTTCGTTCTGGCGCAGGCCGATGAAGTCAGGCGAGTTGCGCAGGCTGAACTTGCTGACGGGCGCGCGGTCGTTCTTCATGCGTCCCTTCAGCGCTCCGGCCACGAAGTTGAGCGTGCAGATGAAGTCGGTCTGGCCGGAAAGATAGGCCTGGCTTGTGGTGTTGTTGTCCTCGTAGCGCTTGAGCACGGCACCCTGGGGCAGAACCTTGGAAATGAGCTGATCCTCAATGCAGCCCCTGGTCACGCTGATGGTGTGTCCCTTGAGATCTTCGGGCTTAGTGACGTTTTTTTTTCCGGGCCGAAAACGCCGGAATACGTGGCTGCATAGGCGATGGAGAAGTCAATGACCTTCTGGCGTTCCTTGGTTTTGCCCAGTGTGGAAATGACGATGTCGGCTCTGTTGGAAAGCAGGAAGGGAATGCGGTTGGCTCCGGTGACGGGGACGAGTTCGCACTTCACGCCGAGCGACTTGGCCACGATGCCAGCCATCTCGATGTCGTACCCTTTGAGTTTCTTATCGGGGCCCATGAAGCCGAAGGGCGGATAGTCCTGGGGGATGGCCACGCGCAGGGTGCCGCGGGCCTTGATGTCCTGCAGCTGGTCGGCGCTGGCTGTGGAATTCATGCCGAGAACCAGGGAAGCGGCTATAAAGAGAGCAGAGAGCATTCTGGTAAATTTCATGGTTTTCCTCCTGATTGCCCGCTGTCAGAATGGGGCGTTGTTACAGAAGGAATTGCCAGAAGCGTGCCAGAAATATACTTTTCCTGTTATTTCAATGAGTTATAAATTTTAAAAAAATGAGGCCGTTCCGTAAGCTGTTTTTATAAAGACAATTTTGTATCAAAATAAGGATCTTTGTGAAGGTGATAACAAAAAAGAACCAACAGATTTTTCCCGACGTTCATGACAGGGCAGGATGGTTCTTTTTTGCAGTGAAACACTTTCCTTTCACGGAGATATAAATAACAAAATTGTATTACAGACGGATTATTCCGCGTGAAGGACCTGTTTTTCAGAGAGGCGGCCGTTTCCCAGAAAGTCAAGAAGGACACCGGCCGTGTACGGCATGGTGGCGCCGCACTGGGGGGCGTGTCCCGCACCCGGCACGGCGTGCTGCGTGAAGCGGGGGCACAGGGACTGAAGTTTTTCCCTGTCTTCCGGCGGTGTCAGCCTGTCACGGGAGCCGTAGAGGAGCAGAAAAGGCATATCAAGACTGCGGAAATCATCTTCAGAAAACTGCGGGTAGAGGCAGCAGTTTTCGATGCTCGTGCGCGCGAAAGTCCGCCAGTCGCCTCCGTGGGCCGGCATGTGCTTTTCCTTTATGGCCTGTACGAAACGAGGAAAAGCCTTTTCCGGATGGACTTCGGGAGAAAAGCGCTGCACAAAGCGCGAAACGGACGGCCCCGGAATCCCGGCGGATCCGATGGAGACAAGCTTTTCAACGCTGCAGTGACTGAGAACGGCCATGTACATGGCCACGTCTCCTCCCATGCTGTGCCCGGCTACGGATGCCCGGCTGATGCCGAGAGCACCGAGAAAAGCCAGCATATCTCTGGCAAGCTGCGGGACTGTCCAGCCGTACGGGACTGCGCGTGTGGCGCCGTGTCCGCGCATGTCAGGGCACAGGACGTGAAAGTGCGCAGCCAGAAGAGGCCGTATTTCCCCAAAAGCATCGTCACCCGTGGAAAAGCTGCCGTGCAGGAGCAGGAGCGGGCTGCCGTGTCCGGCCTCGGTGTAGTGGAGTTTCAGATCTCCGAGAATGATTTCCGGCATATTTTCCTTCCATAAAGAAAAGGCCTCCTGCCCTGACGGGCAGGAGGCCTGAAAACGTATTCTGACGGGCCGGTTAGTCCTTGGCGTGTTCGAGGAGTTCCCTGCGGGTGAAGATGGCCTTCAGTTCGTAGCCGGCTTCCTTAAGCTTTTCCCTGCCGCCTTCCTCACGGTCGAGGATGGAGCAGACGCCTACGATTTTCAGGCCCGCGGCCTCGATACGCTGGCAGGCCTTGAGGAGGGAGCCGCCCGTGGTCACTACGTCCTCGACAACGACGACCGGGTCACCCTTGTCAAAGTTGCCCATGCCTTCCACAAACTGGTTGGTGCCGTGACCTTTGGCTTCCTTGCGCACGAGCAGGCCGTTGAGGGGCAGGCCTTTTTCCTGGGAGATGAACGTCGTGGCGGAAACCAGGGGATCGGCGCCCATGGTCATACCGCCGATGCCCTTCACCGGGGTGCCGGCGTCGATCATGCCCTTGATCATCTCGAAGAAGAGGTTGCCGATGAGCCAGGCGCCTTCGGCATGAAGGGCCGTGACGCGGCAGTCAAAGTAGTAGTCGCTGTGACGGCCGGAGGCCAGCAGGAAGTCGCCTTCCCTGTAGGATTTAGCGACGAGCAGGCGGGCCAGGCGGCGCTTGTATTCGATATTCATGGATGCGTCTCCGGAAACCGTGCCGAAGACACGGCGGTAAATGTCATCTTCATGGTGCAGGTAGAACATGGGGTCGAAGAGCTTGTCGAGCGCCTCTTTCCCGAGAATGCCCACGATCTGGCTGTCTGCTTTCACGAGTTCGGGGAAAGAACGGCGTTCAGTCCAGCTCTGCATGGCCAGGCGCTGCACGGCTTCGTAGGATTTCTGGCGGGGGTGGTTGGCCTCGATGAGAGCGGTGAGCACGCGCTGGGAGAAGTAGAGCCCGTAGGAGCGGTCCATGTTCTCGAGCATGCGGTCTTCGTGAACCACGAGGTTGGCGAGCAGGCGGCGCAGCCTGTTCAGGGCGTAGTCGGCCAGAATGGTGGAATCGGGCATGATGATGCGTTCCACCGAGGAGTGGCTGATATCGCGCTCGTGCCAGAGAGCCTGATCTTCAAGAGCGGCCAGGGAATTGGAACGCATAACACGGGAGAGGCCGCAGAGGTTCTCGGCGGAAATGGGGTTTTTCTTGTGGGGCATGGCCGAGGAGCCCTTCTGGCCCTTGGCGAAGCCCTCCTCCACTTCAAGCACCTCGGTGCGCTGCAGGTGCCTGAGCTCGACGCACAGGCGCTCGATGCCGCCGGCCATGATGGCGATGGCGGAGAAGAAATGGGCGTAGCGGTCGCGCTGCACAATCTGGGTCGAGTGAGGATCGACCTTGAGGCCGAGGATGTCCAGAGCCTTCTTTTCAATGGACGGGGAGACGATGGTGTAGGTGCCCACGGCGCCGGAAATCTTGCCCACGCGGATGTCTTCGATGGCATCGGCGATGCGGGCGCGGTGGCGCACGAACTCGGCGTAGAAGCCGGTCATTTTGAGGCCGAAGCTGGTGGGCTCGGCGTGCACGCCGTGGGAGCGGCCGATGCACAGGGCGCCCTTGTATTTGAAGGCCATGGATTTGAGGGTCTCGAGAAGCGCGTCGAGATCCTGGAGGATGAGCCTGCCGGACTGCACCAGAAGCAGGGCGCCGGCCGTGTCAACGATGTCCGAGGAGGTGCAGCCGAGATGGATGAAGCGGGCGTCCGGACCGATCTTCTCTTCCAGAGAGGTCAGAAAGGCGATGACGTCGTGGCGGGTCGTTTCCTCAATGGTCAGGATGCGGTCCACATCGATGGCGGCTTTGGCCTTGATATTGGCCAGCGCTTCGGCGGGAACCTTTCCTTCCTGGCACCAGGCCTCGCAGACGGCCAGTTCGACCCTGAGCCATGCCTTGTAGCGGTTTTCGAGCGTCCAGATCTGTCCCATTTCGGGCCGGGTGTAACGTTCAATCATGGTTGCTTTCCTCCATGGACAGGAGAGGACCCCCTGACCGTGCGTCTTGAAACTCTACGTATAAAAAAAGGGCCATGAGGCCCTCTTCTGACTGATTTACTTTCCTGCGGCCGTGGCAGCAGGCTTTGCCGCGGGGGCGGCCTTTGTCTCTTTCGGAGCGGAAGAGGAGGTGCTTCCCGTTGTCGGTTTGGAATCCTCGTCCTTGATGCCCTTGCGGTAGCCGTAATCCGTTACGTACCAGCCGCCGCCCCTGAGGACGAAGGAAGTCTCCGAAATGATGCGCGGTGACTCCGTCCCGCAGTCGGGGCAGGGGACCATGGACTGGGCGTCGGAGAGGTGCACCCATTCCTCAAAAACCTTGTTGCAGTGAGGACAGCGATATTCGTAAATAGGCATAGGAAACGTCTGGAATACGCGCGGGCAGCCCGGCTTCACGCCGGAAGCGCCACGCGGACAGTTCTCTCCGAATCGGGAAAAACACTTCCTCCCCGCCGCGTCCGGAGAGGGGCGGGGCAGGGAGGACGAAATGCGGATGCCTTAGGCCTTGGCGGCCTTGGCTTCGTGGATGCGCTGCTTGAGGCGCTGCTCACGGCGATGGCGGCGGCGGTCAAGTTCCTTCTTGCGTTCAATTTTCTTGTGAGCCATTTGATACTCCCGGGAGAGGAAAGGCTGAGCCTTCCTCCAGTGTGATGTTGCCGCCGGAATGACCGGCGGGTATTTCGGGGCGTGTACTCCGGATATGGGAGACACCCCGGAAAAGAGACATATATATCTGATATGCCTGAACTGGCAAGTGCCCGGAGAGCCTACATTCCGGACTTTCCGGAAGAATCCGGCGAGTTGTCCGTGTCGAAGAAGCCGCTTACCCGCTCAGTGACCTTCACGGTCCAGGGACTGAAGCCCTCTTCCCGGAGGATGGCGCCGACAGGTTCCCGCCATCCGGGCAGAAAACGCGTGCACTGAAGCACAGGATCCGGCGTGAGGCGCAGGCGGAAATCCCCGAGGAGGCGTCCGCCCTCCCCGTCTTTCAGATCGAGGAGTTTTTTCTCGGCGCGGCCGAGGGCGGCGAGCACGGCCTTTTCGGGGCAGAGGCCGTAGGCGTAGCGCGTGAGAAGGCAGGGCCTCGGAGGGAAGGAGGGCAGAGTCATGCCTTCCTCCACGGCCTTTTCCCGTATGAGGGGTTTGTCGTAGCCGCAGAGAGCCAGCGGGGAGAGCACGCCTTCCTCCTGAAGGGCCAGGAGGCCGGGACGGAAGACCGCGAGATCGCTGTGGTTCGTCCCGTCGCAGAGCGTGCGCTCCTCCTCTCCGCGTTCCGTGAGCAGTGTCCGGATGCGGGAAAGCAGGTTTTTCTTGCAGGCGTAGCAGCGCCGTTTCGTGTTGTGCGCTGCCTCCGGCAGGATCAGGGGATCGGTGTCGAAGACGATGAGCGGCAGATGCAGGCTTTCCGCGAAGGCCACGGCCTCACGGGTTTCATACTCCGGGATGTGCGGACCCCTCGCGTGGAGGGCCAGCACGCTGGCGCCGGCCCTGAGCGCTGAAAAGCACAGGAAGCGGCTGTCCAGACCGCCGGAAAAGGCGATGGCCAGGCGGGGATGCTCCGCGAAAAAGGCCGCGAGTTTTTTCCCGGAGCCTTCATCTCCGCCGGCGCATGGATGCAGGCCCATTACCATGTCATGCGCATGGGAACGCCATGGCTGGCCATGAATTCCTTGCACTGGCGTATGGTGTACTGGCCGTAGTGAACGATGGAGGCGATGAGAGCGGCGGACGCTTTTCCTTTGGTCACGGCGTCCAGCATATGCTCGGGCTTGCCCGCGCCGCCGGAGGCGATGACAGGGATGGACACGGCTTCCACGATCTGACGGGTGAGATTGAGCTCGTAGCCGTCCTTGGTGCCGTCGGCGTCAATGGAGTTCACGCACAGCTCGCCCGCGCCGAGCTCCTGGCAGCGCTTTGCCCAGGCTATGGCGTCGAGCCCCATGCGTTTGCGGCCGCCATTGATGACAATCTCGTAGCCGGAGGGGATTTCGGGGGTTGCCGGCACCTGCAGAACATCCATGCCCACCACGATGGCCTGGCTTCCAAAGGCATCAGCGCCCTCGCTGATGAGGTGCGGGTTGCGCACGGCTGCGGAATTGATGGAGATTTTTTCCGCGCCTGCAGTGAGGACCTCATGCATGTCGTCCACAGAGGAAATGCCGCCGCCCACGGAGAAGGGGATGAAGATGGTTGACGCCACGCGTTCGACCACATCGATAAAGATTTTGCGCTTCTCGGCCGAGGCGGTGATATCGTAGAAGACGATTTCGTCGGCTCCTTCCTCGTAGTACTTTCTGGCGCTTTCCACGGGATCGCCGATGTCGACGTTATGGGCGAACTTTATCCCTTTGGTCAGTTTGCCGTCCCGCACGTCAAGGCAGGGAATTACACGTTTAGCGAGCATCGCGGGCCCCCTTGCAGTAGTCATAGAAGTTCCGGAGTATGGCCAGGCCGAAACGGCCGCTCTTTTCCGGATGGAACTGCACGGCCCAGAGTCCGTTTCCGCCGTAGACGGAACAGAACTCCATGCCGTAATTTGTCGTGGCAAGGACGAGGGAAGGATCGGGCTTCACATAATAGCTGTGCACGAAATAGAAGCGGGCCTCCGCGGGGATGCCCCTGAAGAGGGGATCGTCCGGCTTTTTCACGTTCAGGCTGTTCCAGCCCATATGCGGGACGGGAGCCGGGCTGCCGTCTTCCTGAGTGAGCCCAGCCGGGAAGGCGAGGGTCTCGCCGTGCACGAGGCCGAGTGTTTTCGTGTCGTGTTCCTCACTTCTGTCGAGAAGAATCTGGCATCCGAGGCAGATACCGAGCACGGGCTGCTTTTCCCGCACGGCTCTGGCAAGGACGCTGTCGAGGCCTTTGCTGGTGAGGACGTCCATGGCCTGTCCGGCGGAACCGACGCCAGGGAAGATGATGCCTTCACTGGCGGAGAGCTGATCCGGGCTGTCAGTGATGGCCGCGTCAATGCCGAGATGCCTCAGCGCCCTGAGGACGCTGGTCTGGTTGCCGGCACCGTAATCAAGAATTGTAAGCATAGATGCATCCTGAACGCGTTCGTTGGTTTGATGATTCATACGGGGGAAAAATGATTGTGAAACGGAACCCACAAAAAGACAAGACACGCGGAATCGTTCCGGCCGGCTTGCCTTTTCCGGAAGCCGCCGCTAACAGAACCCGGTATGCTGCTTCAGGCTTCAGCAGGAAAGGAGGATGCAGTATGACAGAGACAGCTTCCCTGCCCATCGGGCTGTTCGATTCCGGCGTCGGAGGGCTGACCGTGCTCAAGGCGCTTCAGGAGCGCCTGCCCTGTGAGAACTACCGCTTCCTCGGCGACACCGCCCGCCTGCCCTATGGCACCAAGGGCAGGGACACTATCATCCGCTACACCCTCAATGCGGCCCACAGACTCGTCAGTGTAGGAGCAGTGAAGATGCTCGTCATCGCCTGCAACACAGCCACGAGCTGCGCCCTGCCCTCGCTGCGGAAGGATTTTCCCGATATCCCGGTTCTCGGTGTTGTGGAACCCGGGGCGCGGGCCGCGGTCAGAGCCACGCGCACGGGCTATATCGCCGTGCTGGCCACTGAGGCCACCATCAAGGGAGGCGCCTATCAGGAAGCCATCTTCCGCCTCAGGCCCGATGCCCGCGTGGTGGGCCGGGCCTGTCCGCTCTTCGTGCCTCTCGCCGAGGAGGGGCTTGTGGAAGGGGAAATCGCCGAGGCGGTTGAGCGTCTCTATGTGAGCGGGCTTTTTGAGGGGGCGGACAGACCGGATACCGTGGTCCTTGGCTGCACGCATTATCCCCTGCTCAGGAAATCTCTCGCGCGTGTCATCGGCGGGGGTGTGAGCCTCGTGGATTCCGCGGAAGTCACGGCCGAAAGCGTGGAGGAGTACCTCACCGGGAAAAATCTGAAGAATCCGTCAGACGTGCCCGGGGAAACACATTTCATGGCCACGGACAACGTCCAGCGCTTCGCGCATACGGGAGGCATCTTTCTTGGCAGGGAGCTCTCGGAAGGCAACGTGGAACTCGTGGACATCCCTCCGGCGTCTATTTCTGCATGCTCTGCCAGGTGATGATGTCCGGGATTTTGTAGTCGCTGATGCCCTGAAGGGCTTTGCGCATGCGCAGGTACTGCTGCATGCCCCTGAGCCTCTTGTTGGGGCCCTGGTACAGAGCGCGTCCGGTAGCCGTATTTCTGTCACCGTACGGCAGGGCGGAGGCAAAGCGCTGTCCGTCACATGACTGCCCTTCGATGCTGCTGTCCATTTCCTTTGACGGGGGATCAAAGACTTCGGAAGCGTCGGAGACTTCCCTCATGGGATTGATGAGCCTGCCCGCGGCGTCGCGCATGGTGAGGTGCAGATGTGCGCCCGTGGTCCGCCCCGTGCAGCCCACGAGCCCCACGTGCTGCCCCCTGCTCACAGTCTCGCCGGGTTTTACGAGGGCTCGGCTCAGATGGCAGTAGACTGCCGTCTTGCCGTCCTCCTGGCGGATTTCCACCGCGATACCCGCGCTGCCGCGCGGGCCCGCCTGGACGCAGGTGCCGTTTTTCAGGCTTTTGATGGGCCAGCCGAGGTGGGCGCGCAGATCAACTCCCGAATGATAATGGTCCACGTGCGTCTCCCCGTCTGAGTCCACGCTTCTGCCACGGGCTGCGCCGAAGGGCGAGGTGACGAGGGCGCGCAGGGGAAGCCAGCAGACGTCGGGCTTCTCCGTTGCGGCTTTGTCCTGCTTCCCGTCCTTCGCAGAATCAGCGGAAGCCTTCTTCCGTGCGTCAGCGGACGGCTTTGCACCAGTCCCGGCTTTGTCCGTCTCCCCGGCATCCGCGGCGTCAGCAGCAGCTTCTTTCTTTCTGTCCGGGGCGCTGTCCGTGGTACTGTCTTTCTGCTCTTCCTGGGCTGCGGAAGGCTGCTGTGCTTCTCTCTGGTTACCGGACGGATTTCCGGCCTGCCCCTCAGCCTGCGCAGGGGCGGAGGATCCGGCCTGCGGCAGGGGCGTCTCTTCTGCGCCGTAAGCGCAGAAGGGAAGAAAAAGAAGGAGGGTCAGTATGGCGCAGGAGAGGAAGTTTTCTGTCCTCCGCCTGTGGTGCCTCATAAAATGAAAGTTCTTATATCTGGACAAGTCGGGCTCCGGCGAGTGTGCGTGCTGGTTGCCGCCGGGTGCGGGTGCCCCGGAAGCGGCGCTACTCTCTGCATATGATCGGCAGAAATCAAGCGTTTTTTTGCCTTTTCCCCGCGCCGGCCGGTCAGTTGACAAAAAAACGGCGCCGGCTGAAAAGACGTGATCCAAAGAATCAGGAAGTTCCCCATATCATGCAGAATACGGCCATATCTATAGAAAATCTTTCCGTCCGCTTTCGCGGATACACCGTCCTGGACGATATTTCAGCGTCCATCCCGGCCGGAGGGTGCACCGTGTTTGTGGGCCCGAACGGCGCAGGCAAGACGACGCTCCTGCTCTGCCTCCTCGGAGAGGTGCCCTACACCGGCACCATACGCAAATCGGGAGACTTTGACGGCCGCGTCGGCTATGTTCCCCAGGATCTGCGCCGGGCTGACAGCACGCCCGTGACCGTGAGTGAGTTTCTCGCCCTTGCCGTGAGCCGCCGCCCCATGTGGCTCGGTTTCGGAGGGGCCGTGCAGCGCGCCGTCAGCGATGTGCTCGCCGAAGTGGACATGCGTGACGCGGCAGAGCGCAGGATCTGCGATCTTTCGGGAGGGCAGCTGCGCCGGGTCCTTCTGGCCCAGGCGCTCATACGCAGGCCGAAGCTCCTCCTTCTGGACGAGCCGGCCGCGGGCGTGGATCTCAGAGGCGAGCATCTTTTCTGGGACATTCTCGATGACGCGAGGCGCAGGCTCGGCCTGACCACGGTCATGGTCAGCCACAACCTGCCGATGGCCGCGCATTTCGCCACCCATGTGGTCTGCATTTTTGACGGGACGTGTATGGAAGGAGCGCCGCACAAGGTGCTCACGGCCAGAAACCTTATGGAAGTCTTCGGCATTCCCATTCACCTTTACCCGGACCAGTGCTCCCAGCCCCAGTACCTCTGCCCCAAATGCGGCGCCTTCAGCCGCGAGGAGGACGGGGACGGGGGAAGTGTCCCTACCTGCTGCAGCCTGAACCCTGAGGGGTTACCGTTCCGCGTCGCCTGCTCCTGTGGGCGTGCCGGGGAGAACAAACATGATTGATCCGATCCTGAACGCTTTTTCCTGCCTGCCCTTTGATTCCCTGCAGCTGCGCTTCATGCAGCAGGCCCTGCTGGCCCTGCTTTTTCTGACGCCCATGACCGCCATGCTTGGCGTGGAGATCGTGAACTTCCGCATGGCCTTCTATTCCGATGCCATCGGCCATTCGGCCTTTGCCGGAGCCGGACTCGGCCTCATTCTTTCCATCGAACCTCATCTGGTCATGCCCGTCTTCGGCGTTCTCGTGGGGCTTTCCATCGTTGCCCTGAAACGCCGCACGAGCATTTCCTCAGATGTGGCCATCGGCGTGGTTTTTTCCGCAGTGGTGGCTTTCGGCCTGGCCGTTGTCAGCCGTTCTCCAGGCGTGGCCAGGGATATGCAGCAGTTTCTTTTTGGCGATATCCTGACCATCAGCGCCCAGGAAATTTATTTCCTCATGGGCCTGTTTCCTGTCATGCTCGTTTTTCAGATTGTCGGCTATAACGCACTCTACCTCATTGCCCTCAATCCCGTGATGGCCAGGGCCCAGGGCGTGCGCGTCGCTTTCTGGCAGTATCTCTTTTCTGCCATGCTGGCCGTCATTGTTATCTTTTCCGTGTGGGCCGTGGGCGTGCTGCTTGTGACAGCGCTGCTCATCGTGCCGGCTGCTGCTGCGCGCAACCTGGCGGGATCGGCGAGGGCCATGTTCTGGTGGTCCATCCTCATCTCCGTGCTTTCGGCCGTTATCGGGCTTCTTCTGTCCGCGCAGCCCTGGCTCGGCACGTCGAGCGGCGCCACCATCATCCTGACGGCCTGCGTCTTTTTTGCGCTGACAACCCTGCCCGGCGTGTGCCGCCGTGAGAGACGGGGTTAGTTTTTAAGGGCTTCGGCCACGGCGAGAGCCGTTTCCCCGAGCATCTCCTCTGTGTGCAGCGACGTGACGCCGAAGCGCAGAAGCGCCCTGCCCCAGGGCACGGTGGGAAAGCGGGCCGCGAGCACGAGGATCCCGTCCCGGAAGAGGCTGGCTGCGGCCTGAGCCGCGCGCTCTTCTTTCCCTACGGGGACGGAGACGATGTGTGCGTCCCCTCCCACGGGGACGCCGAGCTCGGAGAGGCGCCTTCGCAGGTACGCCGCGTTTTTTCTGAGCCTTTCCCTGTTTTCTTCGAGTTCGGGCAGCCTTTTCAGAAGCCTCAGCATGCAGGCCGAGTGCGCCGGAGGCAGGGCTGTGGAATGCATGATGGGCGAGGACAGAAATTCCAGAAGCGGCGTGAAGCCTTTCGGAAGAAGCAGGAAAGAGCCGAAGAGGCCGAGAGCCTTGCCCAGTGTGCCGATGGCTGCGTCCGCAACGCCTCTTTCTCCGGAGAAAATGCCCCTGCCCCCTTTCCCGAGGGCGCCGAAAGCGTGTGCCTCATCAGCCACGAGGAAGAAGGAGCGGCGTTTTTTGAGTTCGGCGAAGGCTTCGGGGCGGACAACGGTGCCGTCCATGCTGAAAAGGGATTCCGTGAAAACGCAGGGTTCGCCGGCTTCTTCGGGAAGTTCCATGAGACGCCTCCCGAGGCGGTCCATGTCCGCGTGGGCATAGGGCCGTATGTCAGCCCGCGTGGCCATGAGGGCATGACCCGTGCTGGCGTGAATGCGCTTATCCACAAGTGCGGTCTGACCGGGCTGGAGAAGTCCTGTCACGAGGGCCAGGTTTCCCTGGTAGCCGCTCGGCAGAAAGAGGCATTCGTCGTAGCCGAAATACTCCGCGCAGGCCTGTTCGGCGTCCTTTGTTATGGAATTGAAGCCGCCCGCGAGACGCGAGGCGGATCCTGACGGCGGCCAGGCGGCAAAGCACTCGGCTACGTCCCTGCGCCAGTCCATGTCCTGGCTGAGGCCGATGTAGTCATTGGACATGTAGTTTATAAACTTCTTCCCGCCAGATATGACCATTGGGCCCATGTCTGTTCTGTCGATCACCGGCGCCCTGCGTCCGAGCCCCCTGCGTTCCGCTTCGCGGACGCGGGCTTCAAGGCTTTCTTTCAGCGTGTGAGCCATTGTGCGATCTCCCTGTAGTGTGCGGCAAGCCTTCTGCCGCCGAAGGCGTCCCCGTAGGGGACATGACCTATGATGATTCCCCCGGCACGCAGGATTTCCTTTCCCGCGGAGACCGCTGCCGCCGTATAGATGGCCGCGCGGCCCGAACACCCTTCAAGGCGGCACGCGATGTGACAGGTGCCGCTTACCGCGGGCGTGTCCAGGGGAACGGAGTCCGCGCTCAGAAGAAAGGCGTGGTCGCGGAAGTCCGTAACGAGCCGCTGGTGCATGGCCGAGGCCTGTGCGCAGGCCTCGAAGAGAAGCCATGCAGGGGCGTCCGTCAGATTAGCTTCCGCCGTGATGCTCTGCGCATCCCAGGCGGCAATGTGCGTTAAAAGCAGAAAGGAAGAGGGAAGAGCTTTTTCAAATTCCATCACGCTTCCACCCTGAGGCAGAGGGCGGCGTTCTGACCGCCGAAGCCGAAATTTTCCACAAGACCGCAGCTCCCCGGTTTGAAAACGTCCGGAGCCGGGGCGGTTCCCGGCAGGACGAAGCGCAGGCTGTCCGTGAGCGGATGTCTGAGTCCGCGGACCGGAGGCGTTATCCGCTCCTGGGCGCAGATGAGGGCGAGCGCCGTTTCCACGGCGCCGCAGGCTGAGGCCAGATGTCCGGTCCAGGATTTGAAGGCCGTGACCGCCGGGCCATCCTTCCCTGGAAAAACCCGCGCGAGAAGGCCTGCTTCCATGGCGTCGTTGAGTCCCGTACCCGTGCCGTGGGCCGAGATGAAGTCTATGTCCCCAGGCGTAAGATCCGCCATGGCGAGAGCCCGGCGCACGGCTTTTTCCGCCTGGATGCCCTTCGGATCCGGTGCGGTCAGCGCGCCGCCGTCGAGGGTCGCCGCGTATCCCGTAATTTCTGCCAGAATGTGCGCCCCCCGTTTTTGCGCGGCGGAGCGTTCCTCGAGTATGAAGGCTGCGCCGCCCTCTCCCGGCACGAAGCCCCGGCGGTCCCTGTCGAACGGCAGGGACGAGGCATCAGGGGGAAGATGATGGCTCAGGGTGTGGGCCTTGGCGTAGCCCAGCAGGGCGCCGGAACTGAGCCTCGAGTCCCCGGCATGCACGAGAACCGTCCCGGCGAGGCCATGTCTGATCCGCAGGAAGCCTTCCCCGAGGGCAATGAGACCTGACGCGCAGGCGGACCCGTATGTGAGGCCCGCGCCGCGGGCCCCGAGAAGGGACGCGAGAACGGTGGTCGCCGTGTTGGGAAGCCAGCGCAGGAGCCAGAGGGCGTCGAGCCTGTCTTCCGGGGGAGGCGCAGGAGGGAGGCCGGACTCGCGCTCAAAGTCAAGGGAAGGGATTGCTGTGCCTGAAAGGACGCAGTCTTCCGGCAGTCCTTCGAAGCCAGCGCTGAGCACGGCCCTGAGGCCTGCGAGGACGTCCAGAAAAGCGCCCCTGCTGAGATAACGTCTGTGACGCCAGGACGAAAGAAAGGCGAAGGGCGCGTCATCTCCCATGTCCGGAACCGGGCAGATGGCCAGACCGTCGAAATCAGGCCGTCCGGCGCTGTTCTTCACGGAGCGGAAGGCTGTTCTGTTTTTCCTGAGGGATTCAGCGACGCTCTTTCTGTCAGAGCCAAGAGAAGAGACGATCCCCATCCCCGTGATGACGCAGCGGTTCACGGGAGCCTCAGTCTTTTTCCCGGATACCGGCAGCCCAGGCAGTGTAGGAGGCCACGTCGCCGAGGGTTACGAGGGGCGAGGGATCTCCGAGCGCGGAGGCGATGCCGGTGGCGCGGCCGGCGCCGAGCCACGGGTATTTTTTAAGAATGAGCTCCGCCGCGCCGCCCTGTCCCCTGTTTTCCTCAAGGTAGGGGCGCAGGGAGCGCAGAAAGACGGCATCATCGTCCACCTGAATATGATAATCCTGAGCTATCCTGGCCGCGATTTCGAGCAGATCGATGGATTCGCAGGGGAGATCGGTGAAAAGCCTGGTGTCTTCCCCGAGTGATGACGCGGGGCATTCGAAAATGTCAGCGGCTATGCCTATGATGCCTTCAAGTATGTTTTTCCTGTCCATGGTTTTTTCTACAGTGGAATTTTGGCGGAGGAAAGTCCTCCGTCGAGGACTGCCGTGGTGGCGTTGAATGATGGGGTTTTCAGAAGGAAGAGCATGGCGTCGAAAGCTTCGTCCGCAGTGACGAGATGGCCCGTGGGCATGCGTTCCGAGGCTTTGTCCGAGCGCCCTGAGAGAAAACGGCGTCCCCTGCCCGCGTCTATCCAGGAGAGCCTGAGCGAGCAGGCTGTGACGCCCCGGCGCCCGAGCTCAAGCCCGAGGCTCCGGTAGAGCGCCTCGCCTGCCAGCTTGGCTGCGGCGTAAAAGCCCTGTCCCGGCGCGGGGCGATCGGCTGCGGCTGAGGAAATGAAAAGGCAGCGTCCCCTGCGGCGGGCCAGCATGGAGCGGGAAAGTGCCCGCAGGACGCGGGCCCTGAGGGCGATGTCGCCGGCGGCCCAGGCTTCGATATCGGAGGGAGAGGCCTGGGCGAGCAGGCTTTCGAAAGGGGAGTGCTGGAAGTCGGCAAGGCCTTCCGGCTCGCTTCCAAGGGCTTCGCGGCAGAGAGCCGGGAGATCCTCGGGGCGTGTCAGAAGAGCGGCGGCCTGTCCCTTTCCGCGGCAGGCGAGAAGGGATTTTTCCGAGCGGCAGGCCATGAAGCAGGGGACGCCGCAGGCCTCGAGGCGCGCGCGCAGTCCCTGGGCCAGCTCCGAGCCTGCGCCCGTGATGAGCACGGGGGAAGGATACGCGGCCATCAGCTGTCCTTCCTCTTCATGACAAGAACGCCATCAGCCATGATCCTGTCCGAGCCGACGCGGCAGAGCACGCGGCTTCCGGTTTCGTCATACTCCATGCTGAAGGGCCAGTCCCCCGGCGTGAGAAAGAGGCGGAAGCGGAAGCGCCCGGCCCTGACGGGCAGAAGGTGCGGGAAAAGGAGTCCGGCTTCTTCGGCCAGGGCCGCGATGATAAGGCTTCCCGGGACGCGCGGGGCGCCCGGAAAGTGCTCCCTGAAAAGGGGCAGGCCGGGATCGAAATGCAGGACGCCGGACTTTTGCATGGCTCTTCTCCTCTGAAGGTTCTCAGTTTTAGCCAACGGCATGCCGGCCTGCAAGGCCTTGAGAGAGCCGCCCGCTTTTGGCATGCTCTCAGGCGCGGAAACGGACAGTGTCCTTTCCGCCTGATCATTTCCTGGAGGAACAGCTATGATGGAAATTACGCGCGAGCACGTCATTTCGGCGGCGCACAGACTGTACGAATACGGAGGCCGCTGTGAGCGCCTGCACGGGCACAATTACCGCATTCTGGTGACCCTCACGGCAGACAAAATGAACGAACTCGGCATGGTCGTCGATTTTGTGGAAGTCAAGCGCGTGCTTTTTGGCGCCCTGGAGGAAGCCTGGGATCACCGCACCCTGCTCTTCCGGGACGATCCCCTGTCCGGGCAGCTTTCTGCTCTGCTTACTGACGGATCCGTGCGTGTGGTGCCCTTTAACCCCACGGCCGAGAACATGGCCGCTTATCTTGCGCAGACACTTTTCCCGAAGGCCATGGCTGAAGCCGGCATGAAAGGCGTGCGCGTGAGCCGCGTGGTCGTTTACGAAACGGACGGCAGTCAGGCCTGCTGGAGCGCGGACTGATGGCAGCCCTTCTGGTCAATGAGATTTTCTGGTCCCTGCAGGGGGAAGGCGCCTTCACGGGAACGCCCTCTGTCTTTTTCCGGCTGCAGGGCTGCTCCGTCGGCTGTCCCTGGTGCGACACAGGATACGCGCAGAAATGTGATCCGAAGGACAGACTGCCGGATGAGAGCCGGGTTGTCTTGGAGAAAAAGGCCGCGGATTCCCGCTATACCCTTGCCGGTGAGGACTGGCTCCTGAACGTCCTCGAGGAGGGAAAGACGCCGGGCATCCATGTGGTGCTCACCGGCGGGGAGCCCTGCCGCCAGCCCATAGCCGGGTTTGCCGCAGCCCTCCTTGAGCGGGGCTGCAGCGTCCAGGTTGAGACGAGCGGCACCGAACCGGTCGCTGTGCCGGACGGAGTCTGGGTGACCCTGTCTCCCAAGGCTGCGCCCGTGGTGGAGTCGTGCTGGAGCCGGGCCGACGAGGTAAAGCTTCCCGTGGCCACACAGGAGGATCTTGACCGCTGGTCTGAGCGTCTCGCCGCTCTGCCGGCATCGAAAGTCTGGCTCCAGCCCGTGAGCCAGGGACGCGAGGCCACAAAGCTCTGTATCGGGACGTGCATGAGGCACAACTGGCGCCTGTCCGTACAGATGCACAAATACCTCAACCTGCGCTGAGAGAGAAAAAGAGAAGGGCGCCGGGATTTGGCCGGCGCCCTTCCTGCCTCTGGGAAGAAACGGAATGACGTTCGCCGGAAGGGCTAGGCCCTGCCGGAAGAGCCCATCACGTCATGAATCTTGTGGGCGACCATGTTGCGGACGGCGTCGCGGGCGGGTCCGAGGTACTTGCGCGGATCGAAGGCTTCCGGATGCTCGACCATGTACTTGCGGATGGACGCGGTCAGGGCCAGACGGATATCGGTGTCCACGTTGATTTTGCAGACGCCCATGGTGGCGGCCCTGCGCAGCATGTCTTCCGGCACGCCGCGGGCGTCGCCTACGTTGCCGCCGTACTTGTTGCATTCCTCGACGAACTCATGCGGCACGGAAGAGGCCCCGTGGAGGACGAGAGGATAGTTGGGAAGCTTTTCGCAGATGGTTTCAAGGCGGGGGAAGTCGAGTTTGGCTTCGCCCTTAAACTTGTAAGCGCCGTGGCTGGTGCCGATGGCAACGGCCAGGGAGTCGCATCCGGTCTTTTCGACGAAGTCGACAGCCTGATCCGGGTCGGTGAACTGATGCCCTTCGGACTTCACGTGCTCTTCGATGCCGGCGAGCTTGCCGAGTTCGGCTTCAACCCACACGCCTCTCGGATGAGCGTAGTCAACGACCTTCTTGGTCAGGGCCACGTTTTCCTCATAAGGCAGGGCCGAGCCGTCAATCATGACGGAAGTGAATCCGCCGTCGATGCAGTCCTTGCACATTTCGAAGGACGGGCCGTGGTCGAGATGGACGCAGACCGGAACCTCGGGCGATTCGGTGAGAGCGGCCTCGACGAGCTTCATGATGTAAATCTGACCGGCGTATTTGCGGGCACCGGCGGAAACCTGAAGAATAACAGGGGATTTTTCATCCGCGGCAGCCTGCATGATGCCCTGGATGATTTCCATGTTGTTCACGTTGAAGGCGCCGATGGCGTAGTGGCCGTCATAGGCGGCCTTGAACATTTCTTTGGGTCCAATAAGCGGCATGTCGAGCCTCCTGTTTGCTCATCTCCCTGCATGGGAGGAGTCGCGGCTAATGTATAACAGATTTGGCATTCAAACAACAGTTTAGGAAAGATTTTGTTTCAGTTTTCAGGAAGCTGCAGGGCGTCCAGAACCCGTATGGTGTCTTCGTCCGTGAAATCGAAGCGCAGGGGGGTCACGGTGATGAAGCCGCGGGAAAGGAGATCTTTGTCTGATCCGGCGTTGATGGTCTCCGGAGGAATTTCGCCCATAAGCCACCAGTAGCGGCTTCCGCGGGGGTCCCTGCGTTCGAGGTAGTCGTTCTTCCAGACAGCCGTTGTCTGGCGGCACACGCGCAGGCCCCGGTTCTTGGACAGGGGGCCTTTGGGATAGTTGACGTTGATGACCCTGCCCTTCGGAATCCGGCTCCAGTCGATGCTTTCCGCGAGGGCCACGGCGTGGCGGGCCTTGCTCTGGATGTCCGTCTGCGACTCATCATCATTGGAGAAGGCCATGGAGGCGATGCCCTGGTGGCAGGCTTCCGTGGCAGCGCCCACGGTACCCGAGTACAGAATATCGGGACCCACATTGGGGCCTGCGTTGATGCCGCTCATGACGATGTCCGGCTTTTTTTCGAGGAGCATGGAAAGCGCGAGCTTCACGCAGTCTGTGGGCGTGCCGTAGATGCCGAGCCCGTGGAAGTCGTCCTGATCGAAGGGGTAGGCCCTCAGGGGCTCAAACACCGTGAGAGAGTGCCCGACGCCCGACTGCTGGCGCATGGGAGCCACCACATGCACCGTGTGGCCGCGGGTCAGAAGAGCGTCGTACAGGGCCCTCAGGCCGACGGCGCGTATACCATCGTCGTTGGTCAGCAATACATCCATACTTATTCAGGCGTCCCGTGGGGGCGCTTCCTCCTTATGCGGGCCGTTTGCCCGGAACGGAGGGAGTTTACGGCCCCGGACGTCTATTTTCAAGGGCGCCGGCGTTGACATCCGTTGCGAAAGCGGGTCAATTGGGTCACAAATATATCCTGCCCCTCTCCCGATCCGGCCGGCCTCGCGGGGGGCTTTGGCCCGGTGTTTTTCCCGGGTATTTTCTGGCTGGCCGGCAGGGAGCAGCTGTGAACAGGGGTGACTCCATCAGCACGCTTATCCAGCGGGAACAGCCCGTGGACGGCGTGTACGCCCTTACCGGCGTACAGAAGAGGTTGGACAAGAAGAACAACCCGTACTGGGACCTCGTGCTCAAGGACAGGTCCGGCAGTGTGGCCGCGAAGATCTGGATGACGCGGGGCCGCCTCGTCCCGGAATCGCTGGATAACGACATATTCGCCCATGTGACGGGGCGAGTGGAGTTTTTCAACGGAATGCCGCAGGTGAAGATCAGCGGCGTGACGCCGCTCACTCCCGGGGAGATCGCCGGGATAGATATATCCGAATTCCTGCCCCCCTCCCCCTACGACGGCAGGGGCGCCTACGAAGAACTCATGGCCCTTGCGGACAGGGAATTCACCTACGCTCCCTGGAAAAACCTGGTGAAGGGATTTTTCGATGAGGACGGGAACGACTCCCTCTTCATGAACGCCAGCGCGGCCACCGCCATGCATCACGCCGGAGCCGGCGGACTCGCCGTGCACACCCTGGGCGTCTTCCGCGCCTGTCAGGCCGAAGCGGATCTCTTTCCGGATCTCGACAGGCAGATTCTGCTGGCGGGAGCCCTGTTTCACGACATCGGCAAGATGCGGGAGATGCGGAGCACAGCCTTCGAGACAACATATACCCCGGAGGGCAACCTTATGGGGCACCTCACGCTGGGCGTGCTCATGCTTGACCCTTACTGCCGGAAGGCCGGTCTGCCTGAGCCCCTGAAGGAGCATTTCTTCCATCTCCTCCTGAGCCATCACGGGCATATTGAGTACGGGGCGGTCAAACCGCCGCAGAGCCGTGAGGCACTCGCGCTTTTCGCGGCGGATTATCTTGATTCACATATGAATATGATGACTTCACATCTGAAAGAGATTCCCGTGGGCCAGTGCACCTTCGTTAAGGGGCTGGGGGCCGGGCTCTATCATCCCGAGCGCACGCCAGGGACGGATCCGGAGCCGGAACCTCCGGAGCAGAGTGATGCTCCCGGCGCCAAGGGAAGTGAGGAAAGCGCGGATTTTAGGGTGGCCCCCGCTTCTGCAGCTGTGAAAAGCAGCGGTGATGCGGGGGTGGCGGATGATGGAGCGGGGCCGATCGATATCCCCGATGACTGGGTGGAATGTCCTCCGGAGGAGATCCCGTTCGACGAGGCTCTGCCCGAGGACTTTGTCACGGAAAAGGCAGTGTCGCCTGAATGTCACACGCGGGAGGTAAAGGAAGAAAAATTCCCTGCTTCCGAAAAGCCCGCGCGGGAGACGGCCGGGGATGGCGGCAGGAAGAAACCTCACAGGCACGTGCGCGTTGAGCAGTGCTCGCTTCTGAATTTTGGCGGGGATAAATAATGTTTGTGACGTTTGAAGGTGTGGAAGGGGCCGGAAAAAGTACGGCCCTGAAGAACATGGCCCGGGAACTCGGGCAGGAAGGCGTGGACGTGCTCGTGACCAGGGAACCCGGAGGATCCGGCCTCGGAAAGGCCCTGCGTACCCTGCTTCTCGACTGCAACAGCCGCATCACCCCTGACGCGGAGCTCTGCCTCTTCCTCGCCGACAGGGCCCAGCACGTGGCCGAGATCATCCGTCCCGCTCTCGCGGCCGGCAAAGTGGTGCTCTGCGATCGCTACGCTGACTCCACCTACGCCTATCAGGGCTTTGCCAGAGGTATGGATCTCGGGCGTCTCCGCCTTCTTAACGATGCCGTGACCGGCGGCCTCAGGCCTGACCTGACACTGGTTTTCGACGTGCCTGAGGAAGAGGGCCTGGCCAGAGCCAGGGCCCGCAATCAGTCCGAGGGCACTGAGGTGAGCGAAGGCCGTTTTGACAGCGAGACGCTGAAATTTCACGCGGCCGTGCGCGGCGGCTTCATGAAGCTCGCTGCGGCCGAACCGCAGCGTATGCGGATTATCGATTCCACGGCTCCCCGCGGGGAGGTGCTCTCCCGCTGCCTTGAGTACTACCGGGAATGCCGGGACCGCCTGTCCCGTGACCAGAGGAGGAAAGCCAATGGAGGTTTATAAGGCCGATTTTAACGGTATTCTGCGCATTCAGCCCGTGGATGCGGAAGAGGACAGCGCGCTCATCGGGAATCTGCGGGATGGCGTAAAAGATGATCTTGTCCCTGTGTGTTCCATGGGAGATCCCGATACCCTTTACGCGACGGCCTACCGTTTTGACGGGGAGATTCCCGGAGGAGTAGTGATGGTCAGCGGCGAAGAGGACGCGGCGCAGTTTGCCGTAGTGGCGGAAACAAATCTTGTCTTCGCCGAAACTACAGCGCACTTCAGCCGCATCGTTTCCGAAGTGCGTTACGGCGTGGACATTTTCGAGGACAAGACCGGGTGCTGATTGTACCGTCCCGTCTTTTTCGGGAACGGGTGAAGAAATCATGGATAAGCAGTTATTTACCAAAGCGGTGAACAGTCTGGGGGTTGTCTTTTTCCCGGCTTTCGACTGGGCCATCTCCCCGACACACCCCGAGCGTGAAGAGCGTCTGCTCTACACGCGCGACCAGCTCAAGGAAGAAGGAATTTTCGATATCGAGGGCATCACGGAATACCGCCCTGAGTTCTGCAGCTACGCCGACATAGAACGCGTGCATTTCTGTCTGCCCAGCATTCAGGCGGTGACCACGGACTCTCATCTGGCTTCCGCAGGCGGTGCCATCACGGCCGCCCGCCTCGTTCTCGAGAACAGGGAGCAGAAGGCCTTCGCCCTCGTGCGTCCCCCGGGACACCACTCCATGCGCGTGGTGCACGGCAACCGCGGCTTCTGCAACATCAACAACGAGGCCGTCATGATCGCCTGGATACGCGATCATTACGAGCATCCCGATGGCAGGCCCCTGCGCATCGCCATCGTGGACACGGATGTGCATCATGCCGATGGCAGCCAGGATATTTTCTGGAATGACCCGGACACCCTTTTCATTTCCTTTCATCAGGACGGCAGGACCCTCTATCCCGGAACGGGCTTCCTCAGCGAGAACGGCGGCCCCGCGGCTCTTGGCAGGACGGTCAATATCCCTCTGCCCCCAGGGACATCGGACGAGGGATACCTCTATGTCCTCAAAAATATCGTCTTTCCCATCCTAGACGATTTTAAGCCCGATTTCGTGATTAATTCCGCGGGGCAGGACAACCACTTCACGGATCCCCTGGCCAACGAGCAGCTTTCCGCTCAGGGATACGCTGCCCTGAACGCGGCCCTCAGCCCCGACGTGGCCGTGCTCGAGGGCGGCTATTCCATCCGCGGCGCCCTGCCCTATGTCAACCTGGGCATCTGCCTCGCCCTCGCGGGGCTGCCCGCGGACGACATCCGTGAACCGGACTGGACGCCGGCCTCCACGAGGCAGGCTCCCGAGATCGGCGAGTATATACGCCGCCTGGGCGCCAAGGTTCTCTATCAGTACATGAACCCGCCGAGCCACCCCACCGAGGGAGAGGAAAAGGACGGGTTCTGGACCCGCAGAAAAAGCATTTTCTACGATACCGATTATATCCAGGAACATCAGACCGAGAGCTGGGGCATCTGCCCTGACTGTCACGGCCTTGGCGTCATCGAGACGCAGTCTTCGAAGGTTCCCCTTTCCTACTGTGTGCTGATCCCCCGCGGGGTGTGCCCCCGCTGCCGTGAAAAGGCTGCCGGGCTCCTCGATCGGGCAAAGCGCAGCGGGCGCTACGCCCATATCCTGTGCATAGATGAAGACAGCACGCGTAACACCCCCAAGAAACCATGGCCTCTGAAGGAGAAAAAATGGCGGTAGATATTCTCATTATCGGCGCGGGCGGCGTGGGCAGTGTCGTTGCCCACAAGTGCGCCCAGGCTTCCCTCAACGGCGCCTTCGGGCACATCACGCTGGCGAGCCGCACGGAATCCCGCTGCAGGAAGATCGCTGAGAGCATCAGGCAGCGCTACGGCGTGGAGATTTCCACGGCCAAGGTTGACGCTGACAACGTGCCGGAGCTCTGTCAGCTCATCCGCACGGTCAAACCTTTCATGGTGCTCAACATTGCCCTGCCCTACCAGGACCTGCATATCATGGACGCCTGCCTTGAGTGCGGCGTGCATTACCTCGACACGGCCAACTACGAGCCGCCGGAAACCGCCCATTTCGAGTATTCCTGGCAGTGGGCCTATCAGGACCGCTTCCGCGAACACGGCCTCTGCGCCCTGCTTGGTTCCGGTTTCGACCCCGGCGTCACCAACGTATTCGCGGCATGGGTCATGAAGCACGAACTCGACGAAGTGCACGTGCTCGACATCATCGACTGCAACGCCGGCAGCAACGGACAGGCCTTCGCGACCAACTTCAACCCTGAAATCAACATCCGCGAAGTCTCCGCCCGCGGCCGTTACTGGGAACGCGGCGAATGGGTGCAGACCGAGCCCCTCTCCTGGTCCATGACCTATGACTTCCCCTCCGGCATCGGCCCGAAGAAATGTTATCTCATGTACCATGAGGAGCTCGAGTGCCTGGCCCTGCATCTCAAAGGCCTTAAGCGCGCACGCTTCTGGATGACCTTCTCAGACAGCTATCTGAATCATCTGGCCATTCTCAAGGACGTGGGCATGACGCGCATCGATCCCGTGGAATACAAGGGGCAGAAAATTGTGCCCATCCAGTTCCTGGCCTCGCTCCTGCCCGATCCCGCGAGCCTCGGCCCGCTTACGCGCGGCAAGACCTGCATCGGCAATGTCATGCGCGGCGTGAAAGACGGAAAGGAAAAGACCGTCTACATCTACAACGTCTGCGTGCATGAGGACTGCTATAAGGAAATCGGCTCCCAGGCCATTTCCTACACCACCGGCGTGCCGGCCATGGTGGGCGCAAAAATGCTCTGCGACGGCACCTGGCTGAAGCCCGGCGTCTGGAACATGGAGCAGAACGACCCCGATCCGTTCCTGAAAGATCTCGCCCAGTACGGCCTGCCCTGGCAATGCGAGGATGTCACCGGAAAGGTGCAGGTTTAGCGCATGGCTGATCCGAGCTTTCTCCTGAACAGCCGTGTCCCCAGTCCCTGCTTTGTCATTGATCTCGACAGGCTGCGCCAGAACGCGCGGGTTCTGGAGAACGTGCAGAAAAGGACAGGGGCCAGAATTTTTCTGGCCCTGAAGGGCTACGCCTGCCCCGGCACCTTTCCCCTGCTCTCCCGGGCCCTCGGCAAAGGCGGTCCCCTGTATGGAACCTGCGCGAGCAGTGTGGACGAGGCACGGCTCGGACGCGGGGAATTCGGAGGAAAGGTTGAGGCCTTTGCCGCAGCCTGGTCCGAAGACGAGATGCGCGAGCTCGTGACGCTGGCTGACACCATCGTCTTCAACTCCGTGGCCCAGTGGCACCGCTTCCGCGATATCGTGAAAGCCGCGCCGCGGCCCATCGAGTGCGGGCTCAGGATCAACCCCGAGCATTCCGAGGGCACCGTGCCCATATACGACCCCTGCTCTCCCATTTCCCGGCTCGGCATACGGCGCAGGGACATGCCGGACGGCATCATGTCCGAGGGCATCAGCGGCCTGCATTTTCACACGCTCTGCGAGCAGGGTGCTGACGCCCTGGCCCGCACCGTGGAGGCCGTGGAAAAGAGCTTCGCGCCCTTTCTGGAGCAGTGCTCATGGATTAACTGCGGCGGGGGCCACCACATCACGCGCGACGGGTATGATATCGATCTTCTGGTGGATGTTCTGAACCATCTGCATGACACGTATCACGCCCAGATCTACCTGGAGCCCGGCGAGGCTGTCGCCCTCAACGCGGGCTGGCTTACGGCGACTGTTCTGGACATCACTGAGGCGGACATGCCCCTCGTCCAGCTCGATGTGTCGGCGGCCTGCCATATGCCGGACGTCCTGGAAATGCCCTACAGGCCCGGCCTGCTCTACGAATGCGGCGGTGAGCTCAGACAGGCCGGCGAGCCGGGCACCGGGAAATGGACCTGCCGCCTCGGGGGCAAGAGCTGTCTCGCGGGCGACGTCATCGGGGTGTACAGCTTCGATGAGCCGCTCAGGACCGGCCAGCGCGTCCTCTTCCAGGACATGGCCATCTACAGCATGGTCAAGACGACCACGTTCAATGGCCTGAGGCTGCCTTCTATTGCCACGGCCGAGGATCGTCCCGGCGGAACGGATTTCAGACTCCTCCGGACCTTCGGCTACGATGACTTCCGCGGGCGTCTTGGCTGAACCGGCCACTGAAGTACGGCGCCCTGCCGTTCCATGAGGCGCCGCCCTCCCGTTATAGATGCTTTCAAAAAAAAAGGGTCAGTGTCCGACGGACACTGACCCTTTCCCGTTTCGGGGAAAAGTTAGAGCTGGCTTCCTGCGGAAGACTGATCACCAGATGTTCCGGGCTGGGCTGTCTGCCCGGCTTCAGGAGCGTGCGTTTCAGCGGGCGCCGTCTGTCCGGCTTCAGGAGCGTGTGTTTCGGCGGGTGCTGTCTGTCCGGCAAGCTCCTGTACGGCAAGGTGCGTGTCCTGGGAGGCCATGATGTTGATGGGATCCTTGGCGAACCCGGCCCAGGGTCTGAGCTGGCGTTCCAGTTTTCCGGTGAAGCCGGCATCAGGAAGAGATGCGGCTGCCGTGGCTTCCGTGGAGGAAGCGTTCTGAGGCGCCTCAGAGCTGTCAGGAGCCTTTGCGGGAGATGCCTGGGGAGTTCCATCGGTTTGGGAGGCGGAAGCCGTCTGAGCGCCTTCTGCAGGCGTTTCCGGGGTGGTCTGCGCCTGTGCTGCGGCGGATTCTGTCTGGCTGACCTCAGCGGAGGCGGCTGCGGCCGCTGCAGGCTGCACATGCCGGCGCTCCATGAGCATAACCGGTTCCTGGTCATCGAAGAGGTTGTCGAGATAGTCGCTCACCGTGACGAAGCGCTGGCACCCGGCTGCCTTCAGTTCGGCGAACATGCGGGGAAAATCGTCTACCGTACGCTTGTGGATATCATGGAAGAGGTAGACGCCGTGCGCGTGCCCCGGTTCCCAGGGCCTGCCGAATTCGTTGGGGATCTTGGTGTAGTCCTCGGGCAGACGCTTCCAGTCGAGGCTGTCCATGTTCCAGGTGATAACCTTGAGTCCCAGTTTCTCGGCAGCTTTTTCCACGTTCGCGTTACTGTTGCCGTAAGGCGGACGCATGACTTTGGGATCCGCTCCCAGAGAGCGGAGGATGTCATTGGTTTTGGAAATCTGATCCTCGATGGCGTCATAGGAAAGGCGGCGCAGGTTGGGATGCGAGTAGCTGTGATTGCCTACCTCGTGCCCTTCGGCGAGTGCGCGTTTGACGATATCGGGATAGAAAGCGGCGTTCTTGCCAAGCATGAGGAATGTCGCGTGTATGCCAGCCTCATCGAGCATGTCCAGCAGGTGGGGGGTAAACGTGGACGGGCCATCGTCGAAAGTGATGGCGCAGAAATTTTCAGGCATGGGCTGGGCGCTGAATTCAAAGGCGCCATAGAAATTTCCCTTGGCCTGGGCCTGCAGACAGCCGGGGCCGAAAAGAAGGGCGGCAGCTGTCAGCAGAAGACAGATACGCTTTTTGAAATGCAGACCGGACATATCTCCTCCGGAAACGAAAATATCCCGTGTCCTTATCATTGCGCGGTATCGGCCGCAAGCTCCCGCATCCGGCAGGGCCGCGAAAGATTTTTATGAAAAATTTTGATTTTCTGTTGACTCTTTGAAACTTTTTCTTTAGTGTTCCTTTCTCACAAGGGCAGTTAGCTCAGTTGGTAGAGCATCGCCTTCACACGGCGGGGGTCGCAAGTTCAAGTCTTGCACTGCCCACCAATTGCGGAACGGTAGTTAAGTCGGTTTATAACGCCGGCCTGTCACGCCGGAGGCCGTGGGTTCGAGCCCCATCCGTTCCGCCATAAATTTCTGAAAGGGTCTGAATCGGAAGATTCAGACCCTTTCCTGGTTTCCGGGCTCTGAAGGCGGACTTTGGACACGGAAAGAGAAACAGGGAAAAAGCAGAGGGCGCCCCCGATGGAAACCGGAGGCGCCCTCTGACGTTAGGAGGTATGTAATTTTTAGCGTGCGCCCTTGGGGAAGAGCACGACGCCAATGGTTTTCAGGACGATGGTGATGTCCAGAAGGATGGACATATTCTTGATGTAATAGAGATCGTATTCCAGCTTGTGGCGGGAATCCTCTTCAGAGGCTCCGTAGGGATAGCAGACCTGTGCCCATCCGGTAAGTCCGGGTTTCACGGTGTGCCTGAGGCTGTAGTAGGGAATGTCTTCCTTCAGCTTCTTCACGAAGGTCATGCGCTCGGGGCGGGGCCCGATGAAGCTCATATCTCCTTTCAGAACGTTCCACAGTTGAGGCAGTTCGTCAATACGCACTTTGCGGATGAAGCGGCCTACGCGCGTGATGCGGTCGTCGTGTTCCTTTGCCCAGACAGCGCCGTTCTTCTCGGCGTCCGTGCGCATGGAGCGGAATTTGTAGACCGTGAATTCCTTCTCGAAGAGGCCTACGCGGTCCTGTTTATAAATGACAGGCCCCTTTGACTCGAGGCGGATGGCGATGGCCGTGAGGAGCATGATGGGCGCCGTGATGAGGAAGATGGCGATGGAGACGCATACGTCAAAGGCGCGCTTCAGACGGCGGAGGGAGCCACGGGTGTTGAGGTTGAAACCTTCCGTTTCGAGGAGCCACTCGTCCGTGATTTGGGAGAGCGGCAGACGTTTCACCACGTGTTCGTAGAAGCTTCTGATGTCGACGACCATGGCGCCGCGCAGCTTGGCTCTGAGGAGTTCATGGGCAATGTCGTCGTCAATGGGCGCGTCTGGCAGGAGCAGTATCATGGTAGCTCCCTGTTCTTTGGCGATCTCCAGAACATTGAAGGGAGCGCCAAGGCAGGGCCCGGCTTCGGGATCCATGTCGCGTTCACCGACGTAGCCGAGGATTTTGGCCTCGGGCAGGCCCTCGTTCAGAAGCTGTCTCACCCTGCCGGCCCTGTCGACGCCAACGAGCAGGATGCGCAGGGGATGGGTGACCTTGTCCCGGTTGCGGTAGTACACGTAGCGCCAGCCGAGGCAGAGGGCGCAGGAAATGACGAAGAGGGTGATCACGGTGGCCCTGTCAAAGCGCCAGTGCTGGAACATGTAGGATGCCGTGGCCGAACTGATGATGCCCAGCACACAGGCCACCATGACGCGGCCAATGGTTTCTTTGAAGTCTTCGGTTCCGACGCTGTACGCGTCCAGAATGTAGAAGAAGAGCAGGTAGAAGAAGAAGGTGAAGATGCAGGCGCCCGTGTAGTCCTTGAAGACGTTGAGCTCAGCCGGAAGCGTGCAGAACTCGCAGACGATGAGGGCCAGCAGAATGCAGCCGAAATCGATGGCCTGCATGAGCATCCTTCTGTAGTTGCTGATCATTGCTAGAAACTCCTGACAAACTGTTAACGCACGTACATATCGCTCAGGATTTTGTCCGCGACTTTCTGCGCGTCAAACTCCTCCACAGCCATCCTGCGGCCGGCTTCTCCGAACGCGGGAGCCAGGGAGGGATTTTTGAGAAATTTTTCCATGGTTTCGGCCAGGGCTTCGGGGTTCTTCACCGGGCAGAGGAAGCCGTTGACGCCGTCCCTGACGACTTCACGGCAGCCCGGCACGTCCGTGACGACGCAGGCGCGCCCCATGCTCATGGCCTCCATGATGGATGTCGGCGTGCCTTCGCGCCAGGAGGGCAGAACGACAACATTGGCCTGCGCCACGTAGGGACGCACATCCCTGGCCTCGCCGAGATAAACGACGGAGCCGTCCTTCTGCCAGCCCTCCAGCTCTTCCGGCGGAATGCTGCCGAGGCCGGTTTCCCTGGGACCGAGAATCTGGAAGACGGCGTTGGGCCATTTCTTCCTGAGGATGGCAGCGGCCCTGGCGTATTCGCGGTACCCTTTTGCCTCAAGGAGACGCCCCACCACGAGGAAGGTGTACTTTTCGCCGTCAGGCTGCGGAGCTGCTGCGAAATGTCCGATGTCCACTCCTGTGCCGCGGGCGAAGAGCACACGCGAAAAAGGCGTGAGAATGCCTGTTTTGCGGAAGAGGGCGGCATCGTCCCTGTTCTGGAAGAAAACGCCTTCTATGCCCCTGAGCGCCGTGTGGTACAGAAGAATGCTCAGCCTGTTGATGCATTTTTTGAAGAACGTGTCTGCCTCGAAGGCATACCCGAGGCCTGTGATGGTGGCGTAGATGTGCGGGATGCGCACAAGTTTCGCAGCCATGCAGCCGTAAATGACAGGTTTGATGGTGGTAGCGAAGAGCAGATCCGGTCTTTCTTTCCCGAGAATGCGCTTCAAATCAAAAAAAGTGACCACGTCGCGCAGGGGATTAATGCCCTTGCGGTCGAGACGGTAATTGACGACGCGTACGCCAAGTTGCTTGATGCTTTCTTCCGTTGTGGCGTCACCGCCGGGAAGCAGACAGAACACGGTGTGCCCTTCCGCCAGCATGTGCTGCATCAGAACGCGCCAGAACAGATAGACGGAGCGCGCCTGGTTGCCCAAAATGCAGATTTTCATAACCATGTCCTTTATCCGCACAGGGCACTGAACGTTTTGGCGGAGCCTTGTATGGACCTCTCTCCCTGCGTCGGAACAGGCTCGAGCCTACAAAAAAAATGCTCTTCTGAAAAGACGGAGCCGTTACCCGGGAGACCGGCCGGCAGGGCGGGACCTTTACAGAGGCGGGGCTGCGGGCTATAGGACTGCGAGAATTCAGACGGGCCGGAGGAGCCTGAAAATGCTCCGGAAGGTCCATGAAAACAACTTTTTAGGCGAGGATATACGAATGACCAAATACGAACAGCTGTGCACGGAAATGAAGGAAAAGCCTTCCTGCTGGCTCGTCACGGGCTGCGCCGGCTTTATCGGTTCCAATCTTATCGAGCGTCTGCTCAGGCTCGGACAGAAAGTCGTTGGCCTCGATAACTTCCTCACCGGTTATCAGAAGAATCTGGACATGGTGGAAGCCCTGGTCGGCGAGGAAACCTGGAAGAATTTCACCTTCGTGAAAGGCGATATCCGCGATCTTGACACCTGCCACAAGGTCTGCAGGGGCGTGGATCACGTTCTGCACGAGGCCGCTCTCGGTTCCGTGCCGCGTTCCATTGACGATCCCGTGCTCTCGAACAGCTGCAACATCGACGGCTTCCTGAACATGATGCTCGCCGCCCGCGATGAAAAGGTGAAGAGCTTTGTCTACGCGGCTTCCTCCTCCACGTACGGCGATTCCACGGAACTGCCCAAGGTTGAGGATCACATCGGCCATCCCCTTTCCCCGTACGCCGTGACCAAGTATGTGGATGAGCTCTACGCCGACGTGTTTGCCCGCTGCTACAGCTTCACGGCTGTGGGGCTGCGTTACTTCAATGTCTTCGGCCAGCGCCAGGATCCTTTCGGCGCCTACGCAGCAGTCATCCCCCAGTGGTTTGCCAGCCTTATCCGCGGCGAACAGGTGTGGGTCAACGGCGACGGCGAGACGAGCCGTGATTTCTGTTACATTGACAACGTGGTGCAGGCCAACCTGCTCGCGAGCTTCGCAGCCGAGGAAGACCGCAACAATATCTACAACGTGGCCTTCGGCCAGCGCACGACGCTCAACGAGCTCTTTGAGCTCATCAAGAGCGAAGTCGTGCTGCACAAGCCCGATGCCGCTGGCGCCGTGGCCAAGCACCGCGATTTCCGCGCCGGCGACGTCCGTCATTCCCTGGCCGACATCACCAAGGCGAAGACCAGACTCGGCTACGAGCCTCAGTTCGACGTCCGTCAGGGCCTGCGCCTTGCCGGCGACTGGTATGCCGCCAACCTGAAGTAGCAGGGCGGAAGCTCTGCCTGTTTCAGAAAAAAGATAAAAAAGGGTCCCGGAACATATTCCGGGACCCTTTTTATTTTGCTTTTGAGAAGGGTTAGTGTGAGAAAGTCACGCTCTTGCCGGGTTCAAGCGGCAGCAGCGTACAGCCGGGCATTTCCTTCTTCAGTTCTGCCGCAAAGCGGCTGCTGTCCTTTTCCAGAACGGGGAACGTGCCAAAGTGCATGGGAATGACGTGCGAGCACTTGAGCAGGCCGCAGGCCATGACAGCCTGGCGGAAGTCCATGGTATAGAAGCCTCCGATGGGCAGGAGCGCCACGTCGATGCGGAAGAGCTTGCCCCACAGGGCCATGCCGCTGAAAATGCAGGTATCGCCCGCGTGGTAGACGGTGAGACCGTCAGGCATCTGGATGATGTAGCCTGCCGGGGATCCGGTATCACTGGTGTGATAGGCCTGGGTCATGGTGATGCTCGCGCCTTTGAAGGCGATGGTGCCGCCCATATTGAAGCCTGTTCCGCCGATAATCTGGCTGGCCGGGATGCCCTTTTTCTGCAGAGCGCCGGCCGTGCCGACAATGGCGCCAAGTTTGGCGTGGGTCTTTTTGCAGATGTCAACGCAGTCGCCGGTGTGATCGCCGTGGTCATGGGTGATCAGCACGAGGTCCACGCCGTCCTCGATGACTTCAGGCTCGAGAGACGGAACGGAGAAATAGGGATCTATGAGAATGCTGACGTTGTCGTCGCTGAGACGGAAGGCCGAATGTCCGTACCAGGTAATGGTGCTCATGCGTGAAACCCCCTTGGTGTGAGCTGGTTGTTTGTCAGAAATCCACAATACCTTTTTTTGCCCGCAAAAGAAATTTTCCGATCCGGCGGCGTTCTGCGGTCCGTCTGGCGCTCCTTGACAGGCCAGACGTAACCTATTAGTTACAAAAACTACGCTGAATTTGTGCGCCCGTAGCTCAGTTGGATAGAGCGTTGGCCTCCGGAGTCAAAGGCCGAGAGTTCGAATCTCTCCGAGCGCACCATGGCAGATACGCCTCTCCCGTCCGGGGGAGGCTTTTTTTGTGAGCCCGGCATGGAGGCGTGCGGGTGGGGAAAAGCCCGGAAGCCCAGACGGCAGGGAGCAGTGTCTGTGGTACGGGGGATGGCGGCCGCGGCGGCATCATTGCTGCTGAAGCTGTGTGAAAACGGAAAACCGCTGTGTCCGGACGGTGTCCCTTGTGGTGTGAGAGAAGGCGGGCCCTGCCAGGAGCTCCCGCCTGCCGTTTTTCTGCCGCTGTCAGGAAGTCACAAAAAAAGGCCGCCGTAAGGCGGCCTTTTTATTTGGTTCGGAAACGTTTAAAAGCCTACCAGGTCGAGCCAATGGTGGACAGTGGCTCCTTTCGGCGCGTGGGCAGCGAGCTGGAGCGTGCATCCGCTGCAGCCTGTGATGACGGTGACGTTTTTGCCTGGTGTTTTTCCGTCGGAGGAGAAACCTTCCCAGCACTTGGCCGCAAGGTCGCGGCTCAGAACCGGATTGAGCATCTGAAGGACGCCGCCGAAGCCGCAGCAGAGGGCTTTGCCCTTCCGGAGCCCGGGAAAGAGCCTGGAGAGCAGTCTGAAGTCGAGATCCTTCCCCGGCAGCCAGTGGCAGGGGGAGTGGTAGTAAGCTCTGGTCGCGAGATCGTCAGCTCCGGTTACGTCAAAGGGAACCTTTTCGAGAAGAGCGGAAAGGGGTTTGACGTGATTGAGCCAGACTGTTTTTTCTTCATCATCGAGCACGCCCGGAAGATCGGCGTAGCTTTTCAGTCCGTGCAGGCAGGAAGCGCAGAAGGTAACCATAACGGGCTTTCCGAGTCTCCGCCAGATTTCAACATTGGTTTTGGCGCTCTCGGCTGCCGCGTCAGGCAGTCCGGCGTGTTCGAAGGTGCCGCCACAGCAGCCAAAGCGGCCTTCCGCGATGGTGGCGCCGAGCGCAGTGAGCAGCGCCTTCGTCCTGGCTATCCACTGGGGGCGCAGGTTTTCGGCAGTGCAGCCTCCGAATATGGCACAGGTGACGCCCTCGAGGGGACGCCCGGCATCGGCGCTGAGGCGGATGAGGGGGGCAACCTTCGCGGGCTGGGCCATAGCCCTTGCTGAATCCTGCAGACAGGCCAGCTTTTCAGGCAGCAGGCTGTGGGGCCATAAGGGGGCAAGATGCTTTGCGGCGGGCCAGAGGGCGCGGCGGCCGTTGATCCAGAGTTTCCAGAATTTCTGGCGCCATCCGGGATTCAGCGCGCGCGCCCTGTTGAGCGCTTCGGGGACGGAAAGGTGCCGCGGGCAGACCGCGAAGCAGCGTCCGCAGCTTGCGCAGAAGTTGGAAAGATTCAGCGTCCTCTGCCAGTTCAGCGTGGTGTTCTTCCTGACGGCGTCGGCGAGCAGTTCCTGCTTGGCCTTGGGACTCACCTCTTCCCTGCGGATGAGGTTGTATACCGGACAGGTATTGAGACATGTGCCGCACTGCGTGCAGCCTCGTTTCGTTGCCATCGTTAGTATCCTTTCCCCGGGTTCATGATGCCGTGCGGATCGAAGACGGCCTTGATGCCGCGCATGAGCTCGCGGGTCTTCGCGTCAAGCTGCAGCGACACATCCTTGACGATGCCGATGCCGTGTTCGCCGGACTCGGATCCGCCGAGGGCGATGGCGACCTTGCTGACTTCCTTGATAGCGTCCCTGGCGCGCTGGGTTTCTTCAGGATTGTGGGAATCGTAGAGCACGTTGACATGCACGTTACCATCACCGACGTGACCGTAGTCCACCAGGATGACGTTGTGTTCACGGCCGATGCGCTCGAATTCCTGAACGGCCTCCACGAGCCTGCCGCGGGGTACGACGGCGTCATCGGACATTTTGTCCGGAGCCAGCTGGAAGACCGTGGGATTGATGCGCCTGCGGATTTCCCAGAGGGGTTCTTCCTGTTCGGGGCCCACGCCTTTCAGGGTCCAGACCGCGGAGGGAAGGTTGCGGGCGACCTGATTGATTTCAATGGGCAGGGTTTCGCGGCTGCCATCAAGACGGATGAGCAGGACGGAATTGACCTTGTCGGCAGGCCACGGAATGTCGCCGTCCTTGTTCATGAGCTTCACAATGCGCTCACCAATGAACTCAAGGGCGCAGGGAAGTATGCCGGCTCCGAAAATACCGCCTACGGCCTCAAGGGCGTCTTTGTAGGAAGCAAAGCCGGCCATGACCGTGGCAGAGGATTCCGGTTTTGGCAGGAGCTTGAGAAAGATTTTGGAAATAAAGCCGAGAGTGCCTTCGGAGCCCACCATGAGTTTCGCCAGATCGAGGCCGACCACATTCTTGTGGGCTCTTCCGCCGAACATGACCTTGTCGCCGCCGGGAAGAATCACTTCCGTGCCAAGCACGAAGTCGCGCGTGACGCCGTACTTCACGGCACGCATGCCGCCGGCGCAGGTGACGACATTGCCGCCGAGGCTGGAGGCCTTTACCGTGGCCGGATCCGGAGGATAATAGACGCCCTTCGCCTCACAGGCAGCCTGAAAGCGGGCCGTGTTGACGCCGGGCTCGACGATGCCCACGAAATCCCTGTTATTGATTTCGAGGATATGATCCATCTTTGACGTTGAGACAATAATGCCAGGCTGCACGGCGACGCAGTCGCCGACGAGGTTGGTGCCGCGTCCGCGGACGTATATGGGCATGCGGACCTCGTCCGCCCAGGCCATAAGTTTCTGAACCTGATCCGTATTTTCGGGGCAGACGCAGGCGAGGGGCGTACCCTGGATGAGGCTGGCGTCGGATCTGTAAACAAGCAGTTCCTCGGGGGAAAGAAGAAGTTCTCCGGGAAAAACGGATCTGAGGAAATTCAGTTCATCTGATGTAAGTTCTGTACGTGTAGGCATGTGGAAGGTATCCTTTAGAAAATCCGGAACGGCATGCGCCGGATAGGGGAGGCTTGCCGGAGACATGCTCCGGGATGGGCAGTGCGTATGAGGTCCGGCCGGGCCGCCTGGCATGCAGGCGCCCGTTCTTACAGAATATTCCTCCTGTAAGCTCCGTCAATCGCTTTCCACCGGTCCGGGGGGATGCCGGAAGGTTTTACCTGGCGTCTCCGGCTTCGGTCAGGGCCGTAAGATCGTAGTCTCCGTTATCAACGATTTCGGCGCTGACATGGACGCCAGGCTCCACGCCGGGACCGCTGACGTACGTGAGCCCGTCAATTTCTGGAGCCTGAAACCAGACTCTGCCGTCATGCAGTCCGGGCCATTCGGGATTGACTGAGTCTACCAGGACATCCATCTTTTTCCCCACCTGCTGTTCCATGAACGAGGCGCTGATATCCCGCTGTATGGACATGATTTCATCACGCCGTTCGTCCTTGACCTCCTGGGGAAGCTGGCCGTCGAGAGCAGCCGCTGCCGAGCCTTCCTCGGGCCAGAACGTGAAAACACCGAGCTGTGTGAAGCGCATGCGTTCCACGAAGTCGCAGAGGTGCTGGAACTGGGCGTCCGTTTCTCCAGGGTAGCCCACGATGAGTGTTGTGCGCAGTGCGGCGTCCGGGAGCACCTCACGGATGGCGTCGCAGGTGCGTTCGGGATCCGCGGCGAAGGGACGTCCCATGCTTTTCAGAATTTCGGGATGGCTGTGCTGAAGGGGAATGTCGAAATAGGGCAGGACAGGCTTTCCTATGTCCCTGATGGTTTTCAGAAGTTCCGGCGTGATGCCTTTCGGATAGAGATAGAGCATGCGCAGCCAGAAAAGACCGTCCAGGCCGGCGAGGCGGCCCAGCAGGGCAGCGAGGTTCTCTCTTCCCGGGTTCGTATCCTGCGCGTAGTCCGTGAGATCCTGGGCGATGAGCACGAGTTCCTTCACGCCGGAACTCAGAAGATCCCTGGCTTCAGTCACGATTTCGTCCATGGGACGTGATCTGAGAGGTCCGCGTATGGAGGGAATGGTGCAGAAGGAACAGTGATGGCGGCATCCCTCGGATACCTTGAGCCATGCGTAGGAGGTTGGTCCGGAAAGGACGCGTCCCGGGGCTTCTTCCTCCTTTATTCCCAGCTTTTCCCGGATACGCTCCGGCCAGCGCAGCATATCGGCTGTGGGGAGCCAGAGATCCACTTCCGGAAGCTCTCTGGCCAGTTCCTCAGCTCCGTAACGGCCTACCATGCAGCCTCCAACGGCAAGAAGAGGCCTGTGCCTGACTTCCCCGAGCTCACGTATGGCTTCGAGAATGGAGTCTATGGATTCCTTGACCGCGGGAGTGATGAAGCCGCAGGTATTAATGAAAACGAGACGGGCCTGTCTTATGTCCTCAGCCTCGGTGATGGGCATGCCGAGACTTCCGAGGAGCTTTTCGGTGTCCACCCGGTTTTTGGGACAGCCGAGGCTTTTGCACCATACGGAGAGGGCAGCCGGAGACTTGCCGCGGGAGGGAGAGGGAGTACAGAGATGCTGCGGATTTTTTTGCATAATTTCCAGCGGATGGGATAAAGGGTGGATGAAGCCTGGACAGCTTCTGTGCGGACGGGCCGCAGTCTGGACAAGTGCTTGAATATATGCGTACAAGACAGACACTGTTTTCCGGGAAGAGTGCAACGCAGACGGGAGGGCGTCAAGACCTTCGTGTGCGCCTTACGGCGCCGGAGTCACACGCCGGAATTCCTTTCCGGGCCTCGAAAACCTGCATCAGCAGGGGTTTTAACCAAATCAGGTAAAATATGCAGATCGTCAAAAAAGCAGAAGAACTTTCCAGAATTTGCCGCGAATGGCACAAGGCCGGGGAAACGGTGTCCCTCGTGCCCACCATGGGCTATTACCATGCCGGCCATGAGTCGCTGATGGACAGAGCGCGCGAGCTCGGTACGAAACTTGTCGTCAGCCTTTTTGTCAATCCGACGCAGTTCGGTCCCAATGAGGATTACGGGGCGTATCCCCGTGATTTGGATCGCGATTCCAAAATCGCGGAAAAGCACAATGTGGACGTTCTCTTTGCTCCCGAGCCTTCTGAAATGTACGCTCCTGACGCCTCGACGTGGGTTGAGGTCCCGGAGATGTCCAAAGTGCTCTGCGGTGTTTCCCGCCCAATCCATTTCCGCGGGGTCTGCACTGTCTGCACCAAGCTTTTCATGCTGACCCAGGCCGACTACGCGTGCTTTGGTGAGAAGGACTGGCAGCAGCAGGCTATCCTGCGCCGCATGGTGCGTGACCTGTTCTATCCCGTGAAGATCGTGTCCTGTCCTATTGTCCGCGCTGAGGACGGTCTGGCGCTCTCCTCACGCAATGTCTACCTAGACACCGATGAACGCAGGCAGGCTCCGGAAATCTATGCAGGCCTGAAGTTCGCCAGGGAGCTCGCGGAGCACGGCGAAACCAGTGTCCCGATCCTGCGTGACCAGGTGCTCCGCCGCTGGGCCGCCCGTCTGCCGCTCGGCCGTCTGGATTATCTCTATGTGGTGGATCCGGTGAGCCTCGAGATGAAGGACACCATTGACGGACCCGCTCTTATGGCCTGCGCCATAAAAATGCCTCACGCCAGGCTCATCGACAATATTCTTCTTAAAAATTAAGTTTTCAGATAGAAACAAGTCTGTGCGGCGCCGGAATATCCGGTGCCGCACTTTTGCACGCTGTTTCTGCTACAGGGGGAAAGAATGCCTGCCAATACTTTCGGCGAACTTTTCAGAGTGACGACATTCGGGGAGTCCCATGGCGCCGGCCTCGGAGGTATAATCGACGGATGCCCGCCAGGCCTGCCTCTGAGCGAGGCTGATATGCAGCGTGCCCTCGATCTGAGAAAACCCGGTTCCGGTCCCACCGCCACCAAACGGAAGGAATCGGACACCGTGGAGATTCTTTCCGGCGTTTTTGAGGGGAAGACAACGGGAACTCCCATCGCTTTCCTCGTGCGCAACCAGAATCAACGCTCATCGGATTACGAGGAGCTGCGCCGTGTCTTCCGCCCCGGCCACGCGGACTGGGGCTTTTACAGCAAATTCGGGATCCGCGATCACCGCGGGGGAGGGCGCTCCTCCGGACGTGAGACCATAGGACGCGTGGCCGCCGGCGCCGTGGCAGATATTCTGCTTGCGACGCTCGGTATCAGGGTTCTGGCCGCTACTGTCGAGCTTGGCGGCATTCCCGCCGAAGGCCTTGATCTGGACGGAGCCCTGCACCGCCCTTATTTCGCGGCCAGCGATGAGGCTCCTGCGAAGTGGGATGAGCGCGTGCGCGAGGCCCGGTCTTCGGCAGATACGCTGGGGGGCATCGTGCGTATTGAGGCCAGAGGCGTTCCCGCCGGCCTCGGCGAGCCGGTCTTCGGCAAGCTGGATGCGGAACTGGCCTTCGCCCTCATGGGCGTGGGCGCCGTTAAGGGCGTGGAAATTGGCGATGGCTTTGCCGCGGCGCGCTCTACAGGGAGCCGCAACAATGATCCTATGCTTCCGGGAGGAAAATTCGCCTCCAACCATGCGGGCGGTATCCTGGGCGGCATATCGAGCGGGCAGGACATCATTGTGAAGGCTGCCGTCAAGCCGATCGCGTCCATTCCTCAGGAGCAGCGTACCATCGATATCGATGGCAAACCTGTTTCCATCACTATCGGCGGCAGGCACGATCTGTCAGCCATCCCCCGCTGCGTCCCCGTGCACAGGGCTATGGTGTCTCTGGTGCTCGCTGACGCCGTACTTCTGCAGCGCAGGCTTGGCAGGGGGCTTTAGCATGCCGCAGGAGGTTCTTCCCGGAATTGGGAGCGAAGAGACTCCTGCCGAGCTTTCGTTTGGCGGTACTGTCGATCGCGTCATCTTTCATAACGCTGACAACGGGTTCTCCGTCCTGAGCGTGAGTCCTGACGCGTCCGATGCGGGCCGCCGCGGCATCCCCAGACAGAAGTTCACCTGCGTGGGGCTGTGCCCCAACGTGCAGGGCGGCATGAAGCTGAAGTTTTTCGGGCAGTGGACGGAAAATTCCAAATATGGCCGCCAGTTCCGCTTCAGCCACACTGAAGAGGATATTCCTACAAGCGAGAACTCTCTCATCAGCTATCTTTCGTCCGGCCTCATCAAGGGGGTCGGCCCTGATCTCGCTGCGCGCATTGTCGCCGCTTTCGGCCAGGATACAGTGAACATCCTGGACCACGAGCCTGAAAAACTGAGGAAAGTGAAGGGCGTCGGTCCCAAAAAATACGGGGGAATTGTCGAATCCTGGAAGGAACACAGAAGTCTCAGTGATCTCATGCAGCTCCTGCAGCCTCTTGGTATATCCCCGGCATACGGCATACGCATTTTCAAGGCGTACGGGAGCGATTCCGTGGCAGTAGTACGCGAAAATCCCTACAGACTGGCCATGGACATCAAGGGTATCGGCTTTCTGACGGCCGACCGCCTCGCTGAGCGCCTCGGAACCATAGCAAAAGACAGCGAACTCAGAATGCAGGCGGGAGTCCTGTACACCCTGCAGATGGCTTCTGAAAACGGTGATGTCTTCCTCCCCGGCTCTGTACTCAGAAAGCGGGCCGCAGGGCAGCTCGGTGCGGATGAGGACGCAGTGGCCGGAGCGATCGATTCCCTTGTTCTCGATAACCGTGTCGTCGTTGAGGAAATGTTTGGTGAGGATGGGGAGAAATCCGGTGATTCGGCTGTGTATCTGACCTCCTTCCACACCTACGAGTCGAAGACGGCCTTTTACCTCGAGCGCATCAAACAGGTGCCGGCCAGCGTCCATTTCAAGAACATCGAAGGGCAGATAGCTGAAGCCCTGAAGGAACTTCCTTACAGGCTTTCTGACGAGCAGGCAGCCGCTGTGCACATGGCGGCAGAAAGCAAGATCATGGTGCTCACCGGTGGCCCGGGAACGGGAAAGACGACCATTATCAGAGCTATTCTGAGTCTGTACAGACAGGTAACGCAGCGCATCCTCCTGGCTGCCCCCACGGGGCGCGCGGCGAAACGCATGAGCGAATCGACGGGGATGGAGGCAAAGACGCTGCACCGCCTTCTTGAATTCAATCCTGTTGAGGGGGAGTTCTGCAGGAACGAGGATCAGCCTCTCGGATGTGATCTGCTCATCGTGGATGAAGCCAGCATGATGGACGTCATGATTTTCTATTTTCTTCTCAAGGCTGTGCCCTCGGGATGCGTCGTCATCTTTGTTGGAGACATTTTTCAGCTCCCTTCCGTCGGGCCAGGCTCCGTTTTGTCCGATATCATCGAGTCAGGCACAGTCCCAGTCGCACAGCTCAGCTTCATCTTCCGGCAGGGGCATGGCAGTGACATCATTGAAAACGCCCATCTCATCAATAACGGCCAGGTTCCCTGCCTGACCAACCCCGTGGACAGGAAGACGGATTTTTATTTTATGAGTGCGGACGATCCGGAAACCGCAGCCGATCTTATTGTTCAGCTGGTAAGCCGCAGACTGCCCGAGCACTACGGGCTGAATCCTTTTACCGACATTCAGGTGCTTACGCCCATGCATAAGGGCAGTACTGGTTCCGACAGCCTGAACGAAATGCTCCAGGCAGCGCTGAATCCCAATGGACTGGAAATACGCAAGGGGGAGCGGCGTTTCCGCCTTGGCGACAAGGTCATGCAGATCAGAAACAACTACGATAAGGATGTCTTCAACGGTGATATCGGCCGCATAGACTCCCTTAATCCGTCTGAAAAGACCCTGCAGGTAAAGTACGATGATATGACTGTGTCCTACGATTTCTCGGATCTCGAGGAGCTGGTCCCTGCTTACGCCATTTCCATCCATAAATCCCAGGGATCAGAATACCCCTGCGTGGTCCTGCCTCTCCTGACAAGCCACTACATCATGCTGAAGCGTAATCTGCTTTACACGGCCATTACGCGGGGCAGGAAGCTCGTTGTTATTGTTGGTCAGCGCAAGGCTGTGGAAATAGCCGTGAAGGTTACGGAAACGCATACACGCTACACACAGCTGGCCTGGCGTCTCCGCGAATACAGAGACTGAAAGAGCAGAAAAAAAGAAGCTGCGGGGAAACGCAGCTTCTTTCAAAAAAAAGAAAGTGTCCGGACTACTGTTCGTCAGCAGAGTGACCCTGCTTGCCGGAACCAGTCAGACCATACATGGTCGTGGAGCCGGAGGACCAGTATTCGATGACGCCTTCCTTGACGAGATCGCTCAGGACCTTTTTGACCTGGCGGGGGCCCTTGTCAGGGAAGAGTTCAAGGAAGTCCTTGAAGTAGTGCTTGGACTTAACCTTTTCTTTGGCCTTGAGATAATCGATGATAACCTGCTTATCGTCTGCCATTTTGAAAGCTCCAATAGTGGCGGCAGCCGGAGCCGCCGCCACAAGATTATTGCGAGAAGCTTAGAACTTGAACTGGGTGCTCTGACGCCAGGTGTAGTAAGCCGGATCGCGGAAGTCGTCGATCAGATGGTGGGTGAACTTCAGGCCGGTGAGCTTGAAGAAATCCTGCCAGCCGATACGTTCAATCCAGTCACCCATACGCTCGTACTTGCGGGCGTGGGCGGCGTAGGTGTCAACGATGGTGCGGACCGTGTTGGTCAGAGAAGGCCAGCGCGGGGGCTCGTTGGGAATGTAGGCCACAACGACCTTGGAGAACTTGGGCATGCCAAGGCGGTTGGAGACCTTACCTCCAACCATGATGGCGATGCCGTCGCCTTCGTGGTCAGCGATGGGCAGGGCCGGGCACATGGTGTAGCAGTTGCCGCAGTACATGCAGCGGTCAGCTTTAATGGCCACGGAGTTGATCTTCTTGCCTTCGAAATCCACCTTGGTGGGACGAACGGCGGCCATGGGGCAGGCGGCGACAGCGAGCGGAATTTCGCAGAGCTGGTCAGCCCACTTATGGTCGATCATAGGAGGCTTACGGTGAATGCCGACGAGGCCGATATCAGAGCAGTGCACGGCGCCGCACATGTTGATGCAGCAGGCAAGGGAGATACGGACAGGGGCCGGGAGGCTCATATTGACGAAATGGTCAAAGATAGAGTCCATGACGGCCTTCACGGGGCCAGTGGAGTCAGTGGCCGGGGTGTGGCAGTGCAGCCAGCCCTGGGTATGAACCATGGAGCTGATGCAGGCGCCGGTGCCGCCGACGGGGAACTTGAAGGAGCCGCCGGCGAACTTGCGGGAGTTCAGGTCAGCCTTGAGAGCCTTGGCGGTCTCAAGGTCGGTGCACATGAACTCGATGTTGCTACGGGTCGTCCAGCGGACGAAGCCGCCGCAGTACTTGTCAGCGATGTCGCAGATCTCACGGATGTGAGTCACGGACATGGTACGGGCGCCACCGGCACGCACGGTGTAAACCTTGTCGCCGGATTCAGCCACGTGAACGAGCAGGCCGGGTTCGAGGATCCTGTGGTAGGACCACTTGCCAAAGTTCTTGGCAATGACCGGCGGGAACATATCATCGTATTTGCGGGGACCGATATCGGTGATACGGTCTTCCATCGGTTTCTGAGGATTGTACCCCGAAGAAATAAAAGCCATTTTACTTTCTCCCCTTTACTAGCGCTGATGACGAGAACGGTAATCCTTGAGGTCACGGGTGAAGCCGCCGGGCACCTCTTCTTCCTTGAAGAAGATGTACGGGTTGGCACGAGGAGACGTGACATGGTAAGGCTGGGCCTCGACGCCGGTCACTTCGAGAAGCTTCTGGAAGGACTGACGCTTCATGAGCTCGCCAAGACGTTCACGGTTCTTGCCTTCTTCAATCCACCAGTCCCAAATCTTTTCGATGAGGTCTTTGAGCTCATCGTAAGGATTCTCGACGCGGACGAAGGGCACGAGCAGAGAAGCCATCTGGGCGCCATCGACAACAGGAGCCTTAGCGCCGCAGAGGATGCTGGCGCCGCGGTCGTCACCGATGTGGAGGGCTTCAGGCATGGTGTCGATGCAGTGCATGCAGCGCACGCAGTCAGCGGTCTTGATGTGGAGGTTCTGGCCGTCCCACTTCATGCAGTGGCCGGGGCAGCGATCCACAACTTCAGCCTGGATGTCAAAGGCACCCCAGTCACGGCCAGCATGGGCACCGGCGTTGGGGGCGATTTCGCCGCCGACGTAGGCGCGGACCTTTTCCTGGTCGATCTTGATGTCGTCACGCCAGGTGCCGACAACAGCGAAGTCGGAACGGGCCATGGCGCACACGCAGCCATTCGGGCAGCCGTCGAACTTGAACTTGAACTTGTAGGGGAAAGCCGGACGATGCAGTTCGTCCTGGTAGTCTTCGGTCAGCTGATAGCAGGCGTCCTGCGTGTTGTAGCAGGCAAATTCGCAACGGGACTGGCCGAGGCAGGCGGCAGGCGTACGGAGGTTGGAACCGGAGCCGCCGAGGTCGTTGTGCATCTTGTGGGTCAGCTCATGGAACACTTCTTCGAGCTGGGGGGTGGTGGTGCCAAGGAGCACGATATCACCGGTGGAGCCGTGCATGTTGGTCAGGCCGGATCCACGGAGATCCCAGATGTCGCAGAGCTGACGGAGGAAAGCGGTGCTGTAGTACTTGCCGGAAGGCTGGGCCACACGCATGGTGTGGAAGTGAGCCACGCCGGGGAACATTTCAGGCTGGTCGCAGTAACGGCCGATAACGCCGCCGCCGTAACCGAAAACGCCGACGATGCCGCCGTGTTTCCAGTGGGTTTCCTTGTCGTGGTAGCTGAGCTCAAAAAGGCCAAGAAGATCTTCGCAGCAGTCCTGCGGGATCTGATAGTCAAGGTGGTTCTTGTTGGCCTTACGGCTCTCAGCCTCTTGTTTGATGTCGGACACAACACTCGGCCAGGGGCCGGTTTCGAGCTGGTCCAACATGGGGGTCTCAAATTTCATTACCATACCTCCACGTGGTTTGGATGACATCAGTTCAGTGATGTTCCTTTACGTAATGCGAGTGTTCTCCGATCCCTGAAGACGTGGGACCTAGAAGTCGCCGGATGATCGGAAACTAGCTTATTTCTAAAAAGTTGGCAACCTTGTGTTAATTTTCTCAAACTCTGGGCACCGCGAAAACCCGTCTCATACGCTTCTGAAAAGGCCTGGAGGGAATCCAAAGAAGAAAAAAGTGATGCAGAAAGAGTACTTTTATCTTTCCAAGTGAAATACTGCACTATTCAGGAGTCACAACAGAGGAAAAAGAGAAAAACAGTGCGGCGGATGTTTCGTGCATCACTCATTTTTGAGAACATATACATTCCCTGCGCTCTCAGCACTCCTGATATTCGGAGCAGACCTTTTCCGTGGGGCCGTAATCCTTGAGCACGCCGTGATCAAGCCACAGTACCTTGGTGCAGAGCTTTTTGATTGTTTCCATGGCGTGGGAAACGATAATGATGGTCGTTCCCTTTTTGATAATCTTTTCAATGCGCTCCTGGCATTTCTCCTGGAAACGGTAATCGCCTACCGAGAGGACCTCGTCCACCAGCAGAATATCCGGGTCCACCTCAGTGGCAATGGAAAAGCCGAGGCGGGCGTACATGCCGCTCGAGAAGTTCTTGACGGGAACGTTGATGAATTCGCGGAGCTCGGCGAAATCGACGATTTCATCAAACTTTGATTCGAGGAATTTGCGGCTGTATCCCAGAATTGCCCCGTTCAGAAAGATATTTTCACGGGCTGTAAGTTCCGGGTCGAAGCCCGCGCCCACTTCGATGAGCGGTGCGATGCTTCCCACAGTCTTGATTTTGCCCTCAGAAGGTGTCAGCACGCCGGCCAGCAGTTTGAGCATGGTCGACTTGCCGGCGCCGTTAAAGCCGACAATACCCACTATGTCACCCCTCTGAACGGTGAAGGAGACATCTTTGAGTGCCAGAAATTCGTTATAGAGAAGTTTTCCCTTGAGAAGCCGGACCACGTATTCTTTCAGCGTGTCGACCTTCTCTTCCATCAGGTTGAACTTCATAGAGACATGCTGGACATCAATAACGGTCTGCATTTCTGTGCCTCAGATGTAGAGGATGAAGTGGTTCTGCTTCCTGTAGAAGAAGAGGAAGCCCAGCGCAAGGGAAGCGAAGGCCAGAACCGTGCATATCCCAAGCAGGTGAAGGCTTGGAAGCTGCCCGTCAACGATAATCGTCCTGAAGGCCTTGAGGTAGTAGTACAGGGGGTTCAGATCAAGCAGAAAATGATATTTCTGCGGCACGATGTTTTCAGGATAGAAAATCGGCGTGGCGTAGTTCAGGGCCGTGATGAAAACGCCGTAGAGATGAAACATATCCCTGAAGTAAACGGAAGCTGTAGACAGAAAGAAGCCAACGCCGGCAGAAAAGATCAGCAGCAGGACCAGAGGAACCAGGCAGAAAATGGTGTGCCAGTTAAAGGGAGCCCCTGTGTAAATCATGATGGCCAGAAGGGCAGGGAAGGTGAATGTCAGGTTTACAGCGCTCGAAAGTACGCGGGAAACAGGGAAGAGATACTTTGGAACGTATATCTTTTTAATCAGGGATCCGTTTTCAAGAATCGATCCCATGGCGAAGTTCGTGGACTCCGCGTAGAAACCAAAAAGCAACTGACCGCAGAGCAGATACAGAATGTAGTTGTGGACGTTGAAACGGAACAGCGTGGAGAACACCATAGCCGTGATAATCATCATCAGCAGCGGATTCAGAATGCTCCACAGGATTCCCAGGACGCTGCGTCTGTATTTCTTCTTGATATCACGAACGACAAGTTCGCTGATAAGATTGCGGTATTTGATAATCTGCAGTGTCATGGACTGCTCCTCTGGTGGATGGCCGAAAGGACTGGTAAGGGCTTCTGCCCGGTCATCCGCGATAACTGCACTGGACCCCGCCTGGCGTCAGACCCGGGGCGGGCGTGATAACGCGCGGTTCGCCAACATAACGGAAAGACACCTTTTTGCCAATAATACTGTCGTATGGCAACTGGAACAGTCTATCATAAAAGTCAGAATACTTCCCGTTTTTCTTCAGAACCTTTCCGTCGGCCCCATGACCCTCCGCTGTTTGTGCGTAGTCTTTAACTAAAATGATACGTGCAGCACCGTGTACTTCATCCACGGAGCCTTCTTTCATGGAATATTGGATGCGGCGGAATAGAAGAGGGCTCTTCAGGGCAGCCTGTGGATTTTTCTGTTCTCCGCCATGAATTCCGGCAGTTTTGCAAAGGAAGGAAACCCAGGATACCGGAATACTGGCGGAGTCAGGAGATTCCATGAGAACTCAGAGAGTCCAGCCCCGAAGCCTGACGGGGGGAATCCGCTGCCTGCGGAGGTGATTTGCCTGGTAGACGGCATATTGCCAAACGCGGCCCCCATCAGCTACATTTAAAGAAACTGCAAAGAGGTTATCATGCAAGATTCCTTAGGAGTTTATTATCTGCCCCGTCCGGGGATTCCTGCCGTCAGAGTGTATGTGCGTCGTGGCGACAGCGGTGAAATAGAGTTCCGTATGTGGGATCAGGATCATCCTGAAGTCTGGGAAAAACACCAGTGGCTGCCTCTTTCCGTCATCAGGAAAGCCGCTGCCATATTCCGTGAGGCGCATGCCGGATCAGACGAAGATCCCATGGTGATTTACGATAACGTCGTTGCCGAATCTCTTTTACGGGAGCCGAAACGCAGGTGAGCAGCTACAGGCTGGCAAGCAAGCACGACGCGTTTGTCCGTGATCTGCTCAGAGATTACTGTGCAGTGTATCTGGCCCTGGCGAAGCAGAATCAGCGCTATCAGCGGGATGGGAGCATGTCCTATGCCGTCCTGAACTCGCTCATCGGAACGAACATGAGCAAGGGCGTGTTCTGGCGTCTCAAGGATACAGCGCACTATCTCTTCCGTCACCCCATCCGGCCGGGAGAGCAGGAGTCTGCCCCGGACCAGTACGAAGTGGTGGGCAGCCTCATAGACTGGTGCGTGGGATACGCTTTCCACGAATGCGGCAAACTCAGGGAAGACGCGTTTCAGGGCCAGCATTATGCTATCCGGCTCATTCAGCTCGCCCGCACGGCTGATTTTGCCAGAGAGATGGCTTCACCGCTTACGCCTCTTACCGACCAGACCGCGGAAAGCTGTAAGCGCGAAATGAACCGTATCCTGCACGTTCTGCGCTCAGGCATGCTCTTCCTTATCCGTTATCTGCCGACGGCCTCGGAAAACTGCAGTGTGGCCCGCTGGCTTGCCACGGACAGGGAGAGCGCCATGCAGGCTTTCGGGCATTTGTATCCCGGTCTTGTCCGGAGTCTCTACGGGGACAATCCAAAACATGTTTATACGCTTGCGGCCTGCGATCTGCTTGACTGCGGACGTATCGATGAAACGCACGCTCTGCTTTCCAAGGCCAGAGAGGAAGGCAAGCTGGATATCGACGGAATGTCCATCCTTTTTGCCATCGAGCATTCGGGAGACGACAAGAAGGGGCTTTCGTACTTCAGGGATCCGGGAGCGGCCGGGGGCTGCTATAAATGATGACGCTTTTTTAGGGAGCCGGACGCCGCGCGGTCCATTCCCGCCGATAAGAAAGGATGGAGAGGTGAACCACATGTGCATCAGGCAAAAATGTCTGCCGCTTCTTCCCCTTCTCTTCTGTATCGCGGCCGCGCTTCTCTTTTCTGGCTGCGCATCCAGAAGCTGGCATAAGGGCGGCGTCCCCGGAAGCCGGCCGTATACGGTCAATGGCAAAAGGTATGTTCCCCTGCTTTCCGCGAAGGGGTTTGTCGAGGAAGGCACGGCCTCCTGGTACGGACCAGGTTTTCATGGACGGTTCACGGCTTCCGGCGAAAAATACAATCAGTTTGCCATGACGGCCGCGCATACCATCCTGCCGCTGCAGACCGAAGTGCGGGTCAAAAATCTGGAAAACGGCCGTACCGCGGTTTTGCGCATCAACGATCGCGGCCCCTTCGTGAACGGACGCGTCATCGATCTGTCCCGCGCCGCCGCCCAGAAGCTCGGCGTGCTGGGGCCCGGGACAGCACGTGTCCGAATCACGAGCCTGGATACCGAGGCGCCGGAAGCAGCGCCTGTGACTGACGTGAGCGGAACATTTTTCATTCAGGTTGGTGTCTTCGGAGAGAAGGAGAACGCCGACAGGGCAGCGGCCAGTCTGGCAGAGCGGGGATTTCCTGCAGTCCAGAAAACAACTTCCAGGGGAAACCAGCGAGTGCTCGCGGGCCCGTGGCCGGACCTGAATACAGCCAATGACAAGCTTTGGAACGTCCGACAGACGTTTCCTGAAGCGTATGTGATGAGTGACGACGGGGACGACGATAAGGACGACGATGATTCCTGATCTCTTTCCCCTGAATGACAGGTGTGCGGATTCGGACAGCCTCCCGGAGGCTTGCCCGACGCCGCGGTAAAGTATAAGAAACAGCACCCTGCAGGAGCCCGGCAGGAACTTTTTCCCGGCCCTGCAGGCCATTATCAACCACAATTCTTTTTTGATCCCGGCGGCTGCGCCGGTCAGAGAGGCATCATTTATGGCTATGCGTCTTTCTCGTTCCATCGTCGGAGAGGCCGAGGCTGAAGCCGTACGCCGTGTCATCGTCGAGGATGGATACCTTGGCATAGGCGCCGAGACGAAACGCTTTGAGGAGGAGCTTTCCTCCTATCTCGGTGTGGATCCCGACATGGTCGCTACAGTTAACAGCGGGACAGCGGCTCTGACAATCGCCGTGGATGCTGTTGCTCCTGGACGCTTCGCGCCCGGAGCAGAAGTGCGCGGCTCTGTGCTTGTCCCTTCCCTGACCTTTGTGTCCTCCTTCCAGGCCATCACAGCCTGCGGATGCCGTCCCATCGCCTGCGAAGTGCTGCCCAACACGGTGACCATTGACCTTAAAGACGCGGAAAAGAGGCTCGCCAAAGACACCTTCGCCATCATGCCTGTGCACTACGCCAGCAACCCCTGGCATCTCGGCGAAGTGTACGATTTCGCCAAAAAGCACGGGCTGCGCGTCATCGAGGACGCTGCTCACGCCTTTGGCTGCAAATATCACGGCAGAAAGATAGGCAGCTTCGGAGACATGGTCTGCTTCAGCTTTGACGGCATCAAGAACATCACATGTGGAGAAGGCGGCTTCGTGGTCGCTTTTGACAGGGAGGCAGCTTCTGTCATGCAGGATACGCGTCTCCTGTCCGTGCAGAACGATACCCGTGCCCGCTTTAAGGGTGAGCGCACCTGGGACGCGGACGTTGCCCGTCAGGGGTGGCGCTTCCACCTGAGCAATATCATGGCCGCTATTGGCCGCGTCCAGCTGTCCCGTTTTGAAAAGGAATTCGTTCCCGCGCGCAAGCATCTTGCCGCCCTTTACCGCGAGCTTCTGACAGGTGTGCAGGGCGTGGAGCTGCTCGACCAGGATCCTGAGGACGATATCGTGCTGCACATTCAGCCGGTCAAGGTGCTCAATGGCAAAATGCCTGCCGTGCGCCAGTACCTGCGTGAACACGGTATTCCGGTGGGGGTGCACTACAAGCCCAACCATCTGCATTCCTACTTCAGTGAACCCGGCGCCGCTCCGCTTCCGGTCACGGAACGCCTCTACGGCGAGCTGATGACTATTCCGATGCATCCGGCACTTTCTGATGACGATGTGCGCCTTGTCTGCTCTACGCTGAAAGAAGCCCTGTCCAGGGCTTAGGTCCGCATTCCCGGCAGGATTTTCCCGCGCGCCGCATGATCCCGCAGTCACGTGTTCATGCGGCGCTTTTGTATCAGGCGCAGTCCCTTCTTTTGCTTCCCTCTGCTCCGACAGAGGCCACTTTCTCTGGAGGTGTGTATGTCACATGACGCTCCTTTGGTTTCTGTAATCATGAACTGCTACAACAGTTCGGAACATCTGCGTGAGGCCCTGCAGAGTGTCATGGCCCAGACTTTCACGGATTTCGAGATTGTCTTCTGGGATAACTGCTCTACGGACGAAAGCCCGGCCATCGCCAACAGCTTTGGTGAGCGGATTCGTTATTTCAGGGGTGACCATACCGTTCCGCTGGGCGCGGGCCGGAATCTCGCCATAGCCCGTGCCAGGGGAAAGTATATCGCGTTTCTGGACTGCGATGATCTCTGGGATCCGGCCAAGCTCGGGAGTCAGGTGGCGCTTTTTGAGGCCAATCCGAGGCTTGGACTCGTGACGACAGACACCATCGTTTTTGATGGAAAGAGGGAACTCAGGCGCGTCTTTGCCAGCTCGAAGCCTGGCCGGGGCATGGTGTACGAGGATCTCATCAGGAGACAGTGGATCTCCATGTCCTCCGCCATGGTTTCCCGCGAGGCCCTCGCCTCACTCACTGAGGATCCCTCGAAGTGGAACGGCGGATGGTTTGATGAGACCCTCAATGTCTGCGAGGAAGCTGACGTTTTTTACCGTATAGCCCATGACAGGGAACTTGATTACGTAGACGCCCCTTACACGCGCTGGCGCGTGCACGGAAGCAGCACCACATTCCGGAAATTCGCCCAGTTTGCCAGGGAAACCCGTTATATCCTCGAAAAGCAGCGGAAGCTGTACCCCGGCTTCGATGTGCAGCACGCAGGTATAGTCGAGCTTCTTAAGACGCGCAGCACCTTCGAGGAAGGCGTTGCCCTCTGGCGCGAAGGCCGCGGCGCCGAAGCGAGGCGGGTCATAGCCCCATACCGCAAATCAGGACGCAAATTTATGGCTCTCTGGATCCTCAGCTATTTTCCCAACACGGTGTTCGATTTGGCTGCAAAAGTTTATTTCGCGCTGCCAAAAATTTTTCATTCGTAGACCGGCTGCCGCAGAGGACTTCTCTGGTTCTGAAACGCTGAAGAAAAATTTTCAGTGACTGCGTCAGGGCAGCAGACTGCCGGCAGTCTGCTGCCCTGACCGGGTATAGTGCCGGAAGCTTTGTAGCGTTTGTGTCAGGCTTGAAAACAAAAAAGCCCCAGCGCCTTTGGAGGTGCTGAGGCTTTTTTGTATTTGCTTTATTCCTTGCCGACCTGGAGGGCAGCGAGGAAGGCTTCCTGGGGAAGTTCAACGTTGCCCATGCTCTTCATGCGGCGTTTTCCTTCCTTCTGTTTTTCGAGAAGTTTGCGCTTACGCGTGATGTCGCCGCCGTAGCACTTGGCTGTCACGTTTTTACGATAGGGCGACACTGTTTCTCGGGCGATTACCTTGTTGCCAATGGCTGCCTGGATGGCCACTTCGAAGAGCTGGCGCGGAATGGTGCGCTTCAGCTTCAGGGCCAGTGCACGTCCGTACTGGTACGCGCTTTCCCTGTGCACGATAACGGCCAGAGCATCGACGGGATCGCCGTTGATAAGGATGTCGAGGCGGACGAGATCGGATTCTTTGTATTCGCTCGGATGGTAGTCCATGGAAGCGTAACCGCGTGTCATGGATTTCAGCCGGTCAAAGAAATCATAGACAATTTCTGCGAAGGGCAGCTCATATGTGATGATGACACGGTTGGAAGCCGCATACTGCAGATTCTTCTGTGTACCACGCTTTTCCTCGCAGAGCTTCATGACGTTGCCAACGTATTCGTTGGGAACGTGGATGTCCATGTTCACGTAGGGTTCGTAGAGAGCGGCTATCATGCTGCCGTCGGGCAGGTTCGCGGGGTTATGGATCTCTATGGTCTCGCCGGCTGTTGTTTTGCACTTGTAGATGACGGAAGGAGCCGTGGCGATGAGATCACAGTCGAATTCTCGCTCAAGGCGTTCCTGGATGATCTCCATATGCAGGAGTCCGAGGAAGCCACAGCGGAAGCCGAAGCCAAGTGCTGTTGAGGTTTCGGGTTCGAACTGGAAGGACGCATCGTTGAGCTGCAGTTTTTCAAGAGCGATCTTGAGATTTTCGTATTTGTCGGATTCCGTGGGATAGAAACCACAGAAAACCATGGGCTGCACTTTCTTGAACCCAGGTACGGCAGACGCAGCAGGGCGCTCGGGATTGGTGATGGTGTCACCCACGCGGGCATCGCCGAGTTCCTTGATGGAGCCGCACAGGAAGCCCACCTCTCCGGCGTGCAGTTCCGGGATATCCTTGGCTTCGGGTGAAAAGACACCGAGCCTCAGCACCTCGAACTCCTTGCCTGTGCTCATAAAGCGGATGTGATCGTTCAGGCGGATGGTGCCCGACATGATACGGAAAAGCACGACAACACCCTGATAACTGTCGTACCAGGAGTCGAAAATGAGAGCCTGAAGGGGGGCTTTTGGATCGCCCTTGGGCGCAGGCAGACGGTCAACGATGGCTTCGAGTATTTCCGGCACGCCCTGCCCGGTTTTGGCAGAGCACTCGAGGGCATCCGTGCAGTCAATTCCGATGATGTCCTCAATTTCTTTTTTCACTTCTTCAGGATGGGCAGAGGGAAGATCGATTTTGTTGAGAACCGGTATGATCTCGACGTTCTGATCGAGAGCGAGGTAAACATTGCCAAGGGTCTGGGCTTCAACGCCCTGAGTGGCGTCGACAACGAGCAGGGCGCCTTCGCATGCCGCGAGAGATCGGGAAACCTCGTAGTTGAAGTCGACGTGCCCTGGCGTATCCAGAAGATTGAATTCGTACTCCTGGCCGTTGTGCGCCTTGTAGGGAATGCGCACGGTCTGCGACTTGATGGTAATGCCGCGTTCCCGTTCGATATCCATGCGGTCAAGGTACTGATCCTTGGCTTCACGGGGGCTGACCATCTTGGTGATGTCCAGTATGCGGTCAGCCAGAGTCGATTTTCCGTGGTCAATATGCGCGATGATGCAGAAATTCCGAATGTTGCTGAGATTAGGCATGTGCGTCCCGTCTGACATATATGTTCGTGATACAGAGGCGCTGAATAATATTTTTCGGGAGGAAAGTCACCTTGAAGGGCGTCCGCTTCCCGTATGCGGCGGAAAATAAAAAGGGGTGGGCGGGAAAATCCCGTCCACCCCTGAAGTGGTCCTAGTTCAATCGCTAACGAGCGTTAGCCAAGGACAGACGTACAAGCGCACGGTTGAGGGCGGCCTGGGCGCGGGCGCGGTCGATGTTTTCATCGCGGGAAGCGAGGCGGGCTTCAGCACGCTTCTTGGCGGCTTCGGCGCGGGCAGCATCGATGTCCTTCGCGTTTTCGGCGGACTCAGCCAGTACGGTAAGCACGTTGTTGTTCACATCAGCAAATCCACCGGAAACGAACACGTAGTGCTCTTCGTTGGATTCCTTAGTTCTGTAGTGTAAAGCACCAATTTTCAGGGCAGACAGAAGCGAGATGTGATCCTTGAGAACGCCAAACTCGCCGGCGACTCCGGGGCAGGAACACACGACAACAGGCGTGGATACTATCTTCTTTTCCGGAGTGACTATTTCAAGTTGGAGTTCGCTCATTTCTGAATCCTTCTGTGCTCGGAATTACCAGCAATTATTCACTGGCCAGGCGCTTTTCACACTTGGCTCTGGCTTCGTTGATATCACCGACCATGTAGAAGTCACTTTCAGCCATGTCGTCGCACTCGCCGTCGAGGATGGCCTTGAAGCCCTTGATGGTATCTTCGACTTTGCAGTAAGCGCCGGGCGTACCGGTGAAGACTTCTGCCACGTGGAAGGGCTGGGAAAGGAAGCGCTGGATACGACGAGCACGAGCAACGGTAAGCTTGTCTTCGTCGGAGAGTTCATCCATACCCAGAATGGCGATGATGTCCTGGAGTTCCTTGTACTTCTGGAGCACCTGCTGGACACGGCGGGCAACCTGGTAGTGTTCTTCGCCGACAACGTCAGGAGCAAGAATGCGGGACGTGGAGTCGAGCGGGTCAACTGCGGGGTAGATGCCGAGTTCGGCGATCTGACGGGACAGAACGAGGGTACCGTCAAGGTGAGAGAAGGTCGTGGCCGGGGCAGGGTCGGTAAGGTCGTCAGCGGGGACGTAAACGGCCTGCACGGACGTAATGGAACCCTTGTCCGTGGAGGTAATACGTTCCTGCAGAGCGCCAAGGTCAGTACCCAGGGTGGGCTGGTAACCAACGGCGGACGGCATACGGCCGAGCAGAGCGGACACTTCGGAACCGGCCTGCGTGAAGCGGAAGATGTTATCGATGAAGAGCAGCACGTCCTGGTTCTCTTCATCACGGAAGTACTCAGCGCAGGCGAGGGCGGTCAGAGCAACACGGGCACGGGCTCCCGGAGGCTCGTTCATCTGGCCATAGACCAGGGTGGAACGCTCCAGAACGCCGGCTCCTTTGAGCTCGTTGTACATGTCGTTGCCCTCACGGGTACGTTCACCAACACCGGCGAACACGGAGTTGCCACCGTGGGCCTTGGCGATGTTGTTGATCATCTCCATGAGAATAACGGTCTTGCCAACGCCGGCGCCGCCGAAGAGGCCCATCTTGCCGCCTTTGGGGAAGGGAACCAGAAGGTCCACAACCTTGATGCCGGTTTCGAGGAGCTCAACCTTGGTGTTCTGCTCAGTGAATTTGGGAGCAGGACGGTGGATGGGGTAGTACTTCTCAGCGTTGATGGGTCCAAGGTTATCCACAGGACGGCCGAGGACGTTCATGATACGGCTGACGGAAGGCTTGCCCACAGGCACCATGATAGGATGGCCGGTGTCAACAACTTCCATACCGCGGACGAGGCCTTCCGTAGCATCCATGGCGATGGTGCGGACAATGTTGTCGCCCAGGTGCTGGGCAACTTCACAGACGAGGTCCGGGGCATTCTCGTTGTTTGGGTTTTTGATCTCCAGTGCCGAGAGCAGAGCCGGAAGCTTTCCGCTTTCGAACTCCACGTCAACAACGGCACCGATGACCTGTACGATTTTACCGATGTTTTTTTCTTCCATGTTGGCTCCTTACCCGTTCAGTGCTTCCGCACCACCGACGATGTCGATGAGCTCACTGGTGATGGAAGCCTGCCTTGTCTTATTGTACAGCAAGGTAAGCGACCTTATCAGGTCATTGCAGTTACGTGTGGCATTGTCCATGGCAGTCATACGAGCTGCATTCTCACTGGCAGAGGTATCGAGCATGCCCCTGAAAATCTGCACCTTGATGTACTGGGGAAGAATAACTCCGAGGAGGGACTCTTCACTGGGTTCATAAAGGTATTCGCAGTTGGGGCCTTGCTTGGGTTCTTCAGCTGCTCCTTCGTCAGCCTCGGGCTTGACGAAAGGAAGAAGCTGGATGAGGCGGGGAGGCTGAGACGCCATCGAGATGAACTCGCCGTAGATGAGGAACACCTCGTCTACGTCACCCTCGGTGTACTGATGAATAAGCTCCTGCGCAACGGTGCTGGCCAGGGAGAAATCCAGGCTGCCCATGCAGTCGACGTAGGAAGACATCATCTCCACGTTGGGATTGCGGCGGAATGCATCGCGACCCTTGCGGCCGACGCAGGCCACGCGAACCTTGAAGCCTTCCTTGATTTTGGAAGCTGCAAGCTTGGCGGTCTTGTCGATGATGGCGGCGTTGAAACCGCCACACAGGCCACGGTCGGAGGTCACGACGATGATGGCGCAGTTCTTTTTCTCAGGATGCTCCATGAGGAGAGGATGAGAAGATCCTTCAACCTTGCTGGCCAGTTCGGTCAGCACATCCTGGTATTTTTCCGCATAAGGACGGAATCTTTCGATTCTCGCCTGAGCGCCGCGCAGCTTGGCAGATGCGACCATATTCATGGCCTTGGTGATCTGCTTCGTCTTGCCGACGCCTGCGATCTTCAGCTTAACATCTTTCAGTGAAGGCATGGTACCTCCGGTTAGGCTTTGTAGCCCTGCTTGAATTGCTCAATGGCGCTGTTCATAGAGGCCTTGAGCTCATCAGAGAGGACCTTTTTGTCACGGATGGTATCCAGAATATCCTTCTTGGTATCCCTCATGAAGCTGAGGAAGGCGTCTTCGAAATCACGCACCTTTTCAACCGGCACATCGTCAAGATAGCCGTTGGTGGCAGCGTAAATGGAAGCGACCTGTTCCTGGGCAGGCATAGGACGATACTGAGGCTGCTTGAGGAGTTCGACGAGACGGGCGCCGCGTTCGAGTTTGGCCTTGGTGGCCTTGTCGAGGTCGGAACCGAACTGCGCGAAGGCAGCCAGTTCACGATACTGGGCGAGGTCAAGACGCATCGTACCGGCAACCTGCTTCATGGCCTTGATCTGAGCGGCACCGCCGACTCGGGAGACCGAGAGGCCGACGTTGATGGCGGGACGCACACCAGCGTTGAACAGGTTGGGTTCGAGGTACACCTGACCGTCCGTAATGGAAATAACGTTCGTCGGGATGTAGGCGGACACGTCGCCGGCCTGGGTTTCGATGATGGGCAGAGCCGTCAGGGAACCGCCGCCGAGCTCATCGCTCATCTTGGCAGCGCGTTCGAGCAGACGGGAATGCAGGTAGAAGACGTCGCCGGGGAAAGCTTCACGTCCGGGAGGACGGCGGAGCAGCAGGGACATCTGCCTGTAGGCCACAGCCTGCTTGGAAAGGTCATCGTAAATGATGAGGGCGTGCTCGCCCTTGTCACGGTAGTACTCAGCCATCGTGCAGCCGGAGTAAGCGGCAATGTACTGCAGAGGAGCAGGTTCGGATGCCGTAGCGGAGATGATGGTGGTGTACTCCATGGCGCCGTACTTGCGCAGCGTATCGGCAACGAGAGCAACGGTGGCTTTCTTCTGGCCGATGGCGACGTAGAAGCAGTGGATGCCCGTTTCCTTCTGAGCAAGAATGGAGTCGATGCACACAGCGGTCTTACCGGTCTGACGGTCGCCGATGATGAGCTCACGCTGGCCGCGTCCGATAGGAGTCATGGCGTCGATGGCTTTCAGGCCTGTGGGCATGGGTTCGCACACGCTCTTACGGGCGATGATGCCGGGGGCCTTGATTTCCACGGGACGGACTTCGGTAGCCTCGACAGGTCCGAGACCGTCGATGGGCTGGCCGAGCGGGTTAAGAACGCGGCCCGTCACCTTGTCGCCAACCGGCACGGAGAAAATCTTGCCGGTACGTTTGACGGTATCGCCTTCCTTGATGCCCGTGTCAGGGCCAAGAAGGGCAACACCGACGTTGTCTTCTTCCAGGTTCAGAACCATGCCCATGACGCCGCCAGGGAATTCGAGGAGTTCCATGGCCATGGCGTTCTGGACGCCGTAAACACGGGCGATACCGTCACCAATGTAGAGGACGGTGCCGGTCTCGCTCATCTCTACGCGCTGATCGTAGTTCTGAATCTCTTCCTCAATGATTTTGCTGATTTCGTCTGCTTTAATCTGCATGTGCTATTTACCCCTCTTGAAAGTCTCCCTGAGGTTCTCCAATTGCGCGCGCAGGCTCGCATCCAGCACACGATCGCCAACCTTGAGGACAACGCCCCCGAGGATGGAATCGTCGACGTCAAAAGTAAGCTCGATCGGACTGCCGGCTTTCTTCTCAAGTTCGGCCTTATAGGTCTTCTGCTCGGCCTGGGTAAGAGAAATGGCAGTGGTGAGCTTGCCGCGGATGATGCCTTTCACTTCATCCAGCTTTTTGACATACGCCTGGACAATGGCCCGGAAGTAGGCGAGACGGCCTTTGTCAGCCAGCAGATAGCAGAAATTCCGCGTGACTTGATCCGAGCCGATTTTGTCGAGAAGGTCTTTGACGACCTTTTTCTTCTCGGCCACCGTGATGATCGGGCTTTTGAAGACTCTGTCCAAGGCAGGGCTTTCATCCAGCAGGCCTTCCAGAGCTACGAGAGTCTGTCCGCGCTTGCTGATGGTGTCTCCGCCTTCGGCTTCTCCCAACTTAAAGGCAGCGCTGGCATAGCGACGGGCAATACGGTTGTCTGTCATTGCAGTACCACCTTCTTTAAGGAGTTATTGATAAGCTTCTTCTGCTCGCTCTTGTTGAGAGAGCTGAGAAGTTTTGTCCGCGTTTCTTCGATGAGCTCATTCGCGATGGTCTCACGCAGCTGCTGAATCATGTTCTGGCCTTCGCTTTCAGCGGCGACCTTCGCCATTTCAACAATCTGCTTGGCCTGTTCATGAGCCTTGGCAATTATCTCCTGCTTGAGTGCCTCGGCCTGCTGCTTGCTCTCCTCGAGAATAGCAGTACGCTCAGCGTCAAGATTCGCGATGTGGGCTTCGATCTCGGACAGGTGGGCTTCTGCAGCCTTGCGCCTGTCGGTCAGGTTGTCGATCCCTTCCTTAATCTTCTTCTTGCGTCCGTTGAAGAAGTTGACGCACAGCTTGCCTGTGAAGTGCCACAGGAGCCAGACGAAGATAATCAGGTTGACAACACGCCAAGCGAAGTCACCCCATCTCGGAGCTTCATTGCCGCCTTCCGAAGCCAGGGCAGGCGCGGCGCATATGATCGTGACCAGCAGAGCCGGCACCATCAATCCCGCTATGGCTTTATACACGGATCCTTTCCTCAATGCCTCCCACCTCCTGTTATGTGGCTGACTCCACATTGCAACACTCCTATCCGTTAAGTACGCGGGTGGCGAGCTGCTGGGAGAGTTTCCCAATCTGCGAACGCAGTTCGGCAAGAGAAGACTCCGCTTCGGCATTAAGCTTTTTGCGGGCTTCACCAAGGATACCCTGGGCCTCTTTCTGCGCTGCTTCAACGAGTGCCTGCTGCTCTTTCTGTCCGGCTTGACGGCCGCTCTCACGAGCAGCGGTCGCATCCTGACGGGCCTTCGTCAGTTCCGCCTCATAGTTTTCAAGACGGTCCTTGGCTTTTGTCTCAAAAGACTCAGCCTCACCACTCAGATTGTCCATAAGGGCCTTTCTGTCGCGGATGATTTTTCTGATGGGTCTGATGAGCAAAAGGTTCAGAACGAAGAGGGTAATCAGGAAATTCGCCAGCTGAAAAAGCATGGTGATGTTTAAATCCAGCACGTTCCTTCCTCCTCTTGGACGAGTATACAGGCTTCGGACTCTTTTCCTACCCATTCCATGGGACTGTGTCAATTAGGTAAATCGACTAAAGACAATAGGTTATCGGATCTGCTTTTTTCTTTTTGCTTTATTTTCAAACTTTTAAGTGAAAAAAGGCACATAGTCCCGAAAACCTTTTTTTACGAATTTTCTTGAAGTTTTTCCGGAGCCGCGCGCAAAGGCTCAATCTTTAGGGGGCAGGGGGTGTCCTTATATAACTTTTGGTAAATTTCTCTGACAATATTTTTTACTGACTGGTTAGTGCTGACGCAATGATGGCTGGCTTCCCTGTAGAGAGGTTCGCGGTCTTTTACGACGCCGGCAACTTCCTCGAGCAGCCCCTTTCCCGTGAGCGAGGGGCGCGTGTCTGACATCGGATCCTCTGAAAGACGCCGCACCAGAACTTCTACAGGTGCCTCCAGATAGAACGTGATGCCTTTCTCCCTCAGGATTTTTCTGTTTTCAGGAAGGAGTACCATGCCGCCGCCCGTGGCAATGACAAGCCACTCTCCGTCCTGCTTTTCTTCTTCAGAACCGGCGAGCCTCTTCAGTGTCTCGTGTTCTTTCCTCCGGAAGGCGTCCCATCCGTTCTCTTTCACGAAAACATCGATGGAGCACCCGAGATCTCTGGTCAGTTCTTTGTCCGTATCCAGAAAGGGGCAGCCGAGAGTTTCCGCCAGACTGCGGCCGATGGTGCTTTTGCCTGAAGCCCTGGCACCCACGAGAAATACGCGCTGCATGGCACTCCTTTCCTCTTTAGAGAATCCTTGGTCCGTTCTCTTCCATGATGGTGGTGAATTCGAGCCGCACGCCTCCCCACCCCGGATAGTAGAGCCCCGGCTCCACAGTTACTGTCATGCCAGGTTTGAGAATGCCTTTGGAGCTCGGGCTCAGCGAGGGCTTCTCGTGTGTGTCGAGTCCCACGCCGTGACCGAGACTGTGTGTGAAGTGTGTGTCTTCTCCAGCCTTCCGGAAGACGTCCATGGCCAGGTTGTAGGCATCGGACATCAGCATGCCGGGGTGCATGTGCTTGATGGCATTACTCTGCGCTTCCTGAACGAGATCGCGGATACGCGTGAACTTCGGATCTTCTTTTTCACCGAACCAGAACGTTCTCGTCTGATCCGAGCAGTAGGTATCTACCCGGCAGCCCACATCGAGAAGCACGGACATATTTTCTTCAAGTTTCTTCTCTCCGGGGATAGCGTGGGGAAGGGCGCCGTTTTCCCCGAAGGCGACAATGCTCGGGAAAGCCAGCTCGCTCGCTCCGTGCTCGCGGAAATAGCGTTCGATCATCCAGGAGACTTCCGCCTCTGTCATGCCTTCCCTGATTTCACCCTTGATCCATTTGAGCATGGCGTGGTTAACCGCGAAAGATTTCTCGAGAGAGGCGATTTCTTCCGGTTCCTTGATGAGCCGGAGCTCTTCTACCATTCCGTCACAGGGTTCAAGCGTGAGTCCTTCGGAAAGTTCCTTAGCAAAGGCTGCGGATACGGATCCGGCCTCAAAGCCTATCCTCGAGCCGCAGCAGGCGAGCAGTCTGCGCAGAGCCTGCGGTATGCTGCCCGAATAGATGTAAATGTCGTTTTCAGGCCAGATGGCCCTGGCCGCGTCTGTATAGCGGGCGTCCGTGCACAGGTAGTCCCTGCCGTCACGCGTGATGACCAGAGAGCCCGCGCTTTCGTTGAGCTGTACGTCGTGGAGCTCGAATCCCGACAGATAATAACGGTTGGATGCATAGCTCACGAGCATGGCGTCGAGGGATCGCGCCGACATCAGTTCCCTCAGTTTTTCTCTGCGCTGGGCAAAAGACATATGCTGACTCCTTTACTTAATTACTGCCGTCCTGCCCGTTTCCCCCGAAGGGGGATGTCAGCTCTCTGACGAGTTCGGCATCAGCAGGGAGGAAATTCAGATTGCGCGCCTGCCGGTAGTTTTTCCAGACATACTGCTGTCCCTCGCGGCTCGCAGGGCTTCCGCCAAATCTGGTCACATGGAAGAAGCTGAGGTGCACCCGGATGCCGTTTTCCGGGTAGTCGTGCGCTATTTTCCGCCAGAGCCTGGCTTCGAGAACGCTGATACCGAGCTCTTCCGAGAGTTCCCGGGTCAGGGCTTCCAGGGCTGTCTCCCCTGGTTCGAGTTTGCCTCCCGGAAATTCCCAGTAACCGGCCATCGGCTTGTCCGGCGGACGCTGGCAGCACAGCACTGTTTCCGGATCTTTCCAGATGAGACCCGCTGCTACTCTGATGTCACGCAGACCTGTTGTTTCAGGCATTGCTGTCCTTCCCGGCCTCGTTCTCGATAGCGTTTATCTGTGTTTCGAGCTGGGCCATTTTATCCATGAGATCTTCGCACTCGCTTTTGAGACTGTTGTATGAGCTCAGAAGGGCTGTGTATTCATCGTTTTTGGCGTATGTCGCAGGATCGGCCAGCTTCTGCTCGGCGTCGCTTTCCGCGGTCATGACATCGTTGAGGCGGGCCTCGAGCTTTGCGTACTGATCCTTAAGCGGCTTGAGCTTCTTGTGCATGGCGTTGCGCGCCTCTGCTTCCTGACGCTTGAGGCGCTTCAGCTCGTCACGGCTCATGGAACGCCGCTGTGCGTCCCCCTGATCAGCAGGGGACACGGCAGGCTGTTCCTTCTTTGTCTCCGCAGCGGCCGCTGCCGCTTTGGCGTGCCGGTCGTCATCGTAGGCCTGGAACGTCGGGAAATGATGGATGCCCTGCTCGTCCAGTGCCCATATTTCACAGCCCGTCTGGGAGAGCAGCCAGCGGTCATGGGCGACCATGAGCAGCGTTCCCTGGAAGTTCTGCAGGGCTTTGCACAGGGCTTCACGGCTTTCGAGATCCAGGTGGTTCGTGGGTTCGTCCAGAAGCAGCATGTTGCAGCGTTTCAGGAAGAGCGTGGCCAGTACGAGCCGGCATTTTTCGCCACCAGAGAGCACGGACACCTCCCGGTCAAAATAATCCTGACCGAGCAGGAAAAGACCGAGCACGCTCATGAGTTCGTTTTCCGTCGTGTGGGGGTCTGAATTGTGCCTGATCTCGGCGAGAACCGTGGCATCAGGGCGCAGGAGATCCATCTGATGCTGGGCGTAGTACCCGAGCTTCACGCTGGAGCCCATCTGGAAGCTGCCGCCTGTGGCCGCGAGGCGGCTGGCAAGGATCTTTATGAGCGTCGATTTGCCGCACCCGTTGTGGCCCACGAGAGCGATGCGCTGGCCGTTGAAGATGTTGAAGGTGAGAGGCGGCCACATGGTTTTTCCGTCAGGGAAATGAAAAGCCAGGTCGACGGCGGAAACCACCGTCTTTTCGGCGTGTGGTGCTTCGGGCCAGGAGAAACTGAGCTCCTTGCGCTTCGGCTCGGGCCTGTAGCCTTCAAGTTCCTTTTCGAGTTTTTTGACCTGCTTCAGCCGGGAACCTGCCTGGCGTGCCTTGGTGGCCTTGTAGCGGAAGCGATCCACAAAGGCCATTTTGTGATCGAGCTCGGCCTGCAGAGCCTTGGCCTCTCTTTCCCGCTGCATGTCGTAGTTTTCCTGCAGCTTGAGGAACTGCGTGTACGTCGCTTTCCGGAAAACAGGTTTAGAGAGACCGAGATAGAGAACGTGCGTGCCCACCTTGTCCATGAAGACGCGGTCATGGGCGACGAAGACAAGCGAGCCCTGAAAGCCCATCAGAAAATCTTCCAGCCATTCCACGGCATCTATATCGAGGTGGTTTGTCGGTTCGTCGAGAAGAAGGACATCGGCGCCGGCCGTCAGCACGCGGGCGAGTTTGGCGCGTTCGCGCCAGCCGCCCGAAAGCTCTCCCAGACGGAGATGCCATTTGGCTTCTGAAAATCCGAGGCCGGAAAGCACTTCCTTGGCCCGCTGCTCGGGGTTGTAGCCATATATGGCCTCGAGTTCGGCCTGCTTGTGCATGAGCCTTGTCAGCTCTGCCTGATCCTTCGCTTTGGAGGCTTTTTCCCAGGCATCCCAAAAATCGCTCCAGTCATGGACCACATCGAGCACGTAGGTGAGCAGGGGCGTTTCCAGGTTTTCCTTTGACAGTTCCTGCTCCACATAACCGAGCCGGCAGCCCTTGGGAATGGAGATATGCCCGCCGTCGATGCTTTCCACGCCCGCTATCATGCGCAGGAGCGTGGATTTGCCCATGCCGTTGGGACCGCAGACGCACAGATGCATTCCCGATTCGATGTCCAGCGAGAAGTTGGAAAAGATGTCGCGTCCGCCGAAGGATTTGGAAATTTCCTGTAGTGTGATTTTCAAAGCAGTCCCATCCTGTGGTTTCCGGCCATGGTTTCACGCATGCCTTCATCAAGGTCGACGGAGGGTTCAAAGCCGAGTTCCGAAGAAATACGGGCGCTCGATCCGGTCCAGCCGCACTGCCTTGCTTCACGGAATTTGTCGATGTTCCAGTTTGGAGCGCGCTTCGCGCCGAGCTTTCTGGCAGCGTAGCCCGCTGCCGTGCAGAGCGCCGCTGTGAGCCCCATGAACCATAAGGGCAGCCGCAGAATGCGGGGTTTCCTGCCGATAGCCCTGGATGCGGCAAGATAAATGTCCCTCATGGAATAAACCCGGCCGTCGTTCAGGTGGTAGACACCGGAGGCTTTGTCCTGACAGCAGAGCATGATGGCCTGCGCCACATCGTGGGCGTGCATGGCGGACACCGGGAATTTTCCACTGAGCCCCGGGAGGACGGCAAGGCCTTTCTTGAGGCCTTTGTAGACGGGGAGCATGCCCCTGTCTCCCGAGCCATAGATGATAGGAGGCCGGACGATGACCAGCCTGTCACCAAGGCTGGCTCTGAGAATGTTTTCCGCCAGACGCTTGGACCAGCCGTAGGCGGACACCGGAAGGCCGGCATCTGCCTCACTGACGCCTTCTTCCGAGCAGCACGGCCCTGCAGCCGAAAGAGAGGAGACATGGATGAATCTTCTGGGGCCGTCCTTGCCGAGTCTGGAGCAGGCTTCCGCCAGACTGGCCGCAGCCCTGGCATTGGCGCTGAGGTAATCCTGCCAGCCGAGCCCGAAGAGCAGAGCGGCCATGTGAATGACGGTGTCCGAACCCCTGATAGCCTCGCTGAGGGCAGCGCTGTCCGTGAGGCTGACCTGGACGGTTTTAACGGAAGGGGGAAGATGGGAAATATCGGATGTGGGACGGACGAGGACGGTGACGGAAGCTCCGGCTTCTGCAAGCAGGGGGAGAAGATGACTTCCGACAAAACCCGTGCCGCCGGTGATGAAAATGCGGCGGCTGTTCAGGAATGCGAAGTTCACAAAATTTCCTTGCGATAGATTCTGTAGCGTTTGGTGATGCGGCCGGAGAAGTCTTCAATGAGGTCGTCGACCGCAGCATTGTCCTCGAGCACCCAGGAGCCTTCCACCCATTCAAAGTCAGGGGAGCTCTTGGCTTTTTCCAGCATATAATCGAGGACGAGAAGAGGCAGTCCGAGCAGTCTGTATTCTTCCCTGATGCCGAAAAGGATGATGCGGTATCCCCGGCGGGAAAGTTTCCTGGTCCTGAGAAAATGCCATGGGGCCAGAAGACCTATGCCGCCGTTGAGGCGCTTCAGGAGCGGGGTGTAGTCAGGAAAAGCGACCATGCCTCCGGCGGGTTCATCGCCGTGGAAGAAGAGGACAAAGTACTGGGGATCGAGATAAGTGACCAGTTCTTTGACCAGAGCGTCCGACTCCTTCGGGGAGAGAGGCACGAAGCCAAAATTTTTGCTCCAGGACTCACGGTAGATCTGAAGCATGATTTTGGCGTCTCCGGCGAGCGTTGCTTTGCTTGAGGCACGGTAGGTGAAGTTCTTCTGCCCCTTCAGGCGGTCGAGCTCTTCCTGGATGCTGCCGGAGACCTTCACGGTCTTTTTGTCTATGCGGTAGGCGAAGAGATCCTTTTCCTTGCGCATATTGAAGGCTGCGAACCAGGAGGCGTATTCCGGCGGATTCCATGGCATCATGATGGCCGGAGGCTCGTCAAAGCCGTCAACGAGGAGGCCGCAGGTATAGTTTGTGGAAGGATTGAGGGGACCGCGCATGAAACGCATGCCCTGTTCTTTCAGCCAGCCGTATGCGGCCCTGAGGAGGGCGGAAGGGGCTTCGGGATCCGGCAGACACTCGAAAAAGCCGAAGGCACCACACTTCTCGCTGGCGAAGTCATTGTATTTTTTGTCAACGATGGCTGCGATGCGCCCCACGGCTTCCCCGTCCCGAAGGGCGAGAAAAAGCTCGCGGTGTGCCGTTTCCCAGAAGGGATGCTTCCCCGGCGTCAGGAGTGTCCTGTCGTCGGATTTGAGATTGGGCACCCACAGAGGGGAATGCGCATAGACCTTCCAGGGAAGGCTGACGAACCTGTTGAGGTCAGCAGGGGTGCTGACCTTGACAATTTCAAGAGACATAGGCCTAGCTCACTTTGAGCTGGCCGCGGATTTCATCGAGGCTTCTGATCCCGTACTGCTCCATGACGCCGGGCAGACTCTCCGCAATATGGAAGGCGGCGTCAGGACGCATGAAGTTCGCCGTTCCGATCTCAACGGCCGAAGCTCCAACGAGGATGAATTCAAGAAGGTCCTCGGCCGTGCAGATACCACCAACGCCTATGACGGGGATTCTGACTGCGTGCGCAGTCTGCCAGACACAGCGCAGGGCGACAGGCTTGATGCAGGGACCGGAAAGGCCGCCCACCACGTTGGCGAGCCTCGGGGCGCGGCGCCTCAGATCCACGGCCATGCCCAGGAGGGTGTTAATGCAGGACACGGAATCTGCGCCCTCGGCCTCGACGCTCTTCGCAATGTCCGCGATGCTGGTGACGTTGGGCGTCAGTTTGACGATGATGTGCTTGTCGGGCGCATTGCGCCGCACGGCTCTGACCACTGCCGCGGCCTGAACCGGATCCTGACCGAAAAGTGAGCCGCCGGCGTGAACGTTGGGGCAGGAAATGTTGAGTTCCAGAGCTGCCACACCCTCAACTCCGTTGAGACGCGCTGCCAGTTCTCCGAACTCTTCCGCGCTTGTAGCGTAAATGTTGGCGATAACAGGTACTTCTTTCCAGGGAAGGGCCGGAAGCTTGTGCTCAAGGAATTCCTTTACGCCGTCGTTCTGCAGCCCCACGGCATTCAGCATGCCACAGGGCGTTTCGGCGATGCGGGGGGTGGGATTGCCCTCCCTGGGCTGCAGGGACAGGCCTTTGACGATAATGCCGCCGAGGGAAGAGAGTCTGCCGTACCTGGCGAATTCCGCGCCGTAGCCAAAGGTGCCCGAAGCGGTCATGACGGGGTTTTTCAGAGTGAGGGAATGCATCTGCCCCCTGAGGGACACGGCTACGGAAGTCTCTTTATTTGGCATGGTGAATTCTGCCTCGCTTCTCCGCGCAGGAAGGTGCTCTGCCCCGGGCGACTGGGCGGCAGGGGGAGAGGGCGCGCGGGAGAACAGGAAAAAGTCTTTTAGAAAACGACCTGATCAGACCAGAAAACGGGCCCCTGTGTGCAACACTGTACCGGGGCGCCGCGCTTCGCGGGATCGGGCCAGGCTTCTGTCGTGCGGACGACACATCCGAGGCAGCCGCCGACACCGCAGGCCATTTTGTTTTCCAGGGAAAGCTGACAGCGGGCGTGGTACTGGCTGGCGAATTTCTGGATGGTGCGAAGGAAGGGCGTGGGACCGCAGGCCAGGATGAGTCCGTTCTGGGAAGCGTACTCCTTGATGCGTTCCTCGAGAGAAAAAATGAGGTTGTCGAGATCGCCGGGGACGGTCTCCCGGAGCGTGTCGATGGGGATACGCTCGTTGATGCTGTCCACGGGATAGCAGTCTATGGGGGCCGTGTGCCCGAAAAGCATGGTGAGATTCCAGGCCCTCGGATGCTCGGCCACGTAGCCGATGAAGGGTGCTATGCCCATGCCGCCGGCGAGAAGGAGCGTCGGCGTGTCGGGTTCCATCGCGAAGCCGTTGCCGAGGGGACCCCATACTCTGACCTTGTCGTCTGTGCGCAGGTGAGACATCTGCTCTGTGCCGCGGCCAACGACCTGGAAAAAGCAGATGAGGTGCTGGGGGCGGATGAGGCAGATGCCGAGGGGCCTCCCCCAGGGGTATTCCAGACCGAAGGATTCGGGACGTACCATAATGAACTGGCCCGGTTTCCATTCCGTCCAGTCTGGGCGCGAAAGCCGCAGGGCGAAGAAACGCCTGTTGCCTTCATGCTGACCGAAGGGAACAAGATCGAGAACTGTCAGTTCGCAGCAGGGAGTATTAGCGGTATTCATGAGCAGAAAGTATACGTGTCAATACAGGCAGGGTCAACAAAACCCGTTCTTCCGGTCATCCCTATCTGTTTTCTATGTTTTTCGGCTGCCCCCCCGGACAGCCATTTGGATTTTCTGAATAAATATGGTATTTAATTCTTTCATACTTCGAAATGCACTTGGGAACCACCCAGGATTTCCTCCCGGGGGTGCCACTGTTTTTCGGATATATTCCCTGAGGAGAAAATCCAATGAGCAAAAAGCTGACTGTTGCTGTCTGCGGCGCCACGGGCGCTGTGGGCCGCGAAATGCTGAAGACGCTGCATGACCGTAACTTTCCTGCCAGTGAAGTTCTGGCTTTCGCTTCCGCCAGATCCGAAGGCGTGAAGGTGCCTTACGGCGATACAGAACTGACCGTGCATGAACTGAAGGAAGATTCCTTCGTCGGCGTCGACATCGCCATCTTCTCCGCTGGTGGCGCTACGTCTACGAAATTTTCCCCTTATGCCGCCCATTCCGGCTGCGTTGTCGTGGACAACTCCGCTGCCTGGCGCATGGATGACCGCTGTCCCCTCGTCGTTCCCGAAGTGAACCCTGAAGACCTTGAGTGGCATAACGGCATCATCGCCAACCCGAACTGCTCCACCATTCAGATGCTTGTGGCCCTGAAGCCCATTCACGATGCCGTGCACATCAAGCGCATCGTGGTGACCACCTTCCAGGCTGTTTCCGGCGCCGGCCAGAAGGGCATTAATGAGCTTGAGCAGCAGGTCCGCGATCTGTTCAACTCCCGCGAGATTAAGTGCGACAAATTCCCTTACCGCATCGCCTTCAACGTTCTGCCCCAGATCGATATCTTCCTGGACAATGACTACACCAAGGAAGAGATGAAGATGGTTAACGAGACGAAGAAGATGTTCCATGACCCCGATATCAGGGTGACAGCCACCTGTGCCCGCGTGCCGGTCTTCTACTGCCACTCCGAATCGGTGAACATCGAGACCGAGAAGAAGCTTTCCCCCAAGGACTGCCGGCTGCTTCTTTCCCAGGCTCCCGGCGTACAGGTTTATGATAACCCCCGTGCCCTCATGTACCCCCACGCTGCCATGTGCGTAGGCGAAGATGATACATTCGTGGGCCGCATCCGTGAGGATGACACCGTCGAGAACGGCCTCAATATGTGGATTGTCGCCGATAACGTGCGCAAGGGCGCTGCTCTTAACGCCGTGCAGATCGCCGAGGAACTCGTGAAGCGTGATCTCGTGCGCGTCAAGGATCGCGACGTCTTCATGAAGTAGGGTTCCCGTATATATGATATATGCTCTCTGGGTGCCCCGGGGCGATTGTGCTCCGGGGCACCTTTTGACTATACGGGCAGAGGGGATGCGGCCGGAATCACCGGAAAAGCTTCTCCGGCATTCGCGGCTGCCAGCAGCATCCGCACTCCCCCCTCTGTCAGGAAACAGTGCAATATCGTCGGAAAGAGGAACAGATACCATGGAATGCGTAAATGACAGTGAATTTCTGGACAGGTTTCTCAGGGTTGAAAGGCCTGGTGCCGATAAAATCCTCGCGTTTTACGACAGTACTGTGGACGCTATTTGCCGCAACGGCCGCTATCTTTATATTCCCCTGAGCGATCATCTCTGCCACAGGGGTGACGCTCTTTTTGAAAGCATCAGTGTCTGCGATGGATATGTTTTTTCCATGGAGGGCCATCTCGAGCGTCTGAAAAAGGGCTGCGCGTCTTTCATGCAGATCCAGCCGCCCTGTTCCTGGGATGAGCTCAGGCAGCGTATTGTCGATGTGGCCAGGGCAGGGGGAGAGCGTGACTGCGGCATCCGTCTTTTCCTCGGCCGCGGCGCGGGCGGCTTTGGCGTGTCACCCCTTGAGTGCCCGAAGACGAGCCTGTATATCGTGGCAGTCAGACAGCCTAAGGCTGGCGAGGAACTCTATGAGAAGGGCATGACCGCCTTTACCAGCAAGGTGCCGCCCAAGCAGGAGTATCTGGCCACAGTCAAGAACACCAACTACCTGCCCAACGTGCTTATGGCCAGGGAAGCCGCGGAACGCGGTATGGACTGTGCTGTGACCTTCCACGAAGACGGAACCATGGGAGAAGCGGCCGTCGCCAATATCGGCATTGTGAACGCAGCCGGAGAACTCGTCTGTCCGCCTCTGAACCGTATTCTGGCGGGCACAAGCATGCTCTGCGCCATGAAGGTTGCAAAGGAGCGCATGCCCGTGCGTTTTGCCGAAGTCACCAGGGATGATATCGCCTCTGCCAGGGAAATGCTGCTTTTTGCCAGCTCCAAACTCTGTGTCGGCATCACGCATTTTGACGGCAGGCCGTTCGGTGACGGCCGTCCGGGCCCCGTGGCCCGCTGGCTGCGCGGCGCCATGTACAAGGAAATGGTCAGAACGGGAACGCCTGTGTGGCCTGATAAGAAGTAACCTTCCGGCGGGAAAGAGAGATCGATATGAAATGCACCATATGCAAGGCCGACGCGGTCGTTAAGCTCAGAGCTCACAATTCAGCCTTCTGCAGAGACTGCTTCCTGAAATTCTTCACCAACCAGATCCAGCGCGGCATAGAGAAGGAAAATCTGTTCACCAGGGATGACAGAATACTGGTCTGCATCTCAGGGGGAAAGGATTCTCTTTCTCTTCTTTATGAGCTGACACAGCTCGGCTACGATGTCACCGGCCTCTTTATCGACCTCTCCATCCCCGGATCCTCGTCCGTGGCCCGCGGTATTGTGGAAAGCTTCTGCGCTAAGCACAAACTGGCGCTTATCACAAAGGTCCTGGCAGAGGATGGTCTGGCCATGCCTGACGTCAAGGCTGCTGTCAGACGCCCTATCTGCTCGGTCTGCGGCAAAATCAAACGGTACTACTTCAATAAAATTGCCATGGATAACGGTTTCACCGCCCTGGCTACGGGGCACAACCTCGATGATGAGGTTGCGAGGCTTTTCAGCAACACCCTGCGCTGGGACAAGGCCTACCTTTCCACCGAAGGTCCTCTGCTGCCTGCTGAAAACGGCTTCGTGAAGAAGGTGAAGCCTCTGTGGCGCCTCACCGAGTACGAGACGGCCACGTTCGCCTTTCTTATGGGCATACATCCTCATTCCGCTCCCTGTCCGTACAGCACGGGAGCCTCCTTTACCGTGTTAAAGGGCATCATGCAGCGCCTTGAGCATGCCATGCCCGGCAGGAAACTGGATTTTTACCAGAATTTCCTAAAGCGGGGCCGCGAACCTTTTGCGGCGGAGCGCAGAAGTGAAGGTTCAGTCCTCTCCCCCTGCCCGGAATGCGGCTACCCCACCTCGAGCGGCGGTCTGTGCGGCGTCTGCCGCCTGCGCAGACAGGTAGCAGAGTGGAGAAAGGAGAAGGCCAATGTCTGACTTTCTGAAGAAATGTCTGGAGAGGGGGCTCACTCCTGCCAATGTCGTCAGTTACCTTTCCCTTAAATTCCTGCCCCTTCTGGGAGTGTTCTGGGGGACACTCCGCTTCCGCGTCAAAGCCCGTTTTCTCGGCATAGAGGCTGGCTCCGGCATCAGGGCCCATGGCCCTGTGGGGCTCATGCGCTGGCCGGGCAGCCACATCAGTGTCGGGGACTGCGTGAGCTTTATTTCTTCCTGGCGGCGCGCGACGGCGGCAGCCATTTCTCACCCCGTGCGTCTGAGGACATTTTATCCGTCGTCATCCATCAGTATCGGCGAGGGCAGCCAGCTCACGGGAGCGTCGATCACCTGCCGTTCCACGTCCATCACTCTCGGAAAAAATGTTCTGGTGGGGCCTGATGTGATTATCGTGGACTCTGATTTTCACGCTCCATGGCCGGTTTCCGAACGTCCCCTGAACCCGGGGCTCGAAAATGACAGACCCGTGCGCATAGGCGATGGTGCCTGGATTGGCATGCACAGCATCATTCTCAAAGGAGTGACTATTGGTGATGGCGCCATTATCGGGGCGGGGAGTGTGGTGACAAGAGACATTCCCGCCAATGCCGTAGCCTGCGGTTCTCCCGCCAGGGTGGTCCGTCAGTGCGACTGCTTCGGCGCTCCCTCAGAAACCGGGACGGCGGGCAGGTAAGACAGAAAACGGTATATCCGCGTCCTGGAAGTGGAGAGGGAGCGTTCTGCGATGGCTGATATTTTCGTTCCGGAAGACTTTGCCGCATGGCAGATTCATCTGCGCCGCATGTTTCACAGGCGTCCGGAAATCGGATGGTGCGAATACTGGACAACGTCAGCCCTGGCGTCCGAGTGCCGGAAGATGGGGCTGGCGCCTTGTGTCGGCCGAGAGATTATGGAGGACGAAGGACGGCTTGGTCTGCCGGATGCTGGTAAACGAGCTGACGCGGCAAAAGCGGCCCTTGCAGAGGAAGAAGGCATTCCAGGGGCTGATCCCGCAATTCTTGCCCGCATGGGCGCCTGCACGGGTGCTCTTGTGGATCTGGCCCCGGACAGGGAGCCTGGGCTTGTCATACGCTGCGATATAGATGCCCTTCCTGTACAGGAATGCGGCAGCGTGACGCATTTGCCGCATGCGTCGGGGTTTGACTCTCTGAAGGACGGCTGGTGCCACGCCTGCGGGCATGACGGCCATATGGCCATAGCACTTGGGGGCATCCGTCTTCTGGCCCCCATGAGGGCGCATCTCCGCCGCAATATACGTTTTCTGTTTCAGCCTGCTGAAGAAGGTGTGCGCGGGGCCGCATCACTGACAGGGCAGGTGCGGGGCTTCCCGTATTTTCTCGGGTATCATATCGGACTTTCATGCAGGGAAACTGGGGCCTTTGTGGCCGGCGTGAGCGGATCCTTCGCTACCACAAAATTCAATCTCTGCTTTACGGGGCGGGAGGCACACGCCGCACAAAGTCCGGAAGACGGGTGTGACGCGCTGAAGGGAGCCTGTGAAACCGTTCTGGCTCTGCACGCTCTGCCGCGGCACAGCGCCGGGCCGGGAAGAGTGAATGTTGGCGTCCTGACCGCGGGGACGGGCCGCAACATAGTGCCCGGGTCCGCCCGTCTGGAATGCGAAGTGCGTGGGCGTCCGGAAGAGGTCAACGATTTTCTCTTTGCCGGAGCCCGGCGTGTGGCCGAGGGCGCGGCCCTGATGAACGGGCTTGGGCTGAGCGTCGAGACTGTGGGACATGCCGGGTGCATGGAGAGCGACGACGTTCTGTCCTCCAGGCTGACCGCACTGGCAGAAGAGTTCCGCATTGATGGCCGCCCGGGATTCACCCGTGTTGAGCAGAAGGCAGGAGGCTCCGCCAGTGAAGATGCTGCCACACTCATGCAGGCCGTTCAGAAGGGCGGAGGACAGGCCAGCTATATGCTGTTCGGGAGCCAGCTCGCTTCCGGTCATCATTCCGGAGCGTTTGATTTCGATGAGTCCATTCTGGCGCCGGCGAGCCGTTTCCTGGCACTGGCCGCGATGAGGCTCGCCGGTCAGGAATAGATCAGGCAAAGCTTCTCTGGGCGAAGCCTATGAGGGCGTGCGTGAGCTTGGCTGCCGTGAAATCGGCGTGATGAAGGCCGGGAATGGGAGCAAGCTCCACCACGTCCAGTCCGATGACCTCCCGGGCTTTCAGACAGTGTGTCAGCAGTTTCATGACATCGTACCAGAGGAGTCCGCCAGGAGAAGGCGTTCCTGTGGCCGGCATGAGAGAGGAATCGAGTCCATCCACATCGAACGTGATGTAGACGCGGCGCGGAAAACTGTCGGGCAGGGGCTTTTCCGGGAGACCTTCTTCAGCGAGACGGCTGGCATCGTAATACAGGATTCCGCGTTTTTTGCGGTATTCCAGTTCTTCCATGCAGTAGTCCCGCGTGCCGAACTGGGCCAGGGGCAGGCTGAAGCTTTCCTCGATGCGGCGCAGAACGCAGGCGTGCGAGAAACTATCTCCCTCATAACTGTCTCTGAGATCCCCGTGAGCGTCAAAATGAATGACGCCGAAGCTGTCGTATTTTTCCGCGCAGGCGCGGACAGCTCCATAGGAGACTGTGTGCTCTCCCCCAAGCACCACAGGAACCGCACCGCATTGAAGCGCCATGCGGCAGGCGTCAGATATACGTTCCTGGATGAGGTTTATGGAACCGGAGCAGTCTACCGGTTTCTGTGTGTGAAAACCCAGTGTTCCGGGGGCGCTGATGCCGTCCCAGGCTTCAAGCTGCTGGGACGCCTCGAGCAGGGCAGCGGGGCCGCGTGAGGTTCCGCCGCCGTAGGATACCGAGCGTTCCAGGGGAACGGGAATGATGTGAAACCGGGCTTTCTCCGGAGACATCTGTGGATATTCGGAAGCGAGAAAGGCAGGATATTCCATTACTACACCTCACAAAAAAGTCCGGTCTTCCCTGCGGAAAGCCGGACTTCACGTGTGTCAGAGGAACACGTTTTCCTGAAAATTACAGTTTGGCAGCGAGCAGGGCATCGACACACATTTTGCCCTGACGGTTGGTGGTGTCGACAGTGGACGAAGAGGTGTGGGACCCCATGACAAGGTTGTCCAGTGTGTACCATTCCTTTTCTGCCGGCGGCTCTGAGGAGAAGACATCGATGCCTGCGCCGTAAATACGCTTTTCCTGGAGGGCTTTGAGAAGGGCTGCTTCATCGATGAGCCCGCCGCGGGCCGTATTAATCAGAATGGCGGTCTTCTTCATTTTGGCGATGCGGTCGGCGTTGATGAGATTGCGGGTCTCGTCGGTGAGTACAGAATGCAGGGTTATGAAATCGCACTTCTCGCAGATTTCGTCCACGCTGGCGCGGGCGATGCCGAAATCCTGGGCAAATTTATCATCAAAATATGGGTCGGCTGCGAGGATCTTCATACCAAAACCGGCGGCTCTGCGGGCTACGCATTTTCCTACCGCGCCAAGCCCGATAATACCCAGTGTCTTGCCGTAGACGTCGATGCCGGTATTTTTGCTCCAGTCCTGCTTGCGGCACTTGTTGTCAATGAGCACGATTTTGCGGGCCACGGCAAGCATGAGACCGAAGGCGAAGTCAGCAACGGCATTGCTGTTGGCGCCCACGGTACGGGTCACACTGATGCCGCGCTTTTTGCATTCTTCGAGATCGATATTGTCAAGGCCGACGCCGTAACGGGCGATGGCTCTGAGTTTGGGGGCGTGATCAAGGACATTTTTGTTGCAGGGATCAACGCCGAGTATCACAGCGTCGCAGTCGGCAATCATCCTGCAGATCGTCTCTTCAGAAAGGATGGCTCCGGTGTCATTTCTGACGACCTCGAAGCCGCCTGCCTTGAGCTGATCAAAAAGAGTGGGGTCGTTTTTACCGAAAGAGCGGGGGGTAACAAGTACCTTTTTCATCGAATTCTCCTGAAAGGTTGAGCACTGAAGAACCTGAAATTCCGCAAAAGCTCTATCAGGAAAATGTATATTTAGGTAGCCCCTGTCTGTGTGGGAAGCCGGGAGGATCAGCCTCTGCCCACCCGGACGAGTTCCATGCTCACATGACCGATGCCGGCCTCGAGCATGCCGATTTTCTGGGCCGCTCCTTTGCTGAGATCTATGGAAAGCCTGGAGGAATACGGACCTCTGTCGGTTATGCGGACGACTACGGATTTGTTGTTTCTGAGATTGGTAACTTTGACCAGGCTCCCGAAGGGAAGGGTGCGGTGGGCAGCAGTCATGGCGTGGTGATCAAATCTTTCGCCGCTGGACGTCATCTTCTGATGGTGATCTTTTCCGCCGTACCATGCGGCGAGTCCATTGGCCCTGTCCCCGGCATTGCGGAGAGCGGATGCTGAATGGCTGGTCCGCGAAGCGTGATGGCGTCTCGTGGTGCTGCTGCGGGCAGCGGAATGATGGCGGGAGGAGCGTCTGTGCTTAACGGAGGCTTTATGATGGTGCTTCTGGACTGTCTGGCTGTACTCCGGAGAGGAATTCTGCTGGTGGGACGTTCTGGCCTGGGCGGGGAGGGCGGTAAAACAGAGGAAAAGCACAAAAATAAATGCGGAGAAGATGGCGGAAGATTTCATAAATACCTCGGGGAGACACTCGTTGGAGCGGCTGTGCTGCGCGCTGGTGCCGAAAAGAACTCCTGGAGAAAGGTGGCGGAGAAAATGTCGCGCGGCCGTTTGATTGAGGGAACTCCTCTTTTGCCTGAAAGAGTCCTGAAACCGGGAGTCAGTCCGTGTCCGGTGCGTATCTGGAGCCGGAAAAACGTCTTCGCCTTCAAAGAAGAGACTGGAGCATTTTTACCGCGGTTTGCGTGGACCTTTGCAAAAAAGATATTTCACTCTAAAGAATTTGGAACATTAGATCAACTCTCTAGAGTTTTTCGTTTCCGGATTGGGAAAAAGCGCTGTCTGAACGGCAGACTCCCCGGTTTTTACCGGCGCGGCTTCACGGGATTCTTAAGGGAAAAAGACAAATAAAAACAGGCCTTTTGATACAGATATGTTTTAATTTTGTAGAAAAAGTTTACGCCGCCGTTAGTCTTCCGAGTCAGTGGTGCTGTTCTCGTTGAAGCAGGAAGTCCCTCCTCTATAGGCGGGAGCACGTGTCAAACGAAAGTTCCGGTGACCCCCAAAACGAACGATAATTGACCCCCCTGTCCTGTCCCGGGGCCCCGGGACAGGACAGAGGGGAGACAAAACGGTGATACA
>URBN01000002.1 GCA_900546145.1 uncultured Desulfovibrio sp. | reverse complement strand
ATCTGTCGACGATCCTGGATGCTTTTACAAAGCAGATCCTTTCATATGTACTTAGCGCCTCGCTGGCAGTAGATTTTGTGCTGGAAACGGTCCGCCAGCTGATTAGAGACCACGGCCTCTCTCTTCATGCGGAAACCATTATTCATTCTGATCAGGGCTGTCATTACACAAGCTGCCGTTTCATCGAGATCGTCAGAGACAAACAGCTTCGGCAATCCATGTCCCGCCGGGGCTGCTGCTGGGATAACGCCCCACAGGAGAGCTTCTTCGGCCATATGAAGGACCATATCAAGGATAAACTGAAAAACGCTGCGGAGTATTCTGAGATCAAAGCCATCGTAGATGACTACATGGACTACTACAACGATAAACGTTCCCAGTGGCAGCTGGCAAAACTGACTCCGAATGAATTCTATAAATTTGTAACCACCGGGAGCTATCCCCTGGATATCCCGAATGCGCCTGCTGTCCCTTCCATAAAGAAGACTGCCAGCGGGCCTGGGGAAGCGGAACCTACTGATTCTGCTGATAAAAAGTAACTTAAGAACAGGATACCATGTCAAAGGATCTGAAATGAGATCAAGAGAGCACAGAACAAAACGTGATGCTGCTGTCAGGCGTGGGGGGATTTATTCCTCTAAAGCCCTTAAGGAAGCCCCCTATTCCTGCCGAGGCAGGAATAGGGGAGAGGCAGACCCCAATCATATGAGTAAATTTTTGTTGTCCATTTTCATGGTTTCGCTTTTACTCACCTGACCAGACATTGGGGAGTGTGCAAATTAATATGTCCTTGACAAGGGGTATAGTTCAACCGCCTGGCGGCCATCACCCGTTGTCCCCCGAAAGGCAATTTTACACACTAATCCGGACTTGACTTAGATTACTGCATGGTGAATTTATTTTTAATTGTATCCATGCCAAGTACTCTTGATTTTGTCTAATTTGTGCCAAATTCAATTTCATGGATAAATTCCTTTTGCTTTGTGCCTAGCTGGTAACAGTCTTTTCTTATGTATCATGCCCTTTCGGATACAAACTTCCCCTCAGAGGGGCATTAACGTGTTGTCCAAGGCTCCATTAAACGATCCGCTTAACATCAGAGCTTCAGGCACTTTGGCCGAGATAGCCTGAGGCCTCCGGCTTGCCCGCCGTCCCTGGGAATGCTAAGGAAAGTATCTCTATGCCCTCGGACGGCTGTTTTTCTGCCGCCCGGGGAGCGGCAAAAAAACAGCAATAAAAAAAAGGCCAACAAATGAAGGTATTCCGCTTCTTCGCAATGGCTGCCGCCCTGACAGCCGCCCTCCTGGCCACGCCTGCCGATGGACAGGCAGCCGAGCCCACCGTCAAGCTTGAAACGAGCATGGGCGACATCGTCGTTCAGCTGAACAGCCGCAAAGCCCCCCTCTCCTCTGCCAACTTTCTGCAGTACGTGAAGTCCGGTTTTTATGATGGCACCATTTTCCATCGTGTCATCAAGGGCTTCATGATCCAGGGCGGTGGACTCACTCAGGACATGAAGGAAAAATCCGGTCACGCTCCCATCAAGAACGAAGCCAGCAACGGACTGCGCAACCAGCGCTACACCATAGCTATGGCGCGCACCTCCGATCCCGATTCAGCTACCAGCCAGTTCTTTATCAATACCGTGAACAACCGCTTCCTTGACGCTGACAAGGCCCAGGATGGCGTGGGATATGCCGTCTTCGGCGAAGTCATCAAGGGAACTGACGTGGTCAGGAAGATCGAAGCCGTTCCCACCACGACCCACGGCAACTATCAGGACGTTCCCGCCACGCCTGTCGTCATCAAGAGCGCAACCGTGCTCTCTGAATAATCAGGTCCCGTCCGGAAATAATAAGAGGCCCGGCATTCGTAGAATGCCGGGCCTCTTTATTTTTCTTTTATCGGCTCGCGGTCTTCCGGGCCAGCAGCCTCGCATGACGGCGCATGAGAAGATGCGTGATGGCGATGCCCAGGGCATCCGAGGTGTCCAGAGCCCAGTCCGTGTCACGGACGCCGAGCATGGTGCGTACCATGAACGCCACCTGTTCCTTCTCGGCACCGCCGGCCCCCACGATGGTCTGCTTGACCAGCGTAGGGGGGTAATCGCTGACGCTGAGGTGCCGGGAAGCGCAGGCCGCCACGGCAACGCCGCGCGCCTGCCCGAGCTTCAGGGCCGAGCTCGCGTTCTTGGCCTGAAAGACGTCCTCTATGGCCGCCTCTCCGGGCTTCAGTCTGTCGAGCACGGCTGTCAGCTCATGGTAGATGAAGGCGAGCCGCTCGCTGAATTCCTTACGGCCGCCGGACGTGGTCCGGATGATACCGCAGTCAACGAGTCTGAGCCCTGTGCCTTCCTCGCGCACGACACCCCATCCGGTGCGCACAGACCCCGGATCAATGCCGATGACCACGGCGCCCGCCACGTCAGACTACTCCTCGGGCATATCGTCCGGGAAGTCGGCGTTGGTGTACACGTTCTGCACGTCATCGCTCTCATCGAGGGCGTCCATGAGGCGCATAACCTTCTGACCGGTTTCAACGTCCACAGCCTGCAGGTTTTTGGGCACCATGGCAAGAGAGGAGGACTCCATGGCAACGCCCTTGCTTTCCAGAGCGTCACGCACGCTGGTGAAATCTTCCATGGACGTGGTGATGGTCCACACATCGCCGTCATCGGCAACATCATCAGCACCGCAGTCAAGGGCGATTTCCATCATCTTGTCCTCGTCATAGGCCTGACGATTAACAGTGATCACACCCTTACGGTCGAACATCCAGCCCACGCTGCCGTTTTCACCGAGGTTGCCGCCATGCTTGGAAAAAAGATGGCGCACATCGGCAACGGTGCGGTTCTTGTTGTCGGTAGCCGTTTCCACAATGATGGCGATTCCGCCGGGACCGTATCCTTCGTAGAAAACTTCTTCGATGTTGCCGCCTTCATCCTCGCCGGTACCCTTGCGGATGGCGGCCTGGATCCTGTCCTTGGGCAGGTTGACGGCTTTTGCGGCTGCGATGGCGGCGCGCAGACGGGAGTTGCCTGCAGGATCACCACCGCCCTTGGCTGCAATAATAATTTCCTTGGCTGCCTTGGTGAAAACCTTGCCGCGCAGTGCATCCTGACGGCCCTTGCGGTGCTGAATATTTGCCCATTTGGAATGACCTGACATAACAACCCCTTAAACTAGTGTAGTTATTCTTGCCCTGCGGCCCCGGTCTGCGGACGCAGATTGAGCCCCACAAAAAAAGTTTCCTTGCTTTCGGCGCGGGAACTCTTCGGCTTGAACGTTTTTACGGTGGAGAAATTTTTGCGCATGGGCTGCAGAAGTTCCTGAACGTCCGGCCCCATGAAGATCTTCACGATGAAGGATCCCCCTGGTTTGAGCCACTTTCTGGCCACGGCGAAAGCCTCCTGGCACAGCTCAAGGGAACGGCACTGATCAGTGAAAACCGCTCCTGTCGTGCTGGGTGCCATATCGCTCATGACAACGTCGAACGGGCCCATTTCCCGGAGCCTGGCTTCAAAGTCTTCCGAACGGTTGAAAACATCTTCCTGCATGAAAGTGACCTGGGGGGGAAAAACCGTCCTCGCAGGCTGGAGGTCGCAGCCCAGTACCAGCCCCTGAGGCCCCACCTTTTCGGCAGCGCCAAGAGACCAGGATCCGGGGGCAGCTCCGAGATCGAGCACGCGCATGCCGCGCCGGAAAATCTTGAACTTGCTGTCAATCTCTTTCAGCTTGTAGACACTTCGTGCCGGGTAGTGCTCCTCTTTTGCCTTGAGGAAGTAATGGTCGCGGTATTCCTTCATGCATTATCCGTTTTCATCCATGCCTTCCCCAGTCCGGATGGCATCTATCAAAGTGGATGCCGGGACAGGGAGAAAGCCCTGTGCAATGATCTGAGTTCGTTTCTATAAGACTTTTTTTCATTCAAGCCAAGATTTTCATTGACCCGAAAATGCGAAAAAAGCCAAAAAAAACACTTCCGTACGGGAATCAGGACGTTTGGATCTGGAAAATTCGTTGACGAAGTCCTTTTTATGGCGTAGTTCAACTCAAATGCAAGGCAATAAGGGGGAGTAGCTCAGCTGGGAGAGCATCGCATTCGCATTGCGGGGGTCGGGAGTTCAAATCTCCTCTTCTCCACCATATATTTGCACTGAAAGGCCGCATCGCTATGAAGCGATACGGCCTTTCTTCGTTTCAGAATCTAAAAAACGGCCTCCCGGATGAGCCGGATGCCTTTTCAGAGATCGATTTGACTGAGCCGTGCGCCGTTTTCCAGCATGCTGCCACTCATACGGGAAACCTCGTCCATGAGAAGCGTGCGGTACGTGCCCGTTCCGGAGGACGGAGCCAGCTTTTTCCGGGCCAGCTCACCAGCCAGACCCATGACGCACATGCCGGCGATGGACGCTGCCAGAGGATCGCCGGGCGCCGCGCCGAGGAAAGAGGCCACGACACCCGATCCCATACAGCCGGTACCGGTAAGAAGCCCCATCATGGCGTCGCCATTGGCAATGCCGTAAGCCTTCTCTCCGTCTGCAGCCACGTCGGTCCGGCCACTGACGATAACGACAGCGCAAAGCCCGCGGCTCAGTCCGGATGCGAGGCCGGCCACGGCCCTGATGTCACTGCCGAGAGCGATGTCATCCTTTGACGCGTCGACCCCCATGGACTTCCCCGCTCCAGACGCCAGGAACCTGATTTCGGAAATATTCCCTTTGATTGCGGTGAACTTCACCCCTTCCAGGAGTTTTTCGAGCAGATGGTTCCTGAAAGAAGATGCTCCGGCCCCCACGGGATCGAGAACAACAGGGATGCCAGCCTCATTGGCGGCCTTTCCTGCCCGCAGCATGGCTTCAAGCGTCCTGTCTCCCGGTGTGCCGATATTGAACACGAGTGCGCTGGCGAGCCGGCAGATCTCGGCCGCATCATCGGGCTGATCAGACATGACTGGAGATCCGCCTACAGCCAGCGTGATATTGGCGCAATCGTTGACGGTGACATAGTTGGTAATGAAATGCACCAGAGGCCTCTTCATGCGCAGCGCATCGAGAAGAGCCCCACATTTTACGGCGGTGACAGGCTCAGACATTGATTTTTCCCAGTATGGCGGCGAGGACGCCATCAATATCCAGGGCTGAGGTATCGATGATGATGGCGTCATCCGCTGGTTTCAGAGGGGCCACGGGGCGGTTTCGGTCCATGCTGTCCCGATCACGTATTTCGCGGACGAGTTCCTCAAAATCCACTTTCTGTCCCATTTTCTCCAGATCTTTCAGGCGGCGGCCGGCGCGGACTTCTGGAGAGGCGTCCAGGAAGAACTTGAAAGGGGCGCCGGGAAAAACCACTGTTCCCATGTCGCGGCCTTCTGCCACGAGAGACGTGGCAGCACCGATGCGGCGCTGCTGCTCCTTGAGCACCTCGCGGATTTCCGGCACGGCGCCCACTCTGGCGGCCAGCATGCCAACCTCCTCGGTACGGATTTCCGGCCCGACAGCTTTTCCGTTGCAGTAGAGCACGGTTTCCGCACCGCAGCCTGTCAGCTCAAAGCGCAGTCCTCTGGCCTTTTCGGCGAGCTCGAGGTGATCTGTCCTGTCCACTTCTTCCCCGAATTTCAGGCCGAGCGTGCGGAACATGGCTCCGGTGTCAAGATATGCAACGCCAAGTTTCGCAGCAACGCCCCTGGCCAGCGTCGTTTTTCCAACGCCGGCCGGGCCGTCGAGAGTGACAATAAAAGGCTGATTAGCCATCAGCGCCCTCCGCCAAGAATTTCGCGCGTGGCCTTCAGGAAAATTTTGTTCTCCTCAGGACTGCCGATGCTTACGCGGATATTCTGCGGCATTTCGTAGCTTTTAAGAGCCCGGACAATCACGCCACGCCGGAGCAGTGCTTCATAAAGTTCAAGCGCGGGGTGCCCGGCCGGGGGCGTAAACATGAGAAAGTTGGCGCGGCTCGGATACACGGTGCAGCCCATCTCCGTAAGAGCCAGACTCAGCTCCTTGCGCCCTTTCCGCACGGTCTCAATCGTCTCCTGCCTGAACACATCATCCTCAAGAGCCGTGATAGCGGCTTCCTCAGCGAGGATGTTGACGGAGAAAGGCAGGCGGGCCCGCCAGTAATAGCTGGCAAGGAATTCGGGGAGAATACCAACACCGATACGCAGGCCGGCCAGACCATAGCATTTGGAAAACGTCCGGATGAATGCCACGTTGGCGGGAACGTCCTTCTGCCGCAGGAGCGACCAGTCAGCCTCTGTCTCGCCCTCTTCAGCGGCAAAATGAATGTACGCCTCGTCAACAACAAGGAGGCAGTCCCCGGGGAGTTTCTCCGCCAGCCTGCGGATTTCATCGGGCTTCGGACAGTAGCCGGAGGGATTGTCAGGCGCGGTTACAAAAACGAGCCGCGTGTTTTCATCTACATGGGCGTACAGCTTGTCGAAGTCGAAAACAAAATCGGAAGGCAGGGGCTCGCGTCTGACCTCAACGCCGTTGATGAGACTCTGAATCGGGTAGAGAGAGAAGCATGGCTCGAAACAGACGATATTGTCCCGGCCGGGTGTGGTCATGATGCGGATGATCATGTCAATGATCTCATCGGATCCGTTGCCCACGGCAATGCGCGATTCAGGCAGGCCGAGATAGCGGGCGATGGCCTTCACAAGACGGGGATTGCCTCCCGCAGGATAGCGGAATGCCTCCCCTGCATGACGGGCAAGAACTTCCTGCACCAGCGGTGACGTGCCAAGCGGGTTTTCGTTGCTGGCCATCTTGATGACCTTCTCTATTCCGTATTCCTGCCGGATTTCCTCAATGGAACGCCCCGGCACATAGGCTTCGAGCGCCCTGATCTCGGGCCGGACAAAATCTTCGAGCATAAAACCTCCAGACGATTTTTCAGAAAAAAGAACCGCCCCCTCGTGGAGGCGGTTCCTATAATGACAAAGGTCAGCTTCCGGGGTTACTTGCCATCCGTTCCAGAAGCAGCGTGCGGCCGGATGGTCAGGACAGGCACAGGGGACCTCTTCACAACCTTTTCTGCAACGGATCCAAACAGGATGCGATCAATTCCCTTGCGTCCGTGCGTCCCCATAACAATGAGGTCGCAGTTTTCCTTCACGGCCGTCTTCAGGATTTCCTCGGCGGCATAGCCAACGACAACGCGGCCTTCAGCTTCAACGCCTTTGAAATTCTCCTCGACAAAATCGGCCATTCCCTGCTCGGCACCGGTTACAATCTCACCGACAAAATTCTCAATGGTCGTCGGCGGGACATGGAAGCCCACGTACTGGCTCAGAGACGGCGCCGTGTAGATAGCGAGCACGCTGGCATGGCAAGCTCCGGCGAGGAGCGTGGCATATTCGGCCACCTGAGCGCTATACTCGGCAAGATCGACAGCACAGAGAATCTTCTTGATTTCCTTCATTGAGAAGCCTCCTGAATCTGAGGGCAGAGCCCTCTTTACCTATTTTCTGAATTACAGAGTCCGCGCCAGTAATACAAGTGGTTATAGATGTTTTTATCATCCCGCCCAGAAGACTCCCGCCTCTATAGGCGGGAGTATTTGACTGTGGCTTATATTGGCGCCGCCTTACTCATGGCTAAAGTCACAAGAATGCGACGGCTCACTTTTCAAGGGCAACGGCGCTAACATCCTTTCAGCATCCCATCTTTCAGGAGCTTTTCAAAATAAGGAATTGTTTTCTTCAGACCATCATCGAGCTTCACCTTGGGCTCCCAGCCGAGCATCTTCCGGGCGAGGTCAATATTGGGCCTGCGCTGTTTGGGATCGTCTCCGGGAAGCGGTTCATACACGATTTTCGAAGAACTGCCTGTCAGATCGATGATCTTCTCGGCCAGTTCTTTGATGGTAAACTCGCCGGGGTTGCCCATGTTCATGGGACCGACGAAGTCTTCGGGAGAAGCCATAAAGCGAACCATGCACTCGATGAGATCGTCCACGTAACAGAAGGAACGGGTCTGAGAGCCGTCCCCGTAAATGCTGATTGGATGGTTCTGCAGTGCCTGTACTATAAAGTTGGACACCACGCGTCCGTCGTTCGGGAGCATTTTCGGGCCGTAGGTATTGAAGATGCGCCCAACCTTGATCGGAAGATGATGCTGGCGCCAGTACGAGAAGAACATGGCTTCGGCGCAGCGCTTGCCCTCATCGTAGCAGGAACGGATTCCGTTCGGGTTGACGTGTCCCCAGTAGTCCTCGGTCTGAGGATGGACATCGGGATCGCCGTACACCTCGCTCGTCGAAGCCTGGTAAATCCGTGCTCCACAGCGTTTGGCGAGGCCGAGCATGTTTGTGGCCCCGTTCACGCACGTCTTAATGGTCTGCACGGGATCGTGCTGGTAGTGCACGGGAGAAGCGGGACAGGCCAGGTTATAAATTTCGTCCACTTCCACATACAGCGGGAAGGTAACGTCGTGCCGCAAAAGTTCAAAGCGCCTGTTGTCCAGAAATTCTTCGACATTGGCCCTGTCGCTGGAGAAGAAATTGTCCACGCACAGAACCTCGTCACCCATTTCAAGAAGGCGGGCACAGAGGTGAGAACCCAGAAATCCTGAGCCGCCGGTAACCAGGACGCGTTTACGTAAATGCATTGTTCCTCCGAAGCCAGGACGTACGCGCCGTGACGGCGGGGCGCCGGCCTAAGGTTTGAACCGGGAAGGAAATACCGGCCAGGCCGTATTTCCGCCATTCCGAACTCTGTCAGACTACCAAAGCGGGCCAGTGCTTTCAAGCAGGGCCGGAGAAGGGAAACACGTTGTTAGGGACAGCCTAAACTGGTAGGAGAAGCGCGGAGGCACAGCTATGTCCAAACATAAAAAAACGCCGCGTATTGATCCCCTCTCCTGCGCTCTTCCCGCCGGAGGTATCGACACGCACGCCCATCTGAACGATCCGGCTTTCAGCGAAGACCTCGGAGAAGTCTTGAAGCGTGCTGCGCAGTGCGGCGTCTCCCGCATCGCCAATGTCTTTCTCAACCCCGCCGAATTTCCCAGGGACGCAGAACTTTTCAGGGATCACCCTGAGGTCTTCTTCCTCCTGGGCGTTCATCCCGATGACGCGGGATCTTTCAGTCCGGAAACACTCGCTCTCATCCGTACCCACATCCGGGAAACCCCACGCATCCGGGCCATCGGTGAAATAGGCCTGGATTATTCACGCCCCGATCCGGAATGCACCCCGCACGACGTGCAGAAAGCGGTGTTCCGCGCCCAGCTCGGTCTTGCCAGAGAACTGGATATCCCCGTCGCCATCCACTGCCGTGACGCGGAGGAGGACACGCTGTCCATTCTCGAAAGCGAGAACTTCGGCGGCCGGCCGCTCGTCTGGCACTGTTTCGGCGGCGGCCCGGACCTCGTTCAGCGTATCGTGAAGAACGGCTGGTACGTGGCTCTCGGCGGCACTGTAACCTTTAAAAACAATCCGCAGACGAGGGAAGCCGTTCCGTTCATTCCCGAAGACCGGCTGCTCATGGAAACCGACTGCCCCTATCTCTCACCAGTGCCGTGGCGGGGAACACGCAACGAACCTGCCTATACGGTCTTCACTATCCGCACTCTGGCCGAGTGCCGCGGAACAACCCCCGAAAAACTCTGGCGGCAGTGCGGCAGAAACGCAGAAACGCTCTTCAGACTCGAGGAGTAAGTCTCAGGCCCGGAACACAAGACGCATGATGGCTTCAGCCTGATCCGAGATGTCGCCCCTGAGAAAGACGACCATGGCCGCGATCATGGCCGCACAGAAAGCGTACTCGCCGATACTGCCCGTCTTGCACAGATGCAGGGAGAACCGGTTCTTCCGCGTAAAGGGCAGAAGAGGAATGCCCTGCGGCGTCATCATATCCAGAACCACATGGCTCAGCCCGCCCACGGTGGCTCCGAAGCACACGGCCCTGGCTGCCCCATAGGGACCCGCGGGCAGAAAAACACATACAGCAAGCAGCAGGCCGAGCCAGAGCCCAGGCCAGTGCGTAAAACCGCGGTGGATATTATTGAAGGCCTTCTGACGGTTTCGGAAGAGGCCCGCCAGTTTCTGATCAAAGACATCGGGAAGAATGCCTCCCACAACGCAGGCCGCGAGACCCGCCAGGGGGAGGTGAAGAAGCAGGCCCGCGCCGAGCGCGCCCACCTGATGCGTAACCCATCTCATCGTGTATCCGTATTTCTGTCCCGCCAGCGCCCTATCCGCAGCGGGAATATCCGCACTGGGGGCAGTACATGCAACCTTCAGAAAGCACGAGCTCGCCGCCGCATTCCGGACAGCGGGGCCTGTTTTCCAGATCCGAAACGCCACCAGTGTAGGGATCATCTTTCATGTAATGGCTCTCAAGAACCCAGGCGATGGCGTCAGGAATGGAGAGAAGCATGCCCTTGCGGCGGAAGACGGGATGTTCGCCGCCTATACCCCGCAGCTGCACTACGACGGCTCTCACGTCAATACCCGAACGCAGGGCCAGGCTTACCAGCCTGCCTATGGCCTCGGCCTTGGCCGTCGTCGAATGGCCGCTTTTGCCAATGGTCGCGAAGACCTCAAAAGGCTTTCCGTCAAGCTCATTGACAGTGAGATACATGGTGCCGAGTCCTGTCGGCACCTTCTGGGTAAAGCCGTACATAATCTCGGGACGCTTGCGAACTGCCACACGTCCGCCTTCCCCGTTCCCGGGCGCGGGACTGTGCTCAGATACTTCCTGCGTTCCTACGGCCGCGTTCCCGTCATTCTGTCCGTCCATCTTCTTCTGTTCCGCCCCCGTGGCCAGAACCTGCACGGAACGGCAGCCATCGCGGTAGACGGTGACGCCTTTGCAGCCTTCCCTGCAGGCCAGCCAGTAAACTTCACGGATGTCGTCCTCCGTGGCACTGTTTGGCAGGTTGACCGTCTTGGACACGGCGTTGTCCGTATGACGCTGGAAAGCAGCCTGCATACGCACATGCCAGAGAGGGGCGATGTCCATAGCGGTCACAAAGACACGGCGGATTTTCTCGGGCAGGGCAGACAGATTCTGCACGTTGCCCCTGGAAGCGACTTCCTCCATCAGCCCGGGGGTGTCGAGCCCGGCATCGGCCACGGTCTTTTCGAAATAGGGATTCACTTCCGTGAGCTTCTGGCCGTCCATGACATTGCGGGTAAAGCTCAGGGCAAAAAGCGGCTCGATACCTGACGAACAGCCGCCAATGATGGAAAGCGTGCCCGTGGGAGCTATGGTCGTCACTGTTGCGTTACGCATAGGTGCCACACCGCGTCCCGGAAAGACTGACGCGGCAAACGCCGGGAACGGCCCGCGCTCCTCAGCCAGCTTCTGTGACGCTCTGTGTCCTTCTTCGTTGACGAAGCCCATGACACGCTCGGCCATGGCAAGTCCCTGTTCGCTGTCATAAGGGATGCCGAGCTGGTAGAGAAGATCCGCAAAACCCATGATGCCGAGGCCGATTTTACGGTTCTGGCGCACTTTCTCGTCAATCTGCGTCAGCGGATAGCGGGAAGCATCGATGACGTTGTCGAGGAAGCGAACGGCCAGGTTTATGGTTTCCCGCAGTTCTTCCCAGTTCACGCCGTCTTCCAGCGGATCGCAAGCAGGATTCCGGTCCTGATTCACGAAAAGGGCAAGGTTGAGAGAGCCGAGATTGCAGGCCTCGTAGGGCAGAAGCGGCTGCTCGCCGCAGGGATTGGTGCTTTCGATTTCACCCTGTTCCGGCGTGGGATTGTCGCGGTTGATGCGATCCAGAAAGACAATGCCGGGATCTCCGCTCTTCCAGGCGTCTTTGACAAGAAGGTCGAAAACCTCTCCTGCGTTGAGCGTTCCCACGGCCTTTTTCGTATGCGGGTCAATGAGCTCATAATCCGCGCGCCTTTCCACGGCGTCCATGAACGCTTCCGTCAGGCCGACGGACAGATTGAAGTTATTGAATTCGTTTTCTTTCTGCTTGGCGTTGATGAATTCGAGGATGTCAGGGTGATCCACACGGAGGATACCCATGTTGGCGCCTCGCCTCTTTCCGCCCTGCTTAATCTGCTCGGTGGCCGTATTGAAGATTTTCAGAAACGAGACAGGGCCGGAAGCCACGCCGCCTGTGGTTCCCACCCGGCTGTTACGCGGGCGCAGACGCGAAAAGGCAAAGCCGGTGCCGCCACCGGACTTGTGGATCATCGCCGCAAATTTCACGGCGTCAAAGATTTCCTCAATGGAATCTCCCACAGGAAGCACAAAGCAGGCTGCAAGCTGGCAGAGCGGCGTGCCCGCGTTCATGAGCGTAGGAGAGTTCGGCAGGAAACGGCGCGATGTCATGAGCCTGTAGAAAATCTCCGCGAGTTCTTCTGGCGTGTACGGGGATTTTGCGTACTTCCCCTCTTCTTCGGCGATGGCCGACGCCACGCGCCAGAACATCTCCCTGGTGCTTTCCTGATGCTCGCCGTACGCGTCCCAGCGGCGGTAGCGCTTGGCGAGGACGACCTCAGCATTCTGGGAAAACTCGGGAGAAGGAAGATTTTCAGGCATTTTCAGTGACATGACGGCGTTTCCTTATCTTTCTTAAAAAGGCCTCTTTATAACTTTATAAGAGGCACGGGAGCATATAGCACCGGAGCAGAAAATTATCCATGATAAAAACGTCTTTTTCCGTCCCGGCCTCCTCCGGACCGCTCTTCCCTGCGGGGCGCACGCCCGCGGTCCGTCCCGGATCGGGACCCGGGAGTGCCGGGAAAACTTTTTTTCATATCCTTCCCGAAAGAATATGAGGGCTTTTCCCTCCGTTCCCCACGGCTTTCTCCGGGGGCGTCTCCTGATTTTTTTCCTCCTCCGTCCGCCCTCACGATGAAAGCGCCGCTGCGGTTGTCACGGGCAGGGGAAGACGGCAGGGTGATTTCGAGGAAGCTCCCATCCGGCACATGGGCTGCGTCTTCAAGGAGCAGGAGGCCTCTGGCGCTGCACGCATAACGCGCCGCCCCCTTCAGGCCGGGAACGCGGAAAGGCTGCGAGATGACGCGGCAGGCTATCCTGCCACCGTTTTCAGGAGCAGAGGGGGCGTCTCTATCTCCCTCTGTATCTTCATCCTCCGGCTCCTCATCGCCTGGGCCGAGCTCGAGCACGGCCAGAGAGAGACTGGCCTTCTGCAGGCCGGCCTCTATGGAAAGCTTTTCAAGCCAGGCGGGAGCGCCCAGGGCGTCGAACGTGTAGTGGCACCAGGTGCGTCCGGCGAGCCGGCTCGTCAGACCAGGGCCGGAAGCGAACGCTGCCTCGTCCTCGTCCGGACGCGCCAGCGGACAGCCGAAAACGTGAGGACAGGGAGCGATGACCTTAAGGCCCTCTTCCCGGGCTATGGCACGCAGATTCATGAGTGTGAGACCGCCGAGGCGTGTGCCGGGTTCGATGAAGAGCATGCGGGCCCCCCGGCTCCCCTCACACCCGTCGAGGAAGGTGGTCAGCGAAGACAGCACTCCTTCCAGCGTCCCGGCACCGGCTGATGCCGTCTCTCCGTCCTCATCGTCACCATCCTCACTGAAACGGCTCTTTCTGGATGAAGGGAGCTCGTTGAGCACATTGGCCGCAGTCAGAAGCCAGGGGCTGGCGCCCTTGCGCACGAATTCCATGGCCCTGTGCCCAGCCTGGGCGATGGGAGCCTGAACCACATGTACGGTCCAGGGTTCGACGCCCGCATCCTCGCAGAGAAGACGCAGAATATCCCTGCCAAGCTTCGGAGGTCTGCCCGCGGCATCGACAGCCACGACTTCGATAGGGCGGGTACGCCATTCCGGATGCGACAGCCAGAGGGCCAGAGGAACAGTCAGGGGACCGGAGCCGAGGTCAAGAAGGAGTGACGGCGCATCCGTCCGCGGAGCTGGCAGTTCAAGGCCGAAGAAAAGGCGGCAGAGACGGATCAGGTTCCAGGGCAGAAAATAATAGAGATAGGCGCTCGTGGCCGCTGGAGAAGACCAGTAAGGACTGCGCATCTCGGTGCGGTTGACGGTCAGAAGTTCGGAAAGCGCAGCCGTGTCAGCGGCCAGAGAAGCCCTGTGCGCACGGTTCAGAGGCCACACCCCGCGCAGGGCGCGCAGAAACCCCTGATCCAGAGTGGCGGAAATACGGTGCGTAAGCGGAGGAAAAAGCGGCTTCGCCCCCGGATATGGCAGTCTGTCATCCATATAATTGGGGTGTTCGGGCATGGCTTTCACGCGATCCGGGGCCCGGTCATCCTGAAAGCCCGGACGCCCGGCGCCACGCCAGTCCGGTCTTCCGGATTCACGATCGTTTTTTCTGTACCCAGACGTCCGGGGCCTGCGGCCCTCAAATTTCGTATGCGGCATGTCAGCCTCCAAAATGCATCGCGTCTATATAACGCCTGTGAAAATTCTGCTCCTGATCGGGCTTCAGCAGGGATATATCTCTGCACATTTGTGAAAGCCGCTCTCTGAGCTCCCTGTGCAGACCGAGCAGTCCCGCCCCTTCGAGGGATGTATTACCCACGGCGCGCACGGCCCCGGTCATGCCTGAAGGGATAAATCCGAGGGTCTCGAGATCCCCCGGGGCAGCATGCTCACCAAGGGCTCCGGCGATGCACAGCGTCACCCTGCTCCTCACGCCCTCCCCAGCAGCAGAGAGGAGGGAATCCAGGGCCACGGAAAATGCAGCTTTGACCTTGAGTATTTCTTCCACATCGGAGAGCGAAAGCCATACGTTTCCCGGGAGCATGAGACGCGGAACGCCAGATTTTCTGTCCAGGGAAGAAAGGAGACGGCGTGCAAGGGGCTGAAGACTTCCGGAGTCGGAAGAAAACTGGCCTTCCGGAAGCAGAAAGCCCGTTTTCAGAAGCAGAGCCAGGAGAGAGAGGTAACCTGTGGCGCTGATACCGGCGGCACGGGCCCCGGGCGCCAGAGCCCCGCCCCCAAAGAGACGCGGCTCCGGTCCAAAGGGCGTCAGCACAAAAGAAGTAATGGTTCCGGGGCCGGCAAGCCTCCCGCAGTCCGGCCCGATGCCTTCGAGGGCCGGTCCCAGCGGCACGCTGGTGGCAAGGCACGTTCCGTCCTCCCGCATGAGGACGAATTCCCCGTTGGTACCTAGGTCGGCGAGCACCCAGGGAAGTTTTTGTCCCTCAGAGAGAAGCGCGCAGACTCCGGCCGTCACGTCACCACCAATGAAGGGGGCCGCGAGGGGAGGCACGTAGACAGGGGGGAGGCCGGGCAGATCAAAAACGGCACCGCCTTCGTGCGACAGATGGTACGGCGCAGCGCACAGACCGCTGATGTCCTTTTCAAGAAAAATATCCGTCATGGCCGTGTTTCCGGCCAGGACAATGAGCCTGGGCGGGACGGGAAGGCGGGACACAATGCGCTTAAGCAGCCGGCGCACGCATCCCGCAAGGATGGTCATACCGTTTCCCTGCGAGGCATAGGCGAGGCGGGACATGACGTCCGCGCCTGCCCCTTCCTGGGGATTCAGGGCACTGCCGCAGGCAAGGATGGCGCCGTCCCCGGCAAGAGCCTTCCAGGCGATGCCCGTCGTTCCGAGATCAACGGCCAGCACACAGGGCTCAGCGTCCCCTGAGGGAGCCGGACGTGCGGCGGTTTTCTCCTCTCCCGCCAGTGTGGTGTCGGGAAGCTCCAGTTCCGGTACCGGCCCGCCGTCAGGAATCTGACGGTGACAGGCCAGACGCCATCCGCGGCTGACGGCCTCGGGGCCGAGCACAGACTCTTCTTCGGGTAACGGCGCCGGAGCGGGCGTCAGATACCGCACGCGGCAGCGCCCGCACCGGGCAAGACCGCCGCAGAGGGGCACAGGATTGAACATGCCGCTGAGCCAGATGGCCTGCTGCATTCTGGTGCCCGGAACTGCGTCAAGAAGCACGGGATCCGGACGGAGGCCATCAGAACCAGAGGCTGGGTGAATACGGATTTTCATGGGCTGAGATTGCCCCACAGGGCATGGGAAGTCAAAACTATTCATGCCGGCGGCAGTGGGATATAGGTACTGGTATCTTTTTTGCAATTTCTTTTTCAGGCCTTACGTACTCCGTCAAAAAAATGTCATTTTCTGGAAGCCATGCAGAACATTCTCAACCAGGACGAACTGAATTTCCTGCTCAGGGGACAGAAACCAGCCGCTGAAAGCGGCGGATCTGCACAGCCCGGCCCGGAAACAGAGGAGCCGGTCCCTGCAAAGGAAATGCTCCGTTCCACAAACACATCCTCTCCCGCCGGAGCAGGAGGGAGAAGCTGGCAGGAAATTTTTTCTGATGCCTGGAGCTATTCCATAGCCGGCTGTCTTGGCATCCCCGCCACGGTGAGGCCCTCCGGACAGTGCATCTGCAGCGGAACGGAGTACGCCGGGAAAAGTCCGCGGGGTGCCTTTCTGGCTCTTCTGGCCCTGCCGCCCTTTCCCAAAAGCGTTTTCCTGACTCTTTCGGCCCGTCTCTGCGGCGCCTTTCTGGACGCGGGGCTCGGAGGAAATTCACCCCAGGACTGCGAACGTCCCCTGACGGAACTCGAACAGGCGCTTATTCTGCATCTTCTGCGTTCCCTGCCCGGCTGCCTCGCCTGCGCTCTGGCTCCGGCATCCCCTGCCCCGGCCTTCCTGCGGTACGGAACCGACGCCGGCCGCCTGTGGCCGGAACTCTCCGGCCTGACGCTTTCGGTAAGTTCTTTTGAAGTCTTCCTGGAGGGCGTGAGCGGCTCCTTTGAGGTGGCATTCCTGTCAGGGGCCGGAGACGAAAAAAGCCCCGGACCTCAGGGGAACGGGGCTGTCTGAAAAAAAGACGGAACTACTCGCCGCGTATCCAGTAGGTATTGAACCCGTCATCGAGATGACCGTCCTGGATCCTGGAATAGCCGCTCGAATGAAAAAGCTCCTGGTATTCCTCCCGAGTGCGGCGCCAGCCCCAGAACTGCTGACGGCGGATGCCGCAGTAGTGCAGAACCATACGGATGACGTTCTTGCAGATATTCACGAAGCGGGCCACTGGCGTGTCTTCCACGAGCAGTGACGCCGAAAGACAGACGACCTCGCCCCCCGGCAGAAGCATGTGGCGTATCTGCTCAAGCATATGTTCCAGGGACGCCTGGGGTATGCCGTAATCCACAGCCGAAAGATAGATCATGTCGTAGGAAATATCCGGAGAAAGACAATCCGGCGGCAGGCCGATAAAGATGCGCTCTCCGGGAATAAGACGGCGCATCCACTTCATGCCCACGGTGCTCGGTTCATTGACGTAAAGCTCAAGCCCCTCTGGGATTTCCTCGAGAAGAACACGCTCCATATAGCCGACACCGCTCCCGATGGAGAGCACCCGCAGGGGTTCACCGGGATTCTTGGCAGCCCGGGCTTTCTGCAGCCGTTCGGCCAGCCAGCGTGCGTCACGGCGCTTGTTTCTCCGCCATTCTGCCGGCAGATCGTTCCACCCCTGATAGCGGCGGAAAAGTTCCTCATAAAATACCGAGTAGAACTTCGCGTCTGCAAGATGGAAAAAATGCGTATGGGCAAAGGTCGTAAACGGGATGCCCTGCCAGCTTTCCTGATAAAAACGCCGCAATTTCTGCCTCCACGGGGAGAGAACCCCTTTTGTCATCTTCTATACCAGGTTGCCGGTGCGCGCAACGCACCTCGGAAACTGATCCTGCGTGATCCGGGCGCGTTGCAGCCCTGGGACTGGCCGGATATACTTTTTCCCGTCCCCGGCGGCTGTCCGGGAAAGGAGAAAAGACGTGCAGCGAGCCAATATTCTTACCATAGCCGGATCGGATTCCGGCGGCGGCGCCGGCATCCAGGCGGATCTCAAAACAATTATGGCCCTCGGCGGCTACGGCATGAGCGTCATTACGGCCCTTACCGCCCAGAACGGCCTGCGCGTTGCGGGCATACACGCTCCGGATCCGGAATTCGTGGTGCTTGAACTCACGACCGTGCTCGAAGGCTTCCCTGTTCAGGCCGCCAAGACCGGCATGCTGTTTTCCGCACCCATCATCGAAGCCATAGCTCCCGTGCTCGCAACACGCAGTTATCCCCTGGTCGTTGATCCTGTGGCTGTCAGCCAGAGCGGCTGCCCTCTCCTGGAAGAAACGGCTGTACGGGCTCTTAAAGAACACATTCTTCCTGGCTGCGAACTTGTTACCCCGAACATTCCGGAAGCGGAAATGCTCACCGGTGGCAGTATCACATCGCTTGACGATCAGGCGGCCTGCGGCCAGGCCATTCTGGATCTCGGGCCAAAAGCAGTCCTGGTCAAAGGAGGCCACAGGCTGGATCCGGACTCGGTAACGGACTGCCTGTGCGAAAGGGGAAAAGAGCCCGTCTTTCTCCCGAACAGGAAAGTGGAGACGCAGAACAACCACGGCACAGGCTGTACCCTGTCAGCGGCCATAGCCACAGGCCTCGGACAGGGGCTTTCCCTCGTTGACGCCGTCCGCCGCGCCCAAAACTATCTCAACCGCGCCCTCCGGGAAAGCTATGCCCCCGGGAAAGGCTGCGGTCCGGTCAATCACGCTGCGGGTCTGTCCTACACAGAATTCCGGGGGTAAAACGCATGCGCCTCAGGCTGACCCTCGCCTACACGGGGACGAATTACCACGGCTGGCAGATACAGGACCCGGCCCTTGAGCTCACGACTGTACAGGGACTTCTTGAAAAGGCCCTGGCAAGGCTGGTCTGCGCCCCCGTGCGGGCCTTCGGATCAGGAAGGACGGACGCCGGCGTGCACGCCGCCTGCCAGGTCGTGCACTGCGATGTGCCCGATACCCGGTTCCACGCCATACACGACTGGCGCCACGCGCTCAACGCTCTGCTCCCCCGGGACATACGCGTCCTCGAAGCCGGGCCGGCGGCGCCTGACTTTCATGCGCGATACAGCGCTGTTTCCAAAACCTACGGCTACCGGTTCTGGCAGGAGCAGGGATTCGTGCCTCCGTGGAAAGCCGCGTACGTCTGGGCCTGCGGGCCGCTCGATACGGAAAGCATGCGGCGGGCCCTGCCGCACCTCGCCGGACGCCACGACTTCGCTTCTTTCCAGAACACAGGCTCGGAAGTGGCCGACACAACCCGGGAAATTTTTTCCATCACGCTTGAGGAGGAACCGGCTGATCCCCTGCTTCCGCCCTGCAGGCCGGAACTCCTGCTGACAGTCAGGGGCAGCGGCTTTCTCAAGCAGATGGTCCGCAACATAGCGGGGCTTCTCCACGATGTGGGGCAGGGACGCCTGAGTCCGGAATGCATTCCGGAATGCCTCGAAAAGAAGAACCGTGCGGCTCTTCCCTCCATGACGGCGCCCCCATCAGGACTCTTCCTGGCAGCCGTGGAGTACCCCGGGGATGGAGGAGCCTCATGATTCTGGAAGAAGCCGAAGAAATGGCCCGTAAAGGCACAAAAATGACCCGCCCCGCATGGAACGGCGATTTCTTTCTGTACACGGACGGGAAACTGCTCAGGGGAAGATTCATTGGCGAGACATGCTTCACTGACATGCGCGCCTACGCCTTCTCGGACGAAGACAGAAAGGCCGGCGACTGGGCAGTCTATTCGCGTACGCTGCCAGACGACTGGGAAGGATGCGAGATACTCGTCCCCCCGGCAGAACAGCTGCGCCGCGGGAAAAAGGACTAGTCTCCGTCTTTCAGGATGACGGCCCAGCCTTCGTGTTCCCCGTCGCTGGCAAGCAGGTGGTGTTTCTTCAGGTAAGCCTTTCCCTCGCGGGCAAAGGTCGCGTGATCGCAGTCCCTGCGTATGCCCGGGCAGAAATCCTTGGCCATGGCCAGGCTCTCGGGGTCAACAATATTGCCGCGGAAGAACGGCCACGCCCGGCAGACATCCGGCTTGCCTGCATGGACAGTGCAGCCTTTTCCTTCCCTGAAGAAGATGCAGGCGCCGTCGCTGCCTGTGCGGATCTGCAGCTTGCCGCCCCTTTCCTCGCCGTATTCCCGCCTGAACGTTTCAGCGTCTATCCCAAGAACCCTGGTAATGCGGCGCAAATCCTTGGGGCTCACCACGATACCCCCCTGCCCGTGGCAGCACTGACCGCACATGCGGCAGGTAAACACGGGGCTGTCATCAACGGGGGCGGCTATTTCCCCTTCTTCAAACGTCCTATCCTCTTTGTCGTTAGCTTTTGCCATAGTCTCTCTGTCCGGTTCTGAAATAATGATTTTAGGGAAGCGGGCGGGCCAGCTCGGGCATAACATGGAGGGCTCCGCGCAGGGCGTATCCGCCGGCATGTCCCTCGCGGACAAGACCGGACAGCGCCGAAAGCACATTCTGCTGCCCGGCAGCCCGGAAGTTTTCCCTCTGCCAGACGACATTCCCCTCACCCCGGCTGCCTTCGGTGACAGTCCTGCGGGAAGGGCTCAGAACGGCGTGACTCAGCGCAGCTCCGGGGCCTCCCACGTTGGGAATATAGCGCCAGCAGAAGGAACGGCTGGGGATGGAAGCGTTGACGGCCTGCAGCTCTTCCGCACCCAGAGGCTGCCCGGCTGTGAAGTCTACACCCAGGAATGGCTGATTTCCGCCAAGGCTGGCCGTAAAGCTACTCTCACCCGGCTTTGACAGCGTGATGTCCGCGTACATGGCCGGAGTCCCCGTTTCCTCCCTAAGAGCGGTGACCGTCGAGAACTCATCAATCCACACGGCCAGCAGAAGCGTTCCGGAAAGTCCCTCATCATTCCCTGTATAGCGGACGGGGACGCCCGCAGAGACGATATTGATATCCCGGCCTTCCAGCCAGGAAGGACTGGCGCAGTGCTCAAAGGAGAGAGCTATTTCCGGCTTCTCCAGTTCGAAGCCTTCGGGCAGGATTTTTCCGACAGCTCCGGGATCCGTCTCCACGGTCAGATACACGCCCTGGCAGTCCAGAAGAGCGATTTTTCTGCGTACCGGTGATCCTCCGAAGAAAGGAGGCATGGTATAGAATCTGTCTTCATCAAAGCTGAACATGAATGTCCTCCTTCGAAAATGACTGCGCCCAGGACAGGCTGCTCTGCCTCAGCTCCGTTTTTACGCCGGAAGCCGGCTAAGGCTTTTTTACTGAGGTATCGCCCATGGCGTCCACAAAACTGTTGTATTCGGCCCCGCACTCCTGCCAGGCAGTGTTGATGGCCACGCGCACGGGAGCGTGGAAAGACTCGCTGATGCCGCGCCGGAAAGCCGCTTCCACGGCCCTCGCTCCCTTGAGATACGTCCGGTACGTCATCTCCGCTGCTCCGGCGACAGGGAAAGGAAGGTTTTCAGCCGTTGTGATATCAGCCGCGGCCTTGTCCACAAGCGTGGTCATGGCATTCTGATCGGGCTCACCCGCACTGATGAATTCGGCACACTGGCGGAAATCCTCGAAAATACGCCTGGCCATGCGTACCTGCGCCCGCAGAGGACTGCTCCGGAGCAGGGTATCCTGCGCTTCCTCGGCCTTCGCGTTCATGATCTTCAGAAAATGCACGCGGGCATCCCTGAAGAGGGCGTACGAGTCAGTGATCTCTCCACTGAGCTGATCGCCCTTCTGCCCGTCGTCCCTGATCTTCCGATCCTGGACGTAGTTCTGCAGCTGCCTGTACTTTTCCTGCATGGACCGGCTGGCCTGATCCATAGTCTTCAGGTCAGAACTCATGGCAGCAGCGTTTTCCTCGCCGAACATGGCCGCCTCCGGCACGGGCACACCCTTTACCGCGCAGTCCTGGGCCGGCTCAGGGCCGGCAATCCGATCGGCGGCGAAAAGCGTTCTGTACTCTTCCACCATCCTCATGATTTTCATGGGGTAGCGTCCGCATACGCCGTCGACGATAACGGACCCGGCGGTGTTGGCATAGTTTACCGCTTCCTGGGCTGATGCCCGTTCTTCCGGAGTCGCCTCCGGCCCGGGCTGGGTCAGCGGATAGACTTCCGCACCGCCCGGGGCAGTTTTTGCGGCAGGCTCCTCTCCCCTGCTCTGGGTTTGTTCCTGCTGCGCTGACGCCGGCTGTTCAGAGTCTCCCCCCTGCTGCTTGTCATCCCGGCAGCCGCCGGCGAAAACCAGACAGGCAATGAGGGCGGAGAGAGCAAGCCGTCCCGGAATTCTAACGGACATGGCTGCCTATCCAGCTGCTGAGGCCTTCCAGATTCTCTTCCCAGGGGAAAGTTCCATCGTTCCTGAGAGCCGGACCGCGTCCGTAGAACTGCGTGCCTACCTCTTCGGCAGCGTCACGATCCGTGCTCGCGTCTCCGACCATGAGCACATCGGCGGGATCAAGCTTCAGCTCCCTGACGATATTGGCGAGGACCTGAGCCTTGGCAGGCGGAGAGCCAAGAATGAGCCGGAAGAAATGCGAAAGCTTGCGCAGATCGAGAATGGAACGCAGTTCCTCCGTGGGAGAGCCTGAGCACACGCACATGGGAAGCTTACCTTCCCAGTCGGTAAGAGCCTTTTCCACGCCCGGAATGAGAGGACAGCGCTTCACTTCCTCCAGAGAATAAGAAGCAAAGCGCTTTCCCCATTCCTCGGACTCCTGGGGCGTAATTTCCCGCCCCAGAATCTCAGAGAAAAACCAGGCAAATTTGCGGTAGCGGCTCACGCCTCCGTGGGTCATGTGGTACATGACGAAGCGGTCCCTGGCCTCGGCGCCGTAAGGCTCGGCCAGGCGGGCAAACGCACGGGTCTTGGTAGGCACGCTGTCCAGAATGACACCGTCACAGTCAAATACGATACATGCTAAGGACATTATTTTTTCTCCCTGCCGGACTGCGGTCCGGGATCCTGCCGCGCCTTCCTGCGATCGCCTATGACACGCGCCGGGACGCCGGCTGCGATGGCGAAAGGTGGCACATCGTGCGTGACGACGGCGCCGGCGCCGATGACGGCACCTCTGCCTATGGTCACATCCGGGGTAATGACACAGTTGGCGCCGATCCAGACGTCTTCCCCGATGACGATTTTCCCTGGAACATGCCCCTGCTCCATTATGGGAATATCACATCTGTCGAAGCGGTGGTTGGCCGCGCGGATGACCGTCCCTGGGCCCACAGCCGTGCACCGGCCAATGATAATGGTCCCGGAATCGGCGCTTACGTGCACGTTCGGAGAAAGCGCGGCTCTGTCGGCCATTTCAAGCGTTCCGTCCTGTGCGGTCAGAACGCAGCCGCGGCCAATCCGCACTCCGTCGCCAAAAGACATGCTGCCCATGCCGGCAAAGGAGACCCCCGTCGCAAATCTGACACGGCCGCAGTGCCGGAAACAGCATTTCCAGCAGAGACCGCGCAGGAGTGTACCGGCGGGGGTCGGAATCCAGCCGAACAGGGCAGTCCAGAGTTCCCCCAGGGCCGCCTTTATTCGCTGGTTCAGATTCATTTCTTCGCGTACTTGGCCATGAGGGGATCACCGGTCATGAGCTTTTCGACATGCGCCAGATCCTCGGGCGTGTCGACGCTCCAGGTGCGGGCCGTGGTCGGAACCATGCGCACCTTGTCGCCGTGCTCGAGAATGCGCATCATATCGACGGACTCGATGATCTCAAGAGGGCTTTCTTCCATTTCATTGAAGTGCAGAAGATAGTCCCTGCGGAAAGGAATAATGCACACCTGCTTGCGCATGGGGACCTTGTCCACGCCCTTCTTGCGCGAGGGAATGGGTTCACGGGAGAAGTACAAAGCGTCGTTATTGCGGTCGACCACAACCTTGACCTCGTTGGGATCCTCGAATTCCTTGACGGTTGCCATGTCAGCCATAAGGTTGACGACGTTGATGGAGGGATCCTTGATCATGGGCTCAACGGCAGCGTCGATCATCTCGGGCAGAACCATGGGTTCGTCACCCTGAACCATGACAACAATGTCCACTCTCTTTCCCGTGGCAGCCTCAATCTTGAGCAGAGCCTCAGCGGTTCTCGTGGAGCAGCGGGTATGCGTGTCGGCCGTCATGACGCACTTCAGGCCGACGCTTTTGCAGTAGTCCTCAATGCAGGTGTCGCAGGTGGCTACGTAGGAGTCGGAAAGGATTTTACTCATGGCTGTGCGGAAGGCCACATGTCCAACCATGGGGATACCGTGAATGGGGGCCAGAGGTTTGCCGGGATAGCGGCTCGAGCCCATGCGGGCGGGGATAATGGCGATAATGTTCATGCTGTTTCCTCAAATATTAGTCATCGGTGGGCACGAGATAACCGCCCTCGCTCGTGAGTTCGGGGTGCTCAGCCTTGTGTTCTTCTTCCATGACGCGGAGGATGCCCTGGCCGAGGTCGACGGTCAGCGGGGGAACGAGTTTGCGCCCGACTTTGGGCATGAAGGCGTACGGCGTGATTTGGTAATGGCCGCTGTTCGGGTCATTCTGGTACTGAATCTTAAGATCTTTTCCCAGAATTTCGCCGATCATCTTGAACAGATCACCGACACGCATGGGCTGGTTGCCCGTCACGATGATATTCTGGTTGGCGAACTCCGGTTTCAGCACCTCGAGAGTGGCCTGGGCCGCGTCGTCAACATGAACATATTCGCGCAGGGCGGTAGGAGCGCCGTAATAGGTGATCGTTCCGGTGGTCATAGCCTCGTGCACGAAACGATGGATGGCGTTCCGGTTGTCGGCACGGGGGCCGTACAGGGAGCCGTAGCGCAGGATGGTATACGGCAGATGGTGCATGGCCTGGTAGTTTTCAATGTAAAGTTCACAGGCCTGCTTGCTGCAGCGGTAGAAGCCGCCGGACTTGCCGTACACGTACAGAGAACTGGCAAAGATATACCGCTTGACGTTATGCCTGCGGCAGGCTTCGAGGGCCATGACGTTGCCGACCACATTGATGCGCGCGGTGTCAACGGGTCTGTTGTTGGCCTCGCCGATGTCGGCGATGCCCGCGTAGTCGCAGACGACGTCAGCGCCTTCCACGGCTTTGTCGGTGATATTCTCGTCGAGGATGCTGCCCACGATCATCTTCTGATCGGGACGCAGCCAGCGGGAGGGCTGAAGATCTACAATGGTCACTTCATGTCCGGCTTCGGAAAGTTTGTCGCAGATATGCGAACCAAGGAAGCCGGATCCGCCGAAAACTGTAATTTTCAAGGTTATTCTCCTTGTCTCAGGGCTGGCGCCCTATTCGGGACGCTGCGCGGAACGCCACAGGAACACGGTATCGATGCCGTAAGCAATAAAACGGGCGCCTGCTGCGGTCTGGCGCCTGAGCTCTTCAGGATCTGGCTGCACGATGTGCAGTCCCATGCGGGCGTGCATGCGGGCGCAGGTGGCATTGATTTTCTCCATGACAGCCTGGAAATCCGGATGGTCAAACTGCCCCGTGAGCCCCATGGATCCGGAAAGGTCATAGGGGCCGACCATGATGGCGTCAAGGCGGGGATGGGACAGGATGGACTCGAGGTTTTCCACGGCGCGGATGTGCTCGATCTGAGCCACAAGAAACACTTCCCTGGCCACACCGGCGCGGTAGGCATCAAAATCCTTGCCGAAGACATTGGCGCGGCAGTAGCCCACGCCGCGGTACTCGGCGGGATGCTGTCCTTCTCCGGCCCAGTCATCAAGGCCCGGATAGGTAGCCCAGCCGATGGCCCTGTCAAGCTGTTCACGGCTCTCGATCATCGGAAAAATGAGGCCCTGTGCGCCTGCCTCCAGCGCAAACTTGATGTTCTGTTTCGTCGCTTCGGGAAGACGGGCGAAAGGCGCAGCTCCGCCGCACTCGATACCTCTGAATACATCGGGCAGAATGCTGGGGCTGAAGGAGCCGTGTTCCATATCTACGGCCACCCAGTCGTACCCGGCCCTGGCCATGAGCTCGGCCACGTCCGGAGAGGGGATCTGCAGCCATGTGCCCACAGTGGGTTTGTCCTGGGCGAGTCTGGCGCGGATATCATGCACAGTGATCATTGTTTTCCTCCTGATTCCGGCGTCCCGGCCGCGCTTCTTCGTGGCCGGCGCGCCTGCAGGAACGGCGCAATACACCACAACGGCGCTCTTCACAAGAAGGCCTGGGGCCCATGCACCTGTTCCTCATTTTTTTGCTGATTATTTGCCCTTCATCATCCGGGCCTTCACTGCTGAGACAAAGACCGGGATAACAGAAATAAGGACGATAGCGTAAACAATGACGCTGAAGTGGGTGCGCACGAACTCGAGATTGCCGAGGAAGTAGCCGGTCGACACGAGGGTCCCCACCCAGAGGATGCATCCTATAATATTATAAAAGAAGAATACATAGGGATGCATACGCGCGATGCCGGCCACGAAAGGCGCAAACGTGCGTATGATTGGAATGAAGCGGGCAAGAATAATGGCCTTGCCGCCATGGCGTTCGTAAAAAGCGTGAGCCGCGACCAGATATTCCTTCCGTATGAAACGGTGCTCCTTCCTGAATATGGCCGGTCCGGCAAAATGTCCCAGAATATAGTTCACGCAGTCTCCTGAAGCGCCGGCGAGCAGGAATATGCCCATGGCAGAGAAATAGCCCATAAGCCCGGCACCGGCGAGGACTCCGGCAGCGAAAAGCAGAGAATCTCCCGGAAGGAAGGGGACGACCACGAGGCCCGTCTCACAGAACACAATGATGAACAGAATAAGATAAATCCAGGTTCCGTAGCGCATCACGAGTTCCAGCAGATGGGCGTCGATATGCAGCACAAAATCGATGAAGAACTGAATTATATCCATGACCTCTCCTGACGGATGGTGGGAAAAAATTCCGGTACGCCTCGACAGAGCGGGGCTGGGCGCCATGAGGCGCGCCCCCTTGTACCCTAGCTTTGCTTGTGGCACAACAGCCCACAACCCCATTCCGTAGAATCAGCGCAATGCCACATAACCATACAAATTTTTTCTTCCTTCTGGCCATCCTGGCGCTCCTGCTCTGCACCCCGCCGCAGACAGGCGCCCTGCCCCTTCTTGCCAGTCCGGGCTTCCGTACGCTGGGCTTTTCCGACCAGGATCGCGGCCTGCGTTTTGACGTCAACGTCTGGTACCCGACGAAAAAGGCACCAAGACCGCTGAAATACCCTCCATGGGAATTCCGGGGAAGTCTGCAGGCGGCCCCCATGTCAGGGCGCTTCCCTCTGATCATCGTCTCCCATCCTTCCTCGGGCAACAGGTTCAGCTTCTACGACACGGCCTCGGAACTGGCTTCCAGCGGCTTCGTCGTGGCCTGTTTGACCCATGATCACGACAATATGGATTCTATGCCCCAGCTCTATACATGGGAGGAATTCGCCCAGCGCACCAGGGACATTTCCGCGCTCATCGACTATCTCCTGCAGGATGAAAACCTGGGACCTGCCATCGATCCTGAACGCATCGGCATACTCGGCATCGGCGCCGGTGCCGCAGCGGCCCTCTATCTCGGAGGCGCCCTGCCTGACTGCTCCGGCTGGCCCTCTTTCTGCGCCAGCGAAAAAAACAGCGTCTACTGCAACAGCTGGGCTGAAAAACGCATCAGCGAAAAATTCTGCAGCGCCCTGCCTCTCACAAAGAGTCTCGCGGACACCCGGGTGAAAGCCGTGGCCGCAGCATCCCCCGATTTCAGCATGCTCCTGAGCCGCGAGAGCCTCCGTTACTTTTATCCGCCTCTTCTGCTGGTGACAGCGCCGAGGGAAAGCGATGGTTCGCGCAAGGTCCCCGAGAATCTCGCCAGCCTTTTCCCTTCTGCGCCGAAAACCGTCGTCATAGAGAACGCAGACAACGGAACGCTGATGGCCCCCTGTCCGGACTCCATGATCGAGGAACTTCCTGAAATCTGCCGTTCCGTTTCCGGAGAGGAGAGAGCCGCCATTCACGAAGAGTTCGTCAGGGAGGTCGGAACTTTCTTCCGCCATACTCTGGCCGAAGGAGAACCGGCGGTCATCCCTCAGCCTCCGGATCTGACGCCCAAAAAACCGCAGGAGGTGCAGGCTCCCCCGAAGGGAACGGAGCAGAAGCAGCGCCGCCCGAGACGCCAGAAGAGGCAGAGACAGCCCTCTGTTCCCTCCCAGATTCCCCTGCCCTAGACGGAACGCACCAGGGACGGAAAGTAACGCAAAAGACAGGAAATGCTCCTCCTCCCCGCCTCCAGAGAAGGCTAAACTCTTTCCGGAACCGGCCGATAAAAAAGACGCTTGACTTGCGTGCGGCTTGCCCCTATTTCTCCACGAGAGGCAGATACCACAGGTGTCCGCCATCTGGCCGGCAGTGCACAATCACGATTATTCAGGCCGGAAGGGCGAGGTACATCCTCAATGAAACAGCATGGATTTTCTGCTCCCAAAAGCGGCACGGCAGTCCCACCGTCTTCTCCATCTCACTTTGTGGGATGCACACTTGCTGTCCTCTGCCTCTGCGCGCTGATGATTTTTTCCCTCGCTCCGCGTTCCACAGGAGCGGACACGCAGAAGACAGCCAGTCTCCCGCCCTCCGGGCAGGGATGGATCGTCATGCCTGAAGGAGCCCGCCAGGCCTATTTCGGTATTCATGGCGGCACCATTCCCGTCAGCCTCCTGGCCACAAGCGAAGGAACCAGCCTTGTGACCTTTGTGGGAGCAACGGGGAATGACTTTCTCTCCCTGCTGCGCCGGGCTGAAATCCGTATGCCTTCTCTTCTGAACGGCACACAGCCGGGCAAACCGCTTGCCAGGCTGCCTCTTATCCCGGGACGCGGATGCAAGCTGGCGGCAGGCTCTTCCACCACGAGTCTGCCCGTTTTCTATCTGAGCGATGAAATGCTCGCCCGCCTGGCCGCCACTCCCGGCATGCTCCAGCCTTTTGGACTCTCGGCCCAGCCCCTGTCCATCGAGGGACAGGTATCCATGCCGGATCCATTCTCGCACACTCCCCGCTACCATATCCTCGTCGGGCCCCAGTACCTGCAGCCGCGCAGAAAGTAGCGGGCCCGGATCCGGGGAAGGAAAATTTCCCATGGCATACCTGGGAACAAAAAGTCCCTTCCCCGACACTGTGGCGGGAAAAATCCGACAGGCCGGCCGGAATCCTGGGAGCAGATTTCCAAAAGATAAAACGCACTGCCTCCAGACCGCAGGTTCCGGCATTTCCGGGGAAAGCCGGGAACGCCGGAAGCATCAGACTTCCGTTATGATCGGAACGACAACGGGATCGCGATCCAGCACCCTGCGGAAAAAATGGCGGAGCGTGGAATGGATATCCTCCTGCAGTGTCGCGATGCTGCATTGGTGGCTGGCCGATTCGATTTCATCAAGAACCAGACATTTCGCCTCGTCGAAGACATTAGCGTAATACTGTTCAAAAACGAATCCCTTGGAAACGATATCCGGACCATGAAGGATGTAGCCGGTATCGCTGTCCACGACCAGGACCACAATGACCATGCCTTCATCGCCAAGGATGCGCCTCTCCTTGAGCACGGCTGTGCCAACATCCCCTACGCCCTTGCCATCCACCAGAGTGCATTCCACAGGGATGGGGGGAAGACGCTGCGTGCCATCCCAGGTAATGGAGAGGGGATCTCCGTCTTCGAGGACGATGATCTTGTCCTTTTCCACTCCACATTCCTCGGCGAGACGACCGTGTTTGATGAGGTGCCGGTACTCTCCGTGCACGGGGACGAAATATTCCGGATGCACGGCCTTGATCATGGCCTTGAGCTCGTTCTGCTGGGCATGTCCCGAGGCATGAATGGCCCGGACGCTCTCATAGAGCACTTCAGCGCCCTGATGGTACATTTCATTGATGAGATTGGACACGGCCCTGCCGTTTCCCGGAATGACGCGGGAGCTCATGACCACGGTATCGCCCTTTTCAATGGCCAGCTGTCTGTGCGCGCCGTACGCCATGCGCGACAGGGCTGACATGGGTTCGCCCTGGGCGCCAGTAACGATGAGCACGGTCTTTTCCAGAGGAATGTCCGGCACGCCCGCGTAGGCGTTGTAAAAATTTTCAGGGACTTTGATCAGGCCGTTTTCCTGGGCCATTTCAATATTGTTGGCCAGACTGCGCCCGCTGATGACCACGGTGCGCCCGTACTTTTCCGCCAGATCAAACACCTCCTGGATACGCTGGATATGGCTCGAGAAGAGTGTGATCACGATCCGGCCCGGAGCCTGCGCAAAGACCTTGTCCAGGGAATTCTGCACTTCCCGTTCCGTGAGGCTGCGTCCCTCGCGCTCAACGTTGGTGGAGTCGGACATGAGCAGTTTGACGCCCTTGCGTCCGGCGAATCGGCGGAACAGCTTGATATCCGTGCCAGATCCCGCGAGAGGATGCGGATCTATCTTGAAATCGCCCGTCAGAACAATGCGGCCCACAGGCGTTTCCACGCCCAGGGCGTAGCCCTGCGGTATGGAATGGCAGACGGGGAAGAAATGAAACGTCATATCTCCCAGCGTAACCATTTCCTCAGGCTGCACGGGACGCAGGTTGACACAGTCCGACAGCCCCCGCTCCTTGAGCTTGTGCTGCACAAGAGCCAGCGTGAAGGGAGAACCGTATATGGTCGTTCCCCTGAGTTCGGGAACAATCCAGGGAAGCGCTCCTATATGATCCTCATGGCCGTGCGTCAGCACAATGCCAAGAAGGTTGTCCTTCACTGCCTTGACGGCGCCAAAGTGCGGAATGAGCACGTCCACGCCCAGATGTTCATCACTTGGAAACATGAGGCCGCAATCAACCATCACCACACCCTTGGACGTTTCCCAGAGCTGGCAGTTCAGACCGATCTCACCAAGTCCCCCCAGGGGGGTAATCGTCAATTTTGCATCAGACACATTCTTTTCCTTTATTCGTCCTCCCTAAAGCAAATCAGGGTGGTACTCGCCCATAGCCAAATACAGTTCCGACAGGGCTTTCAGATAATCACCTCTCGCTGACGTCAGCGACGACTGGGCAGTAAGAAGCTTCGAGGAAGCATCAAGCACATCAAAATTCGTCCCCATCTGAGCCTTGTACTGGCCCAGAGCGGCTTCATAGCTTTCACGCGCCGAGACAAGGCTGCGCTTCGCCACATCTATACGTTTTTCGGCCTCCTGGAGGGCAAGAAACTTTTCCTTCACGTCATAGCCGATATTCAGGATCACTTCCCTGACCTGCTTGCGCATCTTGGAGACAAGCCATCCGGCCTGCTGATCCGCGAAATACGTGGTCCCCCACTGGAAAACGTCCCAGGTAAGCTTGGCGCCGACTTCCCAGGTGGTCGACCTCGAGGAATGGGAGCCTCCGCGCTCGAGATCCGGCGTATTGCCCGTCTTACTGACGTTATAATACGCCTCAACAGTGGGATAGTAACCGCTGCGGGCAATGAGGCGATCCTTGATAGCCATCTCCACGGCTTTGTAGCTCACATACAGATCCGGACGCATCTTATACGCCGTATCCAGACAGGTATCGAGACTCAGGCGGAAGCGGGTCACACTCAGCCCGCCGGCGTAGCGCACCGGGCTGGCTGCAGAAATCCCAAGCAGCGTGTTCAGCTTGGCGCGCAGGGTGTCACGCGTATTCTCATACGTGATGAGCTGCTGCTCCGCGTTGCCAAGATCCACATCAGCCTGCAGGACATCCAGTTTTGGCTTGAGTCCGGCGTCATGCATGGCCCCCGTGATCCTCTTCTGATCCTTCAGACGGGCTACGGCCTCCCGTTCACTGGCGACATTCTCGAGCGAACAGAGGTAATCAATGAATGTCTCCTGAACGGAATTGGTTGTCGTAAGTTCCGAATTGCGGATGGATGCACGATCGCTTTCGGCCTGAAGCGCCTGCTTCTGATAGGTGCCCAGGTTGTTAAATCCATCAAAAAGAATCTGGGAGACCTCGACGGTCCAGGTGTAAGTTCCCATGGACGGAGGTTTGGAAGCCTCCCGCACTGACGTTGTCCGCGCCTGCTTGTAATAGCTGTACGTTGTCCCCAGTTTCGGGAAAAGCGCACCGCGCGCGGATTTCCGGCCTTCCTCGGAAGCCCTGGCCGCAGCCTCGGAAGAGCCGAGGCCCGGATTATGCTCCAGGGCATAACGCACAGCCTGCCCCATATTGAAGGACCCGCTGCGCTGTTCCTTCGCGGAAGTGTTCATATTGCTGAACCGCGACGAAACTATAGGCTGTGCTGCCTTCTCTGAAGGAGCGGGCCAGAAATTCTCGTTTTTCGCAGAAACCGGAGAGACACCCAGAGGCCCCCCGGAGAGGAGGAGCAGCCCCGTCAGAAAAAAGGCAGGACAAGGTTTTTTCCAGTGCGTTTGCATGGTTGCAATATACCGAAAAAACAAACATTGGCAATAACGGACAACGGGAGGAAATGCCCGGAGAACCATGTTCCGGAAGGGCTTCCGCCTTTCTCCTCGAGCCCGAAAAACATGACGGGGAATTCGTTTTTGTGACAATCACGGGAGCTCTCTGTCAGGGCTTGCCCATGGCACGCCTATGGCCTATTCTGTCACCTCCAAAAGTTAATTCACCACTTGAATTTTACATGATTTGGTTGCATGCTCCCGGCGTCAGCCGCCAGCGGCGTCTGCCACTGTCCGTGCCGGATATTCTTCCGTATTTTTGGAGTGCCTGATGGAATTCAGTTTCTTTTCAATGGTTGCCAACGCGAGCCTTGTGGCCCAGTGCGTTCTTTTTATCCTTTTCATCATGTCGATCGGCAGCTGGGGCCTTATCATCCAGAAAGCCATTCTGCTCGGCGCTGCCCAGCGCAAATCCACTGCAGGCATCGCCAGTTTTGAAAAGGCGGCAAACCTCCGTGAAGCCGTTCAGATGCTCGGCACGGATCCGGCTTCCCCGCTGTACTCCGTAGCCCAGAAGGGCGTGACGGAATTCAACCGCTCCAAGGAACTCGGCAACTCTTCAGACGTCATCGTTGATAACGTGAGGCGCGCACTGCGCCAGGGCGTTGCCTCCGAGCTGTCCCGCCTGCAGAGCTCTTTCTCCGTGCTGGCCACATGCTCCAACACGGCCCCGTTCATCGGCCTGTTCGGCACAGTCTGGGGCATCATGCATTCCTTCCATTCAATCGGCCTTTCCAAGTCCGCTTCGCTGGCCACTGTCGCTCCCGGTATTTCCGAAGCCCTGGTCGCCACGGCCATCGGCCTGGCTGTCGCCGTGCCCGCCACCATTGGCTTCAACCTGTTCGTGGGCAAGCTTTCCAACATCGACACGCTGCTTGTGAACTTTGCCGGCATTTTCCTCAACCGCGTCCAGCGTGAACTCAACGCCCACAGGAAAATAAGCCGCACCAGCTCGGAGTATTAATCATGCAGGGCCGGTTTGTCTCTGAAATCAACGTCACGCCTTTCGTTGACGTTATGCTCGTCATGCTCATCATCTTCATGGTGGCCACGCCCATGATGAGCCAGGGGCTGGATGTCGATCTGCCTCAGACGAAACAGGTCGAAGTTCTGCCGACGGAATCCGACCACATGGTTCTTACCATCCGCCGCGACGGCGCGATTTTCCTCGATGAATTCAAGGTTGATACTCTCGATCAGCTCGAGGGCAACCTGAAGAGCCTCGTCAAGGACAAGAACAAGACTTTGTTCCTGCAGGCAGACAAGGAAGTTCCCTACGGCCTCGTGGTCGACGTCATGGGAAGGATCAAGTATGTCGGAATAGAAAAGCTCGGTGTCATCGCCGAGAACACGGATCCGGATATGGCCGCAGCCGCAGCAAAGGCTGCCGGCTCTCCTTCCAAGCCTGACAACGCATCCAAGAAGAAATAGGTCAAAGAGTTACCATGCCTCTGGCATCATACGTACTTTCTCTCTGCCTGCACATAGGCATCATCCTGATCATATGGCTGTGGCCGGCGAGCAAGCCGCTCGTCTACCCTGAGCAGCCTGTCATGATCAGTCTTGTCGATGGTGCTCCTGGCGGCAACAAGGAACCTTCGCCCATTCTGGGTCCCATGGGGGCCAAAGCGGATGGCGAAAGCGCGCCGGCGCCAGCCGCCAAGAAAGCCGAAGTCGCCCAGCAGGAACGTGAGGAAACCAGAGCCGCTCCCATAAAAGCGCCCAAAGACGAACGGCCCATGAAAAAAGAAGAGCCCAAGAAGCCTGAGCTGAAACCCGCTCCCAAGCAGGAAGTGCAGCCCAAGGAAAAGGCCATTTCACCAAAGAAAAAAGATATCAAGGAAGAGCCCAAGAAGAAGGACGAGGAAAAGCCCAAGCCGCAGGCCAAGCCCCAGGAACAGAAGCAGGATCAGAAGCAGAAGACCACGGGCAAGGATACAAAGGATAGCGAGAACAAGGGAGCCGAGGACAAGGACGCCATCGCTTCCGCTCTCAACCAGGCCAGGCGCAAGGCCACGTCCCGCACCGGCAGCGACAGCGGCGGAGGCAGTTCCGTTGAGCAGGCCCTCGCACAGGCCCGCAAGAACGCAGGCGGCAACCGCGGCGGCGGCGGAGGCGAAGGCAGCGGTCCTGGCGGCGGTGGTCTGCATTCGGTCTATCTCGGTCAGGTCATGCTGGCCGTGCGCCCAAACTGGGGCTACGCTTCCGGCAGCCGCGCAAACCTGCAGTGTACCGTGCATATCACCGTAACAGCAGCAGGCCAGGTTCAGACAGCCCAGATCGTCGCCTCCTCGGGCAACGCGCAGTACGACGCATCCTGTGTTAACGCCATATGGCGCACAAGCAAGGCGGGCGATTTTCCGCCTCCCCCCACCCCCATGTATCACGAACTGGATATCGTCTTTACGCTGAACGAAATGCGCGGACGCTGATAATTCACCAGAGACACACCTCTCCGCGGAGCTTCTGCTCCGCGGAGTTTTTTTGACTTTCCCCTGAACTTCTCGGGGAAACCTCCGATATGCAAAGGCACGGGGTGCTCTTTCTCCTACGGAAAAAGTGTCCGCGGCAGTTGTAACGGCTTGACGTACCTGAATACTTAGGAAAAAATACTCCCGTTTTTAGGCAGGGCCGGTACAAATTTTTTTCCGCAGCGGCCCCGGTATAAGGGACCGGGCGGAACGGTTCATGTCTTCCGCGGCTCTTTGCCAGGCGTTTGACGGCCTGGATGCTGCGCCCGCCACTCGGGAAACAACGAAAACAGTCATTCAAAATATCTTTCAGAGGAATTTGGGAATGTTAAGGAAGCTTCTTTTCATCTTCTTGCTGGGATTCGTCCTGTGCGCGTCTCAGGCCGCAAACGCCGCTCCCCGCGTCGACATTTACGGTCCCGGCCAGAACTCCATCAGCCTTGGCCTTGCCGCCCCTCTTACCGGCCCCAATGCCGAGGCAAGAGGAAATGGCGCCAAACTGCAGCAGATCGTCAACACCAACCTCAGTTTCCTGCCCTTCATGCGCCTCACTGATCCCAATACCGTTCCCGGGGGCACCGTACTCGGCGGCGTAGAACCGCCGGCAGCCGACTTCAGCCGCTTCCAGGCCGCTGGTTCCGATATTGTCGTCACCACGCTCTGGCCCGGCGGCGACAGCGGCACTCAGACTGTTCAGATGCGCGCTTTCGAGACCAGCACCGGACAGCGCCTCTTCGGCAAGGAATACCCGAACGTTCACTCCGGCGACCTTCCCGAAGTGGCCGACCGCTTCTGCGCTGACCTTCTCGAGATGCTCGTGGGCAACGGTTCCTTCTTCCGCTCCACGCTCTGCTTCGTCCGCAAGAGCGGCACCCTCAACGCTCAGGTCTGCACTGTGAAGCCCACAGGCCGCAATCTGCGCCAGATTACGAATCTCCCCGGCGAAGCCATGTCTCCGTGCTGGTCTCCTGATGCCAGATTTATTGTCTTTACGCTCATCGACCACAAGTCCCATTCTCTCGGCGTCTGGGATGCCAGCTCCGGCAGGGTGCAGCGTATCCGCTTCCCCGGAGACGTCGTCATCGGCCCTTCCTTCCTGCCCGACAACACCGTTGCGGTGGCTCTTTCCAATGGCAAGTATCCTGCCATCTTCCAGCTTAACCGCGCCTTCCAGAAGTCCCGCGTCCTTGAAGAAGGCAGCAGCATCAACGTGTCTCCTTCGTTCGACTCCTCAGGTTCCAGGATGGCCTTCACTTCCTCCCGTCAGGGCGGCCCTCAGATCTTCATGAAAGACCTGCGTTCCGGCTCCATCACCCGTGTCAGCCAGGCCGGAGGCTATAATACCGAGGCCAACATTTCCCCTGACGGCACACTCGTTGCCTACAGCCGCCTGACCTCCTATGGCCAGCGCATCTTCGTCCAGGATATGGCCACCGGCCAGGAAACTCAGGTTTCCTTTGGCCCTGGCAGCGATGAACAGCCTTCTTTCTGTGCTGACAGTTATTTTATCGCCTTCTCCTCTACCCGCGGCGGCGGCCACGGTATCTACCTTACCACGCGTCACGGCGGCGAAGCCAAGCGCGTTCCGGCCGGCAACAGCGCCTTTTTCCCGCGCTGGGGCCTGACCACGAAGAAGTAGTGGAATAACCAAAAATTTGTACAAAAGGCCCTGAGCGGTAAAAAAAATTTAACATTTTTACCTCCAGAGGCCTTCACCACCTTGACAAATTTTGTCCTGTATATACCATCGATTTTGCAAACGGGAGGATTTCTCCCAATGCAATTGCTGATAGGGAAGACAACTTTTTTAGAGCTCTGTTCAGGAGGACTTCAATGAAACGTTATGCTCTAATTCTTGCTCTGGTTGTGGCTCTTGCTGCTGGCTTTGGTTGCGCCAAGAAAAAGGCTGCCGAACCCGGCTACGCTGACAACAGCGACAGCGTTTCCCCCGAAATGCAGGCTGCTATCCAGCAGATCACTGACGGCCGCGTGCTCTTCGCGTTTGATAAGTTCAGCATCAAACCCGAGTACAAGGACGTCCTGAAGACCAAGGCTGACCTGATGAAGAAGTACAACACCATCAAGGTCCGTATCGAAGGCAACTGCGACGAACGCGGCACCCAGGAATACAACCTCGCCCTCGGCGAACGTCGTGCCAAGGCTGCTTACGATTACCTCGTGACCCTGGGCGTTGCTCCCAGCCAGCTCGAGATGGTTTCTTACGGCAAGGAAAATCCGGCTGTGCAGGGCCACAACGAGTCCGCTTGGTCCCAGAACCGCCGCGACGACTTCCGCGTGATCGCTCACTAGTTTTAGGTTAACGACCACTTTAGAGGGCTGCCAGAAATGGCAGCCCTCTTTTTTTTCTGAAAGCAATCCCTAGTTGGATCCCTGTCATCCGTACATGCCATCTGATAACAGAGCCCTCAGGAACGAAAAAGGCAGACAGAGCCGCCAAGAAAACCAAGACCTCTGAAGGAAAAGACAGCTGCACGCCTCCGGGAAACAGCAACGCCTGAATCTTCAATTCTTGACAAAAAGCATCCATCAGCCAAAACTTAACTCCGGATCGTCACCCCCCGGACAAAAACGGGTCTTTTTTCAAACAGTGAGCTCAACAATGCGAATCGCAATTCTCGATGGGAAGAGCCTCAATCCCGGAGATCTTGACTGGTCTCCCATCATGAAACTCGGGGAGACAGCCCTTTACGATGAAACCTCCTTTGAAGATTTCGGGGAACGCACAAAAGACGCTACGGTTCTGGCCATCAACAAAATTCCTCTGAAAGGCAAATACCTCAGGAAACTCAGCCCCAGCGTACGGCTCATCTGCCTCTTTGCCACGGGGTATGACAACGTCGACCTTTCCTACTTCAACGAGCACGGGATCCCGGTCTGCAATGTCGCTGCGTACGGAACCACCGACGTGGCCCAGCATACCATGGCTCTCATTCTGGACATCTGCCGCCACATCAGCCAGCACTCCGCCAGCGTTCACGCGGGCGACTGGGTTCAGCGCGGCACGTGGTGTTACTGGCTGAAGAGCCCAGTCCTCCTTGACGGCCTCACTCTGGGAATAATCGGCTTTGGCGCCATCGGCCGCCGTGTAGGTGAGATGGCTCACGATTTTGGCATGTCTGTCCTGGCCAACTGCCGCACCCCACGTAATCCTCCATCTTACGTCCCATTCTCTTTTGCTTCCAAAAAGCAGATCCTTCAGGAATCCGACATCATAAGCCTGCACTGTCCGCTCACCCCCGAAACAAAGGGCATGATCAACGCCGAGACCCTGTCGCTCATGAAGGATGGCGCCTTTCTGGTCAACTGCGCCCGCGGCGGACTGCTCAACGAGGCTGACTGCGCGGCCGCTCTCCGCAGCGGCAAACTTGCCGGTCTTGGCACCGACGTGCTGTCTACAGAACCGCCCAGCCCGGACAATCCGCTTCTCAATTCTCCCAACACCATCATCACGCCTCATATTGCCTGGGCTTCTGTCCAGTCCAGACAGCGCATCATCAATCTGGCAGCTGAAAACATTCACCGCTGGCTCGAGGGAACGCCTGTCAACGTGGTGAACACACCCAGAGAGCTCCCCCTAGAAGAAGGCTGCGGGCATGCCAGGCATTGATATCCATACTCACGCCTTTCACCCGAAAATCGCTTCAAAGGCCGTCAGAGCCCTCGAAAAAACGTACGGCGTGCACTGCCTCGGCTCCGGACTGCTTCCGGATCTTGAGGAAGAGGAAGTCAGGGCCGGCATCAGTTACTTTGCCGTCCTCTGTGCAGCAACGGCTCCCTCGCAGGTTCTCCCTGCCAACAATTACGCCATCAAAATTCACAACGACGAGGGAAACAGGGCCATTGCCTTCGGCACGCTGCACCCCGGCTATGAACACTGGGAGGAAGAGCTCGATCGTCTCGAAAAGAACGGCATACGGGGTCTTAAACTCCACCCTGACTTCCAGGGCTTCTCCATGAATGATCCGGCCCTGCTGCCCATTTATGAGGCCTGCGAAGGACGATTCATCATTCTCTTCCATGTCGGCAGCGCCGCACCTCCTTCCGAAGCCCCTTCCTCTCCCATAAGGCTTCGTAAGGTCCTCCAGAACTTCCCCCGCCTTGATGTCATAGCAGGCCATTTCGGTGGCTACCGCATGTGGGATCTGGCGCTGCAGGTCTTTTCAGGACACCCTTACAAACATCTCTGGCTGGACACGTCCAGCACGACTGACTTTGTCGATCAGAAATGTCTCCACAGACTTTTCGCGCTTTTGCCTGAAGAACACTACTTCTTTGGCACGGACTGGCCTATTTACCGGCCTGAAGAGGAAATGCTCCGCCTGAAAAAACTCACCGGAGCCTCGGATGAACGCATGGAACGCCTGCTCACAAATGCCTCTTCCCTGCTCGGTCAGTACGGCATGCTCCCGAATCAGTCACATTGACAAGAGAGCGCTCTCCATGTAAAGGAGTCTACAAGCCGGGTGGCGGCAGCGCTGTGAACCCCGTCAGGTCCGAAAGGAAGCAGCGGCAGCAGTTGTTGCCGGGTGCCCGGCTCTCTCTGAAATACATACGCCGGAAACGTGAAGTTTCCGGCGTTTTTTTAGATACAGAAAAGGCCTCCATGCTTTGTCGGCAGGGAGGCCTTTTCTGTCAGTGAAAAACGAAAGGAGCTCAGGCTGACTTAGGCTCTGTCCTCAAGGGCAGCCACGGCAGGGAGCTTCTTTCCTTCAAAGAGTTCCAGGAAAGCGCCTCCACCTGTGGAAATATACCCCATCTTGTCAGCGAGGCCATAGCTCTCGACCGCAGAAACGGAATCACCGCCGCCGACAACCACGAAGCCTCCGCATTTCGCAAGGGCTTCAGCCAGAGCCCTGGTGCCTGCGCCGAAAGGCTCGGTCTCAAAGGCACCCACAGGGCCGTTCCAGACAATGGTGGCAGCCTTGTTGAGGATTTCCTCGTACAGGGCGACAGTCTTGGGGCCGATATCCAGAATCATCTGGTCGGAAGCCACTTCATCCACGCCGCAGGTTACGGCCTTCTGGCCGGGGGCAAGTTCGGGAGCAGTAACAACATCCACTGGAAGCGGGATCGGCTTGCCAAGTTTTTCAGCCTTGGCCAGAATTTCTTTGGAGGCGTCAATAAGATCAGGCTCATACAGGGACCTACCCACTGGATGCCCTGTGGCAGCGAGGAACGTATTGGCAATGCCGCCGCCGATGATCAGGCGGTCGACCCTGCCAAGCAGATTATCCAGCAGGCCAAGCTTGGTGGAAACCTTGGATCCACCGATGATGGCCACCAGCGGGCGCTTGGGGTTGTCCAGCACTTTTGCGAAGGCATCAAGTTCACCCTTCATGAGGGGACCCGCGCACGCTACCTTAGCCTTGCGGATGGCCCCCTCCGTGGACGCCTGGGCCCTGTGGGCCGTGCCAAAGGCATCCATGACATAAACATCGCCCAGAGCCGCATATCTGGCGGCCAGCTCGGGATCATTTTTCTTTTCACCCTTGAAAAAGCGGACGTTTTCCAGGAGATAAACTTCTCCGGGCCTGACTTTTTTGGCTTCGTCAAAATCCCTGGCCAGAGTTACAGGCTGGCCAAGCATTTCGGACATGTGCTCGGCGACAGGCTTGAGAGAGAACTGTTCACAGAACTCGCCTTCAGTGGGACGGCCGAGATGGGACAGCACGATGACACCAGCGCCTTTCTGCAGAGCCAGCTTGATGGTAGGCAGAGCTGCGCGCATGCGTTTGTCATTGGTAATCCTGCCATCCTTCATGGGAACGTTGAGATCCTGCCGGATGACAGCAATTTTCCCCTTCAAATCGAGAGAAGCCATATCTTTCATTGCCATGGTAAAGCCTCCTGAAATGGAACATAATGGTTGTCACGCGCCGGTCCGTTATCCGGCCGGCCACAGATAGCGCTGTTCACAACATCAAAAATAATCAGTGGACGGCGGGAAGGAAGACCAACCGGAGCATCTCCGTCAATACGGGATGCAGGTGCCCAGGATCTCACTGACGGCAGGAGCCTTTATTCTCTCCATCCCGAAAGACGGGGAAACCAGGCTCTCTGCCGTCAGCATAACTTCTGCGATCGCGCGCAGCCTTACTTCAACAGACCGGACGCAGCCTTCACAACATTATCCACGGTGAAGCCAAAATGCTCAGCAAGGACCTTGCCGGGCGCGGATGCACCAAAATGGTCCATACCGACGACAGCCCCATCGAGACCGGCGTATTTGTACCAGAAATCGGGCTGAGAAGCCTCAACTGCCACTCTGGCACGTACGGCAGAAGGCAGGACGCTCTCTCTGTACGCGGCGTCCTGGGCATCAAAGATTTCCGTGCAGGGCATGGATACCACGCGCACACGGTGGCCCTGGGCGGACAGTTTTTCATACGCACCGAGGCAGAGAGAAACCTCGGATCCTGAGGCAATAAGAATAACTTCTGGCTGCCCATCGCAGTCGCGGAGCACGTAGCCGCCCCGGGACATTCCTTCAGCCTGTTCCGCTGTTCTGGTGACGAACGGCAGCGTCTGACGGGAAAGAGACAGACAGGTGGGACCGTTAAATTTCACGGCATCCACCCAGGCCTGGGCCGTTTCGGCCACGTCACACGGACGCCATACACGCACACCGGGAAGCGCACGCAGCGTCGGCAGCTGTTCCACGGGCTCATGGGTCGGTCCGTCCTCGCCCACGGCATAGGAATCGTGCGTCAGCACCCACACAGCGCGCAGCTTCATGAGGGCGGCCAGGCGCACAGCGTGCTTCAGGTAATCGGAGAAAACCATAAAGGTGCCGGCGTAAGGGAGGAAGCCACCATGGACGGCCATACCGTTCATAATTGTGCTCATGCCGAACTCGCGCACGCCGTAGGAAATATAATTGCCCTCATAGGTGCGTGGATCCAGAGGAACTGATACCGACGTCTTTGTACCTACCGACCCGGTCAGGTCAGCAGATCCACCGAGCATCTCGGGAAGGACAGGCACGAGGTTTTCGAGAACCTTATTGGAGCATTTGCGGGTAGCCAGGTCCTTACCATCCGCCACGAAGGAAGCGATGATTTTCGCAGCTTCCTCATTAAAGCCTTCAGGGAGTTTTCCGGCCATGCGGCGGCTGAATTCGGCAGCTTCAGCGGGAAATTCCTTCGCATAGGCCTCAAAATCAGCCTGCCATTTGCTCTCGGCCTCGGCACCGGCTCTGCGGGCATCCCATGCGTCATAGATATCCTGGGGTATCACAAAAGGAGGCTCTGTCCATCCGAGTGTCTTCTTGGCTTCAGCAGCGGCCTCGGCGCCCAGGGGCGATCCGTGAACCTTTGCCGAGTCAGCTCTGCACGTGCCGTATCCGATATGTGTTTTACAGATGATGAGACTGGGTTTTTCGGTGTTAGCGCGGGCCGCAGCCAGGGCCTGATCCAGCTGCTTCTCATCATGTCCGTCAATAGGACCGATAACCTGCCAGCCGTAGGCCTTATACCGGGCCCCCACGTCTTCGGTGAACCAGCCATCCGTCCTGCCATCGATGGAAATACCGTTGCAGTCATACAGAGCAATGAGTTTGCCAAGTTTCCAGACACCAGCCAGAGAGCAGGCCTCATGGCTCACGCCTTCCATCATGCAGCCGTCGCCCAGAAAGACGTAAGTATGATGATCAACGATAGTATGTCCGGGTTTGTTGAACTTTTCGGCCAGCATGCGCTCAGCGAGAGCCATACCCACGGCCGAGGAAATGCCGGAACCGAGGGGGCCTGTCGTAATATCGACACCCGGGGTATGACCGTACTCCGGATGCCCCGGCGTTTTGGAACCCCACTGACGGAAATTCTCGATGTCTTCCATGGTGAGATCATACCCGGTCAGATGCAGCAGGGCGTAGAGAAGCATGGAAGCGTGTCCGTTGGAAAGAACGAAGCGGTCTCTGTCCACCCATTTGGGGTCAGCAGGATTGTGCTTGAATCCGTGCCTCCAGAGGGCTTCGGCCATATCGGCCATGCCCAGGGGAGCACCAGGGTGTCCGGAATTAGCTTTTTCGATGGCATCAATGGCCAGAGCCCTGATGGCATTAGCACACTGTCTACGAGTTGGCATGAAGTTCCCCTCTCTCCTTTTCGCAGGAATTACCCGCGAGGCTTCCACTGACTGCACACAAGCGATGCAGGACGCGGATATTGACCCTCCGCTTCTCTGGCAGCGTCAATAAAATCCTGATGGCGCTGAGAAAAAGGCGGATGCTTGAAAAACGCGGAACCGGAGACAAAGACATCTGCTCCGCTCCGGATAAGCCCACCGATATTTTCCGGACACACGCCGCCATCGACCTGAATCGGAATATTCTCGCCACTGTTTTCATCCAGAAGATCGCGCACGGCGCGGATTTTCTCAATGGTGGCGGGAATGAAGGCCTGTCCCGAAAAGCCGGGATTGACACTCATCAGCAGCACAAGATCGAGGTCATCAGTGAGCCATTTCAAAAACGCCGGATCCGTGGACGGATTCAAAGCGACGCCGGCGCGGCATCCCTGCTCGCGGATTGCCGCGAGGGCGCGCTGCAGATGCGTCTCCGCCTCGGCATGGATAACAATGAGGTCAGCCCCCGCCTTTGCGAAAGAAGCGATATAGCGGCTCGGGGCGTCAACCATCATGTGCACATCAAAAAAAAGCCGGCTCTTGCTACGCAGAGCAGCAATAACCGACTGACCAAAGGTGATATTCGGGACAAAGGCTCCGTCCATGACATCAAGATGGAGCCACCTCACGCCAGCCTGTTCCAGTTCTCCGAGGACCTGACCCAGGCAGGAAAAATCCGCAGAAAGGAGTGAGGGAGAGAGAATCATTTTTCCTCCTCGGTGCTGAGCATATTCCTGATTTCAATGAGCTCGCCGGCAATCTCACCGAGGAAGGCTGTATCCACGGCGGGCGCAGAAGCGGCTTCACTGCTCTCCAGCGGGCTGCCCCCCTGAGGACTGTTCAGAACTTTGCGTGCGCCCTCAATGGTCATGCCCTGTTCGTGAAGCAGCTGCTTGATCCGCCTGAGAACGGCAACGTCCTTTTCGCGGTACGATCTGTGTCCCTTTGCCGAACGCTGCGGCTGCAGCTCGGGAAATTCTGACTCCCAGAACCTCAGTACAGAGGTTTTGAGGTTCAGCAGCGTTGCCACCTCGCCGATACGGTAAAGTTTTTCGTCAGCCATAAATTTTTCCTCAATGAGCAGGCGTAGGCGGCCACAAAGCCGCACCCGAAATATTGCCACGTTTCAGGGCGGGCGTCTACTTCATACAGAAAACACAAAGCCGATCCCCACTGGTGCAGAACCAGAGCGGGACCGGCTTCAGAATCAGTGATGTCGGAAAACGAATTTAGATTTTAACGCCGAGCGCTTTCACGAGTCCGGCAGCGATCTTGTCGCGCTCCTTATCCACTTCGGCGTCACGGAGTGTACGATTCTCGTGTCTGAACGTCAGCCTGAAGGTCAGATTGCGGGTATCGCCCATCTTCGGCACAAACACATCCTGAAGGACAACTTCCTTGAGCAGGGGACGCTTCATAGCCGTGATGGCATCGATGATCTCAGCAACCTTCATGCACTCGGGGGCAGACACGGTAATATCGCGACGCACGGGCGGGTAAATATCGAGCGGTTTGAAATGGATACCGGCACCATCGTAGGCGGCCCGGACCTCGTCCATGTTGAACTCAGCCATCCACACAGCGCCGCGGGCATTGTAACGATCGGCCAGATCCGGCCTGATACGGCCCATGACACCGAGCGCGCGGCCGGCAGCGCTGATCTCGACAGCAGGCGTGAAATAGTCATGCTTCTCCAGCTGGCGCACGGTAAAGCCGTCAAGATGCAGGAAGCGCATAAAGTCTTCCACAACACCCTTGAGATCAAGGTAATCAAGCTCGGCTTCTTCATGCGGCCACCCACCTTCATAGCGGCTGCCGGACATGATGATACCCATCATTCCCACTTCGCGGGCCGTCGTAGAAGAAGAGGCGTCATAATGGAAGACATTTGCCAGCTCAAAGAGACGCACAGAAGAAGCGCCCTGTGCCAGATTGTTTTTCAGGGCCACCATGAGACCGGGAGCAATGGTCGGACGCATGACATTGAGATCCTCGGAAAGAGGATTCATCATGGAGATGCGATCTTCCTTTGAAAGACCGAAGGCGTCCAGATCCTTCTGTCCCACGAAACTGTAGTTAATGGCCTCGTTGAGTCCGATGCCGGCACCCCAGCGCTTGATCCTATCCCAGAAGGCGTACTGGCTTTCAGGACGCAGGACGTCTTCCAGAGAACGGCTGATGGGCGGGAGCACAGGCTCCACGCGATCCATGCCGTAATAGCGGGCGACTTCCTCAATAAGGTCGGCCTCACGCGTCAGGTCGGGACGCCAGCTGGGCTGCGGCACGGTCCAGGTAGCGCCATCGCCCTTCACTTCGCAGCCGAGGCCGGTGAGGACATGCCGTTCAAAATCGCAGCCGGGATCGACGCCAAGCAGAGCGGCGCAGCGGGCGGGACGGAATTCCACCTGCACAGGGACAAAGGGTCTGGGCTCATTTTCGCAGAGCCTGTCAGACACTTCGCCGCCAGCCAGCTGCTGAATCATGGCGCAGGCGCGATCGAGGCTCCAACGGCTCCTGCCCTGGTCGATTCCGCGCTCAAAGCGGAAAGATGCTTCGGAAGAAAGTCCGAGGCGCCGTGACGTTCTGCGGATGGTGGCGGGACGGAAGACGGCGCTTTCCAGGAAGACACCCGCGCTCGCTTCGGTGATTTCGGAGTCGAGCCCACCCATGACACCGGCAAGGGCAACGACGCCGTCATTGTCGCGGATAGTCAGGTCATCGGCTTTCAGAACGCGTTCCTTGCCATCCAGCGTGGTGAAATGCTCGCCTTCCTTCGCAGGAGCGACGATTACCCTGCCTCCGCGGATGCGGGCAAGGTCAAAGGAATGAAGCGGCTGTCCGCATTCCATGAGAATGTAGTTGGTCACGTCGACCACATTGGAAATGGGACGGATACCGCAGGCGCTAAGGCGGTAACGCAGGGCACTGGGGCTCTTTGCGACCTTGATGCCGGTGATGACCCGGCCGAAGTACCCGTAGCACAGCTCGGGATCGGAGATCTCAATAGACGGGTGCGGAGCGTCCACATGGGAAAGAACCAGAGGACGATCCGGAATGGTCATGGGCAGATTGTACGCGAGAGCGACTTCACGGGCGAGACCGATGACGGACAGGCAGTCGCCGCGGTTGGGCGTTATGTCGATGTCGAGCACGTCCTTTTCAAGATTGAGAACATCCACAAGCCTGTCTCCGGCCTTATACGTGTCGGGGAGGACAAGGATGCCGTCATGATCTTCGCTCAGACCAAGCTCGCGTTCAGAGCAGATCATGCCGAAGGAAGGCTCGCCGCGGAGCTTTGCCTTCTTGATGACAGTTCCGTCAGGCATGGTTGTGCCCAGCAGGGCGACGGCGACAGTCTGGCCGGCAGCCACGTTGGGGGCGCCGCAGACGATATTCGCCAGTTCTCCCTGTCCCGCATCAACCTTGCAGATATGCATGTGGTCGGAATTGGGATGGGGGACGCACTCGACGACCTTGCCCACGACGATGGAATCTATATTGGCGAAGGGATGGACAATTTCTTCCAGCTCCAGTCCGAGCATGGTCAGCCTGTCCGCGAGCGCCTCGGCGCTCCCTTCATAGGGAACAAATTCGCGTAACCAGGAAAGAGAAAGCAGCATTATGTCACCTTGTATCCGTTAGTCTTGTTGCGGGAGTCAGAGTCAGCGCTCACTGAACCTTCCAGAGGGGCCGGTTGTCATCGGGATTGGGAAGAGGGCGCTCTTCCTTTTTGCCGTAACCGCCATACGCCCCCGGAGGAAGGCGTTTCCGTTTCTGGACATCCTGGCCCTCGTCAGGGCTTATGGGGAAGCCATAGGCGTCAATCAGAGCTCCGGCCCCCGGATTGCCTTTCAGTTTGGGCCGTTCATTGGGATCCTCAAAACCGGTATGCGGCGGTTCATAGGTTCCCTTGGCATGACATCCGGAAGAAGGCCAGACACCCCACAGAAGAGCCAGGGAAAGCAGGAAACCCGCGAGGACGGGCATGCCCGTTCCGCAGGACCTGCGTCTGAGTGCAAACCTGAACATAGTCGGCATGGAAAACTAAATGAACTGACGCAGGAATCTGACGTCATTCTCGAAGAACTGGCGCAGATCGCCGAGACCGTACTTCAGCATGGCCACGCGTTCAACGCCGAGGCCAAAAGCAAAGCCAGTGGTGGACTCGGGATAATGGACGTTGGCAAAGACCTGCGGATCGACCATGCCGCAGCCGAGGATTTCAAGCCAGCCTGTGGTCTTGCACACGCGGCAGGGCTCGCCGTGCACATGCCCCTTTCCATGGCACATTGTGCAGGAAATATCGACTTCCGCGGAAGGCTCGGTGAACGGGAAGAAACTGGGACGGAAGCGCACCTTTGTCTCGGGACCGAAAAGACGCTGGCTGAATGCGGTCAGAATACCGCGCAGGTGAGCCAGCGTGATGTTGTCACCGACCATGAGTCCTTCGACCTGATGAAACATAGGCGTGTGGGTGATGTCGGAGTCCCTGCGGAACACCTTGCCGGGAGCCACAATGGCAATAGGCGGACGGCGCTTTTCCATAGTGTGAATCTGCACGCCGGAGGTCTGGGTACGAAGAACGACTTTATCTGAAATGTAGAAGGTATCCTGCATGTCACGGGCAGGATGATCCGGTGGCAGGTTCAGGGCTTCGAAGTTGTAATAGTCAGTCTCAATTTCCGGACCGCTTTCAATGTCAAAGCCGAGGCCGCGGAACACGGAGCAGATTTCCTCCATGGCCAGGGAAATGGGATGGATGGATCCCTGCCACGGGGCACGTCCGGGCAGAGTCGCATCAAAACGTTTGAGCGCCTCCTGCTCTTTGGCGTCCTCAAGGGACTTGAGACGGGCGTCAATGAGCTCGGTGATGCGGCCTTTCACATTGTTGGCAAGCTGGCCGGCCTTGGGTCTGTCAGCGGGATCGAGCTTCGGAATAAAACTCATGAGTTTGGCCAGCCGGCCCTTGCGACCGAGAAAGTCCACGCGCAGGTTTTCGAGCTCTTCTAATAAAGAAGCCTGGTCGAGCCCCTTTTTGAGCTCCTGCACCAGGCTTTCCAGCGAGGAAATCACTTCCATAACGATTCCTGAGTGCCGTCCTGACGGCTTTATAAGTGAATAAAAAAAAACGGGGGAGAGGCTTTTGCCCCCTCCCCCATTGAAAAGTGCCCCTCCTACTTGAGGGCGCCCTGAGCCAGTTTCACCACGGCGGCGAAATCGTCCTTGTGGTTGACGGCGAGGTCAGCGAGAACCTTGCGGTCCAGAGCGACACCGGCAACCTTCAGGCCGTGCATCAGACGGCTGTAGGACATGCCGCTCAGGCGGGCGCCTGCGTTGATACGCAGGATCCACAGCTGGCGGAAATCACGCCTGCGCTGCCTGCGGCCCTCAAAGGAGTTCTGCATTGAGCGCTCAACAGCCTCACGGGCGGTACGGTACAGGCGGCTGCGGCCACCACGGAAGCCTTTAGCGGCGCTCAGGAATTTCTTATGCCGACGATGTGCGGCGAGACCTCTCTTCACACGCATTTGCGTATCCTCCTTGTCCCAGACGAGGCGTAGGTCATGCCCGCCGGGAGGTTCAGAAAATTTTTTTCAGAAGTAATCAGAGCAGTGATTGGAAACGGGCGGCTCGCTGCAGGCCGCCTCCCCTCAAACTATCCGTTGGGGAGAAGACGGCGCACAGCCTTGATGTTGGCGCTGTCAACGAGAGCAATCTGTCCGAGGCGCATCTTACGGCCGGGGGCCTTCTTCGTCAGGATGTGACGAAGGTTCTGACGGTGGCGGCGGTATTTGCCGCTGCCGGTCATCTCGAAGCGCTTCGCGGCAGAACGCCGGGTCTTAATCTTCGGCATGATGGATCTCCTTAAAAATCGATACTCTTCCCTGTGAAAGGAAGGAAGGAATTATGCACGAAATTCCAGCTCAGAGCAAGTTATTTCTTGGGCACCACAAGCATCTGCAGGGTTCTGCCTTCAGCACGGGGTTCCTGTTCGACCTTGCCCACGTCTTCCAGATCTTTGACGATCCTTTCCAGGATTTCAATGCCACGATCCTTATGGACGATTTCACGGCCCCTGAAGAACACGGTCACCTTGCAGCGATCGCCATCCTCGAGGAAAGAACGGATGTGCTTGAGCTTGGTCTCGTAGTCATGTTCGTCCGTCTTGGGGCGCACCTTGATTTCCTTGACCTGCACAACAGCCTGACGCTTTTTCGCGTCCTGCTTTTTCTTCTGCTGCTCGTATTTGAACTTGCCGTAGTCCATGATGCGGCAGACAGGCGGCGTGGCGTTGGAAGAAACTTCCACCAGGTCACAGCCAATTTCGCGGGCCATGGCAATGGCCTCATTGCGCTGCAGAATACCCAGCTGTTCTCCTTCCGCGCCGATGACACGCACTTCCCTGGCGTGAATCAGCTCATTACGACGAACCCCGTCATCCGGCATACGCCGGCGAGGCCTCAAATTAGGCGAAGCTATAGCTCATCCCTCCTTTCTTGAACGGCTCGGCCGCCTCGGTGTGCACCATTTCGATGACTTCCTCAACGGTCTTCATGCCAAGATCCTCTCCACTGCGGAGGCGGACACTGACGCCTCCGTTCTCCGCTTCCTTGCCACCAATGACCAGCATGTACGGAATCTTGGACATCTGGGCCTCGCGAACCTTGAATCCAAGCTTTTCGTTGCGGTCATCAACAGAGACACGCACGCCAGCCGCCTTAAGCCTGGCGCAGACCTTGCTGGCCGCGTCATTGAAGGCTTCCGTGACGGTAAGAATGCGGGCCTGTTCAGGAGCCAGCCACACAGGCATGGCGCCGGCGTACTGTTCGATGAGCACGCCGATGAAACGTTCCACCGACCCCATGATGGCGCGATGCACCATGACTGGACGGTGCTTTTCACCGTCCTGCCCCACGTAGGTCAGATCAAAGCGCTCGGGCAGCGTGAAGTCCACCTGAATGGTCGAGCACTGCCACTCACGGCCGATGCAGTCAAGAAGCTTGACGTCAATCTTGGGGCCGTAGAAGGCACCATCGCCTTCATTGATATCGTAAGGCAGGTTGAGTTCTTTAACGGCCTGGATAAGGGCGTTGGTGGCCAGTTCCCAGGCTTCGTCCGTGCCGATGCTGCTCTCGGGACGCGTGGAAATCTCAATTTTATACTTGAATCCGAAAAGATTCATCAGATCCTGAATCAGATGAATGACGCTGATGATTTCGGACTCCAGCTGGTCGGGCCTGCAGAGAATATGCGCGTCATCCTGTGTAAACTGGCGGACGCGGAGCAGTCCGTGCAGCACGCCGCTCTTCTCATGACGGTGCACGATACCCAGTTCAAAATAGCGCTGGGGAAGGTCGCGGTACGACTTCACGGAATTGCCGTAAATGAGCATGTGACCGATGCAGTTCATGGGCTTGATGCCGTACATCTCTTCATCGATCTTCGTGAAATACATGTTCTCACGGTAATGATCGTAGTGACCGGACTGCTTCCAGGTTTCCTGCTTGAGAAGCTGCGGCCCCTGCACGATGTCATAGCCGCGCTTCAGGTGCTCGCGCTTCCAGAAGTCTTCGAGGTTGGTCCTGATGATCATGCCCTTGGGCAGCCAGAAAACCATGCCGGGAGCCACATTCTCAAAGAAGGTGAACAGCCCGAGCTCACGGCCAAGTTTGCGGTGATCACGGCGTTTTGCTTCCTCAAGCTGCTTCAGATAATCCTTGAGGGCTTTGGCGTCAGCGAACGCCGTGCCGTAGATGCGGGAAAGCATGCGGTTCTTCTCATCGCCGCGCCAATAGGCGCCGGCCACGCTGAGCAGCTTGAAATCCCTGCAGAAGCCGGTATGGGGCACGTGCGGGCCGCGGCAGAGATCCTCGAACTCGCCTTCCTTATAGAGAGAGACGGTGGGGGCGTCGATGCCCTCAATGATCTCGACCTTGTACTTTTCCCCGAGTTCATCGAAATGCCTGACGGCTTCGTCCTTGCTCATCTCCCTGCGGGTGAAGGGCAGACGGGCCTCACAGATACGGGTCATCTCGGCTTCGATCTTCTCAAGGTCGCCCTGGGTGAAAGGGGTTTCCACATCGAAGTCATAGTAGAACCCGGTGTCAATGGACGGTCCTATGGTCACGAGGGCCTTGGGGAACAGACGCTTCACGGCAAGGGCCATGACGTGGGAAGTCGAGTGGCGGATAATCTGAATACCTGCGGGAGTTTCGGCGAAAATCGGCTCGATTTCCTGAGTCCCCTCAGGAACGGGAGCGGAAAGGTCGTATTCTTTTTCACCAATCCGGACGGCAACCACGGACTTGAATTTTTTACCGCTCAGGGCTGCCTTCAACGCCGTAGCAATATCGGCCCCGGATGCAACTTCAACATTCTGGCCCTCTACGCGGACTTCCATGCAAAAACTCCTTGGAAAACTTCAGAAAGTAAAAAAAATGGGGAGGCGAAAACCTCCCCATAGAGTTATATTCCTTGAAGGACGGGTGCGCTAACCGCCTTTCGCCGCTGGGGCTTTCTGCCCCAATTAATTTCTTGGATGGTAGGGACGAACAGACTTGAACTGTTGACCTCTTCCGTGTCAGGGAAGCGCTCTAGCCACCTGAGCTACGCCCCTCCAAAGTGGACAAGTGGAGGTATAAACGAAGAGGGGGTGTCGGTCAACAACTTTTTTCATTTTTCTGAAAAAAGTTTTGTCCGGCCTTCCATTCGGCGAAATCCTCCCTGCCCCGCCCGGCATACCATGCCTTCCGTTCTTTCTTCGGCAGACGGAATCCAGGCTCGGGCATCAGGCCAAAATGCACATTGCTGGGCTGAAAATGCTTGGCCGGCGTCTGAAGATGATTGAGCAGCGCGCCAAGAGCCGTCGTAACCGGCGGCAGGGAAAATTCCTCTCCCTTCAGTCTGGCCGCGAGCTCGAGCCCCACCCAGTGTCCATGGGCCGCAGATTCCACGTAGCCCTCCACACCGCTAATCTGCCCCGCAAGAAAAATCCGGGGATCAGCCTTCAGGGAACTGTCGGCATTAAGCACTTCCGGTGCGTTGACGTATGTATTCCGGTGCATGCTTCCAAAACGCACGAACTCACAGTGCTCAAGTCCCGGCACAAGCCGGAACACCCTCTCCTGCTCGGGATAGGTAAGCTTGGTCTGGCACCCCACCAGATTACAGGTTTCACCATTCATATTCTCAGCGCGCAGCTGCAGGATAGCCCAGGGGCGCCTGCCTGTGCGCGGATCCGTGAAGCCCACGGGTTTGAGCGGACCGAAGCACAGGGTTTTCGGTCCGCGCTCAGCCAAAGCCTCAATAGGCATGCACCCCTCGAAATGAACTTCTTTTTCGAAGTCGCGGCCATGTACCTTCTGCGCTCCCACGAGAGCGTCATAAAACCGATCATATTCCTCACGCGTCATGGGGCAGTTAAGATAATCCCCTCCCGTTTCCCCTTTTTCCTGACCATAGCGCGAGGCCCGGAAGACCACGGACATATCAAGGGAATGGGTCCACACAATAGGAGCGATGGCATCGTAAAAATAGCAGTGCTCCATGCCGACTTTTGCTCTAAGGGAAGCAGAAAGGTCTTCCGAGGCCAGGGGGCCCGCCGCGATAACCACATAAGCGAAGCCATCAAGCACGGGATCGTCAATTCCGGCTATCTCCCGCTCCTCCAGACTGATTCCCGGTTCTGCCAGGACTTCGTCTGTAATCCGGCGCGAAAATTTTTCCCTGTCTACAGCCAGGGCCTTGCCCGCTGGCACGCGGCAGGCGTCCGCCGCAGCCATGAAGGGACTTCCGAGATCCCGGAGTTCCTGCTTTATAAGCCCAATGCCGCTCGCGAGTTCATCAGAACGCAGGGAATTGGAGCAGACAAGCTCGGAAAAAGTGTCAGCCACATGCGCGGGAGAGTGCTTTCCCGGTTTCTGTTCAAAAAGCACCACGGGAACACCAGCGCGCGCAAGGACGCGGGCACACTCGCATCCGGCGAGTCCTGCTCCCACCACAGCTACGGTTTTGTCACGATCCGGCATTGTTTTCTCCTTGGACGGTTTATACCGCCAGAGGCGAGATTGCCCGAAAGGCAGTAAAAATCAAGGAGGATTCCGAGACTTTTGTCACTTGCCCCTTTCCATTGCATTGCGTAGAATGCGACTATGGAAATGAAAGACCTCCAAAAACTGCCCGTCGATCTGGTCTTTGACGCTCCTGACGTTGAGGCTTTTTACGGCGGGAAACTCCCCGAACCCAGTACACCCGTCTCCGCTGGTGTGGATCTCCGCGCATGGCTTGAAGAAGACAGCGCGGAAATCGCCCCTGGCGGCCGGATCAGGGTGCGTACGGGTCTTCACGTGCAGCCGAAAATTCCCGGATGGGCCGGTTTCGTCTACTCGCGCAGCGGACTCGGGGCCAAAGACGGTGTCGTTGTGGCCCAGGGCGTGGGTGTCATTGATCCCGACTACACGGGGGAAATCACCGTTTACCTTCTGAATACGTCCGCCGAACCACGACGAATTCAGAGAGGCGAGCGCATTGCGCAGCTGATCTTCCAACCCTATGCGTCTCCCCGCTTCCGGAAAGCCTCCTCTCTGACGGCTACCGAGCGCGGAGCCGGCGGTTTCGGACACACCGGCCGCTGATTGCCCCCCCGAACACAAAACATCCAAGGCAGCAGATACAATGTCCAAAGCTTTCGATTCCATCAAAAACGACGAAGAAACCTATCTCCTCAAGACCTATGCCCGCTATCCCCTCGCCATTGACCATGGCAAGGGCTCCCGTCTCTGGGACTGCGACGGCAAAGAATACATTGACCTTCTCGCCGGTATCGCCGTGTGCGGCCTCGGCCACTGCAACGACGAAGTCATCGGCGCGCTGACCGAACAGGCCCACAAGCTCTGGCACGTCAGCAACCTCTTTTATCAGGAACCTCAGATTCAGCTTGCCAAGCTGCTAGTTTCCACCGCACATTTTGCCAAGGCCTTTTTCTGCAACTCCGGAGCCGAGGCTAACGAGGCGGCTATCAAACTCGCCCGCCGCTATACCAGAAAGATAGCCGGCCGCGATGCGCCTGATATCATTACCCTGACGAGCTGTTTCCACGGACGCACGCTCGGCACCCTGGCCGCCACAGGAAGAGCTGATCTCATGGATGGTTTCACTCCCGTGGCCGGAGGCTTCAAACAGGTGCCTGCCAATGACCTCAGCGCTCTGGAAGCTGCAATCGACGACAAGACCTGCGCTGTCATGATGGAATGTATCCAGGGCGAGGCCGGTGTGCTTCCCCTTGATGATGACTATGTGCGCGGCGTGGAAAGACTGTGCCGCGAACGCGGCATCCTGCTCATCTGCGACGAAGTCCAGGCAGGCCTGTGCCGCACCGGCAAATTCTGGGCTTTCCAGACCTACGGTATCAAGCCTGACATCATCAGCATGGCCAAGGCTCTCGCCAACGGCCTGCCCATGGGCGGAATCCTGGCCACGGAGGAAGTATCCAAGGGCTTCACCACGGGAAGCCACGCTACCACCTTCGGCGGCGGAGCGCTCGTCGCAGCCGTTGCCGCCAAAGTCATCGAAATCATGCTCCGCGACCACCTCGCCGAAAGAGCCGGCGCTCTCGGGGCCGATTTTCTGGACAAGCTCCGTGCCCTGCAGAAGGCCATGCCTGACAAAATCAAAGCTGTGCGCGGCCGCGGTCTCTTCGTGGGTATTGAACTTTTCAACACCGCTCGTCCCGCCTGGAATGAACTCCTCAAGCGCGGCTTCATCTGCAGCCTGTGCCATGAAACGACACTCAGGCTTCTGCCTGCCCTGAACGTCCCTCAGACGGATCTGAAATTTTTCGTCGACACCCTGACCGATATTCTTGCCGGCAAATAACGAAAGATCATTTCTGAACCTAAAAAGGGGCTGCTTCCACGAAGGAAGCAGCCCCTTTGCGTCAGCGTATATCTAAGGCAGGATGGCGGAAAGTCCCCAGTAGGCCAGCGCACCCACCAGCCCGGAACAGGGAAGGGTCAGTACCCAGGCGACAACCAGCTGCCAGGCCACGCCCCAGCGCACGGCATTCACGCGCTTTGATGAGCCCACTCCGAATATGGCCGAGGAAATGACGTGGGTGGTGCTGACCGGAGCGCCTAGAATACTCGCGAACACGATGGTACAGCCTGTGGCCGACTCGGCCGCAAACCCGTGCATGGGCTCCAGCTTGAAGATTCGGCTGCCCATGGTCCGAATAATCTTCCAGCCGCCTGAAGCCGTACCAAGGCACATGGCCACGGCACAGGAGAGCTTGACCCAGAGAGGCACATCCATGGTGTCAATTTGCCCGAAAAGCAACAGGGCCAGGGTAACAACGCCCATCGTTTTCTGCGCGTCATTGAGTCCGTGGCTCAGGGCCAGGAAGCCGGAAGAAACGAACTGAAGATGCCTGAAGGCGGCATTGACCTTTGCCCGGCGGAACCGGCAGCAGGTCCAGTAAATAATCAGCATGAAGAGAAAGCCGCCGCAGAACCCCAGAAGCGGGGCCCAGAGAAACGGCAGCACGACCTTCATGAACAATCCATGAAAATTGACGGCCTGAGTCCCGGCGTGCGCAAGGGCAGCTCCCACAAGTCCTCCTACAAGGGCATGGGAGGAAGACGAAGGGATGCCAAGATACCAGGTAAACAGATTCCAGAAGATGGCTCCTACGAGAGCTGCGAGCACCAGTATCTGGCATCCCTCGACGACAGACGGGTACACAAGTCCGCCGCCGAGTGTTCTGGCGACCTCTGTGCCAAGAAGAGCACCGAGAAGGTTGAGACTGGCCGCCATGGCAACAGCCAGCCCCGGGGAAGCCACGCGTGTGGAAACGATGGTCGCGATGGCGTTGGCACAGTCATGCACACCGTTGGTGTAGTCGAAAACGAGAGCCGTTACGACTATCAAAATAAGAAGAAGCGGTACCTCAAGCATTTTTCAGTACCGCTTCTTCAAGAGCTTCGGAAAGACTGTTCACCTGATCGAGCACAGTCTCGAGTTTGTCGTAAATCCGGCTCCACTTTATCACGTCAATGAGTTCGGCGGGGTGATCGCCCTGAGGATCCATGAGTTCAGCCAGCCCCACGGCCAGAACGCTGTCGCATTCCTCCTTTAGGGAACGGAAGACCCTCGTCTTGTGACAGTCTTTCCTCTTCGAAAGTCCATCAAGCATGAGGCCCGTCAGTTCAAGCATAGCATCGATGTTCTGGACGATCTTGGCAGCGGGAAAACGGATGCGGTCAAACCCGCTGACAATAACTCTCGTCACCAGGCCCTGCAGGCGGTCTATGCATTCCTCCTGCCCCTGATCTATACGCAGGATGTCTTCCCGGTCGATGGGTGTGATAAACGTTTGTGAAAGAGCACGGACGATATTTCTGTGTTTCTGATCAGCCTCAGCTTCGAGCCGGGCCACGGCACCGCCGCAAGCCTCGGGCTCACTCTTTCCGCTGAAAAGCAGGCTGACCTCATGGGAAACCGAGCAGAGCAACTTGCTCTGCTCTTCGAGCATTTCAAAAAATGGAATCGTTTTAGGCAGGAAGGAAGGCAGCATATCAATCTCCCCTGCAATCCCGGAGCTCTGTCTCAACCGGTCTGCAGCAATAATGTTTCACATTTGTGACACTATTGTAGCACTTTTGTAACATCCCGGCTAAGTTAGCCCTTTCCAGCGCACTCTGTAAACCATTCGCAGGCTTTTTTTTGAATAAAGGATGCCAGCTCCCAGTCCGGGGAAACGCTGAACGTCATGCCGCCGAAGGAGAGAAAACCATGATGCAGATAAAAAGGCAGTCCCCATCCGGCCTTTTTTCCTCCGTAAAGCGTGTCACCATAAAGAGGCAGCCCAAGAGACGCGGCATGGGCGCGAATCTGATGACGGAAGCCCCGGTGTATGACGCAGCCGGCCAGGGTAATCATTCTTTCCCGGCTGCCTTCAGGCCGGCATTCGGCCTCTGTAAAGGAAAGAAGAGGATGAAAAAACGTTGACCGTACCGGATTGGGATCATCCTCGGGGAGCACGCGCACGGCGGCACCGCCCGAGGAAACAAGGCGCCGTCTGACATGAACATTCTCTGTGGCACGGCCTTCCAGCAGGCAGACATAGCATTTTTTTACACGGCCTTCCCGTTCAGAAGTTCTGAAGAGAGACGCAGAATCTTCATCTGTAGCCCCGCAGACCAGGCCCGACGTGGAAAAATCAAGGCGCTGGAGAAGACAGCATTTCTGACCTCCAAGCAGGCCTGTGATCTGCCCTTCCAGGCTGGCGCCGGCTCCTTCTCCGCTGCCGGCCAGGGCAACCGTGTGCAGAAGCGCTGGCTTGAAAAAAACGCAGAAGCCACCTCTGCGGGTCAGAAGCCTTGCCTCAGGCATGGAGGAGGAAGACACCTTCTGCGGCACGATTTCCAGACGGTCTCCCGCGCGCACTGAGGTTCCGGCTTTCACGGGACGCCCGTTCAGAAGCGCCCTTCCTTCCTTTAAAAACCTGCGCCTGCCGCGCACACCCATACCCGGAACAAGCCGGGAAAGAAGGGCGTCAACACGACACCCGTCATCCGCCTCACCGGCTGTCAGGACAGCCACGGCCTCTGGGTTCGTATCTCTCCGGTCTTCTTTCATACGTCAGTTACGTCCATGGACGAACAATCAGGGTTCCTGGGCAAGTGTATCCACAAGCCCGAGGTCCCGCATCTTCATGAAAAGGCGGCGGCCTATCCAGGCGTCCGTGGCAGCATAAACCATCTGCTTCTCGCTCAGTTCCCTGAGGCTCCAGTTTGAACACTGAGATCCTTTGGAAATGCGCTGTCTGAAGAAGTTCGCCGTGAGCGGCCTAAGGCCCCTGCTCCAGATTTTATGCTGGTAGGCAATGCGTCCAAGATCTACGTGTCCCGCCGGCGTGAAAGGGTAAAGTTTGGCCAGTTCACGCATATCCTCACCGATGCCGACCCCGGCCTTGATTTGATGGGGATTGGCAAATACGGAGGTAAGAGCCTGTCCCAGCGGGAGCCAGGAAAGCTGGATCAGGTACACATGTCCCGCCGTAGCCAGCTGGATAAGCGCCGGCGGATTCACCCGCCCTTTGCGGAATGTCGGACGCGTCTCCGTATCAAAGCCGAGCACGGGATCCTGTCCAATGTCCTCAATGGCCTTCGCGAGTTCGCCAGTCGTGCGGATCAGCGTGATCGGTCCTTCATAATGAACGAGGGGAAGGGCGTTGATTTCCTCGCTGCTCATCCTTCTGCGATACACATCAAGGTCCATTGCTACCACCCGCCTTACTCAGAGCTGCCTCAGATGGCCGGACCGAGCTGATGCATCATTTGCCGATGCAGAAACTTGAAAAAACACGGTTCAGGACATCTTGCGAAGTTCCGAGACCGACAACATCCCGCAGATGCACACAGGCAAGATCGAGCCTGACCGAAAGAACATCATATGGCAATCCATCAGCAATGTCACCTAAAAGCCCGTTTAATTCATTCAGGGCTGCCTCAAGTGACGTTGTCTGACGTATGTTCGGAGCGACATCTTCTCCCTGAGGTGCGTCTTTTATGAGGAAAGACCGTACGCTCTCAGCAAGTGCGTCAAGATTAACACTTTTTTCGGCGGAAATGGCGACGCAGGCTGCCGGACGCGAGCCGTCTCCCTTCCAGTCTTTCAGGAAAGAAGGAGCAGGTCTGAGATCCGTCTTGTTCCAGACGAGCAGAAACGGACATGTCCCGCTTTTTTTCCAGGCATCGAGAAAAACATCCGAGCGGAGATAGGCCTCAGGGTCGGTGTTAGCCGCTCCGTCTACCACAAAAAGAAGACAGTCAGCGTCTCCAATCTGCCTTCGGCTCGACTCAATGCCCAGAGCTTCCACGGGGTCACTGGCAGAACGCAGACCAGCCGTATCGACAATACGCACAGGCAGCCCGTTCAGTTCCAAATCTTCCTCAAGAAAGTCCCGTGTCGTACCGGGTATGCTGGTGACAAGGGCACGGCTGCGCCCGAGCAGAGCATTCATGAGGCTGGACTTGCCGGCGTTCACTTCTCCTGCCAAAACGACATGGGCGCCTTTTTCCACCAGTCTGGCCCTGCGTGCCCCCGTAAGCAGTCTCCCGAGAGAGGAAACCGCATTCCGTACGACGTCTGCAAAATGATCACGGGGCAGAGTCTCCACCTCGTCATCAGGGAAATCCACGGCGAGGCTCATCTGTACCCGGCACTCTTCAAGGCTTTCACGCACTTCGTCCACCCGCCGGCCGAGCGTACCGTCCAGACGCTTCAGGGAAAGCCGCATGGCTTCTCTGCCGGGAGCGGAGATCATCTCTGCCACTGCCTCGGCCTGACTCAGATCCATTCTTCCATTGAGAAAGGCCCTGTAGGAAAATTCGCCGCGGCGCGCCGGCTCGGCCCCAGCCGCGATGCAGGAAGACAGGATCTGATTTACGACAGCCTGACCGCCATGGCATTGTATTTCGGCGCAGTCCTCCCCCGTATACGTATGCGGCGCAGGCATGAAAACACAAAGGACATCATCCAGAGGCTCCCCGTCCGCATCGAGCACGCGTCCATGGCGTAACTTCCAGGGAACGAATTTGTCTGTGTTACCCGAAGCCGGCCGGAATATTCTGCGCACAATATCGAGAGAAGCCGGACCGGAGAGGCGGACGATTGCTATGGCCCCGCTACCCTGGGCCGTGGCCTGGGCAGCGATGGTCGTTTCTCCAGAAGATTGTTTCGTCATACCGCCCTACTCCGGCTTCCTGCGCATAATAACAACGCGCTTCTTGGCACCCTCTCCCTGACTGCGCGTCTGGATCCCCTCCACATTCTTCAGGCACAAATGCACAATGCGCCTGTGATAGGAACACAGGGGACGTGTGGAAAGCGGATGTCCGGTCTGCCTGACCTTCTCGGCCAGAGCCAGAGCCAATTCCCTCAGTTTCTCGCCCTGACGTTCCCGGTAGTCTCCCACGTCAAGCTGAACGCGTATGGAAGCCTGCAGTTTCCTGGAGACGATACGGGAAGCGAAGTACTGGATGGCGGCGAGCGTCATGCCTTCACGCCCAATGAGCAGTCCGCAGTCGTCCACGCCGTTCACGCTGACCTGAATGCGGGAGACACCAACGCTGGCCCTGAGTTCAGCCTCTGTTCCGATAATGGGCCGGATCAGGTTGCGTATGACCTCAAGGGCCTCTTTTTCCGCAATAGCCGGATCAACTTCCTCAAAGGGAGTGAAGTGCTGAGAGTCCTCCGGATCAGCCGGTTCCTCCCCGGCGCCTTCATCCTCTGCGGGTACGCTTTCCTGCCTGGAATCAGGGGGCGTCAGAACAGGAGGTTCCTTCAGCGGCTCAGGAGACGGAGCCGCCGGAGGATTCTGGACTTCAGGGGCTCCTTCAGCGGCGGGAGCCGGTGGCTCCCTCTTTTCGGATTGTGCCGGAACGGCCTCAGCAGGAGTTTCCCTGTGGCCGTAATGCTCACCAAGCACGCTTTCCACAGCATCCCTGAGACGGGCGCGGCGGGCGCGTATAATTGCCTTGCGGGCCCCGACTATACCGAAAATACCGCTTCTGGCATCCTGAAGAATCTCAATTTCGAGACGCTCCCGGCTGGTATCAAAGTATGAACAGGCATCCTTTATGGCCGCATCAAGATTCTTGCCATGGAATTCCTTGAATCCTTCCATGACCTCCTCCCTAGCGTGCTTTTGCGTGCTTCTTCTTCGAGCCCTTATGCAGCATCCACCATTGCTGGCCAATGGAGATGACGTTGTTGCAGAGCCAGTAGATAACCAGGCCGGAGGGGAAAGCCAGGAAAAGGAACGTAAACACGATGGGGAGAACCATCATGATCTTCTGCTGGCGCGGATCCATGGCCTGAGGCGTAAGGCGCTGCTGCAAAAGCATAGTGATGCCCATAATGATGGGCGTAATGTAGAAGGGATCCCTGGCGGACAGGTCGACAAGCCAGAGTTTATCCGTGAAGGGCAGGTACGTGATAAAGTCGGCGTGCCTGAGTTCAATGGACGTCAGAAGAGCCTGATACAGGCCGAAGAACACTGGCATCTGAATAAGCAGGGGAAGACATCCGCTGGCGGGATTCACGCCGTAGGTCTTGTACAGAGCCATGACTTCCTTGTTCATGGCTTCCTTGTCGTCCTTATACTTATCCTTGATCTTCTGCATCATGGGTCCGAGTTCCTTCATCTTTTCCATGGAGGAATAGCTCTTCGCCGTCAGAGGCCAGAAGACAACCTTAATAAGGATTGTCAGGAGAATGATGGCAACGCCCCAGTTGCCCACGTATTTGTGGAAAAATTCAAGAATCCAGAGCAGACCTTTGGCGATAATGCTGAACATGCCCAGGTCTACACTCTTGGCGAGTTCCTCGCTGGCCGCAGCCATCATCTTGCGATCCTTTGGACCGAACCAGTAAGACACGGAAACAACAGATTCCTGTCCGGGAGAAACGGTAATCGGAGCCTGTTCAAGAGCCGCACGATAAACGCCGTTCTGCAGAACACCTTTGAAGGTGACCCCCGTGGCATTGCCGGGGATGACGCCAGCCAGGAAGTAGGTGCTCATGGCACCGCCCCAGAGGATATCACCCGTGGCCATGACGCCATTCTTCAGGGTATCCTCACTGGTCTCTTCCTTGAGTTTGCCACCTTCATCCCAGCCCACGCGCATGGAATCATACTGACCGCCATGAGCGTTGCTGGCGTCTGCGCCAACAGTGTAGCCTACGCGCACAGACACAGGAGCCTGGCCGTAGGGGGTCAGTTTCACTTTTTCGCGGATGGCGTAGGTGGAAGCGTCAAAGGTCAGTTCGCGGACAACATTCAGATCACCGATTTTGCCGGTAAGGGTGACTGTCCGGGTCTGTCCATCGGGTACAGTAATATCTTCTCTGAGGTCGGTGTTCCACTGGCCGCTGCTCCAGGAGGGCTGGCCGTTGATCACAAGACCAAGAGGAGCCATGGCGGCGGAGGCCTTGTTGACCAGGTTCACATCAGGGGAATTTCTTTCGACGGTAGCCTTGAACTTATCAAGCTCGAAAGAGCGCAGGATGCCGCCCCCCGTATACAGGGTAGCAGTATAAAGCGGCGTAGAAATTTTCACGTCCTTCCCTTCGGAAGGTTCAAACAGGGGCAGGGGATTGGCCGCAGCCTGAGCCTTCGCTTCCGCCTCGGCCTTCTGCTTCGCCGCAAGTTCCTGCTGCTGCTTCTGAGCTTCTTCTATTTTCTGGGGATCCTGTTTGGGAGCCCAGCCCATTTTTTCGCCAAGGTAGGACCAGCCCACCACAACCATAAGGCAGAGAATGATGGCAATGATAAGATTTTTACCGTCTTGCATGAAAAGTATTCCCCTTAGGAGACATCCTTGTGACGCGGCGGAGGAACAGGGTCGTAGCCAGATCCGCCCCAAGGATTACAACGCGCGATCCGCTTGATTGCCAGCCATGTGCCGCGCAGAAGGCCATGCGTCATGATGGCTTCAAGGGCGTATTCAGAGCAGGTGGGGTAGTAACGGCAGGCAGGCGGCAGTATCGGAGAGATGAAGAATTTGTAAAAGCGGATAGGTAAAACAAAAAAAGCGCGCAAGAAATGCCTCATCTTTCCTCCCTGAGGCGGAAATAGCTCTCTAGCGCGCTTTTAATCTCGGAAACAACAACGGGAAGCGTAAGACAGTCTCTTCCTGCACTGCGGTTGGCGACAACAACAATGCGAGACTGCACGGGAAGCCCGCGGACATACAGCCTGAAGCATTCGCGCAACAGGCGTTTTATACGATTGCGAACCACCGCATGCCCGACTTTACGGGATACAGCGGTTCCCATACGAACGTTGTCGTGCTCCCCTGCCCCGGGCAGGACAAAAAGAAGGAAATGTCTGGTATGGAGCCTGCGCCCCTGCGTATAACACAGGGTATATTCAGAGTTTTTCCGTATCAGACTTTCTTTCGGCAGCGGATACCGGACGCCATCCCGCCGGGGAAAACCGGTCCTGGCGGCGTCCGTTTCCTCCATCACTAGGCGCTCAGGGTCTTGCGGCCCTTGGCACGGCGGCGGGCAATAAGAGCGCGGCCGCTCTTGGTGGCCATGCGGGTACGGAAGCCATGGGTATGCGCACGGCTGACCTTGCTGGGCTGGTAGGTTCTTTTCATTTGAAAACTCCTTATATTCCGGAGATCCGGGAATCTTTATGAAAAATCTGATGCAAAGCGGGAAGGGAAAAATCTTCGGCTGACTGCAGGACGATAGTCTCCCCCCTCTGCTATGGAGTGACTTTTTTACACGGCACTTTCAAAGACGTCAAGTGCCCGGCCCCTGTTTGATGCCCATGGCTTGACAGGTTCACTGGCATGGCTGAAAACAGGGCACAAAAGGAGAAACTTCATGCCCACAGATGTCAAGCTGCTCAAGAAACCAAAGGCCTCACTGCCCTGCATAAGCCTCATCGGCATGGCTGGCAGCGGCAAGACAACCATAGGTGTTGCCCTGGCCCGGGCTCTCGGCTGGGCATTTATCGATACGGATTCGCTCATAGAGGCGGCATACGCCACCAGACTTCAGGATATTTCCGATGCCCTGAGCAGGGACGCGTTCCTGGACATGGAAGCGGACTTCATCCGTTCCCTGCGTACCAGCCGCACTGTCATCTCCACAGGCGGGTCGGTCGTCTACCGCGATCAGGGAATGAAACGGCTCCGGGAGCTCGGTCTCATCGTGCGTCTGGACGCCCCGTTCCGGGTCATCGAAGAGAGAGTCTCACGCAATCCCCAGCGCGGACTTGTCATCGCCAAAGGGCAGACACTGGAATCCCTCTGCGAGGAACGCAGCAGACTCTACGCGAAGTACGCTGATATTGCCTGCGACGCTACCCGCACACCGTCTCAGTGTGCCGACTGGATCATCTCTCAGCTCCCTGAAAAATACACTTCCTGCTAGCAAAACGCATCTGGTCGGACACAAAAAAAGGCGGCCCTTGAAGGGCCGCCTTTTTTGTTACCAATCAAACGAAAAATTTAGAACTGCCAGCTCTTGCCGTCGTAACGGATGAGTTCCTTGCGGCTGGTTGTGCTGACCTTGGAGCAGTCGCTTGAAGACATGGCGGCAGCCTTGGTGGCGCCACGGCATTCCATGGTCACCTCATCATACTGGATGACACCGACGTAAGGAGTCGAAGCGGTCGTGCCAGGGCGAAGGCTCGTCGTCACACTGTTCTGATCAACGGTCAGATACTTGGCCAGATAATTCTTCTTGCCGGCCTTAACCACATTTGGTTTGGACTTGGAAGGCATAAGCGTGCGGCCAGCGCGGCCAGCGAGCTCACGACCAGTCTGATCCAGTTCAGCCTTAATCTTGGCTTCCTTTCCGGTGTAAACTTTATCAGAACCAGAATTGGATGCCACGGCGGGTTTCCCGGATGCAGCGCTCCCAGCAGCAGAGCCGGAAGAAGAGCAACCGCCAATGAGAAGAAGACAGAAGGCGGCAACCGCGCAGGAATGAAGCAGTTTCATAAAAAAACAGACCTCGAATCACAAAATAGAGAAGAGAAGCCCCGCCGGCTGACACCGGCGGGGCAAAGGTATCTGTGGAATAAAGAAACTAGTCGAAGCTCACTTCGGTACGACGGTTCATGTAGCGGCCTTCTTCGGTGCTGTTGTCGTACTTGAAGGACTTGCCGGCGCCAATGGCAGCCATACGGCTGGCCGGGACACCCTGGGTGGCAAGGTAGCTCTTAACAGAGTTGGCACGGTTCTGAGAGAGCTTGGCGTTGTAACGGTCAGAGCCCTTGGAGTCAGTCCAGCCACGGAGCGTGATGCGCTTGCCCGGGTTCTCCTTGATGATGGCAGCGGCTTCGTTCAGGATGCCCTGAGCCTTGGCGTCAAGAGCATAGGAATCGAAGGCGAAGTTAACGCCACGGAGAACGATCACGGATTCGGTCTTCTGGGCCTGTCCGCAGAACACGGCGATGACAAAACGCTCGAGGTCGGCATCGCTCTTGGCGAGGTCTTCAGCCCTCACGCACTGGGCGTTGGGGTTGAGGGCGGCGAGGGCCTTGATGCTGGCCTTTTCGTCGGGAGTCTCGGAGAAGTCAACAATGTGGATGGTGAGGTTGCGCTGCTGGGCGTAAATCTGCCTGGCAACGTCAACAAAATCCACGCCGCTGTTGTTGCCACCATCGGTGAAGAGAATGATGGCAGCGTCACGCTTCATGCTGCTGAGGAAGGACTGGTACTTGGAAAAGCTGTCGCCCATGTAGGTCATACGGCCGAAGACATCGAAATTGCTCTTCAGCTTATCAATAGCCCTGTCCATCGTGGAACGTTCCCACGGACCATGGGCAAGGATGGTGCCGTTCGGGGAAATGGTGTGAAGGCCGGCATTAAACTGCTGATTCGGGATGTCGGCATTGATGCGATGCATGATGTCTTTCGCAACAAGGATCTTATCCTTCTTCAGCTTGGTGTTCTTCATCATGGAACCGGAATAGTCCACGACGAAGTCGAAGCTTTCAATTTTCTTCGTGCAGTTCACAGGAGCTGCGGCTGCAGCCACCGCGTAGCTGAGGACCAGCGCAGCGGCAAGAACCAGAAAACGCAGAGATTTCATGAATACCTCCCAATCGTCTTTTTGCGCATAAGCGCCCATACGCTGAAAAGCGGGTTTTACCAGGGCGTGTTTTTTACGCGCTTGAGCCGCGACAGCAAACCCCTGCACGCGACTAATTTTCCGAGACGATATTATCATTCCATAAAAATCGCAAGTATTATGCCATCCTACACACCCCAAGGGGTGCTTGCGCACGGCCTTTCCCAGGGACTAAAATATAAAATATGGCACCCGATAGAAAAAAGGAGCAGGCATGCGCAGCATTGAGTTTTCAAAATGGGATCCGAGCGGCAACACGACACTCTTTTTTCCGCAGGACACGCCGGGAAACCATGCGGCGCTTGCCCACGAGGCCCTGCGCCTGCAGAAACTCGGCGGCGAGCAGGCAGGCTTCATCGACACTCAAAACGGCAGCCTGATCATGGCCGGCGGAGAATTCTGCGTCAACGCCACACGCTGTTTCGGGGCCCTTTTGGATCTCAGCGCACAGAGGCAGGGCATCCGCATCTCCCCGTCCTCTCCCCGTGCCTATCTCGTGCGTGTTTCCGGATGGCCGGACACTATCCCTCTGCGCGTTACGGGTTGCCTGCCATCGTGGCAGGTTGAAGCCACACTCCGCTTACGTTCACTTCCCGTCCTTCAGAAAGAAGCCGGAAAGGATCTGGTGGAGTTCCCCGGTATCGCGCACCTTCTCATCAACACGGCGCTGCACCCCGCCCCTGGACCTTCCCCGGAAGAAGGAATGAGAATTCTCAGGGAAACAGGACTGGCCAGCCGCGAGGCAGCCGGCGCCGTCTGGTGGAGGGAGCAGGGCAGCGGTCTTTCCATAGATCCCATCGTCTACGTCCGCGATGCGGATACGCTCTGTGCAGAACAGGCATGTGGGTCAGCGACCATTTCCCTGGCGCTGCTTCTTTTCCAGCAGACGGGAAGATCCCTGATGGACATCCGCCAGCCCAGCGGGGACGTTCTGTCTGTATCCATAGCAGAAGAGCCCGGCGGGCTGTACGGGATTTCCGTCAGTGGTTCCGTCAGGCTCTCAGCAGAAGGCCGATTTTACACAGAGGACTAGCGCAGCACCGTAAGATGCCCGTCTTTCATCTGCGCCACCCTGTCGGCACTTGAAGGCGCGTCTTCCTCGTAGTGCGAAACGAAAACATACTGCATACCGCCGGCGGCAAACGCGTCAAGGGCCTGCAGGTAGGCGTCCCGGGAAGGGATGTCCAGTCCAGAGCAGGGTTCATCAAGAAGGAGGACGGAAGGCCCCCCAACGAGCGCCCGGGCCAGGAAAAGACGTCTGGCCTGGCCTGTGGATATGCGGCGGATGGACGTGTCAGCCAGGGCTGAAAGCCCCATCTGACCGAGGCGCATGCGTGCCTCTTCCACCTCTTCGAAGGAGAAGGTCCTGTACAGCCCGACCGTATTGTCGAAGCCAGAGAGCACAAGCTCGAGACAGGTCACATCGAAGTCGTAGTACGCCTCGGAGAGATCGGAAACGAGGCGGACATGCCTTCGGATATTTTCAAGGGGAATCTCTCCTGCGCGGACTTCAGGAAAATGAAAACAGATGTCTCCCGGCCAGGCAACGATCTCGTCCCCGGCCAGAAGGCGCAGGAACGTGGACTTCCCGGATCCGTTGCCCCCCTTCAACAGCCAGTGCTCGCCAGGCTGCAGGGTCCAGGTAATTCCATAAAGGACAGGCGTCGCGCCCCCCTCAATGTAAACATCAGCGTTTCTGACTTCGATAAGGGGACCGGAAGGAGCGGGAACAGCCCTTTCCTTCACGGGAACGGCGCTGATCTGACGTTCCGTGACTGGCGGAGTATGGCTCAGCCTTCCCTCCTGCATATAGAGGCGGACCCTGCACCACGAGGGAATACGGCTCTCCCTGTGCGTCGCCATGATGACCGTGCTTTCCTGAGCCGCGTCTTTAAGGACACTATCAAAAATTTCCCGGTGCTTCCCATCAAGACCGTCCGTGCTTTCGTCCAGAAGAAGAAGGCGCGGACGGCGCACAAGGGCGCGGCCGAGCAGAAGCAGACGCAGCTGCCCCTGGCTCATGGTGCGTATACTCCTGTTCAGAAGCGGCAGGGCATCAAGACGCCTGGCCATCTCCGTAGCAGTCTTTACTTTCGCCTCGTCTCCCGGCGTATACAGCATATGAGAGCCGTCAAATCCTGTAAGGAGAAGCTCAAGTCCTGTGATATCCCAGCCGTGCTTCTGAAAAAGCTGCTGCTGAGCGGGCGAAACAAGAGCTGAAACGGAAAGGCCCGTGATCCTGGAGCTGTCCAGTCCCCCCTCACTGTCCCAGGAAACGCTTCCCTCCGTCGTCCAGGCTTCGCCGTGGATGAGCCGAAGGAGTGTGGACTTGCCCGCCCCGTTGCCTCCGATGAGGACAGTATGCTCTCCGGCATGAATGTCCCACGTTATATCCCTGAGAATGGGCTTCCTCTCCGTATCGCCGGGCAGGAAAAGTCCTGCGTGATCTAGTCTGCAGAGTATCTCGGACATTAAAACTCCAGACTCTCACATCTGCCGTTGTCAAAAACGACGGATTTCGTGAAACCGAAAGCCTTCGCGTAGGTGGCCAGTCTGGGGAATCCGTAGGCCACGTCCTCCGTTGTGTGTGCATCGGAAGCGAAGGTCACGGGCAGTTTCAGATCGCTCGCCATGCGCATAATGGTCGCGCAGGGATAAATCTCACGGCAGGGTTTGCGTATGCCGGCGGATGAAATTTCCATGGCCAGGCCCGATGCCTTGAGGGCTTCAAGCCCGTCCCTGACAAGACGCTGATTCTCTTCCCTGTCCAGCCAGGTATGGAAGCTGTCAACGGAAAAAATTTTGATGAGATCAGGATGGGCAGCGATGTTGAAAAGGCCGCTCGAGACCATTTTGCGCCAGGTTCTGAAATACGCGTCGTACTTTTCAAAGCGGGCACCCTGATCCAGGCATTCCCAGTCGCTGGCCTTATCATCGAAGCCCATGGTTCCCAGAAAATGCACGCTGCCAATGAGATAATCGAACGGGAACTGAGTGGCAGCTTTTTTCACAAATTCAAGATCGGATTCAAACCAGTCTATCTCCATGCCGAAGAGCACCCGGCACGGGCCGCCGGCCCTCTTCAGTTCCTGAACCTCCCGCACGTAATCTCCGAGGTGGGCGTTCAGGCGGTCCCGGTATTCATGCGTATACGTGAAACGCTCGGGCCTCGGGCTGTGTTCGGAGAATCCGAAAATGCTGAGGCCCTTGTTCACGGCGGACTGATACATGTCACGGACCGAATCCCTGGCATGCGAATAACAGGTATGGTTGTGCAGATCGGCAAGAATCATGACGGATTTTCCTTTTTTTCTTCTGAGCTAAGCCGTGGACAGCTTTTTTGCAAGCGTCTGTCAGCATGCGGGAAGAGCCCGAAAAACAAAAAGGGGATGCTTTCTCCCCTTTCAGGAAGAAAGCATCCCCTCTCACAGCATTTTGCGAATGGAATGCGGGACCTATTTGCCGAGCAGCCGGCGGCAGATGGCCTGACCCGCGCGGCGGCCGGCACCGGCGGCAAGAATAACCGTCGCCGCACCGGTAACGATGTCTCCGCCGGCATAGACATTGGGTATGGAAGTCTCGCCGGTTTCCTCATTCACTTTGATATATCCGCGCTCGGTCTTCTCGAGATCCTGCGTAGCCTCAAGAAGAATGGGATTGGAGCGGGTGCCGAGAGCCACGATGGCAAGATCCGTCTCCAGCTCAAACTCGGACCCGGGAATGGCGACGGGACGGCGGCGCCCGCTGGCGTCGGGTTCACCGAGCTCCATGCGCTGCAGGGACACACTCTTCAGGTGCATTTCCTCGTCCGCGTTGAACTGCAGGGGAGCCACGAGCATTTCAAACTGCACGCCTTCCTGCTCGGCATGTTCCACTTCCTCCAGCCTGGCCGGCATCTCTGCGCGGGAGCGGCGGTAGCAGACGCGTACCTCTTCAGCGCCCATGCGCAGGGCCGTCCTCGCGGCATCCATGGCAACGTTGCCGGCGCCAAAGACGGTCACTTTGCGGCCTCGGTAGACCGGTGTGTCATACTCCGGGAAAAGATAGGCACGCCCGAGGTTGACGCGGGTAAGAAATTCGTTGGCAGAAAAAACGCCCACGAGGTTTTCACCTGGAACGCCCAGGAAACGCGGCAGTCCGGCACCGACGCCAATAAAGACAGCATCGTACTTTTCGAGAAGTTCGTGGATCTGGAACGTACGGCCGCCGACGCTGTCCAGATGGAAGTCAACGCCCAGTTCCTTGAGACCGTCAATCTCACGGTGCACCACGTCCTTGGGCAGACGGAAAGACGGGATGCCGTAAATGAGCACGCCACCGGCTTCATGAAGGGCCTCATAGACATCCACCTTAATCCCCTGGGAAGCGCAGTATCCGGCGCAGGAAAGGGATGAAGGACCGGAGCCGATGCAGGCCACGCGTTTTCCCGGCACAGGGGCGGCACATGCGTTATGCCCGGTCTGGGCTTCGCAGGCGGTCGCGGCGCTGTGATTATCCGCGACGTAGCGCTCAAGCCGTCCGATGGCCACGGGCTGGCCCTTGGCCTTCAGAATGCACTTGCTCTCGCACTGCTTCTCCTGGGGGCACACGCGTCCGCATACCGCAGGGAGCGCATTGGCCGTCTTGATCAGACGGTACGCTTCGGCGACATTGCCCTCACGCAGGGCACCGATGAAATCGCGGATGGGAACGCCCACAGGACAGCCTGACACGCAGCCAGGCTTCTTGCACTGCAGGCATCTGCCGGCTTCGGCCATGGCCGTTGCCTCATTATAGCCCAGGGCAACCTCTTTGAAATTGTGCCTGCGTTCCTCGGCAGGCTGGCACGGCATGGGAGCGCGCGTGCCCACACCCTTTTTTTTCTTAGTTTCCATTATGGCTGCTCCTGTATTCTTCCATGGACTGCTGTTCCTGGGCGCGATAAGCGGAAAGCCGGCGGCGCAGTTCGGCAAAATCGACCTGATGGCCATCAAACTCAGGACCATCGACACAGGCAAAACGGGTTTTGCCGCCGACAGTCACGCGGCAGGCACCGCACATACCGATGCCGTCAACCATAATAGGATTGAGGCTCACAACCGTCTTCACGCCGAAGGGGCGCGTCACATCCGCCACCGCGGCCATCATAGGCACGGGTCCCACGGCCACAACCTCGGCCACGTTCTTATCTTCTTCAAGACGCTCTTTCAGCAGCGTCGTGACAAAGCCCTTGCGGCCGTAGCTTCCATCGTCAGTGGCAATCAGCACCTCGTCCGCGAAAGCCTTCAGCTCTTTCTCGAAGAGCAGCAGATCTTTGCTCCTTGCGCCAATGATACCGACGACGCGGTTGCCGGCAAGATGATGCCCCTTGGCGATATGATGCATGGCGGCGATACCCGTTCCGCCGCCGACACAGATGACGGTACCAACCTTCCGGATATCCGTAGCATGGCCAAGGGGGCCGCACACATCGAGAATGTCATCCCCTTCATTAAGGCTTTCGAGAACAGCTGATGACTTGCCCACGACCAGATAAACTATGGTGATCAGACCGCGTTCCGGGTCAGTATCTGCGATGGTCAGCGGAATACGTTCGCCGTTTGGCGTCATCCTGAGCATGACAAAATGCCCGGGTTTGGCATGGGTAGCAATCTCCGGAGCCTCAAGCACCATCTTGCTTGTTTTCCCGGGAATAAGGCTTTCCTTGGAAACAATACGCATCGGTATAAAACCTCCAAATACGTTTTTACTGGCCTGGCCGTATTTCTACAGCCGTCAACAATATCCGCGCAAAAACGCAGTGCCTGCGTCAGCACGACAGAGTGAAGAGCCCTACGTAAACCATCCCCTTCAGCGATGAGGCCAACCCATATTCTGAATAAGAATTCTTACATTCGGGCCGGTATGCAGGACACCTCTTGGAAACTTCCAACTTGCTAGTCTACCTACAGTAAAAAATCAAAGGGTGTTTTGCAGAAAGCGTGATCTATCCTGCACGGTATTCCATTTCCGACACAGGAGTGGAAAGCTTCCCTGTACAATCCTTCCGTAGCTCTGTCCCAACAAGAGGGGAATCTCCACTGCAGGGGGGCGGCTGCCCCTTTATTTGGGCGGGAAATCTCCCTTTCCGGTTGCAGGCAAAACCCGGAGATAGACTTGGCATGGAAATTGTATTTTAGAAGGCTTCCTATTCCAGATACAGAAGCCTTCTGTCAACTTACCCCAGCTGCGTGATGTCCGGCTCGACACGCAAAAAAACGGTGTCGCTGTCCCGGGCAGGGATTCAGGCAGGTTGCGCCGCAGAATAAGAAGTGAATCCCGAAGCGCACTCCGGAGAATGGGGGGCTGAATCCGATCTCACGGCCGTATACCTGCAGCGCCAGTGTGCGGAAATGGCGCTGCAGTGCCGGGATAAAGGCCAGTTTCAGGCAAATAATAAGGGAGCAGGCACTGTTTTCCGGTCTGCGATTGATTCAGCCGGCACACACCAGGCTCCGCCCTGCCGGCGATAAGAGAACAGCTCTCCCGCTCTGCGGGGCCGTTTCTCCCAATGGAAGGCTGAAAACAGACGCGGAACAGCGTCCGCAACATGTAAGAGGGGCCTGCCCGCTCTCTGCGGTCAGGCCCCCTGCCTTTTACTTAATCAGCCTTCGGATAGAATCCGGAGGGAGTTTCAGCGAGGTTGATCATGATGTTCTTCATCTGGGTATAGTGCTCCAGGATGACCTTATGGGTTTCGCGGCCGATGCCTGACGTCTTATATCCGCCGAAAGGCGCCCCCTCCGGAATGGCATTGTAGCAGTTCACCCACATACGGCCGGTCTCCACTCCGCGGGCCACGCGGATGGCACGGTTGATGTCTCGTGTCCAGACGGCACCGCCGAGTCCGAATTCACTGTCGTTGGCGAGACGGATGACCTCATCTTCCGTCTTGAAGCGCAGAATGCAGGCCACGGGACCAAAGATCTCTTCCTGGGCGACACGCATGTCATTGGTCACGTCACCGAGCAGAGTGGGACGCAGGAAGCAGCCATTCTTCAGCTCTCCTTCAGTGTCCTGCACACCGCCGCAGAGGACCTTGGCGCCTTCCTTTTTACCGATTTCCACATAGCCCAGGATCTTTTCCATCTGGCGTTTGCTGATCTGACAGCCCATCTGGGTATCGGGTTCCCAGGGCAGTCCGACCTTAACCGCATTGAAGCGTTTCACGGCTTCCTCAACAAAACGATCATAGATGGAATCCTGAACGAATACACGGGAACCGGCACAGCAGACCTGCCCCTGATTGAAGAGGATGCCCATCTGGAGACCATCCATGGCCATTTCCCAGTCGCAGTCCTCGAAGAAGATATTGGCGGACTTTCCGCCGAGTTCCAGCGTGGCGGGGATAATTCTTTCCGCCGCAGCGAGGGCGACATTGCGGCCGACTTCAGTAGAGCCGGTAAAGGCCAGTTTCCTGAACCTCTTTGATTCCAGCATATACTGACCGGATTTGGAACCGGAACCCGTAATTACATTGAAGACGCCGCGGGGAATCACTTTCTGAACGAGCCTCGCAAGTTCCAGAACACTCAGGGAAGTAGAGCTGGAGGGTTTGAAAACGGTGCAGCAGCCGCTTGCGAGGACAGGCGCGAGTTTCCATGCGGCCATGAGGAAGGGGAAGTTCCAGGGCACAATCTGCCCTACGACACCAATAGGCTCGCGAAGGATCAGACTGAGCGTGTCCCTGCCCAGGATATTGGCACTGCCTTCACTTGCCATGATGCACCCCGCAAAATAGCGGAAATGCTGGGCTGCCATGGGGATGTCCACGTTCATGGTCTCCCGGATGGGCTTGCCGTTGTCGAGCGTTTCCACCATCGCAAGATGCTCACGGTTTTCGTCAATGATGTCGGCGACTTTGTTCAGGATTTCGGCACGTTCATTGACAGGGACGTTCTTCCAGGTTTCAAAAGCAGCCCAGGCAGCCGTGATGGCGTCCTCAACATCTTCTCTGGTCGCCTGTGCACATTCGGCCAGGACTTCACCGTTTGCGGGGCAGTAGCTTTTATACGTGGCCTTGTCGGAGGATTCCTTCCATTCGCCATTGATAAAGAGCTTGTAGGTGGATTCAAGATGAGGCTTTTTCATGGTTTCCCTCTTTAAGATATTCTTTTGCTGTACAGAAACGCCCCTTCATCCCGGATCGCTGGGCACAACACCAGAAACCGTTTTTATGTAGGAATTCTTCTATGGAAAAACGTTTCTGGCTCCCATGTCACAAAAAAAACAGAGGCACCTGTGTTTTCGAATGTGATTTCGAAAAGCACATAAACCCCAGCTTTCTGCCGGGAAAAGGTCTGCTTCGGGGAAAGGAAGGGGATTACACCCCAAAAGGATGAACTGCGCCGGGTGGAATACCCGGCATTCTCATGGGGCTGCAGGCTCTCTTAAAGAAGGGCGCAAAAGAGAGAGGACTGCGCATAAGACGTGCGAACATCGTCTCAGTCAGTGTCCGCGCAACCCCAAAAACAGGAGAAATGGTCTGCATAAAATTCTCCATGACACGCAAATGCGTGTTTTCTGGTGTTGCTCACAGCGAAAACATATGTATCACGCAAACAAATATGGTTGCATGGTACATCGATCCGTTTTCTTTCCATGCCACAACAGGCATTCAAGGAGGCGGTTCCGTTTCCAGGACCACCCTGTGAGCGGGGAAGCTCAGGCCTTAACGGCATAGCTGAATGCTGTAGCCAGAAAAGGCTCGAAAACTTACTTTCCTTATACAATACTTATTAAAAAGATCAACAAAGAAAAAATAAGTTTTTACAGTGAATTTTTTCCCAATGTTTTTTTTTATTTTCGTTCTCTTTTCTCTCTCGTTCCTGCAGCCATGCCTGCAGGGCTTCCGCCGCCAAAGGCTTTGTCCCAGAGGGGATGCTGATACTCTTTTTTCTTTTTCTGCCGATCAGGGTATCTGTATTTCACAGAGTCAGACGGACGTCGGAACAATTCCCTAATGCTGCTGATAACGACAATCGTTTTCCACAGGGAAACTGGTCGGGGTTTTTGTCTGCACTCGCCTTTATTTCTGAAGCAGCGGAATCTTATTCACTGCAGAAGAAAAAAATTATAGAAGCAGAAATCCTGTAAGGCATCATTGCCGGATCTTCTCTCTTTCAAGGAGCACATCAAATGTCCGATCCAATCAGAGATAACGCCCGCGGGCGCATGAAAAAATTCTGCAGAGTCTGCCCCGAATGTAACGGAAGAGCCTGCGCCGGGGAGGTTCCTGGTATGGGCGGTCTGGGCACAGGCGCTTCATTCCGGAATAACTATGACGCCCTCGCGGCTGTCACGCTCAACATGACAGCTCTGCATGACGTTAAGGAACCGGATCCCTCGACCACAGTACTCGGCATGAAACTTTCCGTGCCTGCACTTGCCGCTCCCATCGGCGGCGCCGGCTTCAATATGTGTCCGGACGAAAGCGAAGACGTTTATATTGATTCCGTCCTCGGAGGGTGCGCGGCCGCGGGCACCATGGGCTGCACGGGCGATGGTGTGCCTCCTTATATAATTGAAGCCGCGCGCAAGGCCATTTCCGCTCACGGCGGCATTCCCTTCATCAAGCCCTGGGAAGGCACCGAACTCAAGGAGAAGCTCGATTCCGTGATCGCCCTCAATCCCCCGGCAGTTGGCATGGATGTGGATGCCGCAGGACTTGTCACGCTGCGCAAAATGGGACGCCCCGTCACACCCATGGGTGTTGCCGAGCTCACAGAGGTCTGCTCCTACCTGCACGAGAAAGGACAGAAATTCATCGTCAAAGGCATCATGACCCCGGCCGACGCACTCAAGGCTGCCAGTGCCGGCTGCGATGCCATTGTGGTCTCCAACCATGGCGGCCGCATCCTTGACCACTGCCCGGGGACGGCTGAAGTCCTGCCGCGCATTGCCGAAGCCGTGCGCGGACGCATGACAATTCTGGTGGACGGAGCCGTGCGCACAGGAGTGGACGTTCTGAAGATGCTGGCTCTTGGGGCCGATGCTGTCCTCATCGGACGTCCTGTCAGTGTCGCTGCCATCGGCGGAGGCCTGGAAGGCGTCAGAGATTACTTCGGGACCATCAGGCAGCAGTTCTGCCAGGCCATGCTACTCACCGGTATGGGCAGGGTCAGCGACATCTCTTCGGAAATTCTGTATCAGGGATAGCCTGAAGAACCGGCCTGGGAATCTCCTTCAGCGGGATTCCCGGCTGCCGGCAAGAGGGCCTTCTTCCACACGGGCTTCGTTATCTCTGCAGTTCTGATCAAACTGCCAGCGGGTGAGCCCGTTGAAGATGCACCTTCTTGCATTGTCCGTAACGCCATACAGAGCCTTCAGCGTCTCTGCCATATCAGATCGCGAGGTCCTTCCGGCTGACGGACAGGGATTCTGCCAGTACGGCAGTTCCCATTTTTTTGCAGCGGAGATGATATACTTCTTCTCAACAAGAAGGAGTGGACGGATCATGCGGAGGCCGCCGCCGAAAAAAGATTCGTTCATATCCATGCCGCCGACACGCCCGTTGCGGCAGAGATTCATGAAGAACGTAGAGACGAGGTCGTCCGCATTGTGCCCCAGGGCAAGATGCGTAAGATGGTACTGACGGCAAAGCTCAAAGAGACGCTTGCGCCTCAGCCAGGCACAGCGGAAGCAGGGGCTGCGCCGCTGATTGGCTTCGGAATGTCCCTGCAGTCCGTAATCCGTCACCTCAATGTGCGAAGGGACGCCATTTTTGCGCACCCATTCAACCAGAGGGGCGTGATTTTCAGGATCAAAGCCCGGATTCAGGTGGATAGCCATGATTTCAAAGTGGAAGGGAACTATGCCCTGCCTGATGAGCAGGCACTTGAGGAGCACAAAGCTGTCCACACCTCCGGAGACTGCTACGCCGATGCGGCACCCCGGCCAGAGCATTCCGGTTTTCTGCATGGCCTTGCCCATGCTGCGTACGCACGTTTCCTGAGCAAAGTTCCTTTTTTCCCTCATCGTACCCTCTCCTCTCTGAGGTTCTCCGCCTTTGGGGCAGGCGAAAGCTGTTTTCTTAGTGATTAACTACTAAAAAAGCAAGCTCTCCTTTTTTTTCATTGACAGATTCAGGCTAAAAAAGTATGGAGGTTATTTCATTTTCACGGGTGGCTTTCCCCTTTTCTGCATCCGCCGCCTCTTTACCCGGTTCGGGCGTCTCCTCTTGACAGGGGAGCATGCTGATTTATCTAACATTAGACATTTACATGTCCTTCGTGGAGGCAAGCATGGCCAGTTTTACAGTTGAAGATTGTCAAAAACGAGTTCAGAACCGCTTTCTTCTCGTTCAGATGGTCATCAAACGCGTTCGTCAGTTCAGGGATGGCTATGAACCTCTTATAAAAACCGACAATAAAGAAATTGTCACTGCCCTGCGCGAAATCGCCGAAGGCAAAGTTCTTCCGGCTGATCCGAGCCTCGACAGACCCGAGACTGCGGGTGCCTCGGCAGATTCGTCCGTTGAAGGGAAATAATGGAACAGCAGCGCGACTATTACGAAGTCCTGGGCGTCAGCAGAGAAGCCTCTGAGGACGAAATCAAGAGAGCCTACAGGAAACTGGCTTTCAAGTATCATCCGGATCGCAACCCGGGTGACAAGGAAGCTGAGTCAAAATTCAAGGAAGCGGCCGAAGCCTACGACGTTCTGCGCGATGCCAACAAGCGAGCCCGGTACGACCAGTTCGGATTCGCCGGCGTGGGACAGGAACAGGGCGGCTTCACCAGCACCAACGATATCTTCTCGCATTTCGGGGATATTTTTGGTGACTTCTTCGGTTTCGGCGGCTCTGACTCAGGACCCAATGGTCCCGCTGCCGGTGAGGATCTGCGCGTATCGCTCAAGATTTCCTTCGAGCAGGCCGCGCACGGCGATTCCGTAACGCTGACGCTTCCCCGCCATGCCGAGTGTGACGAGTGTCATGGTACAGGCTGCGCTCAGGGATCACAGCCAGAGGTATGTCCCACCTGCCACGGACGTGGACAGGTGCACCGCTCCCAGGGCTTCTTCACCATAGCCACCCCCTGCCCCAACTGCCATGGCACGGGACAGATTATCCGTCATCCCTGCCCCAAATGCCGCGGTGAAGGCGTCGTCAAGACGAGCAAGGAGCTGACCGTTAAGATACCCGCCGGCGTCAACACCGGAACACGTCTGCGCGTCCGTGGCGAAGGCGAATGCGGTCTGCACGGAGGCCCAAACGGCGATCTTTTTGTTGTTCTCGATGTGCAGGAGAGTGACAAGTACGAGCGTCAGGGGCAGGATCTTATCTATACCTGTTCCATCAGCTTTGCCCAGGCCGCACTGGGCGACAAGGTCACTGTCCCGGGCATCGACGGCCCCCTTTCCCTCACCATTCCCAAGGGAATACAAAGCGGAGAGCTTTTGCGCATCCGCGGCGAAGGCCTGCCCTATATCGGGCACAAGCAGCGTGGTGATATGCTTGTGGAAATTAGGGTCGTCACCCCGACGAAGCTCACACCCAAACAGATTGAGCTCCTTAAGGCTTTCGATGAGGCTGGCAAGGAGAGCCCTTTAAGCCAGGTCAAGGATAAAATCAAACAGACCGTCGACAAGGCCAAGAAGGCCATGAATCTTTAGTGTTTTTCCCTCTGAGACAGTAAAAGCCGCTTCATCACGGACATCCGCGCGTGATGAAGCGGCTTTTTTATTGAACAGCCATGTTCCCCCCAGTGAGCCGTGCAACTGTATGCAATATTCCCTGCATATTGCGCCGTCTGGACGGAACGAAAGGGGGTACCTCTCTAAGCACCACCGGCGGACAGCACTGCAGAACTTAGCGCCTCGCCACACGGAGATCAAAAAAGGACCGCCGCAAATCTTTCACACGGCAGTCCCTTTTCTTTCATCGGATCAGAAAGATTCAGAAGATTTGCCGGATCCAGATCTTCCTGACGGGCGAAACAGGGCCGGTTCCTTCTTCAGCAGATTTTCAATAAGCTGCACACAGTCCACGTGGTACGCGCCCGACTGCACCAGCTTTTCCAGCTCGTGCAACCGCTGAAGACGAAGTCCGGCATCCCCGGCAGAGTTACTCTGTCCCCGGAGCCCGGCTGCAACTCCAGCCACAGCAGCATCTGAATCATATTTTCCTATACGCATACACGTTATCCGCTGTCAGGACGCCTGTTATAGGACGGGGAAAAACCCCTCCTGTTTCCATCACTCACCCCTCTGTTCGTCCCGCATACAGGAAAACTTTAGGGTCTGCCAGCAAAAGCGGATTAGATAAGGCCTGCCTCCCTGGCAATCTGCAGACAGAGATCAGCCTTATTCAGGGAATACAGGTGAATACCCGGGGCTCCACCGACGAGAAGTCTTGTGATCTGCTGCACGGCATAGTCAATGCCGACCCTGCGCACCTCATCGTTGCCGCCGCGTCTGTCTGCATCTTCGAGCTCGAGAAACATTCTGGCAGGAATGGAGGCTCCACACATGGAAAGTACCCGCCTCAGAGACTTGAAACTCTGAATGGGAAGGATCCCCGGAATCACCGGGCAGTCACATCCATGATCACGGAGCCAGCCTACAAGTTCGAAATAGGAACGCGCGTCAAAGAAGAGCTGCGTCACCACAAAATCACCTCCTGCCTGAATTTTACGCAGAAGGTAAGAGCGATCTTCCTCATAGGAAACGGACTCGGGATGCGGACACGGGTAGCCGGCCACGCCAATGGAAAAATCAGGCTGCTGTTTGTGAATATAGGACACAAGATCGGAGGCGTGGCGGAAAGGGCCGTCCCACGAAAAAGGCTTGTCCTTCGGCGGATCTCCCCGCAGTGCCAGAATATTGTTCACCCCAGCCTCGCGCAGATCGTGCATATAATTCATAAGCCTGAGAGGTGAAGCACCAACACACGTCAGGTGGCTCATAACCGTAAGCCCCATGCCGGCGAGGGACTTCGCAACGCTGAGCGTGCGTCCCTGCTTGCTGCCACCGGCACCATAGGTCACCGAGGCGAAAAGGGGAGAAGCCCCCGCAAGCTTTTCTGCCACGTCGTAGAAAGCGGGAAGTTCCGCATCATCCGAGGGAGGAAAAAATTCGAAGGAAATACATGGTTTTTTTAGATCTTTGAGAGCATTGCCAATTTTCATATCTGCTTTCCCGTAACGCGCTGTCCCGGATGGAGACAAGCATTGCAAACTGTTTCTGAGCGGCACCGTCGTCACCCGCCCCGGTGGTACGGACTGTTTTTCCGGCCTTTTCCCAAAAGTAGGGCAGGAACCCCGATCGCGCAACCCGGATTTGTGCGGTGGCAGCCTTATTTATTGGTGAATGTATATATCTTTATATCAATATATGCAAATATATTTCTAATTATTTCCTCAGAACGTCCGATTTGCTCATCGTATATCCCCCGGCTCTCCCACCCTTCATATTTAAAGCACTCCATTAAGAATACCGCAGCCGTCACAGCCTGGACAGAGGTCCTCTTCCTTGCCAAAAATATATAATATCTTTAGGCTGTTGCCATGAGAATACGCAACCTGCTCCATAAAACCGCTGTTCTCTGCGGAATTTTGGCGCCACTTTTGTGTGCGTTTGTTCTCTATCTCTGGCTCCACAATTCCACGTCTTCTCCTGCATCATACAGGGGGATCTCATCCCTCTCTCCGAATGTGAATTCCACGATACGACGGCTCAGAGTAGGCATCGGTGACTTTCTGGCCTCTGTCACCTCATCCGATACAGGGATGCCGTCCGTGCATAATAAACCGTTGGATGACAGCGGGTCATCCCTTCCGGACGACACCACAGCCCTAAAGCCGGGCGAACCGGACTCTGCTACCCAGACTAATACCACCGACAGGACGAAAAACCTGCCTCATGACCAGGGCATGGCCCTGCTGGAACCCGGTCTTGAATACGGAGAATTTGTCACGGACGGAGGGTCAAAACACATCACCGCTGTCCGCATAAACCCTGAGAACTTTGATCTCCTCCTGTGTTCCAGTCTCCGGGAAGATTCTCAGCCTCGCACACTTGGCGAATGGGGTGAAAAATTCAATCTCTCTGCGGCCATCAACGCAAGTATGTACCTGCCTGACGGCCTGAAGAGCACAGGCTACATGCGCAGCGGAACCTATATCAACAACGGACGCATAGTTGGCCGCTTCGGAGCTTTTCTCACCGCCGGCCCGGACACCCCAAACCTGCCACGGGCAGCCATCATCGAGAAGGATGACCCTGACTGGAAGGAAAAAATTTCTCACTACCGCATGGTCGTTCAGAACTACCGAATGATCAATTCCCAGCGCCGCATACTCTGGTCGCCGGGGGGACCGCTGTACTCTATTTCCGCCATAGCCCAGGACGGGAAGGGGCGGATCCTGTTTCTTCACAGCCGTGACCGCATTGAGGCCTACGTTTTCGCCCAGCAGCTTCTCCTGCTCCCCTTAGACATTCACACTGTCATGTATGTTGAGGGCGGATCCCAGGCCGGTCTGCTCATCCATTCTGAAGCGCTGAGCAGAGAGGTCCAGGGGAGGAGTGCCGCGTATTTCATTACAGGACGGCTCAGAGTCCGCCTGCCAAATGTCATCGGAGCCAGAAGGCACATTACTATCCCGTCGCCCGGGCCGGAGGAAGGGGCACCCGTTCAGGCCAAAGGCCTTCAGAAAAATGATCCGAACCCGGTTCCCGAGATTGAAGAACTCTTCCTTCCCCCTGATAATGATCTGACTTCTTATTGAGAAAAATTATCAATAAGTTCTCTAAAAGCCTTTACTTTCTTGGGATCAGTCTATACAAATATTGAACCCGACGGAATCCGCCGGGGTTTCTGAACACATTTCCGGAGGATGAAACCGTGCCCCAGAAATTAGAAATCTACAAATGCAACCGTTGCGGCAACATTATTGAAATCTATCAGGCCGGGCAGTGCGTTCCTACCTGTTGCGGCGAACCCATGAAGCTCATGAAAGAAGGCGCCACTGACGGTGCTCTTGAGAAGCATGTTCCCGTCATCACCAAGATCGACGGCGGATATAAAGTCTCCGTGGGTTCTGTTGCCCATCCCATGGAAGAAAAACACTACATCCAGTGGATTGAACTCATCGCCGGCAACCAGAGCCTGACCTGTTTCCTGCAGCCCGGTGACAAGCCCGAGGCCGTCTTCATGACTGATGCCGGCAAGGTAACCGCCAGGGCTTACTGCAATCTGCACGGACACTGGAAAAGCGAAAACTAGCCTTTCAGACTGCTGAAGCAGCTTTCCCCGATCGGCTGATATATCTCAACTTTTTTCCCGGCTGCCTTCTCTGGCTTCCGGAAACCTCATGAGGAGTCAATTATGGATAAATACGAATGCAGCGTCTGCGGTTACGTTTATGATCCTGCCGAAAACGACAACGTTCCTTTCGACAAGCTGCCTGATGACTGGGTCTGCCCTGTCTGCGGCGCCGGCAAGGACGAATTCACCAAGGTTGAGGACTAGTCATTTACGATTATAAACCGCCGGCCTTAACACGCCGGCGGTTTTTGCGTTTATTTGCGCGAACAGAACCGCGGAGGGTTTATGAACGCTGTCGAAATTCTTAAAGATATCTACTGGGTCGGATGCGTCGACTACGACCATTACGACTTCCACGGCTATTCCAAGAGCCCGGAAGGCACCACGTACAACGCCTATTTTATCAAGGATGAAAAAAACACCCTTATTGATACCGTAGCTCCCGGGAAGGCCGGCACGCTTCTCTGCCGCCTCGGCCACGTCATTAAGCCCGAACAGGTCGACTACCTGGTCATCAACCACATGGAACTCGACCACGAAGGCTCTCTCTGTGAAGTCATCAGCGCCTGCAAGCCGGAAAAGATTTTCTGCTCCACCATGGCCCTCAAGTCCATGGCCGGCTACTACGGCGACAAGATGAAAGACTGGCCCGTGCAGGCTGTAAAAAGTGGAGACAAGATCTCCATTGGCAAGCACACACTGGTCTTCCAGGAAACCCGCATGCTGCACTGGCCTGACAGCATGGTGACCTACTGCCCTGAAGCCAAAATTCTTTTCTCCCAGGACGCTTTCGGCCAGAACATCGCCGGCACCGAACGCTTCGTCGACGAGCACGAACATGGTGATTTTATCCGCCGAGCGAAGGAATATTACTTCAACATCGTCCTGCCCTATTCTCCCCAGGTTCTGAAGACGCTGCCCGTTGTCAGATCCCTAGACATCGACATGATCGCCCCTGACCACGGTCTGATCTCCCGCAACGAGAGAGTCAAAGAAATCATTGATCTCTACGAGACCATGGCCGAACAGAAGCCCCGCAAGCGCGCTGTCATCATCTACGACACCATGTGGCACTCCACCGAACAGATGGCCTATGCCGTCTGCTCCGGCTTCGAGGACAACGGCGTTCCCGCCACTGTCATGTCCTGTAAGGCCAATCATCACAGCGCCATCATGACCGCCCTTTCTGAAGCCAGCTGCCTCGTTGTCGGCTCTCCGACTCACAACAACACGGTCCTGCCCTACGTCATGAGCGCTCTGACCTACATCAAGGGCCTCCGTCCCAAAATCCTCGTGGGCGGCGCTTTTGGTTCCTACGGCTGGTCCGGCGAATCCCCCAAGGTGCTTCAGCAGTTCCTGGCCGACATGAAGATCGAACTGCCCTGCGAACCCGTGCGCGTGAACTGGCGCCCTGGCCACGAGGGCCTCAAGAAAGCCTATGAGCTCGGTGCCAGCCTCGCCAAGGCTCTCAAGGCCAAATGCGGCGAATAAGATTTCCGTCCTGAAAACATAATCAGGCGGCGGTTCTGCAAGGGAACTGCCGCCTTTTCTTTTCCGGACGCGCATTCCTCTCTCATTCTTCCCTTGTTGTGGGCACGCTGGCAAAACGCATGGCTGGAAGGCCGAGGCCGGCCTCTTCCGCGGCCTTTCTGAGCGCATCGCTTTCGGGACGCACGTAGGTAACGCCATCCACTTCATAATATTTTGCGGCGACTTCGCGGTTCCCACCAGCAGAGGCTTTGCCTAGATGCCTCGGAAGCACGGTCCGCTGCAGACGGGCCTTTCGGTACCCAAGTGTGTGTGTCTGCCGAAAAAGCGCCTTGCCGACCCGCTCCTCATCCCGGGGGTAACAGAGCACCCTGAGAAGCCCCAGGGGTCTGTTCTTTTTCCCAATGCCGGAAAACCAGGCCGTATCCAGAACGCCCGGCGTATGCGAAAGCACATCTATGGCGCAGCCTATTTCCTCCCCGGTCAGGTGATCAATATGCGTCTCAAGCTGGAGAACTTCCTCCTCCCCGCCTTCCCTCTGGGATCTGTCCCCATCTTCATCAAGAAGCATCATTTCCACACAGGCATCGGAGCCTGTTCCGAAGCCGGTGCCTTTTGCCCTGCAGGACACGGAGCTCAGGCCCAGATCTGCCTGCGAAAACAGCGTGGCCCAGAGAGCAGCACCCGCAGCACTCACACGGGCTTCCTCCCTGACGAGAGACACAGGCCTGCCGCAGAGGATCTCCGCCGCACCCTGTTCAACGCCTTCTCCGGAAAGGCTCCATGGCAAAAGCCCGGCCAGACAGCCGTCCTTTCCAAGTTCAGCTGCCCCGAAGGAAACGCAAAGGAGGACAGCCACTGTTTCGGAAGGCAGTGAACCGCCTCTGAAAACGCCGTGAAGAAGGTCCAGGCTTCCCATAGCTCCCCTCCGGACGGACTCCTTCACCGGGGCCCGCTCAAAAATATTCCGCGAGGTCTGAAAATCCATAACCTTCATGGAGCTGGGCCATATGCCAACAGCGGTTCCCTGCAGACCTCTCCTCGTGACTTTTTGCGTTTCAATGTGGCAGGGCAGGCCAGAAGAGGCGAGAACGTCTGCCAGCGCCGCCATATCCAGACCAAGCTCAGCCATGGCGCCTATCATGGCCAGACCGTCCGCTCCGCTTTTCGTCTGCAGAAACAGTTTCACGTTTTTCTCCTGTGTGATCAGTCAATCCGCGCGCCAAAAACTTGCACATCCTGCGCAGGATATTATATTGTACTCTGAAGTTCACCAAGGAGGAGATATGCTGATTTCCAACTGGATGACACATGATCCCATTGCTGTGTCACCCACTACCTCGCTCTCCAAGTGTCAGAAGCTGATGAAGACAAATTCCTTTCATCGTCTTCCGGTTATCGATGAAAACAGGAAGGTCGTCGGCATTATTTCCGACAGAGATGTGAAAAGCGCATCTCCTTCCAAGGCTACTTCCCTCGAAATCCATGAAGTCCAGTACCTTCTGGCAGAAGTCAAGGCCAAGGACATCATGACTCCGAAGCCCGTCACCGTCAAAAGCACTGATACGGTTGCTACGGCAGCACTGCTCATGCTGGATAAAAAAATCGGAGGCCTGCCCGTTGTGGACGATGACGGTGTGCTGATCGGCATCATCACCGATCAGGATATCTTCAAAGTCTTCGTCACCATCAGTGGCGCACGCATTGATGGTATCGACGTGACAGTGGAGGCTCCGAACACGCCAGGCTCTCTGGCCCCCATTTTCGAGGCCCTCCGTGAAAATAACGCCCGTATCATTTCCGTCATGACTTCCTACCTCGACAACGGCCTGCGTCATATCTACTTCCGTCTGCGCACACCGGAAAGCAAGCAGGGGGAAAACACTCTGCACGACGCTCTTGCCGGCAGAGCCAAAGTCATCGAATGGTCCGTGACCGGGGGGGCCAAGGACTAAGGCTACCATCCGATTTTTGAAATCTGGGTGCTTGCCAGAACACTGCTTTTATGGCAATATCTTTTCAGTAGAAATTCTCGAAGTTCCAATATCCGAATTTCAAGATATCTCGCCGGTTCGTTGGATTACCGGCTAACAATCAGGTCATATCGCCTGATTGCTCTCATGAAGTCCAAGGAGGACACACATGGCTGAAGTACAGTTCAAAGGCAAAACCTTTGAAGTGGACGAGGATGGATTCCTTCTTCACTTTGAAGAATGGTGCCCTGAATGGCTGGAGTACGTCAAAGAGTCCGAAGGCATCAAGGAGCTCACTCCCGACCATCAGAAGATTCTTGACTTCCTGCAGGATTACTACAAAAAGAACGGCATTGCCCCCATGGTTCGTATTCTTTCCAAGAATACCGGCTACAAACTGAAGGAAGTTTACGAACTCTTCCCCTCCGGACCTGGCAAGGGAGCCTGCAAAATGGCTGGTCTTCCTAAGCCTACCGGATGTGTGTAGTCTGCAGCTATTCGTAAAAAAGACGGGGGAAACCCCGTCTTTTTTTTTTGCCTTTTTGCAGCTGCCGCCTGACACCGGAATCCTGATCGGACAGAAGGGCCATTCCAATAAATTCAGACCGGTGCGTCCCCGCTTCCGAGGACAGCGCCACGGGAGCTTTCATGATTCCTTACGGCTCACTCGTGATTTATATGACGCCTAAAGGCAAACGCTACCTCAAACGCCTTACCGAGGACGAGGACTGGCACAGCAAGGACGGCATTCTTTTCAGCCGCGACATAGCCCAGGCCGATTTCGGTGACACGGTCATGACCAGTATGGGAAAACCCATACAGGTAATGGAAGCCACGCTGCAGGACAGGCTCAAGGGCGTCAAACGGCAGACCCAGATTATTTACCCCAAGGATATCGCCTATATCTGCATGCGGCTCGGGGCGGGCCCAGGCAGAGTCATATGCGAGGCAGGCTGCGGGTCCGGGGCCCTGACTACAGGACTCTCCTGGTTCTGCGGTCCTACGGGCCGTGTCGTCAGTCACGAGGCCAGAGAAGAATTCGCCAAACTCGCCCGCCGGAATCTGGAATGGGCCGGCCTCGGCGACAACGTCGAAATACACGTGCAGGACGCCAGGAACGGCTTCTGCGTCAAAAACGCCGATGCTCTTTTTCTCGATATGCGCACGCCGTGGGAATGCCTGGAACAGGCACTTGACGCCGTACGCCCCGGAGCGGTTTTCGGGTTCCTTCTGCCAACCGTCGTTCAGGTAGCCGAACTCCTCAAAAGCCTTGAAAAGGGCCCCTTCGGGGATATCGAAGTGCAGGAACTGCTGCTGAGGAATTGGAAGCCGCTGGCTGACAGGCTGCGCCCGGCTGACCGCATGATAGCCCACACCGGCTTCCTTGTTTTCTGCCGCCATCAGAAGCACAACGCTGAGTTTGACGCTCTGAAACCCAAGGGAACAAGAGAACGCAAACAGGAAGCAGCCCTTCAGAAACGCCTCGCGGAGGCTGGTCTTCAGGATGAGGAATCCTGCGGAGATGAACGCGACGAAAGCGGACTTGAAGAATAACTTTCTTTTTTAAGGCCCGGCCTGCGTAAAAATCGCGGCCGGGCTCTTTTTGTCTCCATGGGACTGGGGCAAAGAAAAACCTCTCTTGCGCGGGTGCCGGCACAGCTATACTCTCAGAACATCAGCCTTTTCTGTGCATCCTCAAAGCAAAGGAGCCCTTCCGTGGGTAATGACACGCTCTCCTTCTGTGTCGCCGGCGGCGGCAGCTGGGGCACGACCCTCGCTCATCTTGCCGCATCCAATGGACATGACGTCACACTCTATCTGCGCAATGCCACCGTCTGCGACGCCATCAACACGAGACACGAAAATCCTGCCTACCTCTCCGGCTGCGCCATTCATCCCGCAGTCAGGGCCAGCGTCGATCCAGATGTTCTCTCGGCGCCCTTCGTCATACTGGCTATTCCCTGCCAGATGCAGCGGGCCTTTCTCACTGCCAACAGGGATCGGTTTGCAAAAGGGGCCGTTATCATCAACGTTGCCAAAGGCATCGAGCTCTCTACCCTCCGCACGGGCTCATCCTTCATTCCTGAAATTCTTGCTGACAGGGACGTTGTATATGCCGTTCTGTCAGGTCCGTCCTTCGCCAGAGAAGTCATGCACAACAGACCTACGGCCGTTGTCATAGCAAGCAGGCATGCGAAGGTTGTTGAAACAGTGCAGAGGGCTCTTTCCTGCACATTCTTCCGCTGCTACGCCTCCGCAGATGTTCTGGGCGTTGAAATCGGCGGAGCTGTCAAAAATATCGTTGCCATAGCAGCCGGGCTTTGTGACGGACTCGGCATAGGCAGCAACGGACGCGCCGCGCTGGTAACACGAGGACTCGCAGAAATAAGCCGCCTCGGTACTGCAATGGGGGCTCTGCCGCAGACATTTATGGGTCTGTCCGGCCTCGGCGATCTTGTCCTCACCACCACCGGCGATCTCTCCCGCAACAGGCAGGTGGGCCTCGGTCTCGGGCAGGGACGCTCGCTTGAACAGGTGACAAAAGAAATCGGTATGGTCACCGAGGGCGTCAAAACAGCCTTCGCCGTGCATGAGCTTGCCCTGAAACTGCATGTCAGCGTTCCCATCACCGACGCAGTCTGCGACATACTGAACGGAAAACTGACACCCTCCGACGCAGCCCTCCAGCTCATGCAGAGGCACCTGCGCAGTGAATAGGCAGGGCGCAGAGCACCTTTCTTCGATAAAATCTCCTGGCACAGGACAAAGTATACTGCCAGACAAGACTGAGGACCATCCGCTGTCCCGATATGAAGGACACCGGAGCCAGGCAGTTCAGACAGCCCCTTCTTTACCCGGGAATCAAAGGCTCATTCTACATTCAGGGAAGGGAGGCCGGAAAAGGATCAGAGACTATACAGAAACCAGAGACGCACTGAAGAACTGAAATAACATATCAGTGAATCATTTTTCCATCATCCCGCATGCAAAAACCGGGCTGATCCAAAGATCTCAGCCCAAAAAGTACGAACAGCTGTAATTGTTAGCTTTATCATAAAATAACATGCATTTTTGCCGCAAAATCCGACCGTTCCCTTTATATTATTTATAGTATCCGGCCAAGCCGCGGCGCAGTTTCTTACAGGCAGCACAAGCAGTTTTGGTCACGAAAATTTAAAAAATAAAGAGACAGAAATCGCTCTCATTCTTGCCAAAAAAAACAAGGTGAAGTAACAGATAAGAGGTTAACTAAAGTCCAGAGGACTCCCCTTCGCAGGGGCTTGGCTTTATGGGAGGGATTCTATGACCATCATGGGCACCATCGTGCTGGCGCTCGGAGCGCTCCTGCTTCTTGCAGGAACATTCCTGTGCGTGCTCAGCCATGACAAATTCAAACAGCTCATTATCAGGGGCTGTCTCCACGATGCCGGCATCGCATGCATCGGCCTTGCCTGTCCCAGCGCAGCAGCGCGGGCAGGCTTCCTGATGTACGCCGGTTTTCAGGTCCTGGCCCGTCTGCTGGCTCTCAAGTCTCTTGAGGATCTCAGACCGGCCGCTCCGGCCAAACTTACAGGCAACGATCTCTGGGATCTCCGCGGCGCTGGAAGGACGGCCCCCTTCACGGGCGCCCTTTTTGCCTTTGGCATGCTCGCTGCCGTAGGCGGTTCCGCCTTCTTCATTCCTGAAGGGCGCTACCTCATCACTGCCGGAGCTGTGAGCATCCTCCCCCAGACGAGCCTGGGCGTCTACGCCATACTTCTCGCTGCCGCCTGCACCATCGTTCAGGTCTGGCTTGCGGTGGCAGCCGTTAACGCCGTTCTTCTGACCAAGGCTCCGGCTGCTCCGGGCAGCGAAGCCAGGCCGTCCAAAATTGCTATCATCCTTGCCGGCTGCGTTGCCGCGTTCGGTTTCCTGCGCGCCCCCATCCTTTCTATTTTCGCAGCCATCTGCGGATTTGAGGCTGCGCATTCATCCGTGCATGCGGCTTTCTGGATGCTGTATCTCGGCGCCTTCGCGAGCGGCATAGCCTTCTTCCTCAACCTGAGGAGGATCGGCGTCATTATCGGCGTGGCCGCCAGCGCACTTGCCCTGTTCACCGTCTGGGCTTTTCCTGCCTCTCCGCTGTCTCAGCTTTTTCTTGTGCTCGTGACGGTCGGTGCCCTTATCATTTCCATCTATTCCATAGGCTATATGGCCAATGAGGAACGTCAGGGCTGGTACTGGTTCTTCCTGCTCCTGACTTTTGCCTCTCTGGCAGGTATCGTTTCCTCTGACAGCGCAAGCAGCCTTTACGGCAACTGGGAACTCATGACCTTCGCGTCCTTCTTCCTTGTTGCGCATGAGTCTGATTACACGGCCCGTTCAGCCGGCCTCAAATATTATGTCATGTGCGCCGGCGGCGCCCTCTTCATGCTGCCCGGCATCCTCATTCTCTCCGGTCCCGGCCATCTCGCAGCCGTGGACGCCATCACTGCCCCGGCTGCGTGGAAAGGCATTCTCAGCCTGCCCGCCGGCTGGATTCAGGCGGCTCTCATCCTCTGCATCGCCGGCTTCGGCGTAAAGGCCGGCCTCGTTCCCATGCACTCCTGGCTGCCTGACGCCCATCCGGCTGCCCCGAGCTCCGTCTCCGCGCCTCTTTCCGGTATCATCACCAAAATGGGCTTCTTCGGACTGGCTGCCGTCTGCGCCGGCCAGATGGGCCAGGCCCTCACGGCCACGCCCGGTTATTTCGGCCTGTCCTGGTACGGCACGGGCCTCGCAGCTCTCGGCATCGCCACGTTGTTCTACGGCGAACTGATGGCCCTGAAACAGAGGGACATCAAACGCATGCTGGCCTACTCAACTCTTGGCCAGATTGGCGAAATCACCATCGTGCTCAGCCTTGGCACGCTTCTCGCGACCACGGCCAGCTTCTTCCATATTCTCAATCACGCCATCATGAAGGACCTGCTCTTCCTTTGTGCCGGCGCTCTTATCCTGCGTGCCGGAACGCGCACGCTGAGTGACTTCCGCGGCGCGGCCTCGCAGATGCCCGTCACCTGCTGTTGCATGGCTGTCGGACTCATTTCCATCATGGGGCTGCCGCCGTTCGCGGCTTTCTACAGCAAGTTCGCCATGATCCAGGCCGCTGTCAGCGCGGACCACATCTGGATTGCAGCTGCCATTCTCACCGGTTCCTTCATCGGCGTCATCTACTATACGCGTATCCTCAACACCATCATTTTTGAAAAACGTCCGGAAGACGCACCCAGGCTTCAGGAAGCTCCCCTGAGCATGCAGGTGGCCATGCTGCTCCTCACTGCGGCCAGCCTGATCTTCGGCCTCTGCCCCGATCTGCCGTATTCTCTGGCCGCCGCAGCCGCGGCTGCCTGTTCTGGTATTGGGCAGGCTCTCCCGGCCAGCGCTCTTCTCGTGCCCTGGCCGTCTTACGTACTGCTTCCCATCTTCGGTGCGGTCATTCCGGCATTCTTCATGTTCAACAGGCGTCTGGCCGGCTGGTCGAGCGTGGCTGTCCTCGCCATCACCTGCATTCTCGTGATTGCCAACGGACATGACCTCGACAACCTGTCCTACGCCTTCGCCATCATTGTGCCGGCTCTTGGCGCCCTCAACATGGCCTACGCCGTCGGCTACATGGAAGAAAGCCACACCCAGTGGCGTTTCTACTGCGTCTTCACGGCTATGTGCGGCGGCCTTGTCGGTATGGCCGCCAGCAAGACCCTGTTCGGCTTCTTCATGTTCTGGGAAATCATGAGCTCGTGGACCCTGTATATGGCCCTCGCCCATGAAGGTGACAAAGTCTCTATCCGTGAGGCCTTCAAATACTTCCTGTTCAATGTTGCCGGCGCAAGCTTCATCTTTGTCGGCGTATGCGTCATCGGCGGAAGCGCTCCCATGACCGTGTTCCCAGGAACCAAGCTCGCGGGCATTCTCCCGCAGGGCAGTTCCCTGTGCACCGGCCTCGCTCTGCTTGCCATCGGCTTCGTCATGAAAGCCGCCCAGTTCCCCATCAGGATTGACTGGCAGATGCACCCTGCGGTCGCTCCCACGCCCGTTTCCGGTTACATCTCCTCCATGCTCCTGAAGAGCGCCATCATCGGCCTCTGCAAGCTGTTCCTTATCCTCGGACAGGGAGCTCCGGCTCTCTACAATGTCATCCAGTCCGACTTCATCATGTGGATTGGCGGCATTACCATTGTTCTGGCTGCCTGGCAGGCTATGCGTGCTGACCATGTCAAGCTGGTCTTCATTTACTCAACCGTCAGTCAGATAGGCTACATGGTTCTTGCCGTTGCCGTTGGTGCTTACGCCCTGGCCAAGGGCGGTGACGCCAGCCTCGGCTTCTCCGGCGGTCTTCTCCACCTGATTAACCACGTCTTCTTCAAGGACCTGCTCTTCCTCGTCTGCGGCGCCGTCATGTTCATGACCGCCAAGGATCACCTGAGGGATCTCGGCGGCCTCGGCCGCAAGATGCCCTTCACCATGCTGATGTTCTTTATCGCCGGACTTTCCGTCATCGGTGTGCCTCCGACGTCCGGCTTCAGCTCCAAGTGGATCATCTACCACGCCCTTATGAAGTCCGGCCAGCCTGTGCTGGCTCTGCTCTCGCTCTTCGGATCTGTGCTGACCCTGGCCTATATCGCCAAGTTTATGCATGCCTGCTTCCTTGGTCAGCCCAACCCCGCCATGGAGAACGTCAAGGACGTGCCCATGGTCATGCGTGTTCCCATGATGATTCTGGCTGCGGGCTGCATCCTGACCGGCATTTTCCCCGGCCTCATGCTCGGTCCCATCGACAGCATCATCGCCCAGTACAACATCCCGCCGATTCCGTTTACGCTCGGAACCATCGGCTCCGGTGCCACTGCCTGGAGCGCCAGCACCATGTTCGTCCTGATGGCCGTGCCCTTCGCTGCCGGATGCTGGTTCATCAAGCGCTTCGTGAAGCTGCATGAAGTCGATGTCCATAACTGCGGTCTCAGCCCCGAAGAAAGCGCCGACCGTATTCGCCCGGCCAGCGTTTTCGGCGGACTGCCCGCCTTCTTCAGAAACCTGCGTAAGGATCCCTTCGAAACCGGCAGGGAGGATTAAAAAATGACAGATATATTCTGGGCTCTTATCCATCTCTGCATATTCCCCGGAGGAATATTCGCCCTTCTGGTGGCCCTTTACCTCAAGGGCCTCGACCGGCGCTTCGTTGCGCGGCTGCAGAGCCGTGTCGGCCCGCCGCTCAACCAGCCCTTCATTGATATCGCCAAGCTGATGACCAAGGAGCAGATGATCCCCAAGACGGCCTGCAAGCCCGTCTTCCTCCTTGCTCCCGTCATCGGTCTCACAGGCATGGCTGCCTGCGCCGCCTTCATTCCGATTTCCGGTGTTTTCGACGGCATGTACAACATGGGCGATCTGCTCGTCCTCTTCTACCTGCTGCCCATACCGGCCATCGCCCTTATGCTGGGCGGTTCCTCTTCGAGCTCGCCTTTTGGCGCTATCGGCTTCTCCCGTGAGATGATAGTCATGCTCAGCTACGAGCTGCCTCTGCTCATGGTGCTGCTCACCGTGGCCATGATGGTCGGCCATGAATCCGGCATCGGCACGGCGGACTTCTCCCTGCTGAACATTGTCAAATACCAGCTTGCCAACGGCTCCTTCTGGCATAACCCCATCATGGTTCCGGCCTTTGTCGCCTACCTCATGTTCCTCCCTGGCACCATGGGCGTAGCTCCTTTCGACATCGCTGAATCCGAGACGGAAATTCTCGAAGGCCCCATGCTGGAATATGGCGGCCCGCTGCTCGCACTCTTCCACATTGGAACGGCTTTCAAGACCTTCGTGGTTCTCGGCCTCGGTGTCGTCATGTTCATGCCCGGCGGCATCACCGGATTCTGGCCTGTTGATATTCTTATCTTCCTGGCCAAGTGCATTCTGCTGATGTTCTTCGCCATGTCCCTTGTCAGGGCCGCGACGGGACGTTTCCGCATCGACCAGGCCGTGAAGTTCTATTTCAAGATCCCCACGGCTCTTGCCCTTGTCAGCCTCGTCCTCGTCATTGCTTTGTAAGGAGTACGTTGTGAGTCTCGATTCTTTCCTGAAAAAAACGTCAGTCCGTTCGCCCTGGCTGTTCCGCATCAACGCGGGCTCCTGCAATGGCTGCGATGTCGAACTTGCCACGACGGCGCTTATTCCCCGCTACGACGTCGAACGCCTTGGCTGTCTTTATACCGGTTCGCCGCGTCAGGCTGACATTGTCCTGGTCACGGGCCCTGTCACAGTACAGATGCGTGATCATGTTGTTAGAGTGTGGAATGAAATCCCTGAACCCAAGGTCACCGTTGCTGTCGGCATCTGCCCCATTTCCGGCGGCGTGTTCCGTGACAGCTATTCCATCGCCGGCCCTCTCAGCAAGCTGGTGAAGGTTGACGTCAACGTTCCGGGTTGTCCTCCCAGGCCTCAGGCCATTATGGAAGGCGTCGTTCTCGCGAAGCAAATCTGGATGAAGAAACTGGGAATAACGGAGGACTAGAATGGGCAGTATCTTTAACATTCTCCTCAAGAACGTTGTCTCCGGCCCGTGCACGGATCCATTCCCCTTCGGCGAAACCTATTCACCCAAGACGATCCGCGGCAGGGTACGCATTGATCCCGACCTCTGCATGGGCTGCGGCATGTGCCGCCATTCATGTGTGGCTGGAGCCATCAATATTCAGAAGCACAAGGGCAAGGGCTGGACCATCACGGTATGGCAGGATTCCTGCTGTCTCTGTGCCTCTTGCGTCACTTACTGTCCCATGCATGCTGTCACCATCGAACCTGACTGGCATTCCGCCCACTTCGAGGAAGACAAGTTCAAGCGCATTGAGCAGCACACTATCGAGTTCCAGCCCTGTCCCAGCTGCGGCACTCCGACCAGAGTCATGTCTCTGGAAAGAGCAAAGGAACTTTACGGCCACGACCCCAATGTCGATCCTGAACAGATTCGACACCTCTGCCCGAGCTGCAGACAGGTTCTGGACGCAGAAACGCACAGTGTCTGCCTCATGCCGCCTTCAAAGACCGCTGTCCCGCCCAAGGCTGACGCGGCCCCCGCTCAGAAGTAACTGACTTTTCCCTGTCAGATTTATGAGGACAACATGGAAGAAATAATAAAAGGCAACGAGTATCTGCTCAGGGTACTGCCCGACATGTGCGCAGAGACTCCGGATGCCATAATCCACAAACAGGACATGGACGGGAACTGGCAGCACTGGTTCACTCTGGCCACACCGGCCATTGTTCCTCAGGTGGCTGCCGTCTTCAAAAAAGAAAAAGCGCGTCTCAGCCTGATTTCAGGATACCCGATTCGCAACCGCAAGGACAACAGCGATCCCCTGTACGGTGTCTGCTATCATTACGTTCTCGACGGTGTCGTCTATACGCCTTACGTCAATCTCTACGCTGATGACCCCACCGTCCCGACCATCACCCCATGGTACGACAACGCTGACTGGCATGAACGCGAGATGCAGGAACTCGTCGGCATCAAGGTAAAGGATCAGCCAGGCAAGACACGTCTCTTCCTCGATCCCGAGCTCGACAGAGGCATTATCGGCAAAATAGTACCGCTTTCTGTCATGATGAACGGTGCCTGCACCAAGGATCTCTGGGAACACATTCTCAGTGCCAAGGGAGGAAACCAGTAATGAATCTTCCAAACACTACCGGCAGTTCATTCAAACTTCCCCTTGGCCCCATTCATGTGGCCCTGGAAGAGCCGGTCTATTTTCACCTCACCATTGATGGTGAAACAATCACAAAGGCTGTTCTGCAGAGCGGTCACGTCCACCGCGGCATGGAAAACCTTGCCCAGCAGCGCAATCTGATCATGGACCAGACCCTCACGGAACGTGTCTGTTCCCTGTGTTCCAACAGCCATTCGTTCACCTATGCCATGGTTGTTGAGAACGCCCTGGGGATCAAGATTTCCGAAAGAGCCAAATATCTGCGCTCCATGACTGAAGAGATCAAGCGCATGGCGTCACATCTCTTCAACATCGCCATCCAGGCTCATCTTTGCGGATACGCTTCCCTTTTCATGCACACCATGGAAGTCAGGGAACTCATGCAGGACGTCAAGGAAGCCGTCTACGGCAACCGCATGAACCTCGCCTTCAACTGCATCGGCGGAACAAAGCACGACCTGGATCAGAAGTGCTTCGACTTCATTCTTGAGCAGCTCGACAAGTTTGAGCCCCAGGTTGAGGAGCTCTGTGACATCTTCGAGAACGATCCCATGATGCGCGAACGTACTGTGGGCGTCGGCGTTCTCCCCAAGGAAGACGCGCTCCGTCTCGGCGTTGTAGGTCCCGTGGCTCGTGGTTCCGGCATTGCTACCGACGTACGCAAGGAAGCTCCTTACGCTGCTTACGGCAAACTTGACTTCAACGTCATCACGAGACCGGAAGGAGATTTGCATGCCCGCACCTATGTCCGCCTGCATGAAATTCTGGAATCCGCCAAGATGGTCCGTCAGGCTATCCGCGATATTCCCGAAGGCCCCTGCAGGGTACATATGAAAGGCATTCACCCCTCGTCTGCCGTAGCACGCAGCGAAGCCCCCCGTGGCGAACTCATCTACTTCATCCGCACCAACAATACTGACGTGCCGGACCGCCTCCACTGGCGTGTTCCGAGCTATCCTAACTGGGAAGCTCTCAGCGTTATGCTGAAAAACGCCAAGCTCGCCGACGCGGCGCTGATCACAAACACGATCGATCCCTGCGTCTCCTGCACAGAGCGTTAGCAGGCACGGACACATGCACGAAGCTTCCCTTGCACAGGGTCTGCTTAACCTGATTACGGACAGTGTGTCCCGCTATAACGAGGCACATCCTGAAAAACCAGCGGGGCGCGTTACCGCTCTCAGCCTTGGTCTGGGACCTCTGTCCTGCGTGGAAACAGAAACGTTCAAGGGATGCTTCGAGCTTCTTTCCGAAGGCTCTGTAGCCGAGGGAGCCAAGCTGGACATGAAAATTGTTCCCGTATCCTGCACCTGCGAGAGCTGCGGTGAACATTTCCTTCTCACCAAAAAAATGTTCCGCTGTCCGCAGTGCGGGAGCGATCAGCTTTCCTTCACCGGAGGACACGGACTCACTCTCCTGAGCCTGGAAGTCGAAAATAAGGACGAAGAAAATGCCTGAACACATCATAACGAAGCCAGAGAAATGCCGCGCATGCCATCGCTGCGAAGTGGCCTGCATTGCCGCGCACCACAACCTCGATATGAAAGAGGCCATGAAGCGCCGCAATGAATTCACGCCAAGGGTGCGCGTCATCAGAGGTGAAGGATATAAGACCACGGTGCGCTGCCATCAGTGCAACCCTGCCCCGTGCGCCAATATCTGCCCGACTGGAGCCATTGAGCAGCTTGAAGACGGTACGCTTGTGACACATGACGAACAGTGCATTGCCTGCGAAATGTGCCTCGATGCCTGCCCCTACGGCGCTGTGCAGATGGATACCGTCGATCTTCCTGTCGTCAAAATCGAGGACAATCCCGACGACGAAGAACTCAAAAGCGGCCGCCGGGTCGCCGTGCGCTGTGACCTGTGCAGGGAATGGCGCAAGGAACACAATAAAGAGTTTACGACCTGCCAGGAAGCATGCCCTGTGCAGTGCATCGGATTAGTGCGTGAAGACGGAACTGAAGTGTTTCCCGCAAAGCCTGCTCCCAAACCAAAACCAAAACCGGATGCGGTTAAATCATAATCTTCTGACTGAATAAAAGCTCTGAAAGGGCGGGAGTTCTAAAACTCCCGCCCTTTTGCACAATTTTCCAACCACAAAAAAATCCGCAAGAAACTCCTCACAAAAATTGTTGCATCATCCGCCCTTTTTGCCTTGTGTTTTCAGTATAAAGACAGGACGGCTTATTCTGTTTATCCCCCTGCTGGCTTTGTCACTGGCGGACATGACAGGGAAGAAACGAACTGCGCTGCGATATTCCCAAAAGCTGGTGCAGGATACGGATTTGTCCACGGTCCGTTCGTATTAGTAGTCCATACGCCATTTCACGCCTGCAGACGTATTTTTCCCTCCGGTTTTCACAGACGCGTTCGAATGCGGACCGAGTTCCATCTGTATGACGGCCGAGGTGTCAGCGCTTCCCGATGTTTCCTTTTCCACGCCGACGTAGAGTTTGTCGGCGATATACTTCCCCATCTCCAGTTTGGCACCGCCTTCCGGTGACTGATTCACGTTTATGACGTCGAGGCCGGTTCCCTTCCTGGCAAAATCCAGAATGCCGCTGCTTGTCTTGCGGAACGTCACCATGCGGGCCATGGTGGCACCGAGCTGCAGAAGTTCATACTGCGTCAGCTCGCTGCTGCTCTTACCGAAAAGGATATACGACAACACATCATCCTGCGCCATTTCAGGAGTGCTGCTCAGTGAAAAATCGATCTTGCTGGGGGTGCCCCCCACGTTTACGAAAGCATCAATATCCTGGGCGTGGGTTGTCATGCTGATATCAAGAATGGGATCAATTCCTCCCGCAAAGGAGACTTCCCCCTTCGCCATTCTGAACTTGCGGTTAAGAAGTTCCAAAGTTCCCCGTGAAGCCTTCACACGCCCTGATATGGACGGGGATGTCAGAGAACCGCCAATATTCATATCAGCCCCCCAGACGCTGTCGAGGCCGTATCCGGTCACGACAAAACGCGGAGGCATATGGAAGCGGATATTCAGGCTTCCAAGGCCTCCCGCTGCCGCGTTTCTGCTCCTGCTTTCCTCCGGAGCCGGTTCCTTGCCGAGCAAGGCGATCAGTCTTTCCTTAGGTCCATCCTCGAGTTTCAGTTCCTCAAAAGAAGGCTGTGCTTCCAATGCTTCCAGGGCGAGCATGCCTTTATCCACACTTACTGTCCCGGTCACTGCCGGACTCACCGGCGTGCCCTGCACGGCAAGACTGCCAGATATAACAGCCCTGATATCACGACGCCGGAACGGAGCAAAATTGCGGATAGAGCCGGTGACATTCAGATTCCGGCTTCCTGGGTCCACACCGCCGCTCAGGCCAAGCCTGCCCTTCCGCCCATCCGTTGCCGAAAAATTCATGCGCACCTTCGCGTTCGCAAGGCTGGCTGCCGGAGTGCGCGGTATACTCGCGTCCAGACTGATGGCATCCACTTCCACACCAAGGGGAAGATCCACGTATTTCCCATCGGCAAACCTGACATTCGCGGTCACTTCAGGGTTTTTCAGCGTCCCGTCAATGAGGCATTCCAGGCCGATTCTTCCGCTCAGACTGCGATCCGCCAGATCCACAAACTTCCAAAGGGGTGAAACTGTTCCATCAAAACGCACATGCCCCTTAAGCCCGCCGTCCATGTCAGGCTGAGGCAGCTGCCCCTCTTTGATCTTCAGCGGCACATGCATCTCAATGGATGCATTCTTCCCCCCAAAAGCATCCAGCGTCGCCTGAGGTAAAATCAGGCTAGCCTGGATTTCCTCTCCATTTCCGGTCTGGCGGAAGTCCGCCTTCAGGGAAAAATCAAGAGGAGGGAACTTGACGTCCGGCAGGCTGAGTCCGCTGCAGCGCACCACAAGCCCGCCCTTCGGATGGTCAACTGTTCCGCGAAGGGTTAAGTCGGCATCAAGGGAAGCCTTCGGCAAAGACGGCAGGAAGCTTCTGAAGGATTCCAGATGCACCCCCTGTATTCTGCCGTCCGCCTTGCAGGCGCTACCGGCCATTTTGCCCTCGAGTGTCAGGCGTCCGTCAGGGATAAAGCGCACATCGAGTCCGCTCACGCGGATTTCTTCCGGGCTGTATGTCACGTGCAGTTTTTTTTCCGCTCTCATTCCGAGATGGGGGTTGCGCAGAAGAATCATCAGTCTGGAAATATCAATATTTCCTGGCCTGAAAAGGCCGGCAATCTCGATGTCCGCGTCTCCAGCGCTTGCAACACGTATGCCTATGCCTTTCACGAGATCACCGTCCAGAGAGAGCTTCAAAGCTTTCAGTCCATGGCCGTAGCCCCGGGCGCTGCCGGCGTCCACTCTCACCTTCACTGAAGGGGAGTCGATCACATGCATCAGATCCGCGTCCAGGATAAAATCCTTTACCTCGAGGTGCGTGCCCGGCTTCAACGTGGCCGCAAATTGCGGAGCTGAAGCCTTCAGACTCACACTCTGATCCTCCTGGTGGGTCAGCGTCAGTTCTGCGGAAAACGGTCCATACAGGGAAACGCCCGGTACAACGGTCTTCAGGGCGGTCCAGTCGCTGACGTTCAGGGAAAGCTTTCCCGTGCAGGCTGGCAGGATCCGGAGCAGATCCTCAGGATAACCAGGAATGGCGGTGGATAAGGAGGATCTGTGAGGGGCCTCTGCCGGCCTCTCCCCGAACACGGCGCGCAGGCCGCCAGTAAGGGACATGCCAAAAGCGGAAAGGCTGAGATCCCGCACAAAAAATTCCGGGCCAGCGTCCTTCAGAGCACCACCAGCCGTCATACTCAGCGTGCAGGGTCTGTCTCCCGCATCGAAAGACAGATCCGTTTTCAATCCGAAATCTTCCCCATTGGAAAGCCTGTGCAACGTGTCCGCTGGCAGCAGAGCGGCAAAACGCGGCTTTTTCAGGGTCGCTCCGCCGGCTGATATTTCTCCGCTTTCCACAGACACCCTGAGCTCGGGCCTCTGAAGAGAACCTGTCAGAGTCAGGCCTAATGCACACCGATCAAGAGCAAAACCGCTGACAACAGCAGACTTCCGTTTTTTCCCGGGATCTGAAACGGTTTTGGGTACGGCCACCATACGGATGGCGCCTTCAAGACGGGGATTACTCCAGGCTTTTCCCTTCCCTGCCGCCATGTCCGGACCGGCCTTCAGGACCGCCTGCATATCCACAGACAGGAAATCAGCGGCACCGGGATCATCCGGGGCATAGACCGCCTTCCCAACGATAAAGTTTCTGACATCGATATTTTCGACAGCGAGTTCAGGAAGCCAGCCGGGAAGGGACTCAGTCAGTGAATCCAGCCCCCCAAAAGCCTGACGGATTTCCGGCATGTCGGCCGGCTCTTCTTCTTTTTCCTCCGCAGTGCTTCGGCCCTCAGGCAGACGGAGAATCTCCGGGTCCTTCAGAACAAGCGAGACGCCGCACCTGGTAAAAATATGGGCGGCGTTCAAAGTAATATCCACGGAAGGGAGCTTCAGCCAGACTCCTTTCCCGTCAGCAATTTCTACGCCGGCACGCATGGACAGGGGAATGCTGCCGCCGAGAGAGGTCAGGCGTACACCTGTATGTCTTTCGGAGAGCGCGCTGTTGATCTTCTCCTGCAGGAAGCGCTGGCCGCTTTCTGTCTGAATGAATATATAACAGGCGAAAACGCAGCACAGGAGAGAGAAGAGGAAAAGAAGACCGAGGGAAACCCATTTCAGCGCTCTGCGGCCCGTTTTTTTCTCCCCCTTCTTTCTGGAAGCGGCGGTTGTTTCAGGAGCTGTATCCTTTTCCTGTCCGGCAGTCTGATCCTCTTCCGCATTCTGCGCTTCGGCCTGCCTGCACATTTTATCTTTCTCAGTGCTGCTCATCAGAACGCCTGCCCTATACTAATGTAAAACTGAAGAAGCTGCCCCGTCTGTTTGAGCGGCACGGCGACATCAAAACGAATTGGGCCTATGGGCGTGAAATAGCGGATGCCCGCGCCTGCCGCGTAATCCATGTCGGGATCGAAATGCGGCATCTGATCTTTGTATGCCCTGCCGCCATCAACAAAAGTGACAAACCCCAGCTCTCTGCTGATACGGAAGCGGCTCTCAAGATTCACGAGCTGATAGGAACGGGCTCCAAGAGGCTCATCCTCGTCATCCATGGGACCTATCTGCTGATATCCGTAGCCCCGCACAGTCCCGGCGCCGCCGAGGTAGTAGCGCTGCGACGGAGGCAAAGCGTGCAGCGACGCACCGAAAAAAGCTCCTGCTTCGGCCCTTCCGGCGAGGACGACACGGTCATCTGGCACACCATCCTTCGTAAAAGGAGCGTAATATCCCGTCGCAGCAAAACGCGTACCAAGAGCGGAAAAGCCACCGTCATATTCGCCAGTAAGCGGTTTCACTCCGGCTTCCACGGTTGTGCCAGAAACGGGATTAAACATATCCGAACGCGTATCCCGCCTGACCTTCAGTTCCCCGCCGTAAACGCTGTATCCCTGGCGGCTGGTCGTGTTGCTTTTGAGCTCACCCGAATCCACGCCGGCTCCGGCATATACATACCAAGCCCTGCTTATCTGCCTCTCGACGCCCCCGCTTACGGAAATGCCGGATCTGTCATAGGCTTCTGTCTTTTCCTGCAGGGCGGAGCCCGAAAAGAGCAGTGACTGGCCATGCGCCATAAATTCAGGCTTACTGAACCTGGCTTTCAGTCCCTTGGATGTTTCGGTAATCGGGGCCTGAAGGGTCAGTTTTTCCCCATTATGAAAAAGATTGCGGTGCTCCCAGTCTGCCTCAACGCCGAGACCTGTATCTGTTTCATAGCGCACCATGCCTCCAACGGAGCGGTGTTTCGCATCCTCCACCTTCACACCAACAGTCTTCCAGGAAACAGTGTTGTTCCTTCCTCCCTGCCTCTCAGACACAATAACGGGGGTGACGCTTTTGAAAAGGCCGGTTTTCCTGAGCTTCACGATGTATTCGTCCACGCGGCGGGAATCCCAGAATTCCTGTCCCGGCTCCCAGGGGGCAAGTCGGGCGATATAGGACGGGCTGACATCACTTTTACTGGTGACAGAAACGTTCCCGAGCATCGCGGCCTCGCCGGGATCAACGTACAGAACGGCATTCAGCGTTTTCTGTTTTCTGTCAATATAATAATGCTGTTCGAGCAGCCGTGCGTCAGGAAACCCCTGTTCGTGCATGTTTTTCACGAGGTCACTGACACAGCCAAGCACCTCGGAAGCGGCAGCCGTTTTCCCCTTTTTAAGTCCAGGAATTCCGGAAGTAGGGAAAACAGACCTGGCCCTGTCCGCGAGATCCGTGGGGATACGGGGACCTCTGCTGTACAGCGTGGAGATGTCGCCGATAGCGTAGCGAGGGCCGGGGACAAGCGTGAGGGCGACACTGGCCTTCCCCGTTTCCTCCCCTGAAATAGAAAGTTCCGCCCGGCCGTCGTAAAACCCTTCGGAGCGCATGAGCTTCCGGGCTGTTTCTATGTCCTGTCGGGCCCTGCGCTCAAGCCCGAGGCTTCCGTCAGGAGGCCTTTTCTTCAGACGCTCCAGCTGGCTGGCGTCCTTCATGCGTCCGGCCAAGTACCCGCCGCCGGATTTCACTCCGTCTTCATCTCTGACGTCAAAATGTACAGTATAAGGCAGGGGATTTTCCGCCACAACATCCTCAGGGACATTCTCCTTTTTCTGAGGCTGTTCCCTGCTGCCGGTGAATCCGCAGCTGCAGACTGAAAGGATCAGAAACACCGAGGCACAGGCACGCATGAGACTGCACCAGCCCCCGCCGCGTTGTGTATCTTCTGCAGGACAGTCCTGGGTCATAATTGCAGCCTCAAAAATAAAAATGAATTTTTCCGGGTACTTCACTACCCTCTGTCAGCCGAAACCTCTGTCATTTTCTGAGGTATACGGGAAAAAGACATTCTCCTCAACGAGCCAGAACGGACTGAGGGGCATATGACCGATTATGGCGCCCTGACGGCTGTTCTGATATGAGAAAGAGCCGAAGTTACCGCAGGCGTGCGCCTGCCCAAAGAACCGCACTCCAAGGAGAAAAAGCATGAACTATAATCTCGTCCTCCATGTGGACGCAGGTGACACAGGCCGTGTCGCCTTCGCCCTTGGCAACGTCAGGAACTATCTGAAGGACGTCCCCGCCAACAGCGGGACGAAGATCGTCATCGTGGCAAACGGACCTGCCGTGCGCTGTTTCACGAAAACGCCCGAGAACGCGCAGAATGAGCTCACCGCGCAGACTCTCATGAAGGCCGGTCTTTCCATCCGGCTCTGCAAAAACGCCCTGAAAGGGTTCAGCGTCAGTGAAGATATGCTCTGGGACGGCGTTGAGACCGTTTCCGGCGGCATCACTGAACTCTGCCGCCTGCAGCAGGAAGGATACAGCTATATCAAGCCGTAAGCCCTGTTCGCGCCGCACAAAAAAGCCCCGGCACCGTTGAAAAAGACGGAACCGGGGCTTTTGATGTCTGTAAATGGAATCAGGGAGATTAGGCTCCGCGCTTTCCGGCCTTGATGCCGGCCAGCTGGTAGCGCGTCTGGGCGGAAAGGACCACTTTGCGCAGGCGGATGGACTGGGGAGTAACCTCGCAGAGCTCATCCTCACGGATAAAGTGCAGGGCGTGCTCGAGGGTCATCTTCTTAACAGGAGTCAGAATAACGTTTTCATCATGGCCGGCGGCACGCAGGTTGGTCAGTTTTTTTGCCTTGCAGGGATTCACGTCGATGTCGTTGTCCCTGTTGTGCTCGCCGATAATCATGCCTTCGTAAACCTGATCGCCGGGGACGATGAACAGCGTACCACGGGGTTCGAGGTTAAAGAGCGCGTAGGCCACGGCCGATCCGGCGCGGTCGGAAACGATGCTGCCTGTGTAGCGGGACGGGAAGTCGCCGCGCCAGGGTTCATAGCCCTCCAGATAGGCATTCATGATACCGGTGCCCTTGGTGTCCGTCATGAACTCATCCTGGTAGCCGATGAGGCCGCGTGAGGGAACGGAGAATTCGAGGCGGATACGTCCGGTACCTGCGTTATGACAGTTGATCATCTTGCCTTTGCGCTGGTTCAGCTTGTCCGTGACCACGCCCATGAAGCTTTCATCGCAGTCCACGTACAGATGCTCAATGGGTTCAAGAACCTTGCCGTCGGCATCCTTCTTCAGAATGACCTCGGGCCGGCCGACAGAGAGTTCGAAGCCCTCGCGGCGCATGGTCTCTACCAGGATGGCGAGCTGGAATTCACCGCGGCCCTTAACGATAAAGGTATCATGATCAGCGGCCTTCTCCACCTGAATGGCAACGTTACGCAGGGTTTCCTTCTTCAGGCGCTCCTCGATGACCCTGCTCTGCAGAAGCTTGCCTTCGCGGCCGGCGAGGGGAGAAGTATTGATGCTGAAGCGCATGGAGACAGTCGGTTCATCAACCGTAATACGCGGCAGGGCTGCGGGATGCTCACGGGTGCAGATGGTATCGCCGATGGTCACGTCCTCGATGCCGGCGAGAACCACGATTTCACCGGGCTCCACCTTTTCAACCTCCTTGAGCTGCATGCCCTGATAGACCTGAAGCTTGAGGGCTCGCAGAGGACGCTGCTTTCCATCAGCTCCGATGCAGTCCAGCGGCTCGTTGTTGTAAACAGAACCGTTGACTATACGGCCGACGGCAAGACGGCCCAGGTAGTCGGAATAGTCCAGATCCGAAACCAGCATCTGGAAAGGCATGTCGGGATCGTAGGAAGGTCCAGGCAGTTTGTTGACGATGGTTTCAAAAAGCGGGGTCAGATCCTTGCGCTCGTCATCCGGATTGTACATCGCCACGCCGTCTCGGCCCACTGCGTACAGCACAGGAAAATCCAGCTGTTCATCGTTGGCGCCGAGGTCGATGAAGAGATCGTAAACTTCATTGAGAACTTCCTCGATGCGGGCGTCCTTGCGATCAATCTTGTTGATAACGACCACAACGGGAAGCTTCGCCTCCAGTGCCTTATGAAGGACAAAGCGGGTCTGGGGGAGTGGGCCTTCAGACGCATCCACGAGCAGAATGGCTCCGCTTGCCATGGACAGGGAGCGCTCGACCTCTCCGCCAAAATCCGCATGGCCTGGGGTATCAATGATGTTGATCTTGATTCCCTTCCAGGTGATGGAGCAGTTCTTGGCAGTAATCGTGATGCCGCGCTCGCGTTCGAGGTCCCCGTTATCCATAATGCGGTCGGTAACTTCCTGGTCGGCTCGGAAAACGCCACTCTGTTTAAAAAGCGCATCCACAAGGGTGGTCTTACCGTGGTCGACATGGGCTATAATAGCCACATTGCGAAGTTTCTCGTTCTGCATCTCAATGCCTCATCATGAAAAATATCAGTTTGAATCTTTATCTAAAGAGAGAGAGCTTTTTAGCGACTTTTCAAGCTTTTGTCACCCACCCAGAAGCGCATTTCGCCGTTTTTCAGGAGGCATTTCCAAAAACTTCCCGGCTTCACGGGGCGATAGAACGGATCGTCGAGAAATTCCGGCTCTCTGGACTTATTTTCGTTTTCGATTAAAAATGCACCCAAAAAATCTAAGCCGTTTCGCATTTTCTGGCATTCATATCTATTGAGAGGCTGAATTTGGAGAACCACTCGGAAACCCCCGTTTTGCAGCAACACCGGGTTCTCGTCGCCAACCGCGGCGAAATCGCCATACGCATCATGCAGGCATGCATCAAGCTTGGCATACCCTTCACGGCCATTTACACGGCAGAAGACAAAGACTCCGGGCACGTGCTGTTTGCCCGTGAGCATGGCGACGGCAAAGCCCTTTACCGCGTCTCATCGTATCATGACGCCAACGAACTCATGAGTGTCGCCGACATCTCGGGATGCACGGCGCTGCACCCTGGGTACGGTTTCTTCGCCGAAGACTTCCGTTTTGCGAGACGCGTAACGAAGCGTGACCGAAGCATGATATTCATCGGTCCGTCCTGGAAAATCATCCGTGAGCTCGGAGACAAAATCAACACCAAGCGCCTGGCGCGCAGCCTAGGCGTCCCCACAGTGCCCGGATCGGATCGCCCGACCTACGACGAAATGGAAGCTGAGAACATCGCTGAAGAAGTCTTCGATTTTCAGCTCCGGCATTCCATCGAACATCCGCTTGTCCTCATCAAGGCTTCCGCCGGCGGCGGCGGCATGGGCATTGAGGAAGTGGACGACATTGATCAGTTCCGCTCCGTGTACAGACGCGTGCGCAATTACGCCGCGAGGCAGTTCAAGGATGAAGGCGTGCTCATCGAGCAGCGCATCATGGACTACAACCACGTTGAGGTGCAAATCCTCGGCGACCGCCACGGACATCAGGTGCATTTCGGTACCCGCAACTGTTCCATACAGTCCACAGGCCGCCAGAAAAGGCTCGAAGTCGCGCCCGGCTTTGATCCCTCCGTTAACAAATATTCTTTCGATTCCGACAGGGTTCTGCAGGACATAACCACCTACTCCCTGTCCATCGCCCGCAAGGTAGGCTATGACAGCGCAGGTACGTGGGAATGGATAGTGACCCGCGACGGGAATCCCTTTCTCATGGAAGTCAACACCCGCATCCAGGTGGAAAACGGCGTTTCTGCAAAGATTTCCCGCATCAAGGGACACGATGACATCGATCTCGTGGCTGAGCAGATCCGCACGGGACTCGGCGAGCCGCTCGGATACACCCAGAATGACATTTCCTTCGAGGGCAGGACGCTCGAATACCGTATCATCGCCGAGTCGCCGGAAAACAATTTCACGCCCTGGGTCGGCACCATCGACCGTTTCCGCTGGGTCGAGCATCCCTGGCTTTCCGTGTACACGCACGTTCCGAAACAGCCGTATGTCATCCCCACGGAATTCGACCCCAACCTTGCCCTCGTGATCATCTGGGGACAGGATCTCGACGAGCTCAAGCAGAGAGGCCTCGAATTCCTCAATGAGGTCGTACTGCAGGGGCATGACGCTTCGGGCGCGCCGATGAAAAGCAACATTCAGTATCTTAGGGAACAGACCCCGCATATCCTGCAGTTCTAAACTGTCCGGATTCACTCCGGGACGCCGGAGTGTTCTCCGGCCCCGCTTCGAAAAAGCCCAGCAAAGCAGGAATCATACAGAGCAAACATGGATAATCTTACACAAAAACGCCTCAACGGGCTCAGGGACCGCCTGACCTACATCCGGGACATTTTCCTTGGCAAGCACGCCGACAGCGTCAAACTGCTGCAGGAAAAGCTCGACGAGTTCACGGATAAAGCCAACAGGGGACTTCTGCAGAACCCGTATGCCGAGGAATCCTCTCTGGAGGACCTCTTCAAGTACGTCGAGGATCGCCTCACCAAGACCCTGACGCCCATGGAGAAGGTGCGTATCGTCCGCCATCCCCAGCGTATCTGCCTCAAGGATATCCTTGAAAACGTCTACGACAATTTCACGGAAGTCGGCGGCCAGGATGAGCACAGTCTCGATCCGAGTATGCTCATCGCCCGCGCAGTCATCATCCGGCGCCGCGGCAAAAAACGCTACACACAGTCCGTCATGGTCATAGGCCAGGAAAAAGGGCACGGAGCCGAATTCCGCAACGGTGGTTCAGCCAAGCCCTGGGGCAACGCCAAGGCCCGCCAGTTCATGCGCGTGGCTGAAACAGAAGGTATTCCCGTTCACACGTATATTTTCACGCCCGGTTCGTATCCCATCGAAGATTACCCCGGCGCGGCACAGCAGATCGCACGCAACATTTACTGCATGGCCGGTCTGCGCGTTCCTGTGGTGACGGTCATCTCCGAAGGTGGCAGCGGCGGCGCCGAGGCCATAGGACTCGCTGACAAAAGGCTCATGCTTTCCGATGGCTACTACTCCGTCATTTCCCCGGAAGGCGCTGCAGCCATAGAGGGCCACTGCAAAGGCGGCCAGCGCCCCTCTATGGAACTCATAGAAAAATGCGCGGCAAACCTCAAAATCACGGCCCAGGACAACCTCGCCATGGGATACATCGATAAAATTATCGAAGAACCCCCGCTTGGTGCCAGGCCCTATCACTTTGATTTCTTCCGCAAGCTGCGTCAGGAAGTGCTGCGCGCTACGGATGAGGCTGTCATTTCTGCCAGGGCCATGCCATTCAAGAGTATGGCCATCTCCAGGCGTAACAAGCCCGAGGCTAACCTCGATGACATGTTCATGCGCTGGAACCTTTCTTCCAGCGACAAGGACAGGCTGCTCAGGAAAAGACAAAACAAGTTTCTCAAGATGTCCCGCCAGGCAGCCCTGGACAGACGTCCCCTGCTCAAGAAAATAACAAACGGCATCGGGGATCTTGTGACCACGCCCTGGATCAATTTCAAGTACGATTTCTACCTCAAGCATCAGCGCCGCATTCAGACTCTCGCGGAGGAACTCGGTTCCGGCGTTGAAGCCTTCAAAGGCTGGATCTCCACGCCGTTCAACAAGATTCATCCGCATTCGGCCAAGAAGAAGTCTGCTGATCTCATGACCCTTTCCAAATGGAGCGACGAAAACAAGCACCACAAGTGGAACTATCTCTCGCCGCGCTACAAGATAGACAGAGCGGTTACCTGCCCCAACGCCGAAATCTACGGCTGCCCTGATCTGTGGGGCCCCGATCTCTTCGCCGAATTCGCAGGCGTGTGCTCCAACTGCGGCTACCACTTCCCCATGGAACCGGAGTGGTATGTGCAGAACGTCTTTGACAAGGGCTCCGTACTGGAATTCAACAGCGAAATCGAAGCCGGCAACCCTCTGCATTTCCCCGGCTTTGACGAGCGCATCCAGAAGGCCAAAGAGAAAACCGGAGCGAAGAGCGGATGCATGACCTTTGAGGCCCGCATCGAGAATATCAAGATTGTCGTTGCCATGCTCATGGGAACCTTCCGGGGCGGATCTTTCGGCGCTGCCGAAGGCTACAAGTTCGTTGAAGCCGCCCGCAGGGCCGCCAAGAACAGGATGCCTTTCCTTGCCTATGTGCACGGCACCGCGGGCATCCGCATTCAGGAAGGCACGAACGGCGTCATTCAGATGCCGCGCTGCACCATCGCCGTGCGCCGTTACATAGAGAACGGCGGTCTGTACATGGTGCTCTACGACACGAACTCATATGCGGGTCCTGTCGCGAGTTTCCTCGGCTGCTCGCCCTATCAGTTCGCTGTCCGTTCTTCCAACATCGGCTTTGCCGGCCCCGGCGTCATCAAATCCACCACCGGCATGGACGTTCCTCCCAAGTATCACCGCTGCTACAAGGCGCTCACCCGCGGCCACATCCAGGGCATCTGGGACCGCCGACAGATCCGCAACAACCTCAAGCAGGCGCTGCAGACCATAGGCGGACGCAACCTGTACTACCGCTAGCGCGCTCCGAAGCAAAGGCAAAGGCACAGACACATGCTGAACGTATCTGATTTACTCGAACAGCTGAAACAGACTCCATACAGGATGATCGAGGTGGCGACGCGCCACACGGGCGTCGTCACGTTCGAAGCGCTCAGGCAGGGCGATTCCGTGCACGGGCCCGAAGGCACCTGGAAAGAAAAACCGGGGACGAAACTCGCCACTCTGACCCGCGAACGCAATCCCAAACCCATCTATGCCCCTGAAAAAGGCGTAATCGAGACCATTCACACGGAACTGGAAAACCAGTTCGTAGAATGCGGCACGCCGCTCGTCACCATCCGCCACTACCTGACCAGAGAAGAAGTCGAGAGCATTATTCTCAGGGAGGCTCTCTATCTTTTCAAAGCCCCTGAAAGGGCCAAATATTATTTCACTCCCGAAATCGACGCCAAAGTGCGCTCCTCCGAACAGGGCAGCGTCACTGTCACAAACGGGCAGGAACTCTTTATCATGAGCCGCATGAAGAGAGAGGTGCCCCTCCAGTATTCCGGCCCGTCCGGAGTCATCTACGCCATTTACTTCAAGCCCACGGAAAATGTGGATCAGGACGCCCCTCTCATCGGCGTCTGCCCCAAAGAAGAACTTCCGAATATCAAGGAAGTCATCATGCGTGTGCGCAGTGAATGGCAGGAAAAGGCCTAAGGCCGCAGGAGAACCAACGTATGCTGAATAAAGTCATGATCATCGGACGCCTCGGCCGCGATCCCGAACTGAGATACATTCAGGGCAGCGGCACCCCCGTTGCCACACTGAACGTCGCCACTGACGATTCTTTCGTCGACCGCGACGGCAACCGTGTGAACCGTACGGAATGGCACAGAATTTCCGTCTTCCAGCGTACTGCCGAGAACTGCAGCACCTACCTGAAGAAAGGAAGCCTTGTCTATGTGGAGGGCAGCCTCCGTACACGCAAGTACCAGGACAACCAGGGCCAGGACCGCTATGTAACGGAAATCCACGCCCAGCGCGTCATCTTCCTGGACAGGAAGAGCGAAGGAAACGGCGGAGACGGCTACCAGGGGCAGCGCGGAGGCTATCAGCAGCCGCGCCAGGGCAGCTATGGTCCCCGTGGCGGCCAGCAGGGCGGCGGACGTCCCCAGGACAGCGCTCCCCAGAGCCCCCAGGACAACGCCAGGGAGGCAGAAGAGGATCTCGGATCGCCCTTCCCCGGCGAAGCCAACATGGATAATGTCCCCTTCTAACCCGGGTGGACAGAAACTGACTGATACGGCAGCCTTCCTGGCTGCCGTTTTTGTCGGTTCTTATTTGTGATTAAATTCACGACACAGCCGGAACAGAAAAATCCGAATGCCGTCATACAGAAGACTCCGCTGCGGGATATACTGCTTTTTTCCCTCTGAAGAAGGCGTTTCAGCCCGGTCACGACAAAAGAAGGGAATTTTTTCTCTTCCATTGCTGAAAATCAAGGGGTTAGCATTTTTCCAGTATGAAAAGTCATGAAAGGCTGTTGACTTTTTGTTAAGCATTTCACAAGATATAGGGCAGTTCAGGTTCATCACGGCCATTCGGCCGATCAACAATTGTTATGGAGGAATTGGTTATGTCCAAGCTCGTGCCCCCGCATGGTGGAAAAGGCCTCGTCTGCTGCCTGCTCGAAGGAAAAGCTCTTGAAGATGAGCTCCAGAAAGCCAAAGGCCTGAAACAGATTGAAATTTCTTCTCGCGCCAAGGGCGACCTCATCATGATGGGTATCGGCGGCTTCTCTCCGCTCGATGGCTTCATGGACAAGGCCAACTGGAAGAGCGTCTGCGACAACATGCTGCTCACCGACGGCACCTTCTGGCCTGTTCCGATCACCATGGACATCTCCGCTGAAGATGCCAAGGATATCAAGCCCGGCCAGGAAGTTGCCCTCGTCCGCAATGGCACGATCTACGCTACCATGAAGGTCAGCGAGTGCTACGAAATGACCGACGAAGACAAGAAGTACGAGTGCGAGAAGGTCTTCAAGGGTCATGGCCCCGATTCCGAGAAGTTCTGGGAACTCGCTCCCACCGACCATCCTGGTGTGAAGATGGTTCTCGCCCAGAAGCCCTTCAACCTTGCTGGTAAGGTTAAGGTTCTCTCTCAGGGTGAGTTCCCCACCAAGTTCGCCGGCACCTATATGACTCCTGCTCAGCTCCGTGCTGAAATGGACAAGCGTGGCTGGTCCAAGGTTGCTGCCCTGCAGCTCCGCAACCCCATGCATCGTTCTCACGAATACCTCGCCAAGATTGCTATCGAAGTGTGCGATGGCGTTGTCATCCACTCCCTCGTCGGCAACCTGAAGCCCGGTGACACCCCGGCTGAAGTCCGCATCAAGTGCATCAACACCCTCGTTGATAAGTACTTTGTGAAAGACTACGTCATCCAGGCCGGCTACCCGCTCGATATGCGTTACGCTGGACCCCGTGAAGCTCTGCTCCACGCCACCTTCCGCCAGAACTACGGCATCAACCGTCAGATCGTCGGCCGCGACCACGCCGGTGTGGGCGACTTCTACGGCATGTTCGAAGCTCAGGAAATCTTCGACAAGATTCCTCAGCCCGCTGAAGAAGGCAAGCGTCTCCTCTGCCAGCCTCTGAAGATCGACTGGACTTTCTACTGCCACAAGTGCGACGGCATGGCTTCCATGCGTACCTGCCCCCACAGCAAGGAAGACCGCGTCATCCTCTCCGGCACCAAGCTGCGTAAGTTCCTCTCCGAAGGCAAGGAAGTGCCGGATCATTTCGGCCGTCCTGAAGTCCTCGCCATCCTCAAGGACTACTACGCTCACCTCCAGACCAAGGTTGAGATCAAGATGCAGCGCGCCGCTTCCGGCTCCGCGATGTAATTACGGTCTAACTGACTGATACAGGGGAATCACCTTTCGGGGTGATTCCCCTTTTTTTGTGCACTTTTCATGGAATGCTCTGGTGGGGAAAAAATTCCGGGGCCGCACTGACAAAAGAAGATTCACATCCAGGACCTGAGGTGTCCGTCATGAGACAGGAGCGGAGGACATCTACAGGCAGACCTCCGGCCGGCAGACAGAAATCCACTCAGGTCTGCGGAAAGGAACAAGACTTCAGAGCTGACCGGTTCCCGATAATTTATCCGGACAATTCCGCAGTCAGTGGAACAGCTCCACAGAGTGCAAAACACACTCTCCCCGGGAAAGGGCTTATGCTAAAGACAGAAAAAACTCCTCTGAGGACTGTCACCGAAAAAACTGCAGGGCCAGCAGAAGCAGAAGTGTCTGCGCTTACGAAATCGGCGGACACAACAACATCTCCGCCAGCCTGGTAAAATAACAGCCCGCTGTTATCTCCAGGATTGGAAGAAACAGAAAAACGCCGTACCGGACGGGACATGTGGCGGTGAGGGAGGACAGTTGCTCCTCCCGGAGATTTTCTCTTTCCCTGGCTGCACTACGACCTCTTCCGTTTGCGTTGAAGGCTCTTCTCGGCTATACAGGGACCTTGCAGCCTTCGGCCGTCAGACGCATTCAGCAGCGCTACATCCCGCTCCGAAACTGCACCGCGCTATCGGTTCCGGGGGCGCATGGTTACCCGCCCGGCGTTCCGGCCGTACACGCGTTCCACTCATAAACAGCCGGGAATCAGCACAGCCTCTTCCGTAGCCGCATGTGCTGAAAACATCCGATGAAGCGTTCAACGAATATTCTTGTGCTCCCCCTTTTCCTGAGCGTCCTCGCTTTCGTCTTCTGCCTCTGGATTGGTCTGGGGAACCGTTTCGAAATATGTGTCACTGCAGGCTGCACCCTCTTTGAGGACGTAAAGCTGGCTGGCATTTCCATGTGGTGGTACGGCGCCGCAGCCTTTACGGCACTGGGCATCTGCTCGGCATTCCGGTATCCCGGCGCGGGATTCGTGCTTGCGTGGATCTTCCTTTTTGCCGACGTTCTGCTTCTGACCCTTATGATCTTCACGGCCCCCTGCATCAACTGCCTTGTGGTGGCCGGATTCTTTTTCCTGATCTTTCTCTGCTTCCGCAAAGCTGACCGGATCCCCGGCTACATGTCTTTTCAAAAACCAGCAAAATCCCTGCTGGTGACCCTCTGGTCAGTTCTTTTCATCATCAACATCGGTGCTGTCCTCAAAAGCGAAGTCTCAACATGGTCGCTCGGAGGAAACGAAAAGACAGCGTCCGTGCATCTCTTCTATTCTCCCTCCTGCTCAGCCTGCCGTCAGGCCGTAGAGGCCCTGGCCGGCAAGGTGGATGTGGCCTACTACCCTGTCGCCGAATATCCCCAGGATTTTGCCCGCATCGCATATATGGTCAGCGCCGTGAAGAAGGGTGAGACGGTGAGTGCCGCTTTTCAGGAAGCCCAGTCCGCCAGGCCGCTGCCTTTCATGCAGGAATTCACGCCCGAAGCCCTTCTTCTGAAATTCCGCATCCTGAGGAACAAGGCTCACGTCTATCAGTCTGGTTCCAAGGTGATTCCCTTCATCGAGTACAGGGGGCTTCCTTCACAGCTCACCCGCAATGTACGGAGCGAAATAGCCAGACTGGAGGCCGAAAAAGCAAAGCTTGAAGAGCAGCTGAAGGCCGGCCGGGCGGAAGAGGCTCAGCCCGCCCCCGTTCAGAACCAGGCTCCCGCGGCCCAGCAGTCTGCCCCAGCCCCGCAGACGGAAGGCGGCGACGAAAGGCTCCCCTTTGAGACTCCGGACAGCTCCGTTTCCGGCTCCTGCTACGGGGGATCAACGCCATGCCCTGATGACGAGGCCATGCCCACGTTTCAGGCGCCCCGCAGCCGTAAATAGAACCCCTCTGGCTGCATTGACTGACACTTTCTTATTGCTTATTAAACGGAATTAATCATTTTTTGGGCGCTTTTCCCCGCTTTCCTCTCTGAAATTCCGGAAATGGGGCAGGCCCGATAAATCTAACCCCGGAGCAGCGCGTTCCCCGGCCTGTGCCCGGGCCGCGCAGAGATTCTGATGAAGCCACTGGATACATTTTTCAACAATCGTGATGTAGTCATTGATGAGTGGGTGAACGCCATTTTCGCGACGTACCCTCTCCAGACGACCGGTTTCCTGAGAACCGTCAAGGATCCTTTCACCAACCCTGTGGCCGATATGACCCGTGAAGCGGCCAGAACCGTGTATGAGGCGGTTTCCGGCTGGGATAAGAAACCCGAGGACGTTAAGGCTGCCATCGACCGCTTTGTACACCTGCGTGCCGTACAGACCTTTCTTCCCAGCCAGGGAATGCTCGTCTTCTATCTTCTGAAGCCGATTCTCCGTAAGCATATTCTTCCTCTCATGAAGGGGGAGAAAGAACTTCATGAATATCTGGAGGCCGAATCCCGGCTGGACACCATCGCCCTGCTGGCCTTCGATATTTACATGAAATCCCGCGAGACTGTTGCCGAAAACAGAATCCAGGAAATAAAAAACCAACACGCCCAGCTTGTTCGCTGGGCTCAACGGGTGGGAGGCAGCCCTCTGGATACAGAGGACAAAAGCTAACACTATCGTATAGAGAGGTAGGGAATGTTTAAATCTTTGCTGGTTGTGGCGCTTGTCGCAATCATCGCCTGGTTCGGATCACAGGCAGGGCTCGGTTCCCTGTTCGGTGTTGTCCTGCCGTACGTGGCGATAGCGATCTTTCTCGTCGGCGTTGTTTGGCGCATGATCTGGTGGGCCAAATCTCCAGTTCCTTTCGCCATTCCGACCACCGGCGGTCAGGAAAAATCTCTTGATTTCATTAAACAGGCCAAATGGGACTGCCCTGACACCACCTGGGGTGTTGTCAAGCGTATGTTCCTTGAAGTGTTCCTGTTCCGTTCTCTTTTCCGCAACGTTAACGCGGAAATCAAAACCGATGATCCTATCAACAAGGGCCCCCGTCTGGTCTACTACTCCTCCAAGTGGCTCTGGGTCTTCGGCCTTCTTTTCCATTACTGCTTCTTCATCGTCTTCTTCCGCCACTTCCGCTTCTTCATGGATCCGGTTCCCGGCTGTGTGAGCTTTGTTGAAACGATCGACGGCATCATGCAGATTGGCGCCCCGAGGTTCTTCTGGACCGGCGCTCTTCTCTTCCTCGCCGTCTGCTTCCTCCTGCTCCGCCGCGTGTGCAATCCCCGTGTCCGCTACATCTCTCTCTTCCAGGATTACTTCCCGCTGTGGCTCATCCTGGGAATCTCCGGTACCGGCATCTGCATGCGTTACTTCACCAAGACGGACATCACCCAGGCCAAGGCGTTCATCATGGGACTGGTGCATTTCCATCCCATCTCCGCTGCCGGGCTTGATCCCATCTTCTTCACCCATGTATGCCTCGTGAGCGTCCTGCTTGCGTACTTCCCCTTCTCCAAGCTGACCCACATGGCCGGCATCTTCTTCAGCCCCACGCGCAATCTGCCCGCAAACACCCGCCGCATCCGTCACATCAATCCCTGGAACCCGCCGAAGGATTTCCTTACTTACCCCGAGTACGAGGATATGTACCGCGAAGCTATGGTCGGTGCTGGTCTGCCTGTTGATAAGCCGCTGGAAAACAAAAACACTGCTAAGTCTGGCGAGTAAGGAGTCCTGCCATGGCAAAATTACCAACCCCACAAGAACTTGTTGCCAGCAGGCCGGCATTCCCCGCCCAGAGCTGGCTTGATTACAAGCCTAAATTTGCCCCCGGCAGCTTCTGCTATCCTGCCAAAGTGGAAACCATGGAGAAGCTGCACATGCCGCATCCCCATACCTGGGATCCCGCGGCCGAAGACTGGAACCTGCCTGAAGGCTGGGAAAAAATCTTCTGTGATGCTTTCCACGATCGCCTGAAGAAGCACCGCTCCCTCAAGGTGTTCATGGACATCTGTGTACGCTGCGGCGCCTGCGCCGATAAGTGCCAGTTCTTCCTCGGCACCAACGATCCGAAGAACATGCCCGTGCTCAGGGTCGAGCTTCTCCGCTCCCTCTACCGCCGCGATTACACCATGCTGGGCAAGCTTCTCGGCAAGACCATCGGCGCCAGGAAGCTGGACTACAGCGTCATCAAGGAACTCTTCTATTACGCCTACCAGTGCACCGAGTGCCGCCGCTGCTCCCTGTTCTGCCCCTACGGCATCGACACCGCCGAAATCACGGCTCTTGTCCGTGAAATGCTGCATGAGCTCGGCCTCGGCATCCACTGGATCATGGACCCCGTGAAGAACTGCGCCTTCACCGGCAACCACCTCGGCATCAAACCGCATTCCTACAAGGAAATTGTTGAAATGCTGGCTGATGACTGCGAGTACGTCACCGGTATCAGACCCAAGACGCCCTTCAACGAACGCGGTCACGAAATTCTGTTCATCTGCCCCTCTGGTGACGTGTTCGCCGATCCCGGCATCTACACCTTCATGGGCTACCTCATCCTGTTCAATGAACTGGATCTCGACTACACGCTGTCCACCTACGCTTCCGAAGGCGGCAACTTCGGTTCCTTCGTTTCCTTCAACATGGCGAAGAAACTGAACGCCAAAATGTACGAAGAAGCGGAACGCCTCGGCGTCAAGTGGATCCTCGGCGGCGAATGCGGCCATATGTGGCGTGTCGTCAACCAGTACATGGCCACCTACAACGGGCCCACTCCGCCCAACATGCAGACCCCTGTTTCCCCCATCACCGGCACGGTGTTCAAGAACGCTGCCGCGACCAAGATGGTGCACATCGCCGAATTCGAAGCTGACCTCATCAAGCACAACAAGCTGAAGCTTGATCCGAGCCGCAACGATGACCTCATCTGCACCTGGCACGACTCCTGCAACCCTGCCCGCGCCATGGGCCTTCTTGATGAACCCCGCTACGTGCTCAAGCACTGCGTCAATCACTTCTATGAAATGCCCGAGAACACCATCCGCGAGCAGACCTTCTGCTGCGGCGCCGGTTCCGGTCTGAACACGGAAGAGATCATGGAGCTCCGTATGCGTTCCGGCATGCCCCGTGGCAACGCCCTGCGCTACGTCCAGCAGAAGTACGGCGTCAACCGTATGGCCTGCTGCTGCGCCATCGACCGCGCCACCCTGCCGCCTCTCGCCAACTACTGGGCTCCCGGCGTCACCGTCAGCGGCCTGACCGAGCTGCTTGCCAACGCCCTCGTTCTCAAGAACGGACCCAAGCGCACCATGAACCTCCGTCAGGAAGATCTTCCCCATCTTGATGAGGAAGAAGCCCCTGCAGACGGCAAAGAGGGGGAATAGTACATGTTGTACAACGCTAAAGCTGTCACAGTAGGCATTGTTGCCTTCCTGGTGGTCTGCACCTCTCCCTTCTGGGCCGGCTTCGGTTCTTCCGACTATGCGAGCCCCAAGGTGAGTCTGCCCAAAGATGCCAAGGAATGCATCGAAGATACGGCTTTCATGAAGGCCGAACATATGCAGCTCCTCAATGAATGGCGTGACCAGGCTCTGCGTCAGGGCAACCGCGTCTATGTCGCCAAAAACGGCAAGAAGTGGAACATCAGCCTGCAGAATACCTGTCTCAAGTGCCATAACGACTACGAACAGTTCTGTGACAAGTGCCACAAGACCAACAATGTTGAGCCTTACTGCTGGTCCTGCCACGTTCTGCCGAAGGGGAGCAAATAACCATGAAAAGAACCAGAAGATCTTTCCTCAGGGTTGCTGGTCTCTCTGTCTTTGCCCTCTCCAGCGGCATCACGTCCCTGTCGGGTGAGGCGAGGGCCGCTGTGGCCCCGGGTCATTACGAACAGGGACAGACCGACACCAAGGGCCTTCAGGCGAAACGCTGGGCCATGGTTATCGATACCCGTGAGTTCAAGACCGCGCTCGATTATCAGCCCATGATTGATGCCTGCAATCAGGCTCACAACATCCCCAAAATCTCGGGGAAGGATGCCGAGGGGCACGAGCATCAGGGCATCATGTGGATGTGGACCGACACGTTTGAGCATACGTTCCCCGAAGAAGGGAACCACTACCTCAACGATCGCGTTAAAGCCCGTGTCTACCCCCTGCTCTGCAACCACTGCTCCAATCCTCCCTGTGTTCGCGTCTGCCCCACGCAGGCCACCTACAAGCTGGACAACGGCATCGTGACCATGGACTACCACCGCTGCATCGGCTGCCGTTTCTGCATGGCCGGATGCCCCTACGGCGCCCGTTCCTTCAACTTCGTCGATCCGCGCAAGTACCTTCCTGATCCCGTTCCGAATCCGGAATTCCCCACCCGTATGATCGGTGTTGTGGAAAAGTGCACGTTCTGCGTGGAACGTCTGGCGAAGGGGCTCATGCCTGCCTGCGTGGAAGCCTCCAAGGGTAAAATCCTCTTCGGCGACCTCGAGGATCCGAACTCTAACGTCCGCAAGGCCCTTGCTGAAAACTACACCATCCGCCGTAAGCCCTCTATTGGGACTCAGCCCGGTGTCTACTACATCATCTAGGGAGAACAAGACATGGTTGAAAAACTTCTTGAAGGTTCCAAGCGCTACTACATGTGGCTGCTCTTCCTAGTGGCTCTCATTGCAGCGTGCTTCTGCGTCTATCTCTACCAGCTGTTTAACGGTCTCGGCGTGACCGGCATGAGCAGGGATGTGTCCTGGGGTCTCTATATTTCCCAGTTCACCTACCTCGTCGGTGTGGCCGCTTCCGCCGTTATGCTGGTTCTGCCCACCTATTTCCATCACTACCAGAAATTCAAGATCATGATCATCTTCGGCGAGTTCATGGCCATCGCGGCCGTGATCATGTGCTGCCTCTTCATCGTGGTCGACCTGGGCCAGCCCCAGCGCATGATGAACGTGCTCCTGCACCCCACCCCGAACTCGGTCATGTTCTATGATATGATCGTCCTCATCGGTTACCTCCTGCTGAACTGCATCATCGGCTGGGTCACCCTTGAGGCCGAGCGCCATGACACCGCCGCCCCGAACTGGATCCGCTATCTCGCCTACCTTTCCATTGTCTGGGCTTTCTCAATCCACACTGTCACGGCTTTCCTGTACGCCGGCATCCCCGGACGTCATTACTGGCTGTCCGCCATTATGGCTGCCCGCTTCCTGTCCTCCGCCTTCTGCTCCGGACCTGCCATTCTGCTTCTGCTCATTCTCGTGCTGCGCAAGCTCACTGGCTTCAACCCCGGCAAAGCCGCCATCAGGACTCTGGCCACCATTATCACCTATGCCATGTGCCTGAACGTCTTCTTCTATCTGCTTGAAGTGTTCACCGCATTCTACAGCGGCATTCCCGGCCATTCCGCTCCGCTGGTCTTCCTGTTCTCCGGTTACGATGGCATCACTGGCTGGGTTACCTTCTTCATGTGGATGGCTGTTATCTTCACCGCCATCTGCCTGACCCTGCTCATCAACCCCCATACCCGTACCGGCAGGTTCATGCCTCTCGCTCTTATCCTCCTCGTCCTCGCGACCTGGATCGATAAGGGCCTTGGCCTGCTTATCGGCGGTTTCACACCCAACATGTACGAAGCCGTCACCCTGTACACTCCCACGCTGCGTGAGATCAGCGTCACCATCGGCGTTTACGCCGTTGGTGCCCTGGTTCTCTCCCTGCTCTGGAAGATCGCTCTGGGTGTCAAGTTCGAAGTCGGCCATACCAATGGTGACGCCGAATAAGGCCTGATACATTCCCGCCTTCAAGGGCCCCGGCTGAAAAGCCGGGGCCCTTTTTATTCACTCAGGCAAAGCCCTTACCGGACAGGAAAAAAGCTCTCATATACTGTCCTGGGAGGGAGGCTGGTGGATGTTTCTATGCGGGGCATTCTCTCCGGAGTTGGAAAGACAGGCTGGAAACACGCAAAGCAAGGAATACTGACTGCATTTTGTTGATTTTTTTACGGCTCAAGCGCAAAGTATCTCGATCAAAGTGTAAACAGTCACACTGGAAGAGGAGAACGTTTCATGCTTGATGCGCTGAAGGAAGCCACACTTATCTGCAAAACACTTTTCCGCAACGGTTACGACGCTCACGTCGTTAACGCGCCGCTCCAGGAACATCTGCTGGAACATGCGAAAACCATGGCGGTCGACCTTGCCTGCGAAGCGGCTTACTCTGTCATCGCCAAGATCTTTCCTGATGCCAAACCGGGCATGGAGAGCACCCGCTGTTCCGCCGTGCTGACCAGAGATGGTGTCACCTACCGTTTTTATCCTCTCGCCATGGAAAACGCGGAGCATCCAGAGCTTTCCCAGATGAAGCTGACGCCGACCATGGCCGAACTTTTCACGCCTGAAGAACGCAAGAGACTCAGCCTTACCGGGTTCGGTTCGCCTGTCAGTTCCGGCGACGTGTATGATGGTTTTGAGGCCCTCTCCTCCGGCTGCATCCAGCTTTCCGGCCTGCCTGACGATACACTGCGCCACAATTATCTCCTGGCCATCCGCGCCCTTCGCTTTGCTGCCAACTTTGACCTTCCCCTTGAGGAAAATACCAGACTGGCCATACTCAGGGCTTCCTGCAATGTGCTCGATTACGTTTCCGCCACAGACATCATGAATGAGTGGCGGCAGGTTGCAGCCGAATCCATGCACACCTTCGTCAGACTCCTTTATGAAGAGCACATCCTTCAGGGGCTCATCCCCGAAATCGCCTCTCTTTCAAGTGTACGGCAGGTGCGCAACAAAAAATCCAGCGAGACGGAAGATATCTTCAGCCATACTCTCGAGTGCATGAAGTATTATCCTGAAGGGGGATTCCATTACGACTGGCTGGGCACCGTGGCCATGATGTTCCACGATGTGGGCAAACTCTACACGGCGGAATACATAGACGGAGAATGGACCTTCTACCAGCATCACATGGTGGGAGCCCAGGTCACGCGTAAAATTCTCCGCCGGCTGCATTTCCTCAGTGAGGATATCGACCTCATCTGCCATCTGGTGCGCTACCATATGCGTTTCTACAGCATGATGACTGACCGCGGCATCAGACGCTTCATGGCTCTCGACGAATACCCCCGTCTCATCGAGATGTCCCGTGCTGACATTATGGCCCGTGACGACGTCTATACGTCTTTCAACCATAATATGAAGTACCTCAACAGGGCTGAAACCCCTGAACGGATGCTTGAGCCGCTTCTCAATGGCAACGAAATCATGAAGGTGACACAGCTTCAGCCCGGACCCAAAGTCGGCCTGATTCGCGACGCGCTGCTCCAGGCGCAGATCTCCGGAGACGTAACGGACACCGAGTCGGCGAAGGCCTTTGTCCAGGATTACGCAAAACGCAACATCGGCTAACAATCTCACCCTTTTTATTCCATAGCGCCCCGCGTTCCAGATCAGGACACGGGGCGCCTCCGTTCGTAAAGAAGAAAGACAGCTCAGGGACTGTCCTCCCTGATACCGGTATTCCTGCGGTGTGCGAATCATGAAATACGTTGTCACAGCGCAGGATACGGGGAAGATATAAAGAATTTTTGCATGTGCGAAGATTTACAATAACAGCATACCAGTTTCTTCTGCTCTTTGCTGTCCTGCATGTCTTGGGATACAAGGAACGCAATGTTTGCCGGATTCCGGACGCAGGAAATGGCTCTGTCCAGCAGAGGCTGTACTTCCAGACCGGTTTCGTGCATCACGCGGAAAGACGCTTCTCCTTCAGCCCTGAACCGCACCTGATAATGAAGAGGACAAGATGCTCAATATTCTCGAAATGACGCTTCCCGAGCTCACACAGTGGGTCACCGGAGATCTCGGCCTTCCGAAATTCCGCGCCCAGCAAATCTGGCAGTGGGTCTGGCAGAGGATGGCCCGCAGCTTCGATGAGATGACGAATATCTCAAAACCTGTCAGGGAAGAACTCGGACAGAAAGCGCAGATCGTGTGGCCTGAAGTGGACAAAATTCAGACCAGTTCCGACAGTACAACCAAATTTCTGCTTCGCCTCGGCGATGGAGAACGCGTCGAGACCGTCCTTATTCCCTCCACATCGCGGGAAGGCAACGTACGCTGGACCCAATGCCTTTCCACACAGGTTGGCTGTCCCATGCACTGCACGTTCTGCAGTACAGGAACCATGGGATTTACCAGGAACATGACCATGGGAGAGATTCTCGGGCAGATTCTGGTAGCCAGAGACTACCTCGGTGACACGCGTCCACAGTGGCCAGTCCTGCGCAACCTGGTCTTTATGGGAATGGGCGAGCCCCTGCTCAATTTTGAGAACCTCGAACGGGCCCTGAAATCTCTCAATGAAGACGGCGGACTCAACTTCTCCCCCCGCCGCATCACAGTCTCTACCTGCGGCATTGAAAAAGGACTCAGGGAGCTCGGCGAAAGCGGGCTTGCCTTTCTTGCTGTTTCCCTGCACGCCCCCACACAGGAACTGCGCCAGAAAATCATGCCCGGAGCAGCGAAATGGCCGCTAGACGAACTTTTAAAAACACTGAACAGTTATCCCCTGAAGACCAGGGAGCGCATCACCTTCGAATATCTGCTTCTTGGCGGCGTCAATGATGGTCCGGAGCAGGCCAGACAGCTGATCAATGTGGTCCGCTCCGTGCGCAAGAGCAAGATAAACCTCATTGTCTACAATCCTTCCGAAGGAGCCCTCTACAAAGCTCCCACACAGCAAAGGATCCTCGCGTTCGAAAAAATTCTCTGGGATGCAGGCATTACGGCCGTTATCCGCAAAAGCAAGGGACAGGATATCGATGCCGCCTGCGGCCAGCTGAAAGTCAGAACAGAAAAGGAAGAAGGACAGAACTGCCGGGAACCAGCATAAAAAAGAGAGGCGGATCCTCTCCGCCTCTCTGTGTTGCAACTTATGAAACGCTCTGTCCGGTTTGCTCCTGACTTCCTCCTTTGGAAAAAATTGACGGCGGGCGCCAGCGCCAGAAAAGCAGGACAAGAGGAATAAGACCACAGAACTCCGCAACTTCCCTGGGCAGGCCGACCTGGAGGAGCTCCCACCAGATCCCAGCGGCAAAGAGTCCTGTACCAATAAGAATGCACCACTGCTTCAGACTCATGGGATGCACGGTCCACTGGAAGAAGCCCACAGTGAGAATGGCGACCCAGACCTTGGTAATGGTCAGGGACAGTGCGGCGCCTTCGAGCGGCTTGAGAGGAATAAGCCAGAAGCAGCAGATGACGTTGACAACGAGGCCGCTCACATAAAAAACAAGGAGCAGCCTGTGCTGGCGCATGCCAATCATGGCATAGGCTGCCAGGTTGTGCAGGAAAGCCGTGGCTATGCACGGCGTGAGCAGCCTCTGGGCTGTAACGGACATGAGGTATTCCTTGCCGTAAATCAGCGTCAGGAAACGGTCACTCTCAACGAATATAAGAAAGATGAGAGGCAGTGAGGCTGCCCACAGGGAACGGGCTGTCTGGCCGGCCAGCTGCCTGAAGGCCTGTTTGTTTTCCTGCCAGTACTTGGCCAGCAGCGGAAAGATGACCTTGCCAAGGAGCGCAGAGGAAACAAGGGTGCTCACGCCCTCCACAGTCTCCCAGGAGACGCTGTAGCAGCCCACAGCTGCGTCTCCGCCGTACTTTTTGAGGAAGAAGACGTTCAGCTTGTTGTAAAGCATGGCGCAGCCGGCCATCCCCGTAAAAATAAAGCCCACTTTGAGCTGGTTCAGCAGATCCTTCATCTGATCCCAGCCGAAATGCTTCAGGGGGTTGCGCCCCATAGCCTTCAGGGCAAAGGCCATGAGAAGCACGGACTCAATGGGCTTGAACGCGGCGATGGCAATGATAGGCGCCCCGAGAAGGACGCAGGTGATGCCGTAGCCTATGCCTATGAGCGCCGCGGGGATGCGTATACGCATTTCCACGTCCTGACGTCCTCTGGCCTGACAGAGTGCGAAAAAGGAGTCACTGACGCCGTCAAGGCCGAAGCCGGCGGCGATGCACATGACAACGATGCTGAGTTCAGGCGTGTAGTTCTGCCAGCTGACAATGCCGAAGGTGACACAGAGCGTCACCATGAGCAGCGTAAATTTGAACCACGTCACCTCGCCAAGGAGCCGCATGGGATCGGCGTCCTTGCGTACAAACGTGGAAAGCAGGAAATCGTTAAGCCCCACGTCGGCTGCCGTCTTCACGAGATAGCCGTACGACAGAGCCAGCATGATCTGACCCAGCATTTCCTTGCTGTGCCAGGCGAGAAGGATCGTAAAGATGGTCCAGGAAAGATCCCGGGTCCACTGGGCGCCGAGGATATAGCCGAGGCGCCTGGGTATGCTTTTAAGTTGTTTATGCGGCATGCGGGGATACCCGTTGATATAAGAAAACCACTGCGGCAGAGAGGGCCCTGCGCGCAGTGGTACGTTTCATCCGGTATACGGCCGGCTACTTGCCGAAGCGGACAACGGCCTTGAAACCGGGCTTCAGATCAAGGTTGGGATTGGGAATCGACATCTCAACGTTGTAATATGAGGGGCTGGACACGTTCATATCGTTGGAAAACCAGGCGATCTGTGTCACGGTCGCTTCAAACTGCTTATTGTGCAGGGAAGGAATCTCGACTTTCGCCTTATCGCCAACCTTCACATCGGCAATTTCCGACTCATAGACGGGAACAGCGATATAAAGAGGATCCATCTGCCCGATGCGCACGGGGGCAAACCCAGCGTTAAACGTGGAACCCTTGGATTTGCTGTCCCTCGTGAGGACATATCCGTCCACAGGAGACTTGAGATACAGGTATTCCGGCAGACGCTGCTTTTCCTTGATGGGCTGATCGAAATAGCCGCTCAGTTCTTTCAGCCTGTCTCTGAAATTGGCCTCATTTCTGTTGATCTGGGAACGCAGAATATCGATGCGGCCCTGAACCAGACTCACATCCTTTTCCAGTCTGCTCGAGGCCTGGTTGGATCCGAGACCGCTGGCCGCCAGGGAACGGGCCTTGTTCCGTTCTGCCTGAACGCGTGCGAGCTCACGCTCCATATCGATGATCTGGGCTCTCCAGCCTTCCGTGCCATCTCCGTTATCCACCTCGCGCTGCAGGTTGCGCCTCGCTTCAGGCTGAAGCGTATAGCGCATGAGGGGCTGTCCTTCCTTCACATGATCGCCGGGAGATACGAGAATCTCATCAATGATGCCATTGAAATGTGAAGCGGGAAAACGCTCGACCGGAGTCATGACCTTGCCGGTAAGAATCGTGGAGTCCGCGGCGCTGACAGCTGCCGGAGCGGCACAGAAAAGGATGCCGGCCAGGATGCCCGCGGTGGACAGACGTTTAAATGTATTTTTCTGCATGATAGCCGTCCTGAGAAAGATTAGAGGGAAGGACTGGTCTTGAGGTCCTGAGAGGGGCTGCCCACGGGCCTGTTTCCGGAATCCGGAACTGCGGCGTCCGCTTTGGCACTGGAGGCCTCAGCTCCTTCCGGAAGAGGAGGAAGCTCGGCCGGGCGGACCCTGCCGATGGGGCGGGAAGCCGTTCCGGACGTTTTCGCGGCGGGCTGCCGGGCAGAAGTGCCGGCTGCTGCGCCCGCATCCGCACCGGGAGCGGACGTTTTGGCGGTATAACCGCCGAAAACAGGCTTGCTGGCGTCAGAAGACTGCCGAACGGGAGTGGTCGCGCTGTCGCCCTGGATCCCGAGTGCACGGTTTCCCGAGGCTCCGCGTTCAGGACGCAGCTGCTTCTGGTACTGCACCGAAGGCAGACCGAGGAAGTGTTCCTGAAGCAGGCCGGCCACGTACATCCACTTGAGTTCGGCCAGGCGGTATTCGAGCTCGGTGTTGATGTAGTTAATCTGCTGCTGCACCATCGCTTCCTGACGGTTGGCAACCTCGGGGAGCTGGGTCATGCCGTTTTCAAAGCTGATACGGGCTTCATCGTACTGCATCTGGGCAGTCTTGTATCTGTTCTGGGCCAGCTTGAGATTGGTCAGAGCGAGGTTCACGTTCTGCTCAGCCTCGAGCCACTTGTTCTGGTATTCGCTGCGTTTCTGAGCCAGGGAATGGAAGGCCTGGGCCTTTCCCATGCGGGCAGTCTGGACGTCGCGGTAACGGCGCCCCCAGTCGATGAGCGGAAAATCAAAGGTGAAATGCAGGAATTCGTCAGGAGAGCCGTTTGCAGGCTGGGACTGACCGCGGGGCGGGTTCATATTTACGGAGAAGCTCATATTGGGGACGTACTGGGCCCACTGCAGCATGATGTTGAAATCGGCAAGCTGAATCTGTGTACGGAGAATGAGGTTGTCTTCCGTCTCGTTCCAGCGGTTCTCCCAGCTCAGATTTTTGCCATCGAATCCCTTGAGAATATCCTGATAGGCATGAGAGGCGTCGACTTCGAACTTCTGGGAAGCCTCAACGCCGGCGAGCATCTTCAGCTGCGTACGCTGCAGAGTCTCTTCCATTGTGGCCTTTTCCACAGCCAGTTCGTTTTCGCGCACGTGCTGCTGGGACATGCTCAGATTGGCACCCTGGCTGCCGGCCACGCTTTCCATCTGACGCCAGTAATCAGTGAGCTCGCGGGCCACAGGAATGAGAGATTTCTGGGCGGCGAGGCTGTACTGCTTGGCCTGCAGGGAGAGATAGGCTTCTGCTATCTTGTAAATCGCCTCACCCACGGCCTTACGGTGCGTGGCAATGGCGATGCCTGTCATCATCCCCTGTGCCTTATGTTCAAAATAAGTGGCCACGGGGTTGGGGAACGGCGCGTAAAACCCCACTTCAATCTGCGTCTTGCCGTATTCGCCTTCCGTATCCCTGGTATCCATGTTCTTCATCGTCAGGTTCTGGGACACGGTCAGGGTCATGTGCGGCTCAGGCAGATATTTCCAGGCCGCGCTCGTCTGGGCGACGCGTTTGATTTCGATGTCGACGGCGCTGTTCACCAGCGCGGGAGACTGCTGAATGGTCAGATAAACGCAGTCCTCATACCCGAACTTCTTGTTCGGTTTGTACAAATCGGGCACAGCCGCATCGTACTTGGCCTTGTTCTCAATGGGTATGCCCGGGGCATCGTCGAGCCAGTGCCGCGCCGGAAGTTCCGGAGCTGAACGGTCGGCTTTATTGGAGGCGCAGCCTGATCCACCCATCAGCAGGCCTGCCATGGCAAGGCAGATCAGGGGCTTGGCGTGTATATTCTCAAACATTTTTTTCATTCTCTTTCTCCACGGACGGCCGGTACAGGGCCTCAGGACCTGTCTGCCTTATCTCCTGCCAGAGGCGGCAGACTGTCGAATTCAAGATGATTGACGGAGACGAAGCACTGTCCGGCAGCACTGACAGCCTGGGCGTCATAACGTACGACACCGGCAGCGTCCCACAGCCGCTTGAGGGAGATTCTCCATGGTCCTTGACACGCGGCACCGCCGTAGCGTATGAAACCGATCATGCTGAGGCAGTAGGGTCCACCCACTTCCGGAGGATCAAAATCAAAGGCCATACGTGCACCCTGCAGGATGGCCTCAACGGCAGAAAGCTGATTACTGTAATTCCAAACGCCGCTGAGGGCAATTGCCGGGCTTGCGCCAAGGTCTGCCGTCAGCACGTGTCCGGGCAGGATCTGCACATGGGAAAGCAGATGCCAGGGAGCGCCGATGCCTCTGCGGGCATACCACGATTCCCAGTCCTGCGGCTCACCGCTCATCCCTGCAGTCTCATCTCCCCAGAGCGGAGGAATGGCGCTGACAGGGCCGCCCATGATGACTTTGCCGTATGAATATACTGTTCGGCCGTTTTTCATCCTTCCATTACCCGTGAGATCGCGGGCCGAGAGGCTGAAGTGGCACATTCTGACCATACTCAGATCATGGCGCAGCCAGGGACCGACGTCAGTCAGGATTTCAGCTTCCCGGACCTGACCGTCGCGGACGCCGAGAGGGTCCCTGAAGTGCACGTCCGTAAAACCTATGGGCTCAAGCCATGGCATGAGCATCATAGCCGAGTCGAGCCCGGAGGAAAGAAGAAATGTTTCGGGTATGCGGCGATCCCCGCTGTCGGTAAAACCCGTCCCGCGCAGAGAAGGCTGGGCCGCAGCTGAATACTGGGAGCAGGTGGAAATGTACTTCGCGCTGATGCGTCCGGCCGGATGGCTATCGGGGAAAACGCGGGGAGAAGCGTCGGCGTCATCCAGAAGATTCTGCGGCAGAAGTTCCACCTCCCCGGAGGGATACCAGTCCACCGGCGTTGTCTCGCCGCAGCAGATTTCACGGGCAAAGAGATCGCCAAGTTCCAAATCCGGCCAGGAGGCGGATTCCCCGTGGCAGCGAATGTGCAGAAGACGCACGCCGGCCTCCGCGGCCGCGGCTGCCAGGGCAGGCACCAGGCTTCCCTGCCTTATAGCACTGCCCGTCTGTACGACCGCCAGAAGATGGCACTGCACGCGGACAAGCTCACGGCAGAAAAGCTTTCTGTCCTCACCGGACATATTTTCGACGGAAGGCCCCCCGACCAGCATCATGTCCACGATGCTGCGCCCGGCGAGGCAACCCTGCAGGGGCGCGCCGGGGACACAGAGCGTCAGGACCTGACACTCCGTACCTCTGGCCCGGTCAGCCGTCAGAGGAAAGGATTCCGGCAGGAGCAGGTTCATGCCCTCGGGGAGAATGCTCGAAAGCAGAGCAGCCGCAAGGCCGTCCTGGATCCCGTACACGCCTATGGTGCTCCCGGGGGAGAGAACCATATTTCTCCGGGTGGGATTGAGGGGGCATTCTGCAGGCACGTCTCCTGCCTGCGCGGCGGACGTACGGGCCAGGAAAGGCCTTCTGAGCGGAGCGCCGAGTGCAGGGCGTCCAAGGCCTGAACCGGCAATCTTTTCCCCGGTCTTGCCAGCAAAAATGCGCATCAGATCACCAACGGTCACTACCTGAAGGAGATCCTCGAAATCCACACTCACATGCAGCTCTTTCTCGGCCTCCTCGATGAGCCTCGGGAAGGAGCTCGAACGCAGGGAAAGATCAAAGCGCAGATCCATGCCCAGTCTGATTTCTGAAGGGTCGCGGCCCGACGCCTTACCCAAGAGCTCGAGAGTCACTTTTTCCGTCCGGCTGGATTCCCCTGATGTGCCTGTTTCCTGATGCTCCACGGAACAGGGAGCCTGTGACGGCGATTCCACTGCGGCCGAGGGAAACTGTTTTTTCCCAAGGAGCGCGGACGCCGTGCGCACGGCGTCATAAGAAAGATGCCCGAGCGAAAACAGCTTCGCCAGTGTGCAGCGCATATTCTCGCATTCGTGCCCTCTGGCTGAGGAAGCCATGCAGAGGGCGCGGGGTTCATTTTCCGTCACCAGGCCGCAGAGTGTATCCTGGGGGCCCAGTTCCAGGAAATGGCGTATCCCGTCACGCTGCCACATATTACGCACGCACTCGACCCAGCGGACGGAATGCTCATCAAGATCAACGATGTAGCGGCAGATATCTGCCTCATCATCCGGATAAAAGCCTGTGGTGACACAGCTGAGGAGAAGCGTGGAGGGAGCGTGCATTTCCAGAGCGCTGAGCCGGCGGTAGGAAAGGTCCCGAAGCACGCGCATGCTGGGATGGTGGAAAGCCAGCGTCACGTTCAGCATGACGGCGGGGTAATGCTTTTTGCGAAGGACCCGGCGGGCCTGCATGAGGATGTCCCTGGGCCCGGAAAGAATGAACTGCTTCGGCGTGTTGTAGTTGGACACGTAGAGGTCCGGCCATGTCTGACGAACCTCAGCCAGTACGTCCTCGCCGGCGTAAACAGCCAGCATGCCCGTGTCCCTGGTGGACTTGGCCTCCAGATCGGCCATATGATTCGAACGGGTTTCCAGGATGTACCAGCATACCTCAGGAGAGTAGACGCCGGCGAGGCAGAGGGCAATGAGCTCGCCCAGGGAATGACCACAGATGAGGGATGGCTTCAGTCCCAGAGAGCGGTACAGGCTCCACTGCGCAAACTCCAGCAGGAAAAGGTACGGCTGCTGCCAGCGGGTCAGTCCTATGGTCTCGACATCGGGCTCATCCATGAGAGCGAGCACATCCCAGTTGGCACAGGCTGCCAGAAGATCCATGGCATCGCGTGCGGCGGGGAAATTGTCATACAGTTCGCGGCCCATGCCAGGCCAGACCATTCCCTGGCCACAGCACATCACGGCCAGATGGGGCGTCAGTGTATCCCGCCTGGACAGGAATATCCCGTCCTTCTCCAGAGCAGCCAGTTCATCATCCTCAGGCCGGGAAACGGTGGGCATATGCTGCATCCAGAGAGGATTGACCGTCCCGAGACGCCACGAGGTGCCGCCGCTGTCCAGAATGCCATACCGGACGCCGTCAAGAGACACGACCCGGCCGCCGACATCCTGATCCGCCGTTTTCAGCCCAGTGCTATCTGTCATCAATAAAGAACACTCACTGCCGCGAAAAGGCGCGGCGCTAAGAGTTGGCTCATCACGCATGGCCCCGTCCCGGGATCCAGCCCCAGAAAACGTTGCAGATGCATCCTTTTACCATTCCCGCGCGGAAAGCCGGAAATTCCCGGCCCGGCTGCCGCAGCACCAGAGACGGGGGCTTAACGGCCTGCATGATTTCCGGGACAAAAAATTTCCCTGTGCCGCACGGTATTCATCTGATCGCTTATATAGAAATTTTTACCGGGCTTCAATTGTCTGCAGAAAGACGTTCTGCTCTCCCCGCAGCCGGGACAGGGCCGTACACGATTCCTCTGAAAGGGAAAGAAAGCCCTTCCCCCTCCCGCAATCCGGGCCGGCGATGCCGGGCTGAAATGTTTTTCAGGAAACCCCTCCAGAAAAAACCTATATTGATTTTCCTATATTCTTCAGATAATATGAAATTTGAAGTTTGTTATTTATTATTTTTGGTCATAACTGACCCGCACCGATGGAGACAGACTTCCAGCCCAAAAGGGCGTATTTCAATCACGTCAAGGATACATCCAGCATGAACATGTCTTCCAGCCCTTCGGAAACGCATCAGGGTACTGAGCAGAAACAGGAAGCGGTAAGCACCTTCACCAAGCTTCGCGCGAAGCTTTCGTTCGACAGAATGGTGGCCATGGGCGCCAAAATGGGTATGCCCAATCCGCTTTTCCTCTGCGCCGACCGCGCAGCGAAGGCCACTATCCATATCAATGGAAAAGACTACATCAACTTTTCCACATATGACTACCTCGATATCAACACGCATCCCGAAATCACGGCTGCTGTAACAGAAGCAGCCAGGGTTTTCGGCACTTCGGCAGGCGCCAGCCGGCTCGTGGGCGGCGAACGCACGCCCCATCATCTCCTCGAGGAAGCCATAGCCAAATTCATGGGCACGGAAGACTGCATCGTTTATGTCAGCGGCCATGCCACCAATGTCTCGACCATCGGATTCCTGTTTGGCCCCCGTGATCTGATCCTCTACGATCAGCTTTCCCACAACTCCCTCGCCCAGGGAGCCCGTCTCTCTGGAGCAACGAAATTCCCCTTCCAGCACAACAGCTGTGACGATCTCGAACGCCTGCTCGAAGCCAAGAGAAAGGATTACAAGCAGTGCGTTATCATCACGGAAGGCGTTTTCAGCATGGACGGCAACATTCCTGACGTGCCGCGCCTCATCGAACTCAAGAAAAAATACAACTGCATGCTTATGATCGACGAGGCCCACTCTCTGGGCATCCTCGGCGAACACGGCGGCGGCATCCGTGAGTATTTCAATATCGATCCCGGGGATGTCGATCTGTGGATGAGCACGCTGTCAAAGACCCTCTGCGGCTGTGGCGGCTACATCGCCGGCCACAGGGATATCGTCCAGTATCTGAAATATGGTTCCCCGGGGTTCGTTTTCAGTGTCGGCATGCCCCCTGTTATTGCTGTCGCCTGCCTGACCGCGCTGAAAATCATGGAGCGCGAGCCAGAGCGTGTGAAAAAACTGCAGCATATTTCACGCTACTTCCTGGAATACGCCAGGAGCAAGGGACTGGATACGGGAGAATCGCAGGGATACGCTATCGTCCCCATTATCACCGGTGAATCCATGTTCACCGGCTTCCTCGCCACACAGCTTCTGAAGCGCGGTATTTACGTCATGCCCATCGCTTTCCCTGCCGTCAAGGAAGGAGAGGCAAGGCTGCGCTTCTTCCTGTCCGCGGCCCAGACTGAGGGAAACTGCCGTACGGCTATCGACGCTATCATCGAGGAAATTCCTCACGTGCGTCAGATCCTCGAAAAATACAAAGCCGAGCACCCACAGACCGCCGGCGAGTAATCTCACTGACACATGGCAGAAAAATTACCATACGCTCCCGGCGGTTCTGCGTCGGGAGCGTTTTCATTAACAGAACACAGAAACGGAGGCCGTCTGGCCTACGTTCTCCTCTGGTTCCCTCTCGCTTCGGAAACGTTCATTTTCCGTGAGGTTATGCGGCTCAGGGAAAAGGGCTTTCCCCTTTCGGTATACACGCTCTACGGCACACGTCCGGAAGGACAGTCTGCCGAGATGCTGAATTACAGCGGCCCCCTCACGCACATCGGTCTCAGGGCTTCCCTGTCCATCCTCGCAGCCTTCTTCAGGCAGATGAGGAAACGCCCGCGCCTTGTCCTGCGCCTGGTCCGGGAAATACTGCTGCAGCGCATGCGAAATGCCGAATCGTACGCGGAAAACACGCTCTGTTTCTTTGCCGGTTTCCGGCTCGCCGAACTCATCACGAATGACGGCGTCAGCCTCCTTCACGCACCGTGGGCAAACGGACCCGCGACGGCAGCCTGGGTGGCTTCCCGGCTCACCGGGATCCCCTTTTCTTTCACTGGCAGGGCCGGTGATATTTATCCCGAGGACGGGCTGCTCGCGGAGAAGTCCCGCGATGCGCTGTTTGTCCGCACCAATAACGCTGCCGACGTGGAATGGCTGAAAAAATTCTGCCCTGCCGGAAGCGAAAGCAAAATCCACCTCATTTACAATACGCTGACCCTCGTTCAGCACGTTGATGGTCCTGCCCCCTGTCTGCCTCCCTACAGGATTCTGGCTGTGGGCCGTTTCTGCCGTAAAAAAGGCTTTCCCTATCTGATTACGGCCATGGCGAGACTGCGCCGGGAAAAATTTCCCGTCCATCTCACCCTCGTAGGCGATGGCAACTGGCACCACCGCATCGTATCACAAATCCACCGTCTCGGGCTTGAAAACGATATCGATCTGCCCGGATTTGTCCCTCATGACCATCTCATGAGGTTCATGAAATCGCACAATATGATGATTGTACCGAGTGTCATCCATCAGAACGGCGATCGGGATGGCATCCCCAATGTCATCATGGAGGCCCTCACCAACGGAATGCCTGTTATCGCCACGGATGTCTGCGGCATCAGTGAGGTCATTCATCCCGGAAAAACAGGCCTCCTCATTCCCCAGAGGGACGCCCGTGCCATCTGCTCCGCCATACGCTGGACAGTGGATCACTGGGACGAATCCCTGAAAATGGCAGCCGCGGGCAGAGAACTTGTCCGGAAAATGTTTGACTCTGAATATAACACACTCCAGCTCTGCGAACTCTACGAATCCGCCATGCGCGGAGAACCAGGCACCCAGGCGGGGGCCTCTGACGCGCACACGGACGGAAGCAGGTCATGAACCGACAAAGCATACACCTTGTGGCCAGCCTCGACGTCGAGGAGGAAGGCCTTTTCCGCAACGGCTACAGCCTCGCCGTACGTCAGCCGGTGAGCAACGTGAAAAACCTCAGCCGCCTTGCCCCGCTCCTGCGTCTTGGTCTCCGCCCCACTCTTTTCTGCGACAACGCCGTTTTCGAAAACGACACGGCCTGGTCCTCCGTTGAGGATATGGCAGCCCGGTATCCCCTGGAAATCGGAGCACACATGCACCACTGGAACACGCCGCCCATCGTCCTCGAAGGGACCGAGACGCACAGCGTACCAAGTTCATCTCTCACCGCCGCACAGTTTTCCGCCAAGCTCGATCACCTGCTCGAAGCAGGCAGGAAACGTATCGGCAGGCGGCCCTCATCCTTCCGCATGGGCAGATGGGATATCCGTCAGGAACACTGGCCTCTTCTGGCCGAAGCCGGCATACAGCGCGACGCTTCAGTGCGTCCCCTTCATGCCGCCGATGCCGGGCACACCCGCCCGGATCACTTCTCGGCACCCTCTGACCCCTACCTCATTCCTGCGGCAGGACGCACCATTGTCGAACTGCCGCTGACCGTCACCCCCCTTCTGCGCTGCCTCCCGGGACTTACGCAGCGTCTCAGCCCGGCCCTCTTCCGGAGATACCAGCAATGGGGAGCTCTCGCCCTTCTCCCTGTCTATCATCCTCTCTGGGCCATGAAGACGGTGACGCGTCTCTTTGTCGCACGGGGGGGAACGACGATTTCTCTGACCTGGCACTCCTCCGAGATGTTCCCCGGAGGCAATCCTCTTCTTGCCACGGCACAGAAAGTAGATGCGCTCCTTCAGAAACTCCGCGCCTACATTGTCTGGCTCTGTGGCAGATACAATGTGGAATTCATGACGCTTGGCGAATTCGACAACTGTTCCCGGCACGTGCTGCCCGTACTCCGATGCCCCTCAGGATCCGACTGGTCAGTATGCCGCTAACTCTGACGCATCACACATACATGGGGGCAAACCGATGACCGCATCTTCTTCACCAACACCCCTGCCGGAGAGACTGCCTCACATTGCCGTCATCCTGCTCTGGTACCCGCTTTTCACGCAGCCTTTCATCTTCCGCGACGTGGAGTCCCTGCGCAGCCGTCTCCCCGTATCCGTCATCACGCTGTATGGGAAAAATCTCAGACACTGCTCCGAGGAAATGAAGGAAGCTGCCAGAAACGTACACACGATGGGCACTGTTGCTCTTCCTTCTATTCTGACCTCTTTCTTCATCACCTTCTGCCGGCATCCCCTGCGTCTCATGCGTGTGGCCGGCAAAAGCCTCCTGTACCGCTGGAAAAGTCTCGAAACCTTTGGAGAAAATCTCTGGGCCTTCCTCTGCGGCGTCCATCTGGCACGCACGCTGAAGGAGGCCGGCATCGACATCTGCTACGCTCCCTGGCCCCGCGGCACGACGACGGCGGCACGCACTGTCTATCTGCTGGAAGGTATTCCCTTTGCCACGTCTGCCAGAGGAGATAACCTCAACCCGGCTGATCCCGATCTTGTGGACAAATTGAACGACGCGCTCTTCATCCGTACGAATAACGCCGCCGATGCCCGCCGTATCACCGATCTTGCCCCGGCCTGCGCCGACAGGCTGCGCCTCGTCTACAACAGCCTCAGCCTCGAGGTTGACAGCACCGCTCAGGTGCCCATGCAGCCACCGATCAGGCTCCTGGCTGTAGGGCGTTTTGACATAACAAAGGGTTTCGATATTCTTTTGAAGGCCTGCGGTATTCTCAAAGACCGGGGCCGCTCCTTCCGGCTCACACTCGCCGGCGGAGGCGGAACGGCTCTCGGACTCGGACACATGACCCAGACGATCATGGATCTCAGAAAGCAGCTCGGGCTCGAGAATCTTGTCGATCTCCCGGGCATCGTCTCTCACGATCAGCTGCCCGGCCTCATCCGCAGCCACGACATTTTTCTTGCCCCCTGCGTCATTCATGAATCCGGCAGACGGGATGGCATCCCGAATACTGTCATCGAGGCCATGAGCTTCGGTCTCCCCGTCATCGCTACTAATATCAACGCACTGCCAGAAATCGTCAGAGACGGAGAGACCGGCCTTCTCATTCCTCAGAAAGATCCTGCAGCCCTTGCCGATGCGATATGCCGTCTTATGGATAATCCAGAAGAGGCCCGCGCCCTGGGGCGCAACGGCGCCGCATTCGCAGCTGACATGTTCTCCCCCAAGAAAAACGGTGACAGGCTTGCAGCTCTCTTCACTGAAAGCTTTCACAGGAGGAATCCGGAATGTGCGGAATAGCTGGAATGACCGCTGTATTTCCAGACGGCCAGCTCCCCGCTGACAGCAGTGTGTACGTCCGCACCATGACCGATGCCATGAGTTACCGCGGTCCTGACGGCGACGGACTCTGGTCATCAGACGGCGTCTGCCTCGGTCACCGCAGGCTTTCCATTATCGACCTTGCGGGCGGCGGACAGCCCATGCACGACGCTCGTGGCACGCTGACCATTACCTTCAATGGGGAAATCTACAATTTCCGGGAAATCCGCAATCAGCTCGAAACCGAGGGAGCCCGTTTCCTCAGCCATTCTGACACGGAAGTAATTCTGGAAGCCTACAGACACTGGGGCACCTCCTGCGTTGAACGTTTCAACGGAATGTTCGCCTTTGCCCTCTGGGATGAGGAAAAGAAACGCCTTTTCTGCGCCCGCGACCGTTTCGGTAAGAAACCCTTTTTCTACACGGTTCAGAACGGCATCTTTGTCTTTGCCTCAGAAATGTCCTGTCTGCGCCGCATCCCCTGGCTCAAACTCACACTGGATCCGCATGCGGTCATGCGCTATCTGGCTTATCAGTACGTGCCCTGCCCTGACACCATGTTCATTGAGGTGAAGCAAATCGCCCCGGCTCATGCCCTCGTACTGGAAAACGGCAACATTCACACCTTCAGCTACTGGGAACTGCCTCCCGCTGACGACAAAAGCACAATCAGCGAAAAGGAAGCCAGAGGGGAACTGCGCAGACTCATGACCCAGGCTGTCAGGCGGCGCATGATTTCCGATGTCCCGCTGGGACTCTTTCTCTCAGGAGGCATAGACTCCTCCATCGTCTGCGGACTCATGGCCGGTATCTCAGACAAGCCAGTGGAGACCTTCTCCATAGGCTTCAAGGAAGCCAGCTTTGACGAGACGTCCTACGCCCGCTGCGTGGCCCAGGCCTTTGCCACCCACCACCATGAGCGCATCCTGTACGCCTCCGAATGTGCGGACATTCTTCCTGAGATCGTGAGCCGTATGGACGTGCCCATGGCCGACGCCTCTGTGGCTCCCACCTGGCTCCTCTCCAAGATGACAAGGGAAAAGGTGACCGTAGCCCTTGGCGGTGACGGCTCAGACGAACTGTGGGCCGGATATGAGCACTATATCGGTTTCGCCCTCGCCCAGAAATACCGGAGCCTGCCCCGATTCCTGCGGAAGGGCATTCTCGAACCTCTGTGCAGAAAACTCCCTGCATCCCATGGCTACATCAACCTCAATCTCGCCGCGCACAACTTTCTCTGCGCGGCTGCACAGCCCGCCTGGCTCCGCATACAGGCCATGCTTACAGCCTTTACGCAAGAGATGCAGGAGGAACTTCTCTGCCACCCGGATAAGGACTTCCTTAAGAAGGAGCACCTCTACGCTCCCACACTCAGCGACTTTACCCACTGGCAGAACGCTACGCCCCTGCAGAGGGCTTTCAATGTCTACGCACACGAATTCCTGCTTGATGACATCCTGGTCAAGGTAGACCGCTGTTCTATGCTGAATTCCCTTGAAGTCCGGGCTCCGTTCCTTGATCGCGACGTCGCCGAGTTCGTGGCCCGTCTGCCTGTGCGTTTCAAGCTTCACGGCTTCAAACGCAAATACCTTCTCAAAAAAACTTTTGCCGATCTGCTTCCTGAAAAAATACTGCACCGCAACAAACGTGGCTTCCAGATACCCGTTTCAGAATGGCTGAGCGGCCGCCTGCGCCCTCTCATGGAAGATCTCCTCAGCCCTGAATCGCTCCGCCGCAGCGGATTCTTCAGGCCCGACGTGGTACGCAGACTCATGGATGACCATATTTCCGGGAAAAAAGATCTGAGAGTCCCTCTGTGGACACTGATAGTCTTCCAGCTGTGGTGGCAGAGCAATGTCGAACGCCACGCTGACTGATTTCCCTTTTCTCACAACAAAACCTGAGAGTTCAGAAAGATGACAAGTCAGTTCAAAACCGTTTTTCTTCTCGTACTGCTTTCCGCCATCATCATCGCCATCGGCGGCATGATCGGCGGACGCGGCGGCGTCATAATCGCCTTCATCTTCGCTCTTATTATGAACGTGGGCAGCTACTGGTACTCGGACTCAATCGTGCTCAGAGCGTACAACGCCCGCGAGCTGGCACCCGAGGAAGCACCCATGTTGCATCAGATTGTTGAGGAGCTGGCCCGGAACGCCGGAATCCCCAAGCCTCGTGTCTGCTCCGTTCCCGATCAGGCTCCCAATGCCTTTGCCACGGGACGCGATCCTGAGCACGCTGTTGTCGCTGTCACGGACGGGCTGCTGCAGATTCTTCAGCCTGACGAAATCAGGGGTGTGCTCGCCCACGAAATGGCGCATATCGCCCATCGTGACATCCTCATTCAGACCGTTGCCGGCGTCATGGCCTCTACCATTACGGCCCTTGCCAATTTCCTGCAGTTCGCTTCTTTCTTCGGGGGAGCAAGGGACGATGAGGGCAACCGCGTCAATCCGCTCGTCGGGCTGCTTATGGCTCTTCTCGCGCCTATTGCCGCATCCATCATCCAGCTGGGCATCTCAAGATCCCGGGAATATCTGGCTGATGCCGGCGGTGCGCAGTACAGCGGCAATCCGCTTTATCTGGCCAGCGCCCTGAAAAAACTCGACGCCTATTCGAAGCAGATCCCCATGGAGCACGGTAATGCGGCAACGGCCGAGATGTTTATCGTTGAGCCCATGTACGCCGTCGGCTCCTCCTTCGCCAACCTCTTCAGCACGCACCCGCCGATAGAAGACCGCATTGCCCGCCTTGAGGAAATGGCACGCACCGGCCATATAGGGTAAGGAAAACATCCATGAAACGCATCCTGATCCTCTGCCTTATGGCCCTGCTCTGCGCCTGTGCCCATAAGAGCCAGCCTCCGCAGTCCCAGCCTGAAAAGGTGTATCCCGGCCCCACAGGTCCCTGCTCCAATGTCTACACTTACGCTCCGGCGAATTTTATCGTCGACGTCAGCGCCGGGTCAGAAGTGGAACTGGATCCTGTCGTACATGAATTTCCCATATTCTGTACGCCTGCCGATGCCCGGCAGGCTTTAAAAAGCAGGATGCGCGAAGGAAAAATTCCTGGCGGAGACTGGAAAATCTACAGACTGAAGGGCGGATATGACGAAATAGGCCGCGCCGCAGGCCCGGGAAAATACGTCCTCGCCAGGCCAACACTCATGGTTGACTGGGTTCAGGATTAATCAGCCTTACTGACGGAAAAGCAAAAGCCGGCCATCCCTTTCAGGATGACCGGCTTTTATTTTGCGGTTTTTTTCTGCCTTATGAACGGTAGTCGGAATTCAGTTTAACGTAGCCTACGCTGAGGTCGGCGGTCTCAAGGGTAAAGGTCCCAGGTCCGACGCCGACGCTGATGTCAACAGGAATGAGGCGCTCCTTCAGCGGCGCTTCAAGGGCTGCGTCAAAATCACCCCCGAGAGGCTGTCCATTGCGAAAGAGCTCGACTCCGCACAGGCTCACGGAAACGTCCTCAGGCTTCATGGGGACGCCGGCGCGGCCGACAGCGGCAATAATCCTGCCCCAGTTGGCGTCCATGCCGTACATGGCCGTTTTGACAAGCTGGGAATTGCCAACAGTCCTGGCCACCTGCTCCGCATCCTTGTCTGAATCAGCTCCCGTCACAGTAATGCGCAGAACCTTCGTAGCGCCTTCGCCGTCCTTGACAAGCATATGAGCCGTAATCTTCAGAATATCCGTGAGCTCCTTTTCGAGAACGGCTGCATCGTCAGCCGTAAGGGTAACGCCGGAGGCACCATTAGCGAGCCCGAGGATGGTGTCGTTCGTTGAAGTATCGCCGTCGACACTCACGCGGTTGAAGGTCAGATTGACGCTGCGGGAGAACATTTCCTGCCAGAGTTTCTGATCCAGCATGGCGTCCGTAAGAACGACACAGAGCATGGTGGCCATGTTGGGGCAGATCATGCCGGCGCCCTTGGCCATGGTAGTCAGCCTTATGGTGCCGCCCGAAACGTGCACCTCCCTGGATGTGAATTTGGGGAAGGTATCCGTCGTCATAAAGGCGCGCGTGAAGCCTTCAGCGTCACGTGTGCCAATGCTCTTTATCAGAGAAGGAACAGCCTTTTCCCACAGGTCCATCTTCAGCTGATCACCGATGACACCCGTGGACATGGGCAAAACGGCATCAGGAGAAATGCCGAGAGGGCCGGCAACCATGCGCTGTGTCTCATGGCAGCGTGCGATGCCCTCCTCGCCGGTGCAGGCATTGGCCTGTCCGGAATTGGCAATGATGGCCCTGGCCTTGCCGAAGCGTTTGAGAATATCCTTGCAGACCATCACAGGGGCAGCCTTGAAAACATTGAGCGTGAACAGACCGGCAACCACGGCGTCACGGTCGGACAGGATAATACCAAGATCATCGCGGCCCTGGGCCTTGAAACCGGCTGCAGCCGCGCCCGCCTTGAAGCCGCGGGGAAGATCGCTGCTCTTTATTGTATCCATAAAAAACTCCCTCAGCGCAGAAAAAGGTACACGCGCTGCACATAAACGGAGGGCTCAGGGGGGACAGCCCGGAGGAAAGAAAGAGGCGGAAGTCCGCAAACGCAGACTTCCGCCTCTTTGTTAATCACTCAGATACGCAACACAGCCTAGCTTCTGGAAGCCTTGATTTCCTCGGCAATGCCGGCGGGAACCTTCTCGTAGTGATCAGGCTGCATGGTGAAGGAAGCGCGGCCCTGGGTCTTGGAACGCAGGTCCGTGGCGTAACCGAACATGCTGGCCAGCGGAACCTGGCAGCGCACGGACTGGGCGCCGCCGGCGCGGGCTTCCATGTTCACGACACGGCCGCGGCGGCCGTTGAGGTCGCCCATGACGTCACCAAGGTACTCTTCAGGAGTAACGACTTCCACGTCCATGATGGGCTCGAGCAGAACAGGATCAGCCTTCTGCATGGCGTCCTTGATGGCCATGGAGCCGGTCACGTAGAAAGCCTGCTCGGAGGAGTCGACTTCGTGGTAGGAACCGAAGACCAGGTTGACCTTGATGTCAACGCAGGGGAATCCGGCCACGACACCGCTCTTCATGGCATCCTGAATACCTTTATCGATGGAGGGGATGTATTCCTTGGGAATCACGCCGCCCGTGATGGAGTTGATGAACTCGTAGCCCTTGCCCGGGTTCGGCTCAATCTCGATAACGGCATGACCGTACTGGCCACGGCCGCCGGACTGCTTGATATGCTTCATATCAGACTTGGCCGGCTTGGAAATGGTCTCACGGTAGGCAACCTGGGGCTTGCCCACGTTGCAGTTAACGTTGAATTCGCGGGTAAGGCGGTCAACGATGATTTCAAGGTGCAGCTCGCCCATACCGGCGATAAGGGTCTGACCGGTTTCCTCGTCGCCCTTGACGCGGAACGAGGGGTCTTCCTTCGCCAGCTTGTTAAGAGCGGCGGACAGAGCGTCACGGTCGCTCTTGGTCTTGGGCTCGATGGCGACCTCGATAACCGGATCCGGAATATGGAGATTCTCGAGGATAACCTCACGGCTTTCGTCGCAAAGGGTATCACCGGTGGAGGCGTTCTTCAGGCCGACCAGGGCGACGATATCGCCGGCGCCGGCCCACTTGATATCTTCACGCTTGTTGGCGTGCATCTTGAGGATTCGGCCGATACGCTCACGCTTGCCGTTGTTGGCGTTCATGACGGTCATGCCGGATTCAAGATAGCCGGAGTAAATGCGGAAGAAGGAAAGATGTCCGATGAAGGGATCGGAGAACAGCTTGAAGACCATGCCGCAGAGGGGTTCGTTGTCATCGCAGTGGACTTCAACTTCCTGATCCTCATGGCCGGGCTTGTGGCCGACGGTGGGCGGAATGTCGGCCGGGGAGGGAAGGTAGTCGACAATAGCGTCCAGAAGGGGCTGCACACCCTTGTTGCGGAAAGCGGAACCGCAGAGGACAGGAACGATGCTGCGGTTGATGGTGGCCTTACGGATGCAGGAAACGATTTCCTCTTCGGTCAGTTCCTCGCCGTTGAGGTACTTTTCAAGAAGAGCTTCATCCTCTTCCGCGACTTCCTCAAGGAGGGTATGACGGCGGTTATCGAATTCTTCCTTAAGGTCTGCGGGCACGGGCTCGACGGTGAACTTGGAGCCCTTGCTCTCCTTGTCGAAGATGATGGCGTGGCCGCGGATAAGGTCAACAACGCCTTCAAACTTGTCTTCGGAACCAATCGGGATCTGAAGCGGCACAGGGGTGGCACCGAGACGGTCATGGATCATGTCGACGCAGCGGAAGAAGTTGGCGCCGATACGGTCCATCTTGTTCACGAAGCAGATACGCGGAACATGATAGGTGTCGGCCTGACGCCACACGGTTTCAGACTGGGGCTCAACACCGGCGACGGCATCGAAAACGCAGACGGCGCCGTCAAGCACACGCAGGGAGCGTTCAACCTCAATCGTGAAGTCCACGTGGCCGGGGGTATCGATGATGTTGATGCGGCAGTCCTTCCAGAAGCAGGTCGTGGCAGCAGAGGTAATGGTGATGCCGCGTTCCTTTTCTTCTTCCATCCAGTCCATGGTGGACTCGCCGTCGTGCGTCTCACCGATTTTGTGGTTCACGCCGGTGTAATACAGAATTCGTTCGGTAGTTGTGGTCTTACCTGCGTCAATATGGGCCATAATGCCGATATTGCGTTCTTTTCTAATGTCTACGGTGCGGGGCACGGTGTTCCTCCCAAAAGAGATGCCTGCTGAACTGCCGCAGCGCAGAGCGCTGCGGCAGACGGATTCAATGACGGCTACTACCAGCGGTAATGGGCAAACGCCTTGTTGGCGTCGGCCATCCTGTGGGTATCTTCACGCTTTTTAACAGCGCCGCCACGGCCATTGTAGGCATCGATGAGTTCGGCGGACAGCTTGGCGGTCATGCCTTTCTCACCGCGGGAACGGGCGTAGTTAATCAGCCAGCGGATGGACAGAGAAATCTGACGCTCGGGACGGACTTCCATGGGCACCTGATAAGTAGCACCGCCTACACGGCGGGCCTTGACTTCGAGGCGGGGCTTGACATTCTCAAGAGCCTTCTCGAAGGCATGCATGGGCTCCTCACCGGTCTTCTCACCGAGAGTCTGAAGAGAGCTGTAGAAAATTTTTTCAGCGGCACCTTTCTTGCCACCGTACATGAGACGGTTGACGAACTTGGTGACGAGCTTGCTGCCATACAGCGGATCAGGCAGAACTTCACGCTTGGAAACAGGACCTTTACGGGGCATAATTCTCTCCTTATGAGACGTATGCTTGCTGGTGTCATCAGCCCCGCAGCGCCCGGCGCCTCAGGCAGCCTGGTGCGTTGCATGACGAACACCCACGCAGAATAAAAAAATACGGGATACTACTTGGGACGCTTGGCGCCGTACTTGGAACGGCTCTTGCGGCGATCGGTCACACCGGAAGTATCCAGGGTGCCGCGGATGATGTGGTAACGGACACCGGGAAGGTCCTTCACACGGCCGCCACGGATAAGGACGACGGAGTGTTCCTGAAGATTGTGGCCTTCGCCGGGGATGTAAGCGGTCACTTCGAAGCCGTTGGTGAGGCGCACACGGGCGACCTTACGGAGGGCGGAGTTAGGCTTTTTCGGGGTGGTCGTGTACACACGGGTGCACACGCCGCGGCGCTGGGGGCAGGCATGAAGCGCAGGAGTCTTCTTGTGCTTCAGCACGTCCCTCCGCTCGATGCGGATGAGCTGATTGATAGTAGGCATGAAATCCTCCAAGTAAAATTAGCCTCCCATTTACGGAAGGCACGAAAAAAGAAGAGGAGACACCTCTTCAAAGGCGGGTATTTTTACGAAATAGACGGATTTTTGTCAACGGCGGTCACGCCATGTATGGCAGAACCTGCCGTTTTTTCCGGAGGAATTACTTCCCGGCGTCCTTTTCCTCCCAGGGGTCGGTTTCGCCGAGGTAGACGGAGACGTTGTAATGCAGCTGGCCGATGAGATGCTCAAGGTAATCAGTGCACTCGTCCCCGAACGCGTGTTCAAGCATCCCGAGGAGAAAGTCGATACGCTTGGCGTCACGGAGGGCTGCGCGGCCCGGATCGCCATCGTCGGGGATAGCCTCAAGTTCCCTGGCGAAGTCGCGCACCTGATCCTCGGTAAGATATTTGATTGGCTGGGGATCCCCGTTGATGAGAACAAGACCGTTCCGGACTTCGAGGATCTGCGGAGCACCATCAAGATTTCCGATATTCACAGACATTCCTGCAGACTCCTATCAATTCCGCCGCTGTACCTGTCCCTCCGCTACTGACAGGGGACAATGTAATGATTGCGCTCTTCCTGGCAGATTCTGAAGATTTTACGCAGATTGGCCAGCGGCGGGCTGTAATTATTAGCCGAACAAAGGCGGTACAGTTCCTTCAGCTTTGCATGTCTTTCGAGGGATTTTGCCCTGTCGCCCACAAGTCCGGCTGCAGAAAATTCGAGCAGCAGATCAGCCATTTTCCTGCCCCAGTCCACGCGCACGTGGTAGAGAGGCGTGAGCGTGCCGCTCTCGGCTGCGGCGAGTACCATGACGCAGGCCGTATAAAAACGCTCTATCTGGTCACCGTAAAGATGAGCGCAGAGGAAGCGCAGATCCTTCTCACTCCTGCCTGCGTGGGAGAGCAGCTCATCGAGCACATGCCCGATGCGCCTGGCCAGCATGGCGCGTCCCTTCTCCGTATCCATTTCTTTCTGCAGCATCTTCTGCTCTTCCGGGCTGACGCCCAGAGGCGCCACCTGGGGCATGAGCTTTCTGAGAATCTCAGTCTCCTGCCTCAAATCATCATAGGTGCCGTAGAAAAAAGCATTGGTGCGGTCACACGCAACCATGCCGCTCATAACGGCCTTCTGATCCCAGATTTCCTCTATAGGACAGGTGCCCGAACGCGGAACGGACAGGGCCGGCTGATAGATGAAGCCCGCCATTTTGAAATAGCGGACCTCATCAAGCCCCTGACGTATGGTTTTCTCATCAAAGGCGGCCCGGATCTTTTCGACAGCCTGCTGGCTGGTGAGCGCGAGAGCACTTCCCGGGCCCACCAGAGCCAGCAGAACGAAAAGAAGACATACCTTGAAGGCTGCCTTCATATCAGTCATCCTCTCCCTGCATGGCTTCCGTAAAGCGGATTTTCAGCTTCTTCAGCTTTTCCAGGGAATCAGAGAGTTCAGCGGCGCGGGCGCGTTCACGCTCCACCACCTCTGGTTTGGCGCGTTCAACGAAACTCTTATTGGACAGCTTCTTGCTGACCATATCGAGTCCGTTCTGAATCTTGCCCATTTCCTTCTCGAGGCGGGCCACTTCTCCGTTGAGATCGACGTTGCCCTTCAGGGGCACGATTATCTGGCAGCCCTGCACGACGTCGGAAGCGGACGCTTTGGGGGCGTGCACACCGGCACCGGCCTGCATATCTTCGAGTTTGGCCAGGGACATAATAAGCGGCCTGTTTTCCTCAATGAGAGCAAGCTGCTTCTCATCCGCGGGATGCAGGCGCAGCGTAAGCCTGTGGCCGGGGCTGATGCCGAGTTCGGCACGGATGGTGCGGACGGACACGATGACGCCCTGGATAAATTCCATCTGCGCGGCCTTTTCAGGATTGAGGCAGCCGGGACGCATTTCAGGATAAGGCATGACGGCGATGTCCTCACCGGCGTGGCCGGGGAGTGCCTGCCAGATCTCTGCGGTAACAAAAGGCATGATGGGATGCAGAAGGATAAGGAATTCCTTCAGCACCGTGTAGAGGACATACTGAGACTCGGGTTTGCGGCCTGGGTCCTGCATGTCGGACTTCACGAGTTCGAGGTACCAGTCGCAGAACTCGCTCCACAGGAACTTGTAGCATCCCTGGGCCACGTCGTTGAACCGGTATTCCTCGAAGGCCTTGTCCTCTTCCTGTTTGAGGATCTCAAGACGGTGCAGGATCCACTGGTTATCAAGCCCTTTGACTTTCGTAAGATCGACCGGATCCGGAGCGCTCTCACCGAGATTCATCAGGGTGAACCGGGCGGAATTCCAGACCTTGTTCACGAAGTGGCGGTAGCCCTCGATACGTTCCTCGGAGAGCTTGATGTCGCGGCCCATGGCGGCGAAGGCCATAAGAGTGAAGCGCAGGGCATCGCAGCCGTACTGATCAATCATCTTGACCGGGTCAATAACATTGCCCGTGGACTTGGACATCTTGCGGCCCGTGGAATCGCGCACCAGAGCGTGGAGGTAGACGTCCTTGAAAGGTACCTGTCCCATGAAGTGCTGGGACATCATCATCATGCGGGCCACCCAGAAGAAGAGGATGTCGAAGCCCGTCACGAGGACGCTGGTCGGGAACCACTTCCTCAGTTCCTTGGTATCGTCGGGCCACCCCATGGTGGAGAAAGGCCACAGTGCGGAGGAGAACCAGGTGTCGAGAACATCTTCTTCCTGGTGCAGATCCGTGCTTCCACACTTGGAGCAGCAGTGGGGAGCCTCTTCCTCGACCATCAGGTTGCCGCACTTCTGACACGTCCAGGCGGGAATCCGGTGCCCCCACCAGATCTGACGGCTGATGCACCAGTCACGGATGGTGTCGAGCCAGTGATAATACGTCTTCAGCCAGCTGTCAGGAAGAAGCCTGGTTTCGGCCGGCATGGCAGCGCGGGCTTTCGGGGCCATCTTGGTGGTAGCCACGAACCACTGCTGGGAGACATGGGGTTCCACAACAGTATGACAGCGGTAGCAGTGCCCGACGGAGTGCACGAGAGGTTCGATTCCCACGAGATCTCCGGCTTCCTCAATATCCTTAATGATAGCCTCACGGCAGGCCTGCTTGGTGAGTCCGGCGTATTTTCCGGCCTCAGGCTTCATGATACCGTCTTCGTCGATGACCTGGATGAACTCGAGGTTGTGATTCTTGCCGAGAGCCCAGTCGTTATGGTCATGGCAGGGAGTGACCTTGAGGGCACCCGTGCCGAACTCACGATCGACATAGCGGTCCGCGATAATCGGAATATGACGGCCGCAGATAGGCACAATGGCGGTTTTTCCGACCAGATCCCTGTAGCGTTCATCATCGGGGTGCACGCAGATGGCGGTATCGCCCGGGATGGTCTCGGGACGGGTCGTGGCAATGACCACAGACTGATCGCTGTCGGCCAGGTGATAACGGATCTTCCAGAGGCTGCCCTTGACGTCGGTGTGTTCAACTTCGTCATCAGCAAGGGCCGTATGACAGCGGGAACACCAGTTGATGATGTATTTGCCGCGGTAGATAAGCCCGTCGCGGTACAGCTGGACGAAAACCTTGCGCACGGCGCGGGAAAGGCCCTCGTCCATGGTGAAGCGCAGACGCGTCCAGTCCACAGAGCAGCCCATGGCGTCAATCTGGTTGAGGATGCGGTTGCCGTATTCCTCGCGCCAGGCCCATACGCGCTCGATAAATTTCTCTCTTCCCAGATCCTGACGGCGCTTGCCTTCCTTGGCCAGGGCACGTTCCACGACGTTCTGCGTGGCGATGCCGGCATGATCCGTTCCCGGCACCCAGAGCACATTGCGCCCTTTCTGGCGGTAATGGCGGCAGAGGGAGTCAATGAGCGTCAGATTGAGGGCATGACCTATATGAAGGGCACCGGTGACGTTTGGCGGGGGAATGACAATCGAATAAGGATCGCCTGGGGCATCCGGATCGGGTGTGAAGGTTTTTTCGTCCCGCCAATGCTTGCGCCATTTTGTCTCGACGCCATGGGGATCGTAACCCTTGGGAAGCTCTTCTGACATCTTGCAATCTCCCTAATTGTCGAGGATAGTACCGGTATATGCTGAACACATCGCCCATTGCCGTGTTGTGGGATGACTCCCACATATGGGGACTCATGGCCCTGAGAGCCCTCAGGGACCTCGACTTCCCGGTACGGCTCCTTAAAGGTTCTGACATAGCCCAAGGGGCTCTTTTTCGCAAGCAAGGCTCTGCCGCCGGCCCTGCCGTCTCTCTGCTCGTCGTTCCGGGAGGTTCCGCCAGGCTCAAAGCCGAAGGTCTGGGGCCCGAAGGTCAGCAGGCTGTCCGGGACTTCGTGCAGGCCGGGGGCAGGTATCTCGGATTCTGCGGAGGAGCCGGTCTCGCCCTCTCCCACAATAAGGGACTCGGGCTCTGTCCCTGGGGCCGCGCCAGCTATCCGGAGCGCATTCTCCACCTCATTTCCGGACACGTCCGGGCAACGATCAGCCCGTCTCCTTTCACGCCCCGGTGGGACAGTCCTGAGGCATCGCTCCCCGTCTGGTGGCCGGGACGCTTTGGCAACATAGGCGGCGACGTGGACGTCCTCGCGCGCTACAAGGCGCCGGATACGGATTTCTGGATTGCCGATCTGCCGCTTTCCAGTGTCCCCAACCACGCCTTCAGGGACTGGCTTGCGCTTTACGGCGTCAACCTGTCCGCTGATTTTCTCACATCATCAGAACTCATCGTCCATGGCGGCTACGGCCGCGGAGAATATATACTCAGCTATTCGCACCTGGAAACGCCGGAGAGCCCCCAGGCAAACCAGTGGCTGTGCCACATTCTCTCGCTTTTCACGGGAGCCGTGCTGGAAGAGAGGGGTATTTCCCAGTGGAATCTCTTCTCCACTCCCCCGGCATCGGATTCTGCGCCGTCCGGCGTGGAGAAAGCCTTCCGGGATATGCTTGGTATCATGGAGCTTGCCATTGAGCACAGGCTCTTTTTCAAGCGCACGAGCTGGCTCACCTGCTGGAAACCGGGGCTGCCGGGGATTATGTGCAATAATCTTCTGGCCTCTTTTCACGCAGCCCTTTCCCTGCCCCGGACAGGAGAAGCCCTGACATTCTGGGAGGAGCGGCGGAAGGAGTTCACGCAGCTGTGCGGCGAATTCTTCCCTGGCGCAGAAAGCTATCTTCTGGCCGCCCGGCTCGCCGAAACACTGCGCCCCACCATGCCGGGTGCCATCGACAAGGACAGTCTGATCCGGGAGCGGGACAGGCTGTTCGGGCATCCCATGGCGGGTGGAGGCGTGCTCGGCACCATACAGAGCCTCATCGACGAATATATCTACCTGTGCCACAGGCATTAAAAAAAGGATCCGGTTTCTGATAAACCGGATCCTTTTTTTCATTTCAGCAGAAGCGAACTTCCGCGGGGCATCAGAGTTTCTTTACTTCGGCATACCAGGCAGCGGCCTGCTCAAGCAGTCCGGCACTTCTGGCAGCGACTTCCTGGGGGTCCTTCATATAGCCGTCCATGAGCAGCGCCTCATCAAAGAGGGCCTGTACCATGGTGGTCAGGGTTTTGTCTCCGGCGTCAGCTTTGTAAATGCGCAGCAGACTGCGGAGCAGAGGATGATCCTTGTTGACCTCGAGGGTCTTCACCGGGATCTTGTCGTCCTTCTGCATGACCCGCATGAACTTGTCCATGGCCGACGTCATGCCGTCTTCGGACGACAGGCATGCGGCGCTGTCAGCGAGACGCGTTGAAACAGTGACGTCCTTGACCTTGTCCCCAAGGATTTCCTTCATGCGGCTGACAAGGCCGTCAAAGGATTTGGCGTCGTCTTCGGACAGGGGAGCTGCCTTGGGCGCGCCTTCATCCTTGTCGGCAAAATCCTTGAGATCCTTCTCGGAAGCACCCTCGATGGGTTTGAAGTCCCAGTCCTTGTACTTGCCGAGACCTTCCATGCAGAATTCATCCACAGGCTCGTAGAGGAAGAGCACCTCGATCTGCTTCTTCCGGAAGAGATCCATGTGCGGGTTCAGGAGGGCCGCCTCGCGGTTCGGGGCGGACACATACCAGAACGTCTTCTGGCCGGGCAAGGCCCTGGACATATACTCATCAAAGCTGCTGAGAGCCTTCTCGTCATCCAGCTTGGAGGTATTGAAACGCATCAGGCCGGCAATGCGTTCGCGGTTGGGGAAGTCCTGATAGCCGAGCTTGAAGATGCGGCCGTGATCCTCCCAGAACTTTTTGTAGACGTCGGGCTTTTCCTTGGCCAGCTTCTCGAGGTGGCCGAGGATCTGCTTCACTATGGTCTGATTAATCTTCCTGAGGACTCTGTTCTCCTGCAATGTTTCACGTGAAATATTGAGGGGCAGGTCCTCAGTGTCTACGACGCCTTTTATGAAGGCGAGATAGTCGGGAATCAGTTCCTTGTTGTGATGCTGGATGAGAATGCGGCGGGAGAAAAGATCGAGGCCCCAGTACTCATGATCCTGACCAAAATAATCGAGCCTGTTGTCAGGAATGTAGAGCAGCGCATTGAACTGCACGGGCAGGTCCACGCTGATGTGGAGATAGTCCAGGGGATCCTTGGAATCGTAGGTAAAGGACTTATAGAACTCCTTGTACTGCTCCGGCTTCACCTGGCTCTTGGGCTCACGCCACAGGGCTGTCTGCGTATTCACGTGCTCGCCGTCGACATAGACAGGGAAAGGAACAAAGGCGGAATGCTTGCGGATGATAGCCTCCACCCTGTACTTCTCGGCGAACTCCTCGGCATCGTCCTTGAGATAGACGACTATCTTCGTGCCGCGCTTCGGCTCCTCATCAGAGGATTCGGACAGGGTGTAGGATCCGAGACCGTCGCTCTCCCACATATGGGCCTTTCCGTCACCGCCAAAAGCGGGACGGGAAATGACGTCGACCTTCTTGGCTACCATGAACACGGAATAAAAGCCCACGCCGAAACGGCCGATGATCTGAGAGGCATCAGCCGGCCTGGCCTGGCCCTTGTCATCCGTGGTTTTTGACTGCGCGGCCAGCTGGGCGAGAAAATTCTCGGAGCCGGAACGGGCGATGATGCCGAGGTTGTCGGCAAGATCCTGTTCGGTCATGCCGATGCCGGTATCAGCGATGGTCAGGATCTTCTTGTCCTTGTCCAGTGTGATGCGGATTTCCAGGGGAAGATCGGATACAGACGGAGTCTCGCCCTTGCTCTGGCGGAAACGCAGTTTGTCCAGGGCGTCCGATGCGTTGCTGACAAGCTCTCTCAGGAAAATTTCTCTGTTCGTATACAGGGAGTTTGTCAGAATCTGGAGTACCTTGCGGACTTCTGCCTTGAACTCACAGGTCTTTTTCCCCGCTTCCGGGGTCTGAGTTTCCTCAGTCATGATATATCCTCCATCCCGGCGCCGGAGGGCGCCGTACAGTATTTTTACGCGATTCGCGGAAAGCCTGACTGAAATACATGAAAGCGTCTTTTCCGCGGTCTGGCAAAAAAATAAGTCCGGCGTGCCAAAGCGCAAGGGAGCCCCATCAAAAAGGTGTCCAGAAGGTTCCTTGTCATAGCTCTTATTTTATGATATTGATTCTCATTATTAGTTGTTGAGCCCTGTTTTTTTCTAGACCCCCCTGCGGCAGGCATGTATAACTTTGCCGCGGGCCGGCATGAACAAGGCCCCGCGGCACACAAACAGATACCGTTTGCTATATGCAGCCCCTCGGGATGGAGGGAGAACCGGCGGTATCCCATACGGAGGAAGGAAAAGATCATGGATGCAGTTCTGCTGTCCAGACTACAGTTCGCTGTCACTGTCTTTTTCCACTTCATCTTTGTGCCTCTGACACTGGGTCTTTCCGTCCTTATTGCCTGGATGGAAACACGCTACGTCAGGACCGGCGATGAAACCTGGTTAAGACACACGAAATTCTGGGGAAAACTTTTTCTCATCAACTTTACGCTGGGTGTCGTCACCGGCATCACCCTCGAATTCCAGTTTGGCACCAACTGGTCGCGCTATTCTGAATTTGTCGGCGATATCTTCGGCTCCCTGCTGGCCATCGAAGCCACTGTCGCGTTCTTCATGGAATCCACGTTCCTCGCGGTGTGGGTCTTCGGCTGGAAAAAACTGAGTGCCAAAGCCCACTGCATCTGCGGCTGGCTCGTGGTCATCGGTGGCAACCTGTCTGCCCTGTGGATTATTCTTGCCAACGGCTTCATGCAGAATCCCGTGGGCTTCGTTCTCCGCAACGGCAGGGCCGAGCTTGAGAGCTTCAGCGCCGTCGTCTTCAACCCCTATGCCTGGGGCATGTTCGCCCATACTGTCATTACTGCCTGGCTGCTCGCCGGCTTCTTCGTCCTCGGCATTTCCGCCTGGCACATTCTGCGCGGAACCCACGCCGACTTCTTCCGCCGCTCTTTCCGGATGGCGGCGCCCTTTACCCTGATCATCGCTCTCCTGGCCGCCGTGTCCGGAGACATTCAGGGCAAGAACGTGAGCACCTATCAGCCCTCCAAGCTGGCTGCCATGGAAGGCCACTGGGAGACCACGGAATCAGCCCCCTTCTATCTTTTCGTGGTGCCCGGTGAAGACGGCAACAAAATTCAGGCCATCGGCGTGCCCGGCATCCTGAGCTTCCTTTCTTATGGCGACTTCAAACACGAGGTGAAAGGCCTCAATGATTTTGCCAAGCAGGATCGTCCGCCTGTCGTTCCCACTTTCTGGAGCTTCCGCATCATGGCCGCCTTCGGCGTCCTCTTCATTCTCGTTTCGCTCTGGGCCTTCTGGCTGCGCAAGAGAGAAGTCATCGATCCGAGACTGCTGAAACTGCTCGTCTGGTTCATTCCCCTGCCCTACTTTTCCATAGCGGCAGGCTGGGCCGTTGCCGAAATCGGCAGGCAGCCATGGATTGTCTTCAATCTCATGCGTACCTCTGACGCAGTCTCTCCTGTTTCCGCCACAGACATTGCCGTGACCCTCGCGGGCTTCATCATTGTCTACTCGCTACTCGGACTGCTCGATATCATTCTGCTCGTCAAGAACGCCCGCAAGGGGCCTGCTGAGGAGGCATAACTATGCTGGCAACCATATGGTTCATTCTCTGGTGCCTGCTCTGGGCCGTCTACTTCATTCTTGACGGATTCGACCTGGGGCTCGGCGCGCTCCTGCCTTTCGTTGCAAAGAACGAGGGCGAGCGCCGCGTCGTCTACAATGCGGCCGGCCCCTTCTGGGATGGCAACGAGGTCTGGCTCATCGCCGCCGGCGGCGTGACGTTTGCCGCCTTCCCCAAGACCTACGCGGTCATGTTTTCCGCGCTGTACCTTCCCCTCATCGTCCTTCTCTTCGCGCTCATCCTGCGTGCGGTTTCCTTTGAATTCCGCAACAAGATTGACCATCCGGCCTGGCGCGGACTCTGGGACACCATCCATTTCATCGTCAACCTTGCCGCCGCTGTCCTTCTGGGCGTGGCTTTCGCCAATCTTTTCAAGGGCATCCCTGTTGACGCCCAGGGCGTCTTCCACGGCAGCCTGCTTACGTTCCTCAATCTTTACGGCCTGGCCGGAGGCGTTTTTTTCCTGGCCATGTTCGCCCTGCACGGAGCTCTCTGGCTCTGCTTCAGGAGCAAGGACGCGCTTCAGGGAAGGGCTCTGTCCGCCGTGCTCGTTCTCTGGCCTGTCGTACTTGTCCTGCTCATAGCCTTCCTCGGTCTGACAGCCTTCTACACCAATACCTACGCCAACTTCCTGCACCATCCCTTCCTGCTCTTTATTCCGCTCGCGGCCCTCGTCGGCCTCTTCGGGATCAAGAAGATGGTGGCCTGCCAGAAGTTCCTGATGGCCTGGCTTTCCAGCGCCCTCTTCATCCTCGGCGTGACCTTCTTCGGTGTCCTTGGCATGTTCCCGGGCATGATCATCTCCTCCATCGATCCGGCAGCGACAGTGACCGCCTTCAACGGCTGTTCCTCCGACCTGACTCTCGAAATCATGCTGGTGGTCGCTCTGGTCATGGTGCCCATCGTCCTGCTTTACCAGTTCTGGGCCTACAGGCTCTTCTCTCACAAGCTTGACGCTGACACCATCGCCGACGAGGAACACGCTTACTAAAGCAGCTCCCCTCTCTAAAACCATAAAGAGGCGCGTCCCCTTTGGGGGCGCGCCTCTTTTCGTCTCTGCACAAAATCCGCATTCCAACTGAGAGGACGGGGAGGGGCCATCTGCCGGAGAAGGAAGGAACCATCCCTCTCCCCTTCAAAGGAGCTGCCGTGGCCAGATAACGCTGTTGCTTCTCCGGCCCCCCGGGCTGCGGCATCCACGGTGCGGGGCCAGCTCCCTGCAGAGGTTCCGGTCTGGGCCGGACATCCGGCTGGCCCCTCTTCCGCGCATTAAAAAGAGCCCTCAGCACAGCCAGAAAGAGGAAAGCCAGGCTGGCGGCGCTGACGCAGGTTGTGGGCCCGGAGAAAGTTCTCAGCAGAACAAAAAAGGCCGCCGCCCGTCAGGGCAGCGGCCTTCACGTCCTCTGGAACGTTCTTCAGAAGCTGTTACTTCGCAGCGGGCCCGCTCTCAGCAGGAGCCTTCTGAGCCCCGGCGTTGCTGTCGGCTGCGGGGGCGGCCGGCGCGGCAGGAGCTTCATTTACCTTTTTGTCGCTGCCTGTGGCAGGAGCGGCCTGAGGCTTCTCGTCATGTGTAACGGGCTTGAATTCAATGTTCTGCTTGTTCACTTCAGCAAGCAGCTGATCCGTCACATCCAGGGACTTGTCGTAATCAAGCGCGGCCTCTGAACGCAGGATAACGGTCAGGCCGTTCTGCTCGCGGTATTTCTTGATCACACTCAGCACGTGCTCGAGGAGAGCGTTATTCACATTCTGCTCCTCGGCCTGCATGCGCTGCTGCAGGTTCATATAGGTAGACTGCAGCTGCTGGGCGGCCTTCTCGTCCTTCTGATTGTCCTGAGCCTGCTTGCTCAGACCGGTCAGACGATCATTGAAATCCTTCTGCATATTTTCCAGGAAGGTCCTTGCGGCCTTGCCGGGATTGCTGTCCGTCACAAGACGGCTGAGGTCGACGACGCCGACCTTGGGGGAAGAACCGGAAAAAGGATCCTGGCAGGCCCCGAGCAGGAGGGAAAGAACCAGGACAGGAAGCGCGAGGAGACGAATTTGCATATTTTTGACCTCATTGAAAAAACAGCTGGGAAAGATCCCGGCCGCATCAGATTTAATGTGCAGGTTTTGCAGTCATACGTTGTTTCAGGATCCGACTCAAGCAATTTCAGGCACCAGCGGACAGTCCGGCCGCACCCCCAACGCCTAACGGCTGCGCAGCTGCCTTTTGTCTCCAATGCGCACCGTGATCTTTTCCTGATCGAGGAACTCCAGAAGCGGGATAATGAATTTACGGGAAAGTCCCAGAAGCTCCTTCATGCCGGCCACAGAAAGATCGTCATGGGTCTTGAACCATTCCGTCACTTTCCCGCGTATCTCTTCAACGGCTTCCTTTGAATAATAAAGGCTGTCGCTCACTCTGTAGATTTCCTTATCCCGGGTGAGCACCCTGAGCAGTGCGGCAGCCGCCTTTTCCGTCGATCCGGCAGCGGCGATGACATCAGAAAGGTTGGGCGGGGTAAGCCCTCCTTTCCTGAAGGCGCCAAGCATAGCTTCGCGCAGTTTCTGCTGGCTCTCGTCGAGGATAACCTCATGTCCGGGGAGGCAGATGACATCCCCGGCCTGGATCAGCTTTCCCTGCCGGAGCAAATCTTCAAAGACCTTCTGCACAAGCTTCGGGGAAAGGCCCTGGGACCACCCTGCCCCCAGAGCCGCCTGGGCGTAGCCTGGTTTCAGCGGATCTGCCCTGTGAAGGTCGGCGGCTCTTTTCAGACAGGCTTCTCCGAGACGGACAAAATCCGGCGCGCTAATCCAGCCCTGAGCCGTTCTGTCGAAGCACACGGCCTTCTTTTTTGAAGACAGAGCCTGAACAGCCCTGTCGAGACGCTTCGACGTCAGCCCGGTAAGCACCTTCAGAAGAGCTCTGGTGGCGCCCTCACTTCCTCTCAGCTCAAGCACGGCCGAGAGGAGTTCCGCGTCGCTTTCGGGCGTCCCCTGATCAGCCAGTTCGGCAAGACCTGCAAGAAGAGCGAGCCTGTGCTCCCGCTGCGGATCGCTGCGGCGGATTTCAGGCGGCAGGGGAGAGAGGACAAGGCATCCTGCAGCAGCGCGCAGAGGCACACCGGCGCGTATCACGCAGTGATCGCCGAAAACAGCCACTTCAGGTCCGGAGAAACGCACCTCTGCCAGAGTCACTGCTCCGGGGAGCACCTCTTTTTCGCCGAAGAAATGCAGGCGGGCCTCCATTTCCCTGGTGCCATGATGGAAATGAACTTCCCCCTGATGCCGGAGTGCGTGAGGCGCGTCCTTCAGCATGCGCAGACGCACTATCCAGCGGGAGGAAGGGAAAAGCGTCCCAGGCAGCGCCAGCGTTGAGCCACGGCTCACATCCTGAACTTCAACGTTCTGAAGATTGGCTGCGCAGCGTTCACCGGCATCCACCTCTTCAGCGTCCCTGCCATGACGCTGCAGCGTACGGATGTGCACAGGCAGATTCTCTGGCATGACGGCCGCGTCCGAATCATGCCGGACACTCCCCGAAATGACAGTACCCGTTACAACTGTGCCGTGGCCTTTGAGGGAGAAGCAGCGATCTATGGGAAGCCGGAATATGTCCGGCCGCCTCGGCGGGGTGAGAGATGCCACACGCCTGATGATGTAGTCCTTCAGCTCCGGAATTCCCTCACCCGTGACAGCGGAGACGGTCAGAACAGGAGCGTTTTCCAGAAACGAGCCTTTGAGGAAATTTCTGACATCCTCTTTGACAAGACCGAGCCAGTCGGCGTCGACCATATCTTTTTTGGTGAGCACGACGAAACCTTCCCTGATGCCGAGCAGGCTGCAGATTTCAAGGTGCTCCCTTGTCTGGGGCATGACGCCCTCGTCCGCGGCGATGACCAGCATGACCATGTCGATGCCCGCCGCGCCGGCCACCATATTCTTCACGAAGCGCTCATGTCCCGGGACGTCAACGATGCCCAGCCTGTCGCCATTTCCAAGATCCAGCCAGGCAAAGCCCAGCTCAATAGTGATGCCGCGCTTTTTCTCCTCGCCGAGACGATCGCAGTCTATGCCGGTAAGCGCACGCACAAGCGTGGTCTTGCCATGGTCGATATGTCCTGCAGTTCCGAGAATAAAAGACATTTTGCTCCTCCTGACTCCCCGTCCGGGGATCAGACTCCGGCTCTTCCGGCGCTGCTACGGAAGGCGTTTCAGCCATTCCTCCGCTTCATCGATGAGGTTTTTTGGCGTGGAGGCCCCGGCCGTCAGTCCCACACTGCGCACGTTCCTGAAATCCACAGCCCTGAGTTCGGAAGCCGACTCGACATGGTAGGTGGCGATGCCGCATTCCGCGGACAGCGCAGCCAGTCTCTTCGTGTTGCCGCTCTGGTGGCCGCCCACGATAACCATGGCTTCCACACCCGAAGCTATGGAGCGGGCCTCTGCCTGGCGCTCGCCTGTCGCGTCACAGATGGTGGCGAGGACCTCAAGCCGGGGCAGTCTTCCTTCGAGATATTCCCGGATGCGGGCGAACTCAGACGCGTCCTGAGTCGTCTGCGAGGCCAGCACCCAGGGCTCCGAGGGATCCGGATTCAGGGCAGTCAGTTCCTCAAGACTCGCAAATACAAGGCTTCTGCCGTGCGCGTAGGAAATAAGTCCGCGAACTTCGGGATGATCAGCGTCGCCAAAAAGAAGCAGCGAGGACCCGGATCCCGTGGAATTCGCGATGGCGAGCTGAGCCTTCTTCACGCGCGGACATGTAGCATCGATGATTTCAGCGCCACTGTCCCGCAGTGTTGCCTCGGCCTGCATGGGTACGCCGTGCGCGCGGATGAGAACAGTATCTCCGGCCCGGGCTCCATCGACACTCTTCAGGCAGACAACGCCCCTGGCTTCATAGGAGGCAAGAACCTGGGGATTGTGAATGATGGGGCCGCACGTACAGATCCTGCGGGGAGCGCTGCCCCCCGTTCCATTGGCTTCTATGGCCATCTCCAGTTTGTGCAGCGCCAGGCTCACTCCCATGCAGAACCCGGCCGTGCCGGCGCGTTTAACATCCATCTCCTGTGTCCTCCGGTTCAATATTCTTCTTTGTATCGTGAAAGGTGTGCTCTCCGTCAACGGCCCTGGCGTTGTGCAGGAGGAAGTCATCCAGAATCTGATCAAGTTCGGCGAAGCTTCCGCAGACGCAGAGTTTCTGCCTGAGGAAGCGTACGCCCGGCATGGAACGCACATAGCGGGGCACGATACTCCGCAGGCGGAAGAGAGCATTGTCCTCTCCTCCGTAAAGGCCGATAAGTTCCATATGCCTCCGAATCATCTTTCTGAGTTCTCCGGCCGTCTGCGGCTCCGGAGACATCCCTGAGGCGAGACTGTGATGATCACTGAAGATTCTGGGGTTTGTCAGGGCTCCGCGGGCATACATGACACCATCTACGCCTGTCTCCTCGAGGCACCGCACGCCGTCAGCCGCGGTGAAGAGATCGCCTGAGGCCAGGACGGGCACGCCGAGGCTTTCCTTCGCGCGCCGGAGTTCCTCCCAGTGGGCATGCCCGCCGTATCCCTCCTTCCCCGTTCTGGGATGAAGGGTGATGAGACCGGCACCGGCGTCTTCAAGGCGCCGCGCCACATCAAGCCAGTTCCGGTTCTTATCCGTGACCCCGAGCCTGAGCTTGAAGCTGACATGCCCTGGTTCCGCGGCGCCGATCATGGCTTTTGCACAGGCAAGGGCGTTGTCGGGATCCGTCAGCATGGTGACGCCGGCGCCCTGCTTCGCCACTTTGGGAACGGGGCACCCCATGTTGAGATCAAACCAGACAAAGCCCCTTTCCCTCAGAATATGGACGGCCCTTTCCAGAAATTCCGGCTCGGCCCCGAAAAGCTGCACCACGAGGGGCGTGTCCACGTCCGCCGTAGCGAGCACTTTCCAGGTATTCCCTCCATTATAACAGAGCCCCTTGGCACTCACCATTTCCGTGACGCAGCATGCGGCCCCGTACTCCCGGCACAACGCCCTGAAAGGAAGATCGCTGTACCCGGCCAGAGGGGCAAGCCAGGGAAAATCACGTCCTACAGGCAGCCTGTCCGGCTGGGGAGCAGCCACGCAGCCCGCGCCGGGCCATTGCTTCGCCATGTTCATACTCCGTTTTTCTGGGGGCGGGGACAAACAGACGCCGTCCTCCGTCATTTCGCCGCTACAATACCCGCAAAGTCCCTGCCTGCCTAGCCTGACAGGGAACACGGAGAGACAGGCAGCAGCCCCCTTCCATCCATACAAAAGCCGCCAGTCAGACGCAGAGCTCACAGAGTAACGGCGGATGTTTTTCCATGCGCCCTGTGACATTACCACTTTTCAATCATGAAATTTTTTATTATATGCCCCCCCAGATTGAGGATCCAGAGCAAAAAAGGCTGAGAATCGACAGCATCATTAAAAAATGAGCAATAATTTCAGTTTGCAAACCTCTATCTTCCTGCTAAATTGACCGCGCTTTAAGAAAAATTTTTTCGCAGGATGGCCAACACTGGAGCGGTCCCGCCTTCGCCCCCTGACGGGTGAAGTTCACGAAGTCACGGAAAGAATCCGACACACCACAGACTGACCAGTGTTCTGCTGACACGCATGTTTGACTTGCGAGACTGAGTTGTTTCTTAGGAGGAAACACATGGCAAAGATGAAAACCATGGACGGCAACACCGCTACCGCGTGGATCGCGTACGCGCTTTCTGACACTGCCGCCATCTACCCCATCACCCCGTCCTCTGTCATGGGCGAGGTTGTCGACGACATGGCTTCCAAAAACGTCAAGAACGTTTTCGGCCAGACCGTGTCCGTCCGAGAGATGCAGTCCGAGGCCGGTGCCGCCGGTGCCGTGCATGGCATGCTTGCCAGCGGCTCTCTGGCTTCCACCTACACGGCCTCCCAGGGCCTGCTCCTCATGATCCCCAACATGTACAAGATTGCCGGCGAACTCCTGCCCGGCGTCTTCCATGTGGCTGCCCGCGCTCTCGCCAGCCATGCCCTGTGCATCTTCGGCGATCATCAGGACGTCATGGCCTGCCGCCAGACCGGTTTCTCCATGCTCTGCTCGAACTCCGTTCAGGAATGCATGGACCTCGCTCTGGTCGCCCACCTTTCTGCCCTCGAATCCAGCGTCCCCATGCTGCACTTCTTCGACGGCTTCCGCACTTCTCACGAAATTCAGAAGATCGAAGTCATCGACTACGACGACATCCGCAAGCTCGTTCCCTGGGACGCCATCGCTGAATTCCGCGCCCGCGGCATGAACCCCGAGCATCCCGAGACCCGCGGCACCGCCCAGAACCCCGACATCTACTTCCAGAACGTCGAGGCCGCCAACAGCAACCATCAGCGCGTGCCTGCCATCGTGGAAGCCAACATGAAGAAGGTGGCCGCCCTCACCGGACGTGAGCATCACCTCTTCGAGTACGTGGGCGATCCCGAAGCTGACCGCGTGATCATCAGCATGGGTTCTTCCTGCGAAGTCATTGAGGAAACCGTCAACCGTCTGAACGCCGAAGGCGAGCGCGTCGGCCTCGTCAAGGTGCACCTCTTCCGTCCCTTTGCTCCCGAATACATGCTCAGGGTCATCCCCAGCACGGTCAGTCAGATCGCTGTCCTCGACCGTACCAAGGAACCCGGCTCTCTCGGCGAGCCTCTGTATCAGGACGTGTGCACCGCTTTCCAGGAAAAGGGCGGCTACACTCCCAACATCGTTGGCGGCCGCTACGGCCTCGGCTCCAAGGACTTCACGCCTGCCATGGTCAAGGCTGTCTACGACAACCTGCTCGGCATGCAGCCCAAGAACCACTTCACCGTGGGCATCGAAGATGATGTCACCAACACTTCCCTCGAAATCGGTCCCAGCTTCAGCACCGTTCCCGAAGGCACCATTAGCTGTCTCTTCTACGGCATCGGCTCTGACGGCACCGTGGGCGCCAACAAGCAGGCCATCAAGATCATCGGTGACAACACCGACCTCTACGCCCAGGCCTACTTCGCTTACGACTCCAAGAAATCCGGCGGCTTCACTGCTTCGCACCTGCGCTTCGGCAAGTCTCCCATCAAGTCCTGCTACCTCATCCAGAGCGCCGACTACGTGGCCTGCCACAAGGCAGCCTACGTCACGCAGTACGACCTTCTTCGCGGCATCAAGGACGGCGGCCCCTTCGTGCTCAACTGCAACTGGGATCTCAAGGCCCTGGAAGAAAACCTTCCCGCGTCCATGAAGAATACCATTGCCCGCAAGCACCTCAAGTTCTTCACCATCGACGCAGTTGACGTGGCCCAGAACGTCGGCCTCGGCGGCCGCATCAACATGGTCATGCAGACCGCGTTCTTCAAGCTCGCCGACGTCATTCCTTTTGACAAGGCCGTGGCCCTGCTCAAGGAATCCATCAAGAAGACCTACGGCAGCAAGGGCGACAAGATCGTCAACATGAACATCGCCGCTGTGGATCAGGCCGTCAGCGCCCTCCACGAAGTCAGCTACCCCGCCTCCTGGGCCGACACCACGGAAGGTGCCGTTGTCAGGCATGACAGCGATCCCGACTACATCTCCAGCGTGGTTCGTCCCATTCTCGCCCAGAACGGCGGCGATCTGCCTGTCTCCGCCATGTCTCCTGACGGCACCATGCCCAATGGCACCACCGCCTTCGAAAAGCGTGGCGTGGCCATCATGCTTCCCGAATGGAATCCCGAGACCTGCGTGCAGTGCTGCCAGTGCACCTTCGTCTGCCCCCATGCCGCCATCCGTCCCGTCGTGGCCCAGCCTGACGAGCTCGAAGGCGCTCCCGAAAGCTTCGTGACCATCGACGCCAAGGGCAAGGAGCTCAAGGGCATGAAGTTCCGTATCCAGGTCTACCCTGAAGACTGCCTCGGCTGCGGCTCCTGCGCCAACGTCTGCATCTCCAAGGAAAAGTCCCTGGTCATGAAGCCTCTTGAGACGCAGATGGCCGACCAGAAGGCCAACCTGGCCTTCGCTGAAGCCAACATCTCCGTCAAGAGCCAGCTCATGGATCGCTTCAGCCTCAAGGGCTCCCAGCTCCAGCAGCCTCTGCTTGAGTTCTCCGGCGCCTGTGCCGGCTGCGGCGAGACTCCTTATGTCAAGGTTCTCACCCAGCTCTTCGGCGAGCGTATGGTCGTTGCCAACGCCACCGGCTGCTCCTCCATCTGGGGCGCTTCTTCCCCGACCTCTCCTTACACCGTCAACGAAGACGGCTTCGGCCCGTCCTGGGGCAACTCGCTCTTTGAAGACGCCGCTGAATACGGCTTCGGCATTATGTCCGGCATCAAGCAGCGCCGCGCCAAGCTGGCCGACCTCGTGACCAAGGCTCTGGCTACCGAAGGCGTCGAAGGCGAGCTGAAGGATGCCCTGCAGGGCTGGCTGGACAACAAGGACGACGCTGAAGCTTCCCGCTCCTATGGCGAGAAGGTCATGGCCAACCTTGAGACCCTCGATGAAATCGACTGCCCCCTGGCTGACCAGATCTACGATATGGCCGACCTCTTCACCAAGAAGAGCTGCTGGATCTTCGGCGGCGACGGCTGGGCCTATGACATCGGTTACGGCGGACTCGACCATGTCCTCGCTTCCGGCGAAGACATCAACGTCCTCGTCCTCGACACCGAAGTGTACTCCAACACCGGCGGCCAGGCCTCCAAGGCCACCCCGCTCGGCGCCATCGCCCAGTTTGCCATGGCCGGCAAGCGCACCGGCAAGAAGGATCTCGGCCGCATGGCTATGACCTACGGCTATGTCTACGTGGCCTCCATCTGCATGGGCGCTGACAAGAACCAGGTTCTCAAGGCCTTCAAGGAAGCCGAAGCCTACAAGGGCCCCTCGCTCATCATCGCCTATGCTCCCTGCATCAACCAGGGCATCCGCAAGGGCATGGGCAAGAGCATGGAAGAAGGCAAGCTTGCCGTGCAGGCCGGCTACTGGATGCTCTACCGCTTCAATCCCGAACTGGCCAAGGAAGGCAAGAATCCCTTCCAGCTTGACAGCAAGGAACCCACTGGCGACCTCAACGAATTCCTCAGCGGCGAGAACCGTTACGCTTCTCTCGCCAAGAAGAATCCCGAAATGTCCGCCAAGCTCCGCGCTCAGCTCGGCAGCCTCTATGAGGAACGCGGCGAGCTCTACAAGCTGCTTGCCGAAATGCCCGGCATCAAGCCCTCTGACAAGTAACCATATTCGATAGCATGGCAGGGCGTGAGGATTCCTCACGCCCTGCCTTTTTACAAACCTTTCCCTGATAGCCGGAACGCTCTCCGGTTTCCTGTCATATCTTTCCTTTCCCCCTTTTTTGCTTTATTCTTACCCGTCTTTTTGGTACGCACGCCATGAAGCCGGCGGCTGGCTCCGCCCCGTCCGGCATCCTGACGGGGGCTCCGGGCAAACCGTCTTTTCTCCTTTTCCGCTCTTCTCCGCCTCTTCCCGAAGGTATCAGCCGCCGGCCCGGATTGCCGCACACGCTGTACCTGCCGTTACGAAGGCCAACATTTCTAAATTCTATGGGAGGCGGTGTCGGGATACATTTATTCCGCGGCACCGAATTCGCTATGAGCAAATCACTTTACATCACCGCTGCCGGCCCGCATTCCGGCAAGAGCGCCATCGCCCTCGGCGTCATGCAGCTCCTGAGCACGCAGACCAGCAAAATCGCGGTCTTCAGGCCTATCATCGCCCAGCCTGAATTCGACAAGAAGGACAGCGCAATCAATCTGTTCCTCGAATATTTCAAGCTCGAGCAGAATTACTGCGACACCTTCGCTTACACGGAAGACGAGGCCTACGACATCATCAACCGCGATTCCAAGAGCGCCCTCGAAGAAAGCATCCTCAAGAAATTCAAAGCCCTCGAGGCCAAGTATGACTTCGTCCTCTGCCTCGGCACTGACTTCCGCGGCAAGGATGCGGCCTTTGAATTCGAGCTCAACGCGGACATCGCCGGCAATATCGGCGCTCCCGTCCTCCTCGTGGTGAGCGGCAAGGACAAGAATCTGCCCGAACTGCGCCAGATCATTCACATGAGCATGGACACCATGACCAGTCACTGTGACCTGGTCACTACAGTCATCAACCGCTCCAACCTTTCCAATGCAGAGCTCTCCGGGCTTCGCAGCGGCTTCGCCCGCGATGGCGAACAGGCCCTCATCTACGCCATTCCCGAGGATAAGACTCTTGGCAGCCCGACGCTTGGCGACGTAGCCCGCTCTCTCGACGCCGAATTCATCTGCGGTTCCGAACATCCCGAGGTGCTGGTCTCCAATTTCCTCATCGCCGCCATGCATGTGGATCACTTCCTTTCCTACCTGGAAAAGGATCTCCTGATCATCACCCCCGGCGATCGCTCCGACATCCTGCTGGCTGCCATCGCCGCCAAGGTCTCCAACAACCAGCCCAATATTTCCGGTGTTCTGCTCACCGGCGGCCTGAGACCTTCCGATGCCACCATGGAAATCCTTAAGGGCATTACCGCAGCTCCTCTGCCCATTCTGGTCACCCAGCATCACACCTTCCGCGCTTCCCAGTTCGTCCAGCAGGTGCAGGGAACCATCGAACCCTGCGATGCCCGCAAGGTCAACACGGCTCTTGGCCTCTTTGAGCATTACGTGGATGGCAAGGCCATCGCGCAGAAAATCACAGCCTCTGCCAAGCCGCGCCGCGTCACGCCTCTTATGTTCGAGTACAATCTGCTCGAACGTGCCCGCCAGAGCAGACAGCGCATTGTCCTCTGCGAAGGTGAGGAGCCCCGTATTCTGCAGGCCACTGACATCCTGCTTCGCCGCGAAGCCGCCGACATCATTCTCCTCGGCGACAAGCAGAAGATCGTCAGCAAGGCCGCCGGCCTCGGGCTCGACATCAGCAGGGCGGAAATCATCAATCCGCTCACGTCTCCCAAATTCGAGGACTACGCCAATTCCTTCTATGAATACCGCAAGCAGAAGGGCGTGACCATCGAACAGGCCCGCGATACCATGATGGATTCCACCTACTTCGGCACCATGATGGTCAAGAAAGGAGACGCCGATGGCATGGTCAGCGGCGCCATCAACACCACGGCTCACACCATCCGTCCTGCCTTCCAGTTCATCAAGGCCCGTCCCGGATTCTCCGTGGTTTCCTCCGTCTTCCTGATGTGCCTCAAGGATCGCGTCCTCGTCTTCGGCGACTGCGCGGTCAACCCCAACCCCACTGCGGATCAGCTCGCGGAAATCGCCATCACCTCGGCCCATACCGCTGAGCTCTTCGGCATTGAGCCCCGCGTGGCCATGCTCTCCTACTCCACCGGCAATTCCGGCAAGGGTGCTGATGTGGACGTGGTGAAGGAAGCCACCCGCATCGCCAAGGAAAAGGCTCCAGAGCTCATGCTCGAAGGCCCGCTGCAGTACGACGCTGCCATCGATCCCACCGTGGCCAAGACCAAGCTCCCGAACAGCCAAGTTGCGGGACGCGCCACCGTCTTTATCTTCCCCGATCTCAATACCGGCAACAACACGTACAAGGCGGTTCAGCGTGCGGCCGGCGCCATCGCCATCGGTCCTGTCCTGCAGGGTCTCCGCAAGCCCGTCAATGACCTCTCCCGTGGCTGCCTGGTTCCGGATATTGTCAACACTGTGGTCATCACTGCCATTCAGGCCGCAGCTGAAAAAGCCGCTGAAAAAGCCTAATCACCCAAGCCTCTGCAAGAACAAAGGATACCCGAATGAAAGTTCTCGTTGTTAATGCTGGATCTTCTTCCTGCAAATATCAGCTCCTCGAAATGGACAGCCATGAGGTCCTCTGCTCCGGTGTCGCCGAGCGCATTGGCCTTCCCATGGGTGTTCTGACCCACAAGATTGCTCCCGACAGCGATCATGCTGAAAAGATCGTGAAGGAGCAGCCTTTCCCCTCTCATAAGGAAGCCATGGAGCTTGTCATTCAGCTTCTCACGGATCCCGAGAAGGGCGTCATCAGGGACAAGAGCGAAATCTACGCCATCGGCCACCGCGTCCTGCACGGCGGCGAGGCCATGACCGAGCCCAAGCTTGTCGACGATCAGGTCAAGCAGGTCATCCGCGACTGCATCCCTCTCGGACCGCTTCACAATCCGGCCAACCTCATGGGCATCGAGGTCTGCCAGGATCTTTTCCCGGGTACTCCCAACGTTGCCGTCTTCGACACGCAGTTCGGTATGTCCATGCCGCCTGAGTCCTATATGTACGGCCTTCCCTACGAGTACTACGAAGACCTGCATATCCGCCGCTACGGCTTCCACGGAACTTCCCACACCTATGTCTCCAAGAAGACCGCAGAGTTCCTGCATAAGCCCCTTTCAGAGACCAACTGCATCGTCATGCACCTCGGCAACGGCTCTTCTCTGAGCTGCACAAAGAACGGCAAATGCCTCGACACGAGCATGGGACTGACTCCTCTCGAAGGCATGATCATGGGCACCCGCTGTGGCACTCTCGACCCGGCCATCGTTCCCTTCATCATGAAGAAGAAGGGCTTCACTCCTGAGGAAATGGATACCCTCATGAACAAGAAGTCCGGCCTTCAGGCTCTCTGCGGTTCTGCCGACATGCGTGACGTTCACAAGGAGCGCGAGAACGGCAACAAGAGAGCCGAACTCGCCTTCCGTATGCTCGTTCACGGCATCAAGAAGATCCTCGGTTCTTACTTCTTCCTGCTGGGCGGCAAGGTCGATGCCGTGACGTTCACGGCCGGTATCGGCGAACACGATGAACTCGTGCGTGCTGCTGTCATGGAAGGCCTTGAAGGCATCGGATTCAAGCTTGATCCCGAAGCCAACCGCGCCCGCAAGAGCGGTGCCAGGGTCATCTCTGCTCCTGACAGCCGTATCCCGATTCTCGTCATTCCTACCAACGAGGAACTGCAGATTGCGGAAACCGCCGTTGAAGTGGTCTCTAAAAACAAGTAGATTAGAACTGCGTTTTCTATAACGTAACCGGAGGGGAAAATCCTTTTTGGATTTTCCCCTTTTTTGCACACAGCAGAAAAAGCTCCCCTGCAAAGCAGGGGACCGGGAACAGGCCTCCAAGCGGGCGCAGATGAGCAGAGACATGACGCAGCTGGATTCGTCGATCACCGGGAATGATATGTCAGCCTCCGCTCGTGTGCAGCAGCGCCAAGCCTATGGCACTCCATTCGCCGTGTATTCGGCGGAACCTTTATTGGCAAGGACGTGGTCCGCACACAGGCCAGGTGTTATACGGAGCCACATCGCAGCAGCAGAGGAGAGGAATATTCCAAAACTCATGGCAGTCAGCCGCCCATCCCGGGTCTTCCCGCAGAGGTCAGGCGGCTTTGCAGAAAACGCAGTGCAGCGAAGAGTGCGACGACCGCTTTCCCTGACGACAGAAAGCTCCCGTGATATAAGGACGGCGTCCCTGGACTGAAGAACAGCATCAACACTGAGTCAAAGTTCAGGAAACGCAGGCCACATTCCGAGCAGGACAACAAGATTCCTGCACACAGCGAATGACACAGGAAGAGCTGTCAGGAAATCGGCACAGGCAGACCCGGAATAAATTGTCAAGGGCCGGCGTCCCAAAGCTAACGATATGAAGGGTCCAGCCCGGAGCAGCATTCGTGTTTCAGGGAAAGCGGTTCACAATATCAAATGGTCTTTGCAAGAGAGCTGATGGACAGGAGGAAAAAAATTTTTCTTGCCTGCCACTGCGGCATTGAACAGCGCAAATCCTCTGTCTATGTATAATGGGTTCGGCCATCCATCTCCCGCCCATAAAGGAAGGAGTCTATTGCCACGGAATGATAAAATCACTTGCACGGTCGGCCGCCTCGGGCTTAAAAGCGTTTCGCATCTAAAAATATACTGGGAACTGTCCTGATGCAAAGCAGGCAGTTTACCGGGGGGAGTGCCTCTTGTTTCCCGTTCACAGATATCACGCCACCGCACTTCTGTTCCTTTTCCTTGGCCTTGCAGCCCTTGCTATAACGGGCCCCGCTCATGCTGCTCCGGAAATCGCTCCGGGCTCAACGGTCAAAGCCGCTTCTGTCATCGTTCTCGATGTTGACAGGGATCAGCTCCTTTACGAGCAGAATGCGGATGCCCTTATTCCGCCAGCCTCCCTCACAAAAATCATGTCCATTTTTGTGGCCCTGGACAGCATAGACGCCGGCAAGGCAGACATGAACAGCCTGGTTCCCATCTCAAAGCATGCGGCGGAAACCGGCGGATCACGCATGGGGCTCACTGAAGGAGAGACCGTTTCACTCAACGATCTCTTTCTCGGCATGTCTGTTTCCTCAGGCAATGACGCTTCCATGGCGGTCGCGGAATTCATCGGAGGCTCTGAACAGAATTTCGTGGACATGATGAATGCCAAGGCCATCTCCCTGGGCATGTTCAACACACATTTTGTGAATCCGAACGGTCTTCCGGCCAAAGGTCAGTTCACAACAGCCCGTGACATGATGCTCCTTGCCCGCGCCTACCTGCACAGCCACCTCGAAATGCTTGTGTACCACAACACGCATTACCTCCGTCATGGACAGACGCTGACATGGAACAAGAACCCCCTGCTGGGCAATTTCGAAGGCGCAGACGGTCTCAAGACCGGCTGGGTCAACAAATCCGGCTACAACATCATTGCTACAGCAGAAAGGGACGGCCACAGGATTCTCGCTGTCGTCCTGGGTGCCCCGGATCCACTGACGAGAGGACAGGAATGCTGCCGGCTTCTTGATGCCGGTTTCCTTGCCAGTTCCAGTGCCAGCAACGTCCCCTACGATTCCATTCTTCAGGCTACTCCGGCGGATATCTATCATCCTGACTGGAAACTGACGGCCCGGGAAGCCCTTGCCACTCTGCATGGAGCAGGCGGCGTCATTCACAGAAGCCCCAAGAACAGAAAAAACAAAGGCCGCCGTATGCGCACGGCCGAACGTTAGCCAGCAGAAACGCTGCACTGAAAAACGCCGGATTCATTCCGGCGTTTTTTTATTTCCAGCCGAGAATCTCCCCTGAGGCAGAGGCGTCCAAAAGCTCCTCTCCTCCATCTGTCCCTTTTCTTTTTCCCTCAGTCTGCTCAGACAGCTTCTTTTCAGAATCCATACCGAACAGAAAGCCGCACTGCCCAGGGGATGCCTGCCCCAGGACAGTGCGGCTTTCTCTAGAGAGGAGGGTAACCGTTAATATGTGGTACTTCTTCCCGCACGTGACATGATCCGTCCGCGCGGGGCTTCCCCGGAGAAAAAGAAAAAATGCTCCGGGAAAAGCAGACTGAAATTTTTCGAAGGATCCGCACCTCTGTGATCCCGGAAAATAGGATGCGGATCCTTCTGAGGAGTAAGGCTCTGGGGTTGTTCATAAAATATCAGCGCTGCCGCCTGGATTATTTCCGGCACCCGCCTGCAGCCGCCCTGGTAATGGGGAAGCGGCCACATATCCGGCAGTCGGGGAAAGGCTTTGGTTTCCGCTTACGGGAAACGCTGCCCTGTTTCAGACGTGCGGACTCTGAACAGTCCGCTGCGCTCAGGCCGGCCTCCAGGCCGGAGATGGAGCCGCTGTTTCCTCCTCCGAAGGAAACATCCCCTGCTGTCTTCAAAGCAGAGAAGACTCATGGTTGAAGTTGTTCTCTTTAAAACAACATCAAAATAATCTTCTCCCCTGAAGAGTCAAGAGGAAGAGAGCAGAAAGAAGCAATTTTTTTTATAACATGTCAATTTCTGATGCCCGGCTCCATTACAGCGGGCCAGCCTTCCGGATGAATGGGGACAACGAAGATCTCTCAGTGGCAGTCTCGCGCACTCCTGAAGAACAAGCCTGCCGGGGATCAAAAAAGGCGCCGTCCAAACACGGACAGCGCCCTGCTCATCAAAGAAATCCGGCTGCAATCAGTGGATAGCCCGGCCAATCCGGCTCCAGCGGACATCCAGCGGCCCATCCCAGGACCAGTAAATACGCCTGGCCTTGGCCTGAATCGCCCGGCGCTTCACGAATCCCCAGAAACGGGAATCCATGGAATTATCCCTGTTGTCGCCCATGCAGAAATAGCTGTCCGGCGGCACAGTGACAGGTCCGAAAACATCCCGCACCGGAACCACGTTGTTGGGTTCATCCACACGGATGTAGTCTTCTTTGACAGGCTCTCCATTGCGGTACAGCTGCTTGTCACGCACCTCAATGACGTCACCAGGAACACCGATAATGCGTTTGATAAAGGAGACGCTGGGATCCCTCGGATACTCAAAAATGATGATGTCGCCCCGCTGCGGATCATGCCCTTTATAAATCTGAATATCCGTGAAAGGGATATAAACGCCGTAATCAAATTTCGTGGCCAGAAGATGGTCGCCAACGAGCAGCGTATTCAGCATGGACTCTGACGGAATTTTGAATGCCTGCACAAAAAAGGTACGAATAAAGAACGCCAGAACCAGCGCAACAAGAAACGCCTCGGTATATTCCAGCCACAGGGGTTTTTCGTTCTTCTTGGTCTCGGTATTTTGCTTCTCGGATTCCATATTTTCTCACTTTGCTGTTCAACGGAAAAACTGCGCACACGCCGTCAGGCTAATGGCCGCCGGCAAAAATGGTCGTTGACATTTCCCCCTTGGGTGTCACCTTCCACTCCGCGCATGCGGTTTCCAGAGAGAGAAGAGCCGCGAGGATGGCTGCGACAGCCAGCCTGAACCCGTGTGTTCTGAAAAGCCGGATTGCCATTCTGGGTTCCTCCCTATAATCCCCATTTGCAAAGAGATGTTCATAGCATACGAAGCCTCAGTCCGCAAAAAAGGGATATTGTGGTTTTCCACAGAAAGTAGATCTTGAGGGCAATTACGTCTACGATTAGGAACCAAACGTGCGGGCTAAGCGCACTGCCTGCGCGGCAGTCAGTCCACACGCATTCCCATGAGGAGGATTTTTCCATGCTCGGATATCTGGCCATCGCCCTCGGCTGCGGTATGATCGGATACTTTCTGGCCCGCAAAATGTTTTAGGACAGGGTGAACGTACTCCCGCCTATAGAGGCATGAGCTTCCTGCTTCAGCGGGAACAGCACCACTGACTCCGAAGAGTTACTGCGGCTTCCTCCATTTCCACAGGCTCAGAATCGTGCGCGCCGCACGTACACCGGCAGAAACTCATGATTAGGTGAAGAGACGGCAGCCCGCCGGTATTTTCAGCAGTCTGCCGCCCCTTCAGGAGACAGCACGATGTGCCGCGGACACCAGTCTGTGGAGCTCCAGGCCCCAGCTGAAAAGGAGTCCCTGACCACGGACTCTGGAATGAAGATGATGAGCCGGGCATGCATAAACTCACCGGTACTCTGTTCTGGATTACATACCCGGTGATCCTGACGCACCAGCCCTGCCAGCTCGACGAAAAAGTAGACGGCTGGCGCAAAAGTGACTATTGTCATTAACCAAAGTCAGGATCGGCGTTCAGTCCGGGACTGGCCTTTATGTGGCGGGAAGCTGGATGCGGAAGGTAATCTTTGTTCCGCTCCGGGGTTCGGTTTCAGTATTCATCAAAAACAGGGGGACGCACCATGTGGTTCTATGGTTTCCTCATTCTCTGCGGCATCGGCTGCTGGGGTGTTCTGAAGATGCACTAAGCAGCTTCCAGCACAGCCTTTCCGATGACAGGGGCGGTATCTCATGAGAGAGCCGCCCTTTTTTACTGCCCCAGACAAACTTCAGTGCATAAAAAGACCCCCGCGTTTCCGAAACGCGGGGGCTTATTTTCTTTGGTGGGACGTGCGGGGATCGAACCTGCGACTCTCTGCTTAAAAGGCAGATACTCTACCTACTGAGTTAACGTCCCATTCAGTTGGTTGCTTTTATTCCCACACACAACTGATGTCAAGCGAAAAGACATCGCATGTGCGACTATTTGGCGCCTTTCTTCTCGATTTTGGCCCAGGTATCACGAAGTGTCACCGTACGGTTGAAGACAGGCAGTTCATCCGTGCTGTCCCTGTCCTTGCAGAAATAGCCCACGCGCTCGAACTGCACCGTTTCGCCGGTTCTGATCTGCGCCATGGCGGGCTCAAGACGGGCGCGCACGGTCCTGAGGGAGTCAGGATTGATGTAATCGAGGAACGTCTTTCCCTCCGGAACATTGTTGGGATCCGCCACGGAGAAAAGCTGTTCATACAACCGCACTTCAGCGGAAAGAGCGTATTTCGCGCTTACCCAGTGAATGGTGCCCTTGACCTTACGGCCGTCAGGACTGTTGCCTCCGCGGGAAGCGGGGTCATAGGTACAGTGAATTTCCTGAACGTTGCCCTCGGCATCCTTCACGACATCCGTACAGGTCACAAAATAGGCATAACGCAGCCGCACCTCCTGCCCGGGAGCCAGACGGTAGTACTTCTTGGGCGGATCGAGGCGGAAGTCATCACGGTCGATGTAGAGTTCCCTGGTGAAGGGAACCTTGCGGGAACCAAAGGAATCGTCATCAGGATACAGAGGCATATCAAAGACATCTTCCTGATTCTCGGGGTAATTATCGATAACAAGCCTGACGGGATTAAGCACCGCCATCCAGCGCGGAGCATGGGCGTTGAGATATTCGCGGATGCAGAATTCAAGCAGCCCATATTCAACCACAGCTTCAGACTTGGCCATTCCGATCCTCTGGCAGAAATCACGAATGGCTTCCGGAGGAACACCCCTGCGGCGCAGGGCGCTCAGGGTGGGCATTCTCGGGTCGTCCCACCCCTTCACATATCCTTCCTTCACAAGCTGGATGAGCTTGCGTTTGGAAAGCACCGTATAGGTGAGGTTGAGGCGGGCAAATTCCGTTTGCTCGGGATGGTATACGTTCAGCGTCTCCAGCACCCAGTTGTACAGTTCCCTGTTATTCACGAATTCCAGGGTGCAGAGCGAATGCGTGATACCCTCTATGGAGTCGCTCAGAGGATGCGTGAAATCGTACATGGGATAAATGCACCACTTGTCACCCGTGCGGTGATGCGTGGCATGACGAATCCTGTACAGGGTGGGATCGCGCATGACCAGATTGGGAGACGCCATGTCGATCTTCGCGCGCAGCACGTGTGTACCATCCGCGAATTCACCAGCGCGCATGCGCCTGAAGAGGTCGAGATTCTCCTCAACGGAGCGGTTTCTATAGGGGCTCTCCCTGCCCGGCTGAGTCAGGGTACCTCTGTACTCACGGATTTCATCAGCGCTAAGGTCGTCTACATACGCCTTTCCCATTTTAATGAGCTGCTCAGCGTACTCGTACAGCTTGTCGAAATAATTGGAAGCGTAGAATTCACGATCGCCCCAGTCACCGCCAAGCCAGCGGACATCTTCCCTGATGGACTCCACGTATTCCGTGTCTTCCTTCGTGGGATTCGTATCATCGAAGCGCAGATTGCAGAGCCCGTTGAACTCCTTCGCCACACCGAAGTTCAGGCAGATGGACTTGGCATGCCCGAGGTGAAGGTAGCCGTTAGGTTCGGGTGGGAACCGCGTATGCACCTTCCCGTTAAAACGGCCAGAGGCATTGTCTGCCATAATCTTTGCGCGGATAAAATCCGTGCTTTCCTTAACTTCAGGTTCCTGCGTTTTTGGCATTTTCCAACCCCACGGTTTACTAAATTTTTAGAGGATTACCTTACCCTCAGGCTCTGATACGGTCAACAAAGCAAAAATGGCGCTTGACATAAGGAGCCTCTGAGAGTAAAGGATGTGAAGCTTAGCGCGGAAAGGTGTCCGAGTCGGCCGAAGGAGCTCGCCTGCTAAGTGAGTATACGGGCTTAAACCTGTATCGAGGGTTCAAATCCCTCCCTTTCCGCCATCTGCCATCATAAGGGCGCCAATCATAAAGATCGGCGCCCTTTTTGTTTGCTCCGAGCCTTCCGAAAACACCGAAGCCCACAAAAGAAAACAACAGGCAGACACCTCCCGCGGTACAGAAGAACGCGCATCCCTGCTGCCCAGTAAAACCCTGGACACGAAAAAAACAAACGGCATTGAACCGCCCAGCAGAATGTCTTTCCGGGAGAAACCGGGCGTCCAACGGTGAACCCACGGTCCTTGCCAGCGAAAGCAGCAGTCACAGCTGCTTTCTGTGTTTCCCCCCTCGTTTGCTGTGCTCCGTCCGGACAGGCAACTAATCACATCCCTGTTTCCGTCCCGTATGCCGGGAAAGCTCGTCTGCCTTCCCTTTCTTTTCAGGCTGTCTGGCATACAGCAGAGATGGAAATACCTCTTTCAGCTCCCTTCGCATCTCACTCTGAAGCCCGCATGCATCCCCCCGCTTCCCCTGTCCTGCGGCTCCCAGCCCTCATATCATCCGGAAAGGCTGCCGGAGAAAAGAGAGCGTGGCAGAACAGGTTCTGAAGAATCCTTCCTTCAGTTATGCCGCCCACCCCAGAGCTCATCAGTTCCCCGCTGCGACATCCTGCACCAGGCAGCCTCCCCTGTTGCGGAAGTATTCTTCCTGTAGTGAAATTTCAGGTTTCACCGATAGAGAGACTTTGCTTAAAAATCCGGCAATTTCTGTTTCCCCCTCACAGTTTTCCGGGAACACCGCCCGAGCAGACTGGAATACCAGGGACTGTTCAGGCCCATTCCCTCTAAACAGGCCGCAGAGGGTCTTCCGGATCCTCCCTTAGTTTTACAAGCGCCTCCCGGCAGAGGCCATCTTCAGTAACAGCAGAGAACAGCAAATCCGTTAGCAACAGACACGCGCTCTTCGCCACAGACACACAAATTTCACAATTGCGGAACGGGATTGCAATGCCTCCCAAATGAAAATGCCCTCCGTACCTGGACAGGGTCCGAATCTGTCCGCCGGTTATGCCTTCAATGAAAGTATCAAATACAGGGAGTATCTCTCATGATGAAACGCCGTTCCTTCCTCAAAGCCGCTGCTGCCGGTCTTCTCGTTTTCCCCGCCGCGGGCAGCGCTCTCGCCCAGACACCCTTCGCTCCTGAGGACATCAAAGTTCCCCCGCGCGATCAGCTCCTTTCCACATTCGGCTGGGTAACTGATATTCACTACAGCGTTCAGCCCATCCGCCGCATCGAAAACGAGGACTCCATCCGCGTTTACGCTCACTCCATGGCCAAATTCCGTCAGGCCCTTGACCTTTTCAATACCCGCGACCTCGATTTCATGATCGAACTGGGTGACTTTAAGGACTGCCAGGACAACGGCGACCGCGAAGGCACGCTGAACTTTCTCAAGACCATTGAAAACGAATACCGCACTTTTAACGGCCCCCGCTACCACATTGCCGGCAACCACGATTTCGATAAGATTTCTTACTCAGACTACCTCGTGAACACGCCGAATTACGGCCCTGCGAATGGGAAAAGTTATTACAGCTTCACTTTCGGAGGCGTTAAATACATCGTCCTCGATGCCTGCTTCAATAACATGAAGGGTGAGCACTATTCCGAAGGAAACTTCAAGTGGACTGTGAATATGATCCCCGATGAAGAGCTGGCCTGGTTCAAGGAAGAATTGGGCAAAGGCTCTGAACCGGTCATCGTCATGAGCCACCAGAATCTCAACTACTGGGCCCAGGGACCGATGAACAACTGGTTCATCAATAACGCCAAGGACGTCGTCGACGCCATGGAAAAGTCCGGCCGCGTTCTTATGCACCTTTCCGGACATTATCACAGAGGCTGGTTTGGCACCCGCAACGGCATCAGCTATGTCGTAGCCAAGGGACTCGTTGAACGTCCTCTCCCCACCAATGTGTGCGGCATCGTCTCCGTCGACAAGGAGAAGAACGTGTACGTCGAAGGTTTTTACAACGAGACTTCCCATCTTCTTAAAAAGAAAGCCTAGGCTCCTTCGCTCATAGGGTAGCCCGACCTTTCTGATAATAGTACCCCGGATTCTTCCGATCCGGGGCACTATTGTTTCACGTGAAACATTCTCACATCACGCCACACCAATAAGTGAATGCACCCTGTCTGCAGGGATCGGGGACTCCCAGTTTCAGCTGGAACAGCACCACTCCCCCTGGGAGGTCTGAAGCCTTACACTCTCTTCACAGGCCTGTGTTTCCTTTCGGAGCACGGTATTTTATGAGTGACGCCAGCGGACATTCGCCAGGATTCTTCCCGAAAAAATTCTTTGCAGAGCCTCTGTCTTGCCCAAGTACTTATACGAATTCGTCAGTCCGTCTTCATCCCACACTTCAGATATGGAGGACTTCTGGCGGACTAGGTTAAATTTTCCTGCGCGTTCAGGATTTTTTGATTGATCTGATATCTTTTAAAATCCCTTTATCTTCGCACAGCGGCTAAAAACAGAGAGATGACACAGGCCTGGTATAGCCAGCGGACAATCACAGAAATTTCTGCACGCCGTATTCGTCAGTTTCTCATTATTGAACGTGCTTGTAAGGCGAAAGTATAGTTAACCCCTTAAACGAACGAAAACTGACCCCCTGGGAGGGGGGACAGGATAAGGG
>URBN01000001.1 GCA_900546145.1 uncultured Desulfovibrio sp. | reverse complement strand
AGAATCTCAAAGTTCTATTTCCACTCGCTCTTCACTTGTCAATGAACCAGAAAAAGAGTTTTTCACTCCCGCCGTTTTTTACGGCGTTTGTAAATATGCTCTTTTGTCACCACATTGTCAACAACTTTTTTGGAAATCTTCAAAAAACTTTTTGTGAAGGCTTTTTGAAGCCCCGCTGTTTCATGCGGCGAGGGAAGCTTTTACGCTCATCCCTCCTGCCTGTCAACAGCTTTTCTTCTTTTTCCCGGAAATCTTCTTTCCGGAACCTTCGAAGAAGGGCTGTTTTCATGCGGCGAACGCGACTTTTACGCTCCTGGGACGGAAGTGTCAATCGCTTTTCCTGAAAAATTCAAAAAAGGCAGCTCCCGTCTGCAGGGGAATCCGCATCACGCCTCTTCCTGAATACGAATCCCTGCCCTGCTATCTGGCTACAACCAGAGTCTGTCCTACGTGGAGATGTTCGCCATCCAGTTTGTTCCAGCGCTTCAAATCATCCACACTGACCCTGAGCTTTCTGGAGATCTGCCACAGGTTGTCGTTCGCCTGCACCTTGTAAGCATTCCCGGATTTATCCTTTCTGCCCACAGAACCGCTGGAACTGTACTGCCTGGGCCCGTCCGCCGACGCCACTTCCACGTTTCTGTTCCTCTTGCCAGCCTTACCTGCGCGCTCAGAACGTGAAGACTGCGCGAACTGAGTCCTAGTCACAGTGACGGGGTTGCTCGAATACGCAAGAGCCGCGTCGCTCAGTCTCGCAGGCACATATACGTCACAGGGAAGCTCCGTATGACTGACCGTTTTCAGCATGTGAGGGTTATCCCTGGAGAATTCCTCCCAGGACATATTGCAGGCTTTGGCCATGGCCTTCAGATCCGTTCCGGGTCTGAGCGTAATACGTGCCATGGGTTCGTAATTTTCCGGATGGATGGGGTTGAACCCGAGAGGTCCCAGATTGTCCATAATGGTCGATACGGCCAGGAACCGGGGAACATACTGCGTTGTTTCGGGCCTGAGCCGCGTCTTCTCATCGAGCTGCCCATTACGCTGGCATACGCCGAAGAACGTATTTTCACCGCTGGCCGCACAGGCACGGGACATTTTGCCCTCGCCGGCGTTGTAGGCGGCTATGGCCGTGGGCCAGTCACCGAACTGTTCATAGAGCTTCTTCAGATAATCCGCAGCGGCTTCCGTGGATTTGAAAATATCAAGACGCTCATCCCTGAACTGATCCTGGTTGAGTCCGTACTTCATGCCCGTAAACGTCATAAACTGCCATGCGCCCGCTGCGCCGGCGCGGGACTGGGCCTTGGGGTTGTACCCGCTTTCGACGCAGGCAAGATAGGCGAGTTCCTCGGGTATTCCCTTTTGCCTGAAAGTCTGCTTCACGTAGGCAAGGTACTTTTCAGCGCGTTTTGAGAAAACGGCAACGTTCCTGCGGCCCTGGTTGAGAAAATACTTGTACTGGTTTTCCACAGCCGGCCGTGCGGATACCGGCACGCTGTGCATGATCTGCCCGCCTTCATTGTCGAGCACGGCTCTCTGCTCTCCGCTGAGAGACACGCCGCTCTCATCGGGAACTGAATAGGACGGAGTGACATCGGGAGAAGGCGACGCGGAATGATGCGCAGCACAACCGCTCAGCATAATAGCCGCAAACAGACAGGCACACAGATGGAACACTGCCCCGGACCACCTGCTCTGTGACATCGCCTTCATTACAACAACTCCCCCGACACTGCTTCCTTGCTTTCCCATTCGAAGATACGTAGCTTTGCCCAACTTCTTCAAGGAGAAATATATGGACTCCACAGATTCCGCTCTTCTTCCAGGTCTTAAACCTGTTCTGGAACTGCTTCGCAGTGCTCCTCACCGTATTGATTCAGTTTTTCTCCGCAAAGGCCTTCATTCCCAGGAATGCATGGAAATTCAGGATCTCTGCCGCAAGAACAATATCCATTACACGTTAGTGGAAAACACGGCGCTTCAAAGGCTCTGTCATAACAAAGCCACTGGAGCTCAGGTCAACCACCAGGGAGTCATTGCCAGGCTTTCCGCATACGAGCCGCTGAGCCTTGAAGAACTGCTGGCCGGGGCTAAAAGCGCCCCGCTGCCCGTTATCGTGGCCCTCGACCAGGTAAAGGATCCCGGCAACGCCGGCACGCTCGCAAGGACCATGTACGCGCTCGGTGCCGCGGGCCTTCTTCTGCCCGAGCACAACAGCGTCTACCTTGGTCCTGCCGCACTCCGCTCTTCTGCCGGCGCTCTGGAGAAACTTCCCGTCTGCAAGTCGGTGAATCTCGCCCGGGCGCTTGACCAGGCTGAAGAGGAAGGCTTCACCATCTACGGAACCGGCCGCGGTACTGCCGAAAATCCCGCGCTGAACTCCTTCAGCACGGCCCTCGACTATCCCGCCGTTGTGGTTCTCGGGAGTGAGGAGAAAGGACTTCGCCCGGGCGTCGCCAAGCGCTGCTCGAAGTGGCTTGAAATTCCTTTCCGCCGTCCTTTCGACTCGCTCAACGTTGCACAGGCCGGAGCCATTCTCCTGGCGATGGCTGCTGCACATGACTCATTATTTCCAGTCGGGCAAAAGTAAAAAAACTATACCCCGCCCAGCCCTTTTTTCTCCGGGTCAATTACCCCCGCCTATAGAGGCGGGAGCCTTCTGGGCGAGATGATAAAAAAAGAGGGGCGTCCTCAGCAGGACTGCCCCTCAGATGTAAAACCGCCCCTTCCTATTCCAGCTGCGGAGGCATGGAACGAAGGGCGTTGTTTTCAATGTGCGCCTGAACAACCGGCCCCTGGGCGAACAGCCAGGGATCATTGCTGCCGAGAAGGCCTTCGGCCTGCAGGTGATCGGCGATTTCCTGGCAGATGCCTTCCACCGGTTCAGCCACAGCTTCCGGCATTGTCTCCATGAGCGGAAGGGAGACGAGATGCTCGAGTTTTTCCGCCACCGACATCCCCATAAGGGGCAGCTGTTTTACAGCCCGGAATGCCCACTTATAGAACGGCACGTATTTCCTGTTGATAAGGAAAACCGTGCTCAGCACGGCTTCGATGAAGCGGGCTCTGCATATGTCGCACGCGACAAAATCACAGCGCCTGAGCATACGGGGAAGGTTGTACTGTCCGGCCTGGGAGGCTGCCATTATCCTGGCCGCGATTTTCTTGAGGCGCAGATCCTCGGGATAAAAGGCCAGCAGCTTTTCCCTGATGGCACTGAACGTTCCGAGATTATCCTGAAAGACCTCGCCGTTGGTGGCAACAGCCAGGTACTGTTCCGGAATCCGGCGCCATTCCATGAGATTTTCCGGAGCACGGGGAACGTTCAGGAAACGCTGATAGAAAAGTTCAAGAGGAAGCGGCCCCACTCTGCCCATGCGCAGACGGGGATCCGTCATGCGCACCTCAAAGCCCTCGAACTGCCGCGGGAGTTCCGCCAGGACACTTTCCAGCCGGCTGCTGTTCGCTGCCAGAACCTCCTGCGGAAGCCAGATGCAGAAGGCCGGCCCCCAGTCGTGGTCACGTGAAATTTCGTCATCGAAACCGAAGCATTCGGAGCCTTCGCCGACCAGTCCTACGGCCATCTGGGGAACCAGATCAGGAAGTTCGTCTTCAAACAGCTTTCTGGCCCGTTCCTCATACAGTCGTTTTGCAAGTTCGAGTCCTTTCACTTCTGTCTCCTTATGTCATAATACATGCTTATCAGCGTTTTTGATGCAAAGTTACATCATTATGTTGCAGGTATACACACCTTGATTTAGTTTGGCCAGTATCTATATTTTTCATAGGTAGTGCATCCCCACAGATACACCTATCAAAAATTCAGGAGAAAAAACATGGCTGATACAGCGGAAACCACGGAAAAGGCAAAACTCATAAATGACATTGTCAACATGGAATGGGACTTTTTCCAGAAAACGCAGAATGTCGGCGGCAGGGCAGACTGCCAGGATCAGCCGGTTACCTTCGGTATCATGCGCAGGAGCCAGTTCAGGTGCTGGAGCGAAGACACGCTGGCACAGTACAGATTTGACCTCCTCGCTGACAGGGAAACAGGGTTCAACCCGGTAACAGGGAAGTATGCCTACATGATGCAGTGGACGCATCCCGATGAATTCGAACAGATACGCGGCTCTCTGCCCTCAGTCTCCGCAGAGCAGAAAAAACTCGCTGAGGAGATCATTGCCATCAATCTGCCCTGGGAGGAAGAGTGTTCCAGACTCTATCCCAATGTCCGATCCGGCGGACGCCCCATTCATTCCTCCGAGGATAACGCCTGCATAACCTCCTTTGAAACGTACCTCAGAGGTGAACTCTACACCTATTCCGAGGACACGCTCAGTCTTCTCGCCAGGGACGTCAGAAAGGCAAAGAAAGAGGGCCGCAACCTCGCTGTAGCCAATCTGGACTTTGAAGCCCAGGAATATGGTTTCGCATCGGCTGAAGCCCTCGAAAAACGCACTTCGGCCATGCTGGCCGAGGCATCGAAACTCAATAAGAATTAGGATTTCTTGGGCGGACGGGGGCCGAAGATATCCGTACCCACGCGGACAAACGTGGCTCCCTCCTCAATGGCCCATTCAAAATCGCCCGACATCCCCATGGAAAGATGAGGCAGTGCGAGCCCGGTAGACGCAGACAGCTTATCCCTGAGTCCGCGCAGTCTGGCAAAGTACGGCCTGGCCGCGGCTCCGGCATTATAAACCGGAGGTATGCACATGAGGCCCTGGAGCTCGAGATGGGGACATTTCTCAATGATATTGGCTGCCAGCTCGTCCAAATCCTTCATCTCCACACCGGTCTTCTGAGGTTCCTCGCCCACATTGACCTCGATGAGGACCTTCTGCTTCGCGTTCTTCGCTGAGCAGTGCTTTTCAAGGGCCGTAGCGAGATGGATGGAATCCAGGGAATGGATCAAATCGAACGCCCCTGCCACGATGGAGGCCTTGCGGCTCTGCACGTGACCGATCATGTGCCAGCGGATGGTGCGGGGTTTGTCCATGGCCTCTATCTCCGCGCGCTTTTCCATGGCTTCCTGGACGTAATTTTCGCCGAAGTCGATCTGTCCGAGATCACAGACAGCCGCTACCATGGAGGCGGGATGGAGTTTTGATACAGCTACAAGAGTTACCTCTTCCTTTTTGCGCCCGCTGTGGCAAATCGCTGTTTCAAGGCGCTCCAGCACGCTCAGATAACGGGGACGCAGGAATCTGTCATCACTTTCCGTCGCCATTTTCAATGAGGCCTCCCAGCCTGTTCATTTCCAGCTCATGCAGGAAATCAGTATCCTCGGTCCAGTGATCGCGGACTTTCACCCAGAGCTCCAGACGGACTTTGCCGTCAACCAGTTTCAGGATGTCCTGGCGGGCTTCGGAACCAATCTGTTTGATCATTGATCCGCCCCGGCCGATAATCATGGCTTTGTGCGAGGGCCGGGTCACATAAATGGTGGCGTAGATGGTGGTCATGCCATTCTTCTCATCCTCGTCCCATTTTTCAATATCCACAGCCGTGTAATAGGGAACTTCTTCCCTCAGATGCAGAAAGAGTTTTTCCCTGATGATTTCCGACACCATGAACCGCACGGGCTGGGTGGAAAGCTGATCCTCGGGGAACTGGGCCGGCCCCTTGGGCAGGTATTTGGCCAGTACGCTCTTGAGTTCCTGAATGCCGTCTTCCTGGAGTGCGGACATGGGGAAGATTTCCGCTTCCGGCCAGATATGGTTCAGTTCATCGAGGAGAGGCAGCATGCGGCTCTTGTCCCCGAAAAGGTCGACTTTGTTGACAACGACAATCATGGGACGCTTTTCCTCGCCCAGCGTATCGATGATGGGAGCGAGATCCTTTTCGAGATACTCGGGATGCAGGATATAGGTATGCGAATCGAGCACCGTCATGATGACATTGGCCTGACGGAGACTTTCCCAGACAGCCTGCATCATGGTCTTGCTGAGATTTCCGCGTCCCTGAGAAAGCCCGGGAGTATCCATGAAAATGGCCTGCATGCCGGGCTCGGTCAGAATGCCGACGATTTTGTTGCGCGTCGTCTGCGGCTTCGGGGTGACAATCGTTACTTTCTGCCCCATGAGGGCATTGAGGAGAGTGGATTTGCCGGCGTTCGGCGGCCCCATAAGGGCAACCCAGCCGCATCTGTAATCAGTATCGCTCACGATAAAAACTCCTTCGGATCCGGGACACGCCGACAGCGGCGGTCCGTCGCAGAAAAATTGTATCGACTGCCTTTTGGCCTTCCTGCTGAGTATCATTTCCGGACTGTGCCGTCAGCAGAATTCAGGCAGAAGGAACGTTCCTATTCCCCGGCAGCTCTCGCCACTTCATCCGGGTACAGCGCCGCGACTCGGGACAGGTACTCGTCATAAGTGCCTTCCAGAATGGCTCTGCGGGCTCCGCGTACCAGATTCAGGAAATAGGTGAGATTGTGTATGGAATTGAGCCGGAAGCTCAGAAGTTCCTGGCTCACGTAAAGATGCCGCAGATAGGCTCTGGAAAAAGTTCTGCAAGTGTAGCAGTCACATGCAGGATCCAGGGGGCTGTCATCCTCGGCAAATTCCTGACGTTTGATATTGATTTTCCCCTGTGAGGTGTACAGGGTTCCGTTTCTGGCATTGCGTGTGGGCAGAACACAGTCGAACATGTCGATGCCGTCATGGATGCCGGTCACAATATCAAGCGGCGTCCCCACCCCCATAAGATAGCGCGGCTTGTCCTTCGGAAGAAGATCCGCCGTATAGTCCAGGAGATCATACATTTCGTGTTTACTCTCGCCGACGGAAAGACCGCCAATGGAGAAGCCATCGAAATCCATGGCGCAGATTTCCTCCACGGAACGTTTGCGCAGATCCTTGAAAAAACCACCCTGTGTGATGCCGAAAATGAGATTCGGAGCCGTGCCCGCAGGATAATAATCAAGGGAACGCCTGGCCCACCGCGTTGTCCTGGCCGCAGAGCTGTCCGTATAGCTGTAGTCCGCGCCATAGGGCACACACTCGTCAAGCACCATCATAATGTCGGAATTAAGAGCGCGCTCGATATCGATGACCTTTTCCGGAGAAAAGAAATGCTTTGAGCCATTAAGATGCGAACGAAATTCGACGCCTTCCTCACTAAGCTTGCGCAGGCTGCTCAGGCTGAAGACCTGGAAACCGCCGCTGTCCGTGAGTATGGCGCCCGGCCAGGAAGCGAAACCGTGAAGCCCGCCGTGCCTGCGAACGAGCTCATGCCCGGGACGGAGGTAGAGGTGATAGGTATTTCCAAGAATAATGGGGGCGCCGATGGCAGCCAGGTCATCCGGAGCCACGGCCTTGACCGAGCCGACTGTTCCTACCGGCATGAAAATAGGCGTCGGAATATCGCCGTGCGCCGTATGAAGAATACCGGCCCTGGCCCTGCCGTCCTGACCCACGAGTTCAAAAACATGTGACATCTGTAAAAAACCTCTTTGTCCTGTTGCAGGCGCGGATGCGCTTCCGTCTCTTACCCGCAAAGGCAAATCCAAGGCAAGCCCGCACGGATCGCCGTTATAACGCTGTCTGAGACTTGAACATGTGCCCTCAAGGGCATAACCATCATTTCAAGAACAAAATTTCTCCCCCGGAATCAGCTGCCCGGCCTGACGGCTGTTCATGCCGGAGGCGGTGCTGCAAAGGAGTTACTCACCCATGGTCAATTCATTTACCCAGGGGCTGTGCCATATCAATCTCGGAGCCCTGCAGCGGAATTTCAGGCGCTGCGGAGACGCGTCTCTTCTCATGCCTGTCATTAAAGCCGACGCGTACGGTCACGGCCTGCTTCAGGCAGCCCACGCCCTGAGCGACTGCGGAGCGCGGCGCTTCGCCATCGGCGTGGTGGATGAAGGTTCCTTCCTGCGCCATTACGGATACAGGCAGGACATCGTTTCGCTCATGCCCCCCACAAGCATGGACGAGTGGAAAAAAGCCAGCGCCGATCACATCGCGCCTGTCGTCTGCACCTTCGACGACCTCGCCAAGGCCAGAACCTGCGGATCCAGGGAAAAGCCTTTCGATGTGGTCATTAAGATCGAAACGGGTATGCACAGGCTGGGATTCCGGGAAGAGCAGATCCCCTCTCTGATTGAAGCGCTGAAGGCAGCTCCTGAAATCAGGCCTGCCTATGTTGTCTCGCACTTCGCCGTTTCCGATGTGCCGGAAGAGGCGGACTACACGAAAATGCAGTACGACACCTTCACCCGCATGTCCTCCGCCCTGAAAGAGGCTTTTCCGGAGATACAGCGCAGCCTCCAGAATTCAGCCGGCACCATTGTCTTCAGGGACGCACCGTTCGAGGTGAGGCGCCCTGGCATCACCCTTTACGGGGGCAACCCATTTTATGGCACCTCAAAGGCTGACCTCGGAAGCGATTTCGAATGGGTGATGAGCCTCTCGACAAAGATTCTTCAGATCACGGAACTCAGGAAGGGGGAGACTGTGTCTTACGGACGCACTTTCACAGCCCCCCGCAACATGAAGCTCGCTGTCGCCGGCGGAGGTTACGCCACAGGCGTGCCGCGCCTTCTCTCGAACAGGCTTGAAGCCCTCGTCCACGGCAGAAGAGTTCGCCAGGTGGGCCGCGTCTGCATGAGCATGCTCATGCTGGACGTGACGGAGATCCCGGACGTCAAAGCCGGAGACGATGCCTGGCTTCTGGGCGGAACACCTGTCCCCGGCGAAAAGGCCGTCACACCTCAGGACTGGGCCGACATGCTGGGCACCATTTCCTACGAGGTCCTCTGCCTTGTGGGCTCGCTCAATCCCCGTGTCTATGAATACAAGTAAAACGCCGCTGCCGGATCAGAGACAGCAACAGAAAAGCCCCGGCTAACCGGGGCTTTTCTGTTGCTGACGGTTCAAAACCCTTACTGCTCCTGTGAATTTTCCGAAGGTTCGGGCATCCAGTCAGGGGCAAGGCTTTCGAAGGACGTATAGGCACACTTGTACAGCAGGTTCACGGTTCCTACTGGGCCGTTGCGCTGCTTGCCTATGATAATCTCGGCAGGGCTGTCGAGAAGACGCTCGCCGTTTTCCTTCTTTTTCTCGTAAACATCCTTACGGAAAATGAACATGATGACGTCGGCGTCCTGTTCGATGGCTCCGGATTCACGCAGGTCAGACAGGATGGGCCGCTTGTCCGGACGTTCCTCAAGCTTACGGTTCAGCTGGCTTAACGCGACCACGGGGATGTTCAGCTCTTTGGCCAGAGCCTTGAGCGTACGGGAAATTTCGGAGATTTCCAGTTCGCGCGAAGCCATGGGATGGGAGGGCCGCATGAGCTGAAGGTAGTCGACGACAATGAGGTCGAGTCCCACGCGGGACTTCATGCGCCTGGCCTTGGCTCGGAGATCGAGAGTCCGCAGAGCCGGCGTATCGTCAATGAAAAGATCACAGTTAAGCTTCTGCGCGGCATTATACAGGCTGCGCCAGTCGTCATCAGAAAGATAGCGGGGCTGACGGAGCTTGCTGAGGCTCACCTTGGAACAGATGGAAATCAGACGTGATTCCAGCTGTTCGGCGCTCATTTCAAGAGAAAAGAAAGCAACCTTCTTGCCTGCTGCGGCCGCGTTGAGCGCGAGGTTCAGGGAAAAAGCCGTTTTACCCATACTCGGACGGGCGGCGACAATGATGAGATCTGAAGGCTGCAGTCCTGCCGTGCGTTTATCCAGTTCAGGGAAGCCGGTGGTGACGCCGGTGACCACATCGTTCAGCTTGGAGATCTCTTCCAGATGCCCGAAGTAGGAATCCAGCATATCCCTGACGGAAACCAGATCTTCTCCCCGCACGGAATTTTCAGCAATGCTGAAGATGGAGTTTTCCGCCTTGTCGAGCAGCTGCTCCACATCGGTGTACGGCGTATCATAGCTGTCCGTCATGATACCGGCGCAGGTATTGATGAGCTGGCGCTGCATGGACTTGTTGCGGACCATGTCCGCATAAAAATCACCGCTGGCGCCAAGCACGGTCATACCGGCAAGTTCGGCGATGTATTCAATGCCTCCGGCTTCCTCCAGCTTTCCGGCTCCGCGCAGCTCTTCAGCCACGGACGCAGGCTGGATGGGAGCTTTTTCCTGATATAGTCTGCGGCAGGCCTCGAAAATAACGGCATGACGCGGAAGATGAAAATCCTGAGGCTGCACCTTGGTGACAACGTCGTCGACCTTGTCCTCGAAGTTCATCATGCAGGCCAGCACGGCCTGCTCAGCTTCCTCGTTGTACGGGGGCATCCTCCCCACAAGGTCTGCGGTTGCCCGCTTGCGGACGTTGTCTGAAGACGCAATGGCGCCCCTGGAGCTAGCTCCAGGGGCGCCATCAGAATGTTGTTCGTTAGGCATGAGCCTGACTTTTATTCAGCGGCCGGAGCTTCGGGCTGAGCCTCTTCTTCGGCAGTGACAGTCTGGGCAGCAGCCTGGGCTTCCAGCTCAGCTTCGCTTTCCTCAACAGTCTGATGGTCGGAAACGACCTTGACGGGGAGGTTGGCGATAATGCTGGCATGGAGGCGGATGCGCACAGGATGCTCACCAAGAGTACGGATAGGCGCATCCATGAGGATGCGGCGGCGGTCAATATCAACACCAAGAGCGGCAAGGGCATCGCCAATGATGGTGGAGGTAACAGAGCCGTACAGCTTCTTGTTCTCGCCCACATGCATGGGGATGACGACTTCCAGAGCTTCGATCTTCTCGGCAAGAGAACGGGCCTCGGCGCGCTTGGCGTCCATGATGGCCTGCAGCTTCTTGCGTTCGAGCTCGAAGGTCTTGAGGTTGGCCTCGGTGGCGATCATGGCCAGGCCCTGAGGCAGAAGATAATTGCGGCCGTACCCGGGCTTAACGTCGACGACGTCGCCAAGCGAGCCAAGATTTTCCACATCGGCGCGAAGTATCAGTTTCATCATGCGCCTCCTTAGATCATGCTCTTTTTCTTGACGTTGGAATCATGCGTGGCGGTGTAGATGAGCAGAGCCATCTGACGGGCGCGCTTGATTTCACGAGTCAGGAGACGCTGATGATGAGCGCAGGTGCCGGTGATGCGGCGGGCAATGATCTTGCCGCGTTCGGTCACGAAATCGCGGAGGATGTCCGGACGCTTGTAATCAAGGGGGAGATCCTTATCAGCGCAGAAACGGCAGAACTTACGGCGCGGAGCAAACCTTTTCCTGAAGGCCATTAGGCAACCTCCCCGGCTTCCGCGTCTTCCGCGAGCCTGACAGTCATGTATTTGAAAATACCATCCTTGATACGGATGTTACGTTCGAGTTCGGCCACGAGTTCGGAGGGGCCGGCATACACGAGGCGGACATAAAAGCCGCGCATTACCTTGTGGACGGGATAAGCGAGGTCACGCATGCCCCACTGATCGATATCCTCCATGGTACCTTTTTCGCGTTCCACGATGGCCTTGAGGTCATTCAGAATGCCGTCACGGGCATCGGCGGAAAGCTCAGGTGACAGGAGGAGCAGAGTTTCAAACTTCCGCATGGTTGTCTCCTTTTGGGTTATCAGCCCGCACCAGCCTGGTGCGAGCAAGGGAAACGGAGATATACACTCGGTCCGCGACTCTGTCAATGTCCAATTCTGCGAACCGGGGGGAGCGGGAATTCCATAACGCGGGCGGAACTCCCGTCATCCGGGGAAAACGCACGCACCGTTTCCCCCTCAGCCAGGTTCCGCGTCCGTCCTCAGGAACTATCCGCTACAAAGGAAGAGCCTCTGTTTCCTTTTTGGGAAATACATGACAGCCGCAGACGTACACATCCACATCCGGACAGGACAGCGTTGTCTGCATCATCCGTCTCACGGCTGCTCCGACATATTCCGCAGCAGAAAGCAGGACGTATGCAGCAGCAAGACAACCGTGTTCTTCCGAAAATAATTGTTTTCCAGCATTTTATCGCTTATAATACAACGATTTCAGATTTTTCAGTCTGCTGGTACAATCAGGCATTTCCGACTAAAAGAATTGTAAAAACAGCCCTTTCCCTTGTTTTGATTGACAAAAAACGGGGGGTATGATTTAAAGGTGATCGCGTCGCGGGGATACGGTGTTCCCGAGATGGCTTATCTCAGTCATTTTTATGAGGTTTGTTCTTCATGTCCAAGTCCATTTATGTTGGGAACCTTCCATGGTCAGCTACCGAGGAGCAGGTTCAGGCCCTCTTTGCCGAATACGGCAAGGTTCTTTCTGTCAAACTTATTAGCGACAGGGAAACCGGCCGTGCCCGTGGCTTCGGTTTTGTCGAAATGGAAGATGCCGACGCAGCCGCTGCCATCGAAGCGCTCGACAATCACGATTTCGGCGGCCGTACGCTCCGTGTTAACGAAGCCAAACCCCGCGCTCCGCGTCCGAACCGCTACTAGTTCATAATTTTCCGATAATAAAAGCCGCGTTCCCTTTTAAAGGGAGCGCGGCTTTTTTTCGTTTCAGGCAGAAAAATTAGTTCAGCTTCGCATATTCTTCGTCGGTAACAGGTTCGAGCCACTCATTGCTTATATCCTCGCCCGGCACTCCTACAGCAATATGACTGAACCAGCTGTCGGCCTTGGCGCCATGCCAGTGCTTCACGTTGGCGGGAATCTCAATAACAGTGCCGGGGACAAGACTCACTGCTGGCCTGCCCTCTTCCTGATACCAGCCCTCGCCAGCGGTGCAGATAAGAATCTGGCCGCCTCCTCTGCTGGCATGATGAATGTGCCAGTTATTGCGGCAGCCGGGCTCAAAGGTCACATTGGCAAAGCCCATGCCGCTTTTCGGCGTCAGCGGGTTCAGATACGACATACCGGTGAAGTATTTCGCGTATGCGGTGTTCTCCGTGCCCTTTCCGAAGACATTGATCTTATCGAACTCAACAGAATCCATGATTTTCATGGTTTTTCTCCTCTCTGTTTTTTTTGGGAAAAGACAGAGCCGGCCTCAGCCTGTCAGCCCTGCTTCTGCCCTCTTTAGCCGCTTGTCCTGAAGTGAACAATGTACAAAACTCTCATAGTACGTCCCGTTTGGGCACGGCGTTTCCCTGTTTTCACAAATCTGCAGATAACACATGCATTTCACATACGGGACCGTCTGCTGGTTTGTCAGGCCGGCAGTAATACCGTTTCGTCCGGAAATCCCGGCGCGCACAGACACTTCCGCTTTCCCGTGGCCGCTCTCCGGAGGAAAATCCCGCCCCTGTACACCGTGCCCAGGCCTTTTCACGCCCTGTCATTTCCGGGGATCCGTCTCTGCCCTTCCTGCTGTCCGGGCTGTCCCGGAATTTTCAGCCAGCCGGACGCTCCATACCGGGCGCAAAACAAAAAGCTGCAGGATCCAAAGGAGGAACCTGCAGCCTGATGTCATCTGAGAATGGAAACTGTTAGGCAGGATGGCACTTGGAGCCCTTGCAGCCCGTGAGTTCCTTCTTCTTGGCAGCGTCATCGCCGGCGACCTTGACATGGCAGGTCATACAGGTCTGATGCGCCAGTTCCTTCTTGGAATGCACAACGGCAAACAGAGACTTGGGCGGCTGCTTGCCGGTCAGATCGTCATGGCAGCCGGCAGTCGCGCACTTCTGAAAATTTTCCTTGCCGTCAACCTTGTGGTGACAGGTTTCGCAGGCTTCTTTCGCATGCGTGGAATGGTTGAACTTCACCGTCTTCTTGGAACCGGCAAAGTCAAGACCATCCGCAGGAACCTGCGGTGCAGCCATAGAAAGGGCAGGAGCGCCAAAAGCAAACATTTCCGCGGCCAGAAAAGCCGCCAAAGACAGCCTCATCATTGTCAACTCCTCTCTGATAATAGTGCCCAACTGAAGTCTCCAGTCTTCAGTTTTGTATTTTTGTGATAATTGTTACAGACAAAGCTGTCAACGCAGTCCCGCTTTTTTTGCTGCAACAGAAAGGGCGGATCCACGCAGTGCGCGGATCCGCCCTTTTTTATGCTTTTTTCAGAACGATACTACTTCGTGAACTGCACTTTTCTGGCAGCATCCAGCGTCCTGCTGAAATCATCGGAGGTATGCGCGAAGCTCACCATGCCGGTTTCGTATCCGGACGGGGCGAGGAAGATGCCCTGGGCGCGCATCTGGCGGTAGAACTGCTCGAAAAGATTCTGATCGCACTTCTGCACTTCCGCGAAATTGGTCACAGGACCGTCATAGAAGTAAGGCGTGAACATGGAGGCGATGGTGTGCACCTGAATCGGCACGCCCTTCGATCTGAGAATGTCCTCCAGTTCGCAGGCAAAGGCGGCAACCGTCCTTTCCAGTTCGTCATAATCCTTATGCTTCAGAATACCCAGCGTGGCGATGCCCGCAGCCATGGCCAGCGGATTGCCAGAAAGCGTCCCGGCCTGGTAGACCTCGCCTTCCGGAGAGACGTGGCGCATAATGTCGGCTCTGCCGCCGAAAGCGCCCACAGGCAGACCGCCGCCGATGATCTTGCCGAACGTAGTCAGATCGGGAACGATCCTGAAGCGGGCCTGGGCGCCGCCATAAGACAGGCGGAAACCGGTGATGACCTCATCGAAAATCAGCAGGGCACCGTACTGCTTCGTAAGATCGCGCAGCCCCTGCAGAAAGCCTTCCTTCGGAAGAACGAGGCCCATATTGGCGGCCACGGGCTCCACGATGACGGCGGCGATTTCGCTGCCTTCACGGGAGAAAATCTCCTTACAGGCATCGAGATCATTATACGGGGCAAGCAGCGTATCGGCGACGACAGCCTCGGGGACACCGGGAGTCCCGGGAACGGAAAAAGTCGCCACGCCGGAGCCGGCCGCAGCCAGGAAAGGATCCGCATGCCCATGGTAACAGCCGATAAACTTGAGGACCTTATTGCGCTTCGTATATCCCCTGGCGAGACGCAGCGCGCTCATGGTGGCTTCCGTTCCGGAGTTGACCATGCGCACCATATCCAGCGAAGGCATGGCCGCGCAGACTTCCTTTGCCAGCACGACCTCGTCCGGGCAGGGAGCGCCGTAGCTTGTGCCGCGCCCGGCAGCCTCAACGACGGCCCTCGTCACGCTTTCCTCGGCATGCCCGAGAATCATCGGGCCCCAGGACATGATAAAATCGATGAATTCGTTGCCATCCACATCGATGATATGCGACCCTTTGCCTTTTCTGATGAAGAGGGGATCACAGTGAACATTATGGCAGGCACGGACAGGGCTGTTCACACCCCCCGGGATAAATTTCTTCGCTTCTGAAAAGAGCTCTTCAGAACGGCTGTACATGACAACTCCTAAAAATAAGTCGGCGAAATCTTCTTGAGTTCACGGATGCTTTTAAGAACGATGTAATCGTCCGTACCCATGCTCCGCGCGAGGTCGCCGATGACCTGCTGGCACTCTTCGTCGCTGTGCCCGTGGACCATGGTGTAAAGTTCATACGGCCAGTCTTCCACCGACGACGGCCTGTAATAGCAATGGGAAACTCTGGGGTTCTGCGAAGCGGTTTTGCCGAGGCTTTCAACGTCAAGCCCCCTGACCCGCCATCCAACCATGGCGTTGCTCGCCCACCCTGCGCGCTGATGCTTGATACTGGCACCAAAACGGCGGATCACGCCTTCTTCCTTCAGTTCCCGAAGAAGGTTCATGACTGTCTCCTCCGACACCCCGCCGACTTCCTTAGCGATGTCCGCGTACGGCGTCAGGCTGTCCGGAAGATCCGCCTGAACGATTTTCAGTATTTTTCTTTCTTCTTCGGTAAAGGTGCGAGCCATGAGTTCCTCCGCTCCTCTCGTGTGAATGGAGAAGCCGCCCCGGAATCCCGCAGGCGGCTCACATAAGCAACAGAAAATGGGACGATCTAGCCTTTGTTGAATGAGCGCTTGAACAGATCCTGAATGGCATCGCGGCCATTGTCTTCGAGGAACCTTGTTCCGGTAGCAGCAAAATGAGGCTGCTCTATGACCGGATTCTCAACAGGTTTCCAACTGGATTCCTTGTCCCAGACAAACCAGTTGTTGCGGACCTGATCGAAAACGATAAGGGGTTTGTTGCAGATTTTGGCAAACTCTGCGCCCCAGCCTGTGCCGCCTTTAACGGTATTGTCAGGCTGGATTACGCCTACAACGATAACCTGACTGCCGCTGCTCACCTGCCAGCAGATGCTCTGCAGGACTTTGCGGAACAGGGGAGCCCGGGTGTACTCCCGGTTCATGAGTTTGGAGACGTAGGCCAGGCTCACATCCTTGAGAGCCAGTTCCTCGCTGGTAAGGACTCGCACGCCGCGCTTGCGCTCTATCTGATGCCCCTCGAAGCTGTAATTCACCTCTTCGATGCCCCATCCTTCAGCCAACGCTCCGAAAAATTGCTCTGTTCCGGCGGCACCGCCGCTGTAAAGAACACACTGCCTGGCATTGAGCATGCTTGCCTCCCGATTCGGTTTCATATGTATCCTGGTCTGCAGCCGCACCGCATCGCTGCATCCGGCCGTTTCCAGGTTTTCTAATGGAAGATGCTTCCAGCGAAAATCCTATTTGTCATACCTTGTCAGAAAAACCCGTACAGGGCAAGGTGTTCCGTCACGTCTGCCGGACCTCGGTTTGCATTTGTGACCGCATTCCGCTAACTAACGCGGATAAGAAAAGAAAATCCGAATATCCTGGATTTGTCCAACAGGGCGCCTGTTTTCCTCAAAACGGGCGCATTCAGAAAAAAGGGGCAGCGCATGGCAGCTCTCATTCCTCCACAAGATAACGACGGGATTGTCGAACTGACCGATCTCATAGAACGGGGCCCTTACGCTCCGGACGACAGGATAACGCAGCCGGAGACCGGCAGCGAAACGCCCAGGAGCGCCGCTCCGGACGTTTCTTTTTCCGGGGAAAAGCCGGAAGACGCCCCCCGTGAGCATGAGGAGCCCTACGAAGATTCCCGGGAACCCGCAAAGGACCAGGAAGACCGCGAAGCTCCCTCGCCGGCGGAGGGATCCGAAATGGGCGGCGGTGCTGCCTGCGCAGGGAAAGAGAAAACGGCCTCAGAGGCCGCAGACACCACAGAACAGACTGCGGCGCCGGAAGAAGAAACGGCATCTCCCTCTTCTGCCGGAACACCCGGGCAGACCGCCGGGGAACAACAGGGCACGGCATCACAGCAGTCTGTCTCTCCCCTCGTCACAGGCATGCTTCCCGGCATAGCGGACAAGGTGGGAGGCATCATGGAGAAGGTCTTTCATATGGAAGACAGGCTCCGTGATGTTTCCGAGCGGCTCGTCAGAATGGAGCATCTCAGAACGGCGCAGGCACTCCCCGATGCGAACGTGGTGGCAAGTCTCGTTCAGAAGGAGACCAGCCGTCTCGTAGCCGAGGCCCAGCAGCAGTATAGGACAGGGCTGGACGGGCTGAAGGAAAGAATGGATTCCCTTGAAGCCCGGCTTACCTCTGCGGAACAGGGAAAAATCGGAGAAGAAATCCGCCAGAATGCGGAGAAGGCCCTGGATGAAAAACTGTCCTGCGCGGGGGCGGAGATCGAAAGCCGGACAGCAAAACTGGCCTCGTCTCTTGACGCGCGTGTTGCCTCGGCCATCGAATCCGGCAACACCGTGGCGGGGCAACACCTCGAGGACAAAATTACAGCTCTCACCGCGACCCTGGAGCACAGAATTTCCGAGGCCATGGACAAAAAATCCGGAGAGGTTCAGGCCGCGCTTCATACCAGAACCGAACAGGCCCTTATGGACCGCGCCACAGAGGTTTTCAACACCCTGAACACACGCCTCACCGAGGCCATCACTTCCCTGAGGCAGGAAGCTTCAGGACTGGAGCAGAAGGCAGCGGAGGCTATTTCCCAGGCCGAAGCCAGCCTCCGGACTGCCAGGGCTGACCTGGACGACAGCCTCTCGCGGACGATTGAAGAAAAGACCGCGGATCTCGATCGAAAAATCAGCGAAAGCATTGACGCGCGGCTGAAGAAACTGCAGGAAGGAGCGGCCTCTCAGGAACTGACAGCCGGAGAGACCCGCCAGTCCGGCACCCAGAACGCCAGGCTTTCAGACGGCCCTGAAACGGGAATGGGAAAAACCGGTGCAGACAGCGGTTCCGAGCTGGACGAACGCATAGCTGCAGCCGTCAGGAAGCAGGCAGACAGCCTGCGGGAGGAGTTCAGCAACATGAGCGCAAAGGATCTGGAAAGCAGGATGGACGGATTCAGGGAGGAAATCACGGCTCAGACCCGTGCCGCCGCGGATGAATCTCTCAGAGAAACCGGCGGCAGCCTGCGCAGACTCGCCGGCGCCATCTCGCTCCTTGAGGAAAAGATCGGGAAACTCCAGACGGAACAGCAGCATCTCTCTGACCGCCTGACCTCCGTGGAAAACGTTATTTCCGGCCCCGCTTTGGAGAAGACTGCGGCAGCAGCCTGCGCGCGCGTGCTCAGAGAGGAGCTTGCAAGACTCATGTCCGGAGAGAAGTAGACCGCCTGAGCTTGCATTGCAGGGGATAGGCGTCTATCTTCAATTGATTTTCGCGTGTGCACGCCCGGCTATGCCGCCGGTGCCAGGACGCGGCAGAAATTCAAAAAAAGGGCGGGGGGCACATGTTCCCGTTCTTTCCCCGTCAGGCCCAATCCGTGGTGGGTTGTGACCATTCCCCGAGGCGGGTTTTTTTCAGCAACACGAGGCAGGCAGCCATGATGGACAAGGATCAGAAAGAAGCCCTTCAGATTGCGAAGGAACTGACGGCAAAGCTCATCGAGTGCCGGACGGTCTCTGTTGGCAACGTCACCGAGGTATTCCCCAGAATCTACCGGTGCGTATACAAGACTATCACGGACGAAACCGGCCAGAAGGAGTCCGCAGGTGAATGATGCAATTAAGGAGCACGATGCCCAGGTCTCAAACATGTTCGGCCGCATCGCGCATTCCTACGATCTCCTGAATCACGTTCTTTCTCTGGGCATAGACTGCTACTGGCGCCGTGAACTCGCGCTGTCCGTAAGGGAAGGGACAACGCACCGCCTTCTCGACCTCGCCGCAGGCACGCTGGACGTCAGCTTCGCCCTCAGACGCCACCACCCTGGTTTCGACGTCCTGGCCATGGATTTCTGCCAGCCCATGCTGGTCCGCGGCAGGCAGAAAATCGCTTCCCGGTGCGAAAGGCGCATCACCACGGTCACAGCTGACGCCAAGAAGCTTCCCCTGCCCGACTGCTCGGTGGACAGCATCACCATAGCCTTTGGCATCCGCAACATTCTTCCGAGAGAAGACGCCTTCCGGGAAATGCTCAGGGTTCTCACCCCCGGAGGGCGCGCCTGCATCCTCGAGTTCGGCTCGGGCCGGGAGCGCATCTGGGGCGGGCTCTATAATTTTTATCTCAACCGCATCCTGCCGCTCATCGGACGGTTCGTTTCCCACGATCTGGCGTACAGTTATCTGGCGCGGACCATCATGGCCTTTCCCAGCGCCCGGGAACTCAAGGCGGAAATGGAAGGCTGCGGTTTTTCCCGCGTCTGGTACAGGAAGCTCACCAGCGGCATCGTCTGCCTGCACGTGGGCGAAAAGGGCGGAGCGTGATCTAGCCCAGCAGACTGCAGACGAGAAGTCCGGCGCCCATGGCCAAAAGGCCCATGCCGCGCACGACTTTATCATCGCAGCCGGCGAGAAAGAGCGCAGCCTCGCGCATACGGGACGGGGATACCGCCCACAGAATGCCTTCCAGGAAAAAAGCAAGGCCAAGAGCCTTGAAAAACATACCGATATCGAAATTTGCAAACATAGCATCCTTTCAATGGCACAGAAGAAGGGATGAGTAAAGGAACCGAGAGATGATTGATTTTGAATCACTTTCTGAACGCCGCAAGCCCCTGGCCGTCGTCGGCCTCGGTTATGTGGGCCTGCCCCTCGCCGTCGCTTTCTCCCATCATTTTGACGTGGTGGGCTTTGATATCTCCGAACGGCGCATTGAGGAACTCAAATCGGGACACGACCACACAAGGGAGGTTCCGGAGGACAAGCTTCAGGCGGCCAAAATCCGCTTTTCCACGGATCCCGCGGTTCTCAGGGACTGCGCCGTCATTATTGTCGCGGTTCCCACGCCCATCGACAGCCATCATTCCCCGGATCTGACCCCCGTTGTGGGATCCAGCAACACCGTGGGCTCCAATATGTCCAAAGGTGTTGTCGTCTGCTACGAATCCACGGTCTACCCCGGCCTGACCGAGGAAATCTGCGTGCCCATCATGGAGAAGAACAGCGGCCTTAAATTCGGACGCGATTTCACCGTTGGCTACTCTCCCGAGCGTATCAACCCCGGCGACAAGGTGCACAAGCTCGAAACCATCACCAAGATTGTTTCCGGTTCCGACAAACCTACCGCCGACCTTCTGGCGAAGATTTACGGTACCGTGGTCAAAGCAGGCATCCACCGCGCGAGTTCCATTAAGGTGGCCGAAGCCGCCAAGGTCATCGAAAACACGCAGCGCGATCTCAACATCGCCCTCATGAACGAACTTTCGGTCATCTTCAACCGCATGGGCATCGACACGCTCGAGGTGCTCGAGGCAGCCGGTACCAAGTGGAACTTCCTGCATTTCCGTCCCGGCCTCGTCGGCGGCCACTGCATCGGTGTCGATCCCTATTACCTCACCTTCAAAGCCGAGGAGCTCGGCTATCATCCCGACGTCATCCTTTCCGGCCGCCGCATCAACGATGCCATGGGCCGCATCGCAGCCCAGCGCGTGGTCAAAGGCATGATCAGCCGCGGCAGTGTCGTGCGCGGTGCCAGAGTCGGCATCCTCGGCTTCACCTTCAAGGAAAATGTGCCCGATCTGCGCAACACCCGCGTCGTCGACATCATCGCCGAACTCAGGGACTTCGGACTCAACGTCCTAGTCACTGACGCCCAGGCCTACCCCGAGGAAGCAGAAAAAGTCTACGGGCAGAAACTCGTCCCGCTTTCCGAATTCCACGACCTCGATGCCGTTATCCTGGCCGTTTCCCACAGGGAATACGCCGAACTCACTCCGGAAAAGCTCAAAACCTTCTTCCGCGATCCCGATTCCGCCTTTGTTTTCGACATCAAGGGCTTCTTCGACAAGCAGGCCATGCTGGACGCCGGAATAGACTACCGCAGGCTTTAATCAGCTTTCTTCCGCTCCGTTCCGCATTCCGGAAAGGAGCGGAAGATCCCGTTTTCCCCTGTCCGCCGGAGCTCTCCACTTCCCTTGGAAGGAGGAAGGCAGTGCTGGTGAACGTACACAGGGAACCAGACCAGCCCTTTCCCGGCAGATAGTTTTTTCGTGTCAGAGAACCTCTAACATACCGTGGATCTCACGGAAATCCACGCCTGTGGAGAGAATAGAAGACGCTGCAGCTCTCCGGGGCAGCAGTGCCATTCTCAGAGAAACAGGAATCATCCGCCTCCACTGGCGGAGGTACGTTTACGGACAGCTTATGCCCAATCTTCTTCTGAAAGCCCGCCTCGCTCTGGAACTGCCAGAGATAAACCGCGCTCTCGACACTCTTATCGAGAAGCTGCCGGCCCCCGTCCGTCCCGCAGCAGGGCATACCATTACCGCCGGGGGCAAACGTCTGCGCCCGCTCCTGACCATTCTGACGGCCAAGCTCTTCGGCTGCAGGGACAAAAAAATCTACCCGCTGTCCTGCACGCTTGAAATGCTGCACGCCGCCACGCTCATGCACGATGACGTCATCGACAACGCCCCCACGCGCAGAGGCAAGCCGGCCTCCCACACACTCTATGGCGTGACGGAAACCATACTCGCCGGTGACGCGCTGCTTTCCGCGGCCAACGACTTTGTGGCCTCCTACGGCAGTCCCGCCCTGTGCAGCATCTTTTCCCGGGCCACCTATGAAACGGCAGCCGGTGAGATCCTCGAACTCCATGCCATGCACAACGTCAGCCTGACGCTGTCCGAATACACGGACATCATCCGCGGAAAGACGGCCTGCCTCATCCGCTCCGCCTGCGAAATGGGCGCCGTCTTCGCGGGAGCGCCCGATGAGAGTATCAGGGCCATCAGCGCCTTCGGCGAAAACATCGGCATGGCCTTCCAGATGGTTGATGACGCCCTCGACTGCGCTTCAGAAGAAAGCACGGGCAAGCCCACCGGAGGCGACCTCCGGGAGGGCAAGCTGACGCCGCCCCTGCAGCTCTACCGCCTCGGCCTTGACGGAGAGAAGCGCGGAGCGTTCGATAAATCCTTCTCTGAAGGGACTTTTACAAACGAAGAGATAGAATCCATCTGCGCCGACATACGCGGGCGCGGACTGGACACAAAGGTCCGCGAGGAAGCGGACGTCTACCTCACGAGAGCCCGCGAGGCTCTCGAAAAAACACCCGACTGCGCCGAGCGCAGAATTCTTATGCAGATGGCCGACTTCGTCCGCGACCGCAGGAAATAAAACCAACATCTAACGAGATGCAGGAGACGCACATGCTCTACCGTATAGAAACCGGACCCAGAGCCGGTCTTGATGATTCCCAGGGCCGCAGCACAGCCCAGTACATCGAAAGCTCTCTCGGCCTCAAGGTCAGCGCCGTCCGTCAGGTCAAGGTCTTCACGGTTGACGGCCTCGACAGGACCCAGGCCGAAAGGCTGGTGGAGGAAGCCATCTGGCACGATCCCATTCTGCAGGAAGCCTCCCTCGAGCCCCTGCCCCTGCGTTCTCCGGAACCGGCCTACTTCATCGAAGTCGGCTTCCGTCCCGGCGTCACGGACAATGAGGCCCGCACGGCCCGCGATACCGCAGCCATGGTTCTTGATATCGATCGCGAGTCCCTGCGGGTCTACACGGCCGTGCAGTACCAGCTCATCCTCGACACGCCTGACAGCCTGAGCATGAGCGACGTGGAGCACATCGCGTCTGACCTCCTCTGCAACAATCTCATTCAGCGCTACCGCATCAAGACCATCGCCGAATGGAAGAAGGAGCCCGGATTCGAACCCCAGGCCGCGAAGGTCACCGGCGAGGCCATCGACACCGTCGAAACGCTGCCGCTGTCCACACTCGACGACGAGGCTCTCGACAGAATGAGCCACACCAACACCTGGGCTCTCAGCCTTGAGGAAATGCACTCCATCCGGGACCATTTCCATGGCGAACCCGAGGCTTCCCGCCGCGCGAAACTCGGCCTGCCCGCCGACCCCACGGATCTCGAAATGGAAGTCATGGCCCAGACGTGGTCCGAGCACTGCAAACACAAAATTTTTGCCTCCCGCATCCATTACGAAAACACCGAAACGGGCATGACGGAAGAGATCAACAATCTCTACAAGACCTGCATCCGCGACACCACGGCTCACATCCGCAGCCAGCTCGGCAGCGAGGACTTCTGCAAGTCCGTGTTCTCTGACAACGCCGGCGTCATCGCCTTCGACAGAAACTGGGACGCCTGCATCAAGGTCGAGACACACAACAGCCCGTCCGCCCTTGATCCTTACGGCGGAGCTCTCACGGGCATCGTGGGCGTCAACCGCGACCCCATGGGCACCGGCATGGGTGCCAACCTGCTCTGCAATACCGACGTCTTCTGCTTCGCCTCGCCCTTCTACAAGGGTGAACTCCCGCCCCGTCTGCAGCATCCCCGCCGCGTCCTCGAGGGCGTGCGCAGGGGCGTTGAGGACGGCGGCAACAAGTCCGGCATCCCAACGGTCAACGGCTCCGTTGTTTTTGACGACCGCTATCTCGGCAAGCCGCTTGTCTACTGCGGCACGGTCGGCATGCTGCCCACCACGGTGAACGGCAAACCCGGCTGGCAGAAGAAGGCCCTTCCCGGCGATCTCATCGTCATGACGGGCGGCCGCATCGGCAAGGACGGCATCCACGGCGCCACCTTCTCCTCCGAGGAGCTTAACGAGGGCTCCCCTGCCACGGCCGTGCAGATTGGCGACCCCATCACGCAGCGCAAGATGTATGACTTCATCATCAAAGCCCGCGACATGGGACTTTATCACGCCATCACTGATAACGGCGCTGGCGGCCTGTCTTCCTCCGTGGGTGAAATGGCCGAGGACACCAACGGCTGCGTGCTCGATATTTCCAAGGCTCCGCTCAAGTACGATGGCCTGCGCCCCTGGGAAATCCTCGTTTCCGAGGCCCAGGAACGTATGACCCTTGCCGTGCCGCCGGAACACATCAAAGAATTCCTGGACATGGCAAAGCGCATGGACGTGGAAGCCACCGTGCTCGGATCGTACAACGAATCCGGTTTCTTCGAGGTTTACTACGGCGACCGCCTGGTGGGCTCCATCGACATGAAGTTCATGCACGAAGGCGTGCCGCAGTTCCGCCTGAAGGCCCGCTGGGAACGTCCCCAGCATCACGACATCAATGTCGAGGTCAGCGCTCCCGAACAGGGCAGCTTCCTCAAAAAAATGCTTGGCCGCCTCAATATCTGCTCCAAGGAATACATTGTCCGCCAGTACGATCATGAAGTGAAAGGCGGCAGCGTCATCAAGCCCCTCTGCGGCATAAAGCGCGACGGTCCTTCTGACGCCGGCGTCATCCGGCCCGTGCTCGAAAGCGATGAGGGCCTGGTCATTTCGCACGGCATCTGCCCCCGCTACAGCGACTATGACACGTACTGGATGATGGCCAACGCCATGGACGAAGCCATCCGCAACGCCGTGGCCGTTGGCGGCAACCCCGACTTCATGGCCGGCGTGGACAACTTCTGCTGGTGCGCCCCCGTTGAGAGCGAGAAGAACCCCGACGGACAGTACAAACTGGCCCAGCTGGTGCGTGCCTGCAAGGCCCTGCGCCATTACTCGCTGGCCTTCGGCGTGCCCTGCATTTCCGGCAAGGACTCCATGAAGAACGACTACACCATGGGCGGCGTCAAGATTTCCATCCCGCCGACGGTGCTCTTCTCCTGCATCGGCGTCATCAACAACGTGGTGGCCACGCAGACGTCCGACTTCAAGCATCCCGGTGACGCCATCTACCTCATGGGCTGCACCTACCGGGAGATGGGCGGCTCCGAAGCCGCCGAGGAACTCGGTCTCTGCGGCGGCCAAGTGCCCACCGTGGACGCTGCCACAGCCCTGCCCCGCTACCGCGCCATCAACGGCCTCATGGGACAGCGCGGCGTCTCTGCCTGCCACGACTGCTCGGACGGCGGCCTCGCTGTCGCTCTCGCCGAAATGTGCATCGGCGGCCGCGTGGGCTGCGAAATCGACATCGACAAGGTGCCTGCCAGCGCCGGCCTGAACACCACGGAGCTGCTGTACTCCGAATCTGCCAGCCGCATGCTGATCACCGTCAGGCCCGAACTCTGCGCCGTTCTGGACACCCTCGGACTCTACCAGGTCTGCAGGCGCATCGGCAAGGTAACCGACACCGGCCGTATGACCCTCACGAGCGGCAGCTCCCAGATCCTGAGCGAACCCGTGGATCAGCTGACCACTGCCTTCAAGCACACGCTCGACTGGTAGTCCGCCCGTCATACATCCGCTTCATCCCGGCGGCGGGAGGCTATCCACCTTCCGCCGCCTTTTCTGACACTTTCCGGAGGTCATCCCATGCGCAAAGCCAACAGCGCCGTCACGCCAGAAGGCTATCCCGTCATCTTTCTGACCACAGTCTGCGCCATCGTCTTCGCTCTGCTCGGCTGCACCCTGCTGGCCGTGCTCTCCCTCGTGGCTGTCTGGTTCGCCCTGCATTTCTTCAGGGATCCCGAACGCGTTGTTCCCACCGATCCTGACTGCGCCGTGAGTCCCGCAGACGGGAAAATCGTGCGCATAGAGGAGAAGGAGGATCCCATGAGCGGGGAGACACGCGTCTGCGTCTCCATTTTCATGAATCTCTTCAGCGTGCACGTAAACCGCATGCCCGTTGCCGGCACTATCCGTCACATCACCTACTGGCCAGGCAAATACTTCAACGCCTCCCTGGACAAGGCCTCCAAATATAACGAACGCTGCGGATTCCTGGCCGAAGCCGCGGACGGATCGACCTGGTCCTTCGTGCAGATCGCAGGCCTTGTCGCGCGCCGCATCGTGTGCCGCACGGAAGAAGGTGACACACTCGCCCGCGGTGAACGCTTCGGCATGATTCGCTTTGGCAGCCGTGTTGACCTTTACCTGCCCTCTGGCTATAGTCCTGTGACCGCGCTGGGAGATACTGTTCTCGCCGGGCAGACCATTGTCGCCAGGAAAAAGAACTGACCGCCTGCGTGGATTCATTGCGGGAGTACAAAGTGGATCAGGAAAGCCAGCAGAATGTTGTCAGCCCGGAGGGCGCGGACAGCTCGTCCGAAGAAGGACGCAGAGAGCGCTTCCGTCTCAACCGCCAGATACGGATGAGGCTGAAGGACAGGCGTGCTGTCTACATTCTGCCGAACATGTTCACCATGACGAGCATGTTTCTCGGTTTCCTGTCCATCATCTGGGCCGTTCAGGGACGCTTTGATGACGCGTGCCTGGCCCTCCTGGTATCCGCGCTCATGGATGGTCTTGACGGCAAGGTCGCCCGTCTGACGCATTCGGCGAGCGCCTTCGGCGTCCAGTTCGATTCCCTTGCCGACCTCGTTGCCTTCGGCATAGCTCCGGCCATTCTTTCCTGGGAAATGAGCCTGCAGGCCTTTGGACGCATCGGCGTAGCCTGTGCCTTTATCTACGCCGGCTGCGGGGCTCTGCGTCTCGCGCGCTTCAACGTCATGGCTCCTACGGCAGGCAAACGTTTCTTCATGGGCCTGCCTATCCCCGCCGCGGCCTGCACGCTGATCTGTTACTTTTTCCTGTGTACGCAGCTGCCCGAATGGTGCGTTCCGGCAGCCCGCTACTTCTGCCTGCTGCTCACTGTGGGCCTCGGACTGCTCATGGTCAGCACTGTCCGCTACTTTTCCTTCAAAGAGTACGACTTCCTCAGGGCGCATCCTTACCGCACCCTGGTTGCGTTCGTGCTCTCTCTCGCCCTTCTCTACAGCGCCCCCAAGATCATCAGCTTCCTGTACTGCGCTGTCTACATTCTGAGCGGCCTGCTCTATAACTTCGTTATCCTTCCCAAGCGCAACAGCCAGCTACTACACACCGCTTCATCTTCTGATGAATAACGGTGTATAGCGGCACGCCGCCCCCTCTGGCGGTACGAGCCTCCCTTGGCCAAACCGCCTCCCGCGGTCGTTATGCACAAAAACAAGGTTCAAGGAGTCTCTATATGGCTAGTTCAAATCGCGTCATTTTCTTTGATACCACACTCCGTGACGGTGAGCAGTCTCCCGGCTGCACCATGAATCACGCAGAAAAGCTGCGCATTGCCCATCAGCTCGAAATTCTCGGCGTCGATGTCATCGAAGCCGGATTCCCGGCCTCGAGCCAGGGAGATTTCGACTCCGTTCAGGCCATTGCGAAGCAGGCCGGGGACAATATCCAGATCTGCGGCCTCGCCCGCTGCATGGAAAAGGATATCCGCCGCTGCTGGGAAGCCATCAGCGTGGCCAAAAATCCCCGCATCCACACCTTCCTCGCCACCAGCGAGCTGCACATGAAGTACAAGCTGCGCAAGACGCCGGAGCAAGTCATTGAAATGATCAAAAGCTCCGTCTCTCTCGCCGCTTCCCTGACAAGCAACGTGGAGTTTTCCTGCGAGGACGCCTCCCGCTCTGACAAGGACTTCCTCTGCAGGGCCTGCGGCACCGCCATCAGCGCCGGCGCCACGACCATCAATCTGCCTGACACCGTGGGATATGCCGAGCCCGACGAATTTGCCCAGCTCGTCAAATATGTCATTGAGAACACTCCCGGAGCGGACAAAGCTGTCTTCGCCATCCACTGTCATGACGATCTCGGACTGGGCGTGGCCAACACCCTTGCCGCCCTGCGCGTGGGCGCCCGGCAGGCCGAAGTCACCCTGTGCGGCATAGGCGAGCGCGCCGGCAACACGTCTCTCGAGGAAGTGGCCATGAACCTGGCCGTGCGCAAAGACTACTACGGCCTCGAAAGCAATATCGTCAGCACGCAGCTCTATCCGTCCTGCCGTCTGCTCTCCATGACCATCGGCCAGCCCATCCCGCACAACAAGGCCATCATCGGCGCCAACGCCTTCGCCCATGAGTCCGGCATTCACCAGGACGGCATGCTGAAAAACCGTCAGACGTACGAAATCATGACTCCTCAGTCCGTGGGCCGTGATTCCACCAACCTCGTCATTGGCAAGCATTCCGGCCGCAACGCCGTACGCTCCAAGTTTGAGTCCATGGGTTACAAACTCGACGACGAGCAGCTGCAGACCATCTTTGAGGCCGTGAAGGATCTCTCGGACCGCAAGAAGAAACTCTACGACGAAGACCTCATGGCCCTGGTGCAGGACAAGCTGTACCGCATGCCCGACAGTTACCGCCTGAGCCACGTTTCCGTTTCCAGTTCTGATGCCGGCGGCGTGCCTCCGACGGCTGCTGTGCTCATGGACGTGGACGGCATTGAAAAGAGCCACGCCGGTTTCGGCGTCGGTCCCATTGACGCCGTGTTCAACGTGATTGCCGACATGGTAGGCCGCCAGCCCGAACTGGAGCAGTACTCCGTTAATGCCATCACCGGCGGCACCGACGCCATGGGCGAGGTAACCGTGCGCATTGCCGAGAACGGCTTCAGCGCCATCGGCCGCGGCGCCCATCCCGATATCATCGTCGCTTCCGCCAAGGCCTATGTGAACGCTCTGAACCATCTCGTTCAGGCTGAGAAAGAAGGCCATAAAATCCACTGCCAGCTCGACGACGAAAACGCCTAGCCACGCGGAGAAAAAACAATGAAACAGACACTTGCGCAGAAAATTCTGCAAAAACACACAGACGAAGAAATCACCGCTGACGGGCAAATCGTCAACTGCCGGCTTGACCTCGTGCTGGCCAATGACATCACCGGCCCCCTGGCCATCAAGGGCTTCAAGGCCATGGGCGCCACCAGTGTCTTTGACAAAGACAAAGTTGCCCTCGTGATGGATCATTTCACCCCGCAGAAGGACATCGCTTCCGCCAACCAGGTGATGATCAGCCGCAGGTTCGCGGCCGAACAGAACATCACCCATTACTACGAGGGCGGCAACTGCGGCGTCGAGCACACACTGCTCCCCGAACAGGGACTTGTGGCTCCCGGCGACCTCGTCATCGGCGCAGACTCGCATACCTGCACCTACGGTGGCATCAGCGCCTTCTCCACAGGCATGGGCTCTACGGATCTCGCCGCCGGCATGGCCCTCGGCGAAACCTGGTTCAAGGTTCCTCCGACCATCCGCGTGAACATCACCGGCACGCCCGATCAGTATCTGCGCGCCAAGGATCTCATGCTCATCCTGATCCACAGGATCGGCGTGGACGGCGCACGCTACAAAGCACTCGAATTCGGCGGCTCCGTCATCGACAATCTCCCCGTGGAAGGCCGTCTCACCATGGCCAACATGGCCATCGAAGCCGGCGGCAAGGTGGGCCTCTTCCCCTGCGATGATCACACCCTCGCCTACTGCCACGCTCACAAGCGCCCTGACGTGAATACGAAGTTCGCAGCGGATCCCGGCTGCGTCTACGAGAGCGTCGTGGACATCGATGTCACCGGTCAGGAGCCCGTGGTGGCCTGCCCCCACATCCCCTCAAATGTGAAGAACGTCTCCGAACTCAGGGACGTGAAGGTCGATCAGGTGGTCATTGGCTCCTGCACCAACGGCCGTTACTCGGATATGCTCGACGCAGCCAATGTCCTGCGCGGACGCAAGGTCAGCAAGGGCGTGCGCTGCATCATTCTGCCCTCCACGCCCGAAGTCTGGCGCAAATGCCTGAAGGAAGGCCTCATGGAAGTCTTCGCCGACGCCGGCTGCATCATCGGCCCCTGCACCTGCGGCCCCTGCCTCGGCGGCCATATGGGCTGCCTCGGCGATGGCGAGCGCTGCATTTCCACCACCAACAGAAACTTCCGCGGCCGCATGGGAAGCCTTGAGAGCGAGGTCTATCTCGCGAGCCCTGTTACTGCCGCAGCCAGCGCCGTCACCGGTGTCATCACCGGCGCCGCCGATCTGTAGGAGAAAAATACCATGATCTTCAAAGGTAAAGTTCACAAGGTCGGCGACCACGTTGATACCGACGCCATCATTCCCGCCCGTTACCTCGTCACAAGCGATCCCAAGATACTCGGTGAAAAGTGCATGTCCGGGCTCGATCCCGAATGGGTAAAGCAGGTTGAGAAGGGCGATATTCTCGTTGCCGGCCGCAACTTCGGCTGCGGCTCCTCCCGCGAGCACGCCCCCATCGCCATTCTCGGTGCCGGCATGCCCGTGGTCATCGGCCACAGCTTCGCCCGCATCTTCTACCGCAACGCCTTCAACCAGGGACTTCTGCTCTTCGAAATCGGCGACGGCGTCGACAAAATCAAGGACGGCGACCAGGTTGAAATCGACTCCGACAGGGGCATCATCACGGACAAAACCAATGGCAGCACGTTCACCTGCCCGCCTCTGTCCAAAACCATCTCCGCCATTGTCGAAAAGGGCGGCCTGGTCAACTACGTTAAATCCCGCCTGCTCGCCCAGGCAAAGTAACTACCGGGAGGGCCCGGCCCTCCCTGAGGACATTTCCCATGAACAAGAAAATCTGCCTCCTTCCCGGCGATGGCATAGGCCCGGAAATCCTGGCCGAAGGCCGCAAGGTTCTGGAAGCCGTCGGCGCCAAGACCGGCTGCACATTCACCTTTGACAGCGCCCATATCGGCGGCGCAGCAATCGACGCTACAGGCTGCCCCCTTCCCGAAGAGACCATCACCAAATGCAAGTCCTCTGACGCGGTATATCTTTCCGCCGTGGGCGGCCCCAAGTGGGACACCCAGCCGCCGGAAAACCGCCCCGAACGCGGACTTCTCGGCATCCGCAAAGCCCTCGGCCTCTTCGCCAATCTGCGCCCCGCCCTGCTCCTTCCCGAGCTCGCGGGTGCCTGTCTGCTTCGCCCCGAGGCTGCCCGCAACGGCCTTGATTTCATCGTTGTCCGCGAGCTCACCGGCGACATCTACTTCGGTGAACCCCGCGGCCTTGAGGTGAGAAACGGCCTGCGCACCGGCTATAACACCATGATTTACAACGAAGAGGAGATCCGCCGCATCGCCAGGATCGGCTTCGAGACCGCCATGAAACGCCGCCGCAAGGTCTGCTCCGTGGACAAGAGCAACGTTCTCGAAACCTCCCGTCTGTGGCGGGCCGTGGTTGCCGAAGTGCACAGGGACTACCCCGAAGTCGAGCTCAGCAATCTCTACGTCGACAACGCCGCCATGCAGCTTGTCCGCGATCCTTCTCAGTTCGACGTCATTCTGACCGGCAACATCTTCGGCGACATCCTTTCCGACGAAGCCTCCGCCATCACGGGCTCCCTCGGCATGCTGCCCTCCGCCTCCGTTGGCGCCGGCGGCCCGGGTCTCTTCGAGCCCGTGCACGGCAGCGCCCCTGACATTGCGGGCCAGGACAAGGCGAATCCTCTCGCTACTATTCTTTCCGGCGCCATGATGCTGCGCCTCGGCCTGAACATGCCCGAGGAAGCAGCCCTCGTGGAAAAGGCCGTCAGACTTACCCTGCAGCAGGGCTACCGTACTCCTGACATTATGGAGGAAGGCAAGACTCTCGTAGGCTGCAGAAAGATGGGTGACCTTGTTGCCGCCAACATCGGCAGGTAACACCGTTCCGCACGGTATGAAAAAGGCGCTGTTCCATTCCGGGACAGCGCCTTTTTCATTGTCATCTGTTTTCTGATTTATTTTTTTCTGTCGAGAACGACCCTGGCCTCGGGGTGCGCGCTCAGCATGGCCTCATGCATGGCTGCGGCATCCGCGAAAGAGTCATACGGCCCAATCTTGTCCCCATCGGAGGGATTTTCCAGCTGCACGTAAAACGCTTCATCCCTGGAAAGAGGCACGCCATTGGCGTCACTTACGACCTCGATGCCAACATCGGAAACACCCTTCGTCTCAAGGCCGATACTGTTGGCTGCGGCGTAGGAGAGGTCAATGATGCGGCCGTGCACAAAGGGGCCGCGATCGGTCACGCAGACCATCACGCTCTTGCCGTTATACTGATCGGAGACACGGACAACTGTCCCGATTGGAAGCGTACGGTGTGCGGCCGTAAATGTATACATGTCATAGGGAAGTCCGGACGCAGTCGGCCTGGAATCAAAATCCCGGCCGTACCAGGACGCCTTGCCCCGCACGATATCCGAGTTCTTCCTGACACGATCAAGCCAGACGTCATGCTCGCTCCTGGCGCCTTTTTCTCCGGCCGCCGAGGGAGCAGCGTCTCCTTCCTCAAAATCCTGAGCCACAAGTGTCGCAGCTTCCTGCTGGCTGATATGCGTATACGGCTGCGGATGGCTCTCTTCTGCAAAATTCCACCCCAGTGTTTCGGTGTCACCGGCGGTGGCGTTTCCCCGGAATGCCAGCGTAAAGACAAGCGCGCACGCGAAGGCAAACAGAGGGAAACCAAATTTTGAAGTCGTCATGAAGACTCCTTTGCTGCGGTTACAAGGTCGGCCGCGGCATAAAAGCTCCGGCCAAGCCGCCCATGCGGCACAGCCCCGTGGCATCCGAACTGGCAGACTACGACTCTCCAGAACCCGGCAGGGCTGCCTCAGAAGAAACCAAAACGTAACAGACGATTTTATAGTCTCCGTGTTTTATCCTGTCAAATCGGCACTCTGTCCCATCTGAAGGCACTGTTCCGGCAGGCCCCAGAATGCGGTTTTGCACCCGTTCTTGCCTCTGATAGAGGCAAAGTATATTCTTATATGACTGAAGGAGTCCTCTATGAGCATCAGAATACTCACTGTTATAGGCGTTTTGTCCCTGACAGCCCTCGTCTCCTGCGGTCCCAAGGATATCGGACAGGGAAGCAGCGGTGACGACGCGTACGCCGAAGCCGGAGCCCCGGATCCCAGGGAGGAAATGCGCTATCCCTTCAATGCAGCCAGCCGCCCGCAGGAACGCGTCCTGTACAATATCAACCGGCCCTCCGTCATGGAACACATTCAGAATTATAACCACAGCCTGCTTGTCCCGCGCGGCGAAGTGGAGAATTCCCGCCTGACCACTCCCCAGCAGCGCTCCCCCTTCAGGCAGTAGCCGTCATGGATCCCATCACACATGCCGCGTCCGGGGCTCTCCTCATGCTCGCCCTGCCAAAGCGTCCGGCCACGGCCTGGGCCGCTCCCCTGGCCTGCCTCGCCGCAGCTGCCCCGGACGTCGATACCTTTTTCTGCCGCTCACCGGAACTTTTTCTGGCCCTGCACAGGGGTATCACGCATGCCCTGCCTGCGCTGCCCCTTTTTTCCCTGATCCTGGCTCTCGCCTTCCGTCCTCTCTGGCGCAGGGGAACGGAAAACGCCTTCTCCTTCGTAGGGGCATGGATTTTCTGCGCGGCCTGCGTACTCCTCCATATCTGGCTCGACTGCATCACAACCTTCGGCACAATGATACTTCAGCCGTTTTCTGATCTCAGGGTCAGGCTTAACGGCGTCTTTATCGTCGACCTTATCCTCACTGTGCCTCTGCTGGTTCTCGCTGTCTGCGCCCTGCGCCGCAGGGATATCCGGCGCCGCCTGGCTGCCGCAGGCCTCATCTGGATTTTTCTTTACCCGGCAGGCGCCATTGCTGCGAACCGCTTGCATACAGCCACCCTGCGTTCCGAACTCGCCTCTGCAGGCATATCTGTCAGGGAAATAACCGTTTTCCCGGATGTCTTCTCCCCATTTTTCTGGAGAGCTGTCTCCCTGCACGAAAAAGACGGACGCTTCACCGTACACGAACAGAGCCTTGATTACAGGGCAAGGCCCCGCGCTCCCGAAAAGGTCTACCCGGCCCTTGCCCCGTCCGACGCCTCCCGCCTCGCGTCGCAGTCCGGCCTCTGCAGGCAGTTCCTGAATTTTCTCATCATGCCCGTGGCTGTTCCGCTCCTACCGGATAATCTTAAGGGTTCTGTGCTTGAGGGCCGGGAAAATGCGGAAGGTTTCACGTCTCTTCTCATCTATGATCTGCGCTTCGGTTCCGGACTTGCGTTTGCGCGTGCCATTATGGCAAAACGACCGAATGCCAACATTCCGTTCCGCCTCATGATCATCCTGGACAGAAACGGCAGACTGATTCAGGAACGGCTCGTCTTCTCTGACAGCCGCACGGACACGGGCTGGCTCAGCGCCGGATCGCAGAAAAGCTAACGGCTGGCTGATTTTCCCGAACAACTGCCGGAGTCTGACTCCGGAAGGACACTTCAATACATGACTGCAAATTTTGATCCCGTCGCCATTTCCCTGGGCAGCCTTGAGATCCGCTGGTACGGACTTATGTATGTCATCGGTTTCCTGCTCGGCTGGTACTTCGGGCGGAAAAGAGCGCCGCGCTACGGCTGGGCCGGCCGCGACGTCGATGATCTCGTGACCATCTGCATGCTCGGATGCATCCTTGGCGGCCGTCTCGGATACATCCTTTTCTACGACCTGCCCGTCTATCTGAACGATCCCATGGAAATGCTCCGTTTCTGGGACGGCGGCATGTCTTTCCACGGCGCAGCCATAGGCCTGGCCCTGGCTTTCTGCTACTTCGCAAAAACCCGGAAATGCCATTTCATTGATATCGCCGACTTCATCACGCCCCTGGTTCCTCAGGGACTGCTTTTCGGCCGCATCGGCAACTTCATTAACGGCGAACTGTGGGGCAAGACCACGGAGCTACCCTGGGGAGTCATCTTCCCTGATGCCGGCCCCCTTCCGCGCCATCCCTCACAGCTTTATGAATCCTTCCTGGAAGGCCTCGTCCTGTGGATCATCATGTGGCTCTTCACACGGAAAGAACGTCCGCGCGGACAGGCCGCCGGATTATTCGCCATGGGATACGCCGTCTTCCGCTTTCTCGTGGAGTTCGTGCGCCTTCCCGATCCCCAGCTCGGATACCTCGCTTTTGGCTGGGTAACCATGGGACAGATTCTCTGCCTTCCGCTCTTCGCCTTCGGTGTCTGGCTCTTTTTCGCGGATCACTCACTCCCGCCCTCGGAGCCCCGCACACCCAAGGCTTCCAGAGCCTGAGAAAAAAACGGAAACAGGCCGGCTTCACCGCCGGCTTTTTTCATGCCGGGCTTTTTCTGCACACGTTTTTCTTGATATTACCGGCGTTTCCTGCTAGCAGGTGTCCTAAAACTTTACGCCCGCTGTGACGGGACGGAAACTACAATTTTTCAGGAGAGTATATGTCCAAGGAAGAATCTATCGAAGTCGATGGCGTTGTCGAGGAAGCCCTCCCCAATGCCATGTTCGTGGTTGAACTCGCCAACCAGCACAAGGTGCTCGCTCATATTTCCGGCAAGATGCGCAAGTTCTACATCCGCATCCTCCCCGGAGATCACGTGAAGGTCGAACTCTCTCCCTACGACCTCACCCGCGGACGCATCACCTACCGCATGAAGTAGGCCCTTCGAGAGATTTTTCCTGCTCCGCCTGACGGAGCAGGCTGACAAGACGCAGCAGACGCGGAACGAACGGCACAGGCCGCGCGTACCGCGTCTTTTTTTATGCCCCAAGCCAGATAAATCCCGGCACGCCAAGGAACGCCGCGGCCATAAGGCAGAGCATGGTCATGAACCCTCCTATGACATCGTCAATCATGACCCCCCATCCGGCGGGAAGCCAGAACTGCGACTGATAAATGGGAAAGGGCTTCCTGATATCGAAGAAACGGAAGAGGGCAAAGGCCGCGATAAAAAGCGTCCAGCTGAAGGCGAAGGGCAGAACGGCTATCCAGATACCTTCCAGCTCGTCCACGACGATTTCTCCGGGATCCTTCTTCCCCAGCAGAATTTCTCCGCGGGATGCAGCCAGAGATCCTGTAACAAAAAGCAGAAGGAGGAAAAGGATTCTGCCGGCCAGCCCAAAGGGCAGAAAAAGAAAGGGCGCGAACACAAGCGCCAGGGCCGTGCCGCAGGTTCCCGGAGCCTTGGGGGAAAGACCTGCTATGCCAAGTCTGCAGAACCCCAGAATGAATTTATCTTTAGCGTTCATGAAAATGCCTGCCTTGCTAGCTGGACTTTATTGGGATACAAACTCCCGTGTGCCGCAGTGGTGGAACGGTAGACACAGAAGACTTAAAATCTTCCGGCCTTTGGCTGTGCCGGTTCAAATCCGGCCTGCGGTACCATAACAGAAAGGAAAGCCCCGCTGGCGCTCGCGCCGCCGGGGCTTCTTCTTTTGCCTCATCAGTCGTCGTGCTTTTTCGACTTGTGTTTTTTTCCGCCATCCTTGCCTTTCCTGCGGGAAAGCTGCTCCCTCAGTTCGGCTATGCGCCCGCTCTGGAAAAGCAGGAGCCGTTCCCTGCGCTCCAGATCCTTTCTGAGCCTGGCGTTTTCTCCGGCGAGATCAGCCCCACCGTCTTCACTGTTCAGATCCTGCCCCGGAAAGACAAGGCGGGCGCCGGCACGATCGAGCGCCGTGAAAAGCGCGGTATGTCCTTTCCCCCGCGCTCCGGAAAGCCACGAGGAAAAGGCGCCGTTGCTCACACCAAGTTTCTGTGCGGCCCTGAGCTGTGAACCTTCTTCTTCCTGGATCTTTAAAAGAAGCTGTCTGAAGTCGTCTGCGAAGCCCATACACTGCTCCGGGGATAAATTTTCATTTGTGAAAAGGTATAAAAGCCCCTGCACCTTGTCAATACGCCTGAAAGAAGCCGGATGCTCCCAGAGATGCCGTTGACCCTCCGGCTCCAAGTATCTATTTTTTTCTCGGCGAAACGGCTCTCCGTGCTGCACTGCACGCCGTTCCGCCTAGGAGACAGCAATGCACACATTTTTCCGTTTTCTCTCTCTTGCGGCCTTTTTATGGCTCGCAGCGCCCGCACTGTCCCAGGCAGCGGGCGTCTCCTGCGCCTATTACGAGATTCCGGAACTCCCCGAAGGCTGGACGAGTTCCATGCCGCCGGAACTGAACAACGACGAGCACCACTCTCTCGGGCACTATTATAACAACAGGCTGAACGCCTCTCTCATGATTCAGATAGCCGAGACACGAAAGAAGAACGCGACCCTCGATGAAGTGACAAGTGACGTCCTGAACAGCCTCAAGACCAACGGCTGCACAATTCTTTCTGAACCTGTAAACGATGGTTCACTCAGGCGCTTCGACGTGACGCTCACCGGCAAAACCAACGGCACCATCTGGATTGGCACGGACTCCGATCTCATGGCTCTCACTGTGGCGGCCGGAAACGTCGGTGCCTGCCGTGAATTTCTGAAGAGCATCACCAACGCGAGCCCTCTGCTGCTCCCTGTTGAAAGCAAATGATTAAAGCGATGCGCATTCTTTTTTATGGCGACTCGAACGTCTGGGGATATCGCCCGGAAGGCGGGAGAATAGCCGCAGCCGACAGATTTCCCGCAGTGGCGGGCTCTCTCATCCCAGAGGCGGAAATTCTAGAAAACGGCGCGAACGGACGCAGCTCTGCCTTCGAGCATCCCGTCTTCCCCGCTGACCTCCTTGGCGGTACCACGTTTACCGGCATCTTCAGGGAAGCTCTTCCCGTGGACGCGCTCGTGATCATGCTGGGCACCAATGATGTCCTTCCCCTTCTGAGTCTCACGCCCTCAGAAACAGCGGCGAACCTGGCCCGCATCATGCGGAGTGCCAGAGAGATACGCCCCGGCATCCCGATACTCCTTGTCTCGCCACCAGCTCCGTCGGCAGAGGCCATCGACTGGGAAGTAGGCATGCACGGGGGAAACAGGAACGTCCTCGGCTCAGATCAGGCGGAAGCCCTCGCCGCAGCGGCGCGGAAGGAAGGAGCAGCCTTTCTTGACGCACGAAAAAGCGTCCCCGTCTTCGGAGCCGAAGACGGGTTTCATCTGACGGTGGGAGAGCACAAAAAACTTGGCCTCGCCGTGGGGGCCGCACTGCGGAAACTTCTGGAAATTAATGCACCGGGGGCGTGCTGATCCAGTCCTGCCAGCAGGCCACGAGGGAACGCAGGGCATTGCCCCTGTGGCTTCGCGCCATCTTGTCCTCTGCGGACATCTGTGCCGCCGTGACGCCCATGATAATATCGCAGAAGACGGGATCGTACCCGAAGCCGTTTTCCCCGATGGCCTCGTTGAGAATGCGGCCTTCCCACGTTCCCTGAACAACGAGCGTGTCCTCGGGTTCATAGTGTCCTGGTTTGACAGCGGCCATGCAGCAGACGAAACGGGCCTGCCTGCGTTCATAGGGCACATCCTTCAGCTCGTAGAGAAGCTTGCGGATATTACGCTGATCCTTTGTTTCGCCGGGCTTCGAAAACCAGTCATCGGAATAGCGGGCCGAGTAAATGCCGGGTCTGCCGCCAAGGGCATCGACCTCGAGGCCGGAGTCGTCAGCCACGCTGATGAGACCGGTATAGTCGGCCACGGTGCCGGCCTTGACGAGGGCATTCTCGGCGAAGGTCGAGCCGTTTTCCGGGATCTCCCCGATACCGGGGAATCTGTCGAGTCCGAGCACTTCCACACCCATTTCGGCGAGAGGCTCGGCCAGCTCGCGGATTTTTCCCTTGTTCCGGGTCGCCAGAACTACCTGCAATTTTTTCCCCGACATATTCATCCTCCTCACAAGCATTGCCGGACACCCGGCGTCGTCACCGTATCAGCAAAAGCGCACGCGCGCAAAGACACCGGCCGCCTGGCCTCTCCGCTTCTTCCACTTTGAGGGTTAGGGTGCTATAGGCACGGAGAAAACAGCACGCGCCCAGTGCGCATTCCGTGCGGAGGAGTTTTATGGATATACTCAAGTGTTTTGACGTCACACCCGAGACCTGCATCCCCATGCCTTACATCATCGCCGAGGCTGGCGTGAACCACGAAGGCAGTATGGATCTTGCCAAACGCCTTATCCGGGAAGCCAAGGAAGGCGGCGCGGACGCCATCAAATTCCAGTCCTACAAGGCCGGCACGCTGGCTTCCAAGGATTCCCCCGCTTACTGGGACACCACGAAGGAACCGACGAAGAGCCAGTATGAGCTTTTCAAGAAGCACGATTCCTTCTGGAAGAATGAATTCGAGGAACTCGCCCGTTACTGCGACGAGGTGGGCATCACGTTCCTTTCCACACCCTTCGACGTGGAGAGTGCCAGATTCCTTGATCCCCTCATGCCTGTGTTCAAGATTTCCTCCTCTGACATCACCAACAAGCCGTTCATCCAGTTCCTCTGCGATTTCGGAAAGCCGATCATCATGTCCACTGGCGCTTCCGACCTGCACGAGGTCTGCGAGGCCGTTGAGTGGATCGAAGCCAAAGGCAACAAACTGGCCCTCCTGCACTGCGTCCTCAACTATCCCACCCTGGACGAAAACGCGGGCCTGGGCATGATTCCTGCCCTGAAGCGTCACTTCCCCAATCATGTCATCGGCTACTCGGATCACACCCTGCCCAAGGACATGCACATTCTGACAACGGCCACGCTGCTCGGCGCCCGCATTCTTGAAAAACACTTCACCTTCGACAAGACTCTGCCCGGCAACGATCACTATCACGCCATGGATAAGGACGATCTGGCCTTCTTCCGCAAGAAGATGGCTGACGTTATCGCAAGCGTGGGCGAATTCGCGGTCCGTTCCTATCCTTCCGAGGATCCGGCCAGAGCCAATGCACGCCGCTCCCTCGTCGCTGCCCGTGACATCAAGGCCGGCGCACCCATCACAAAGGAAGATCTCACCTGGAAGCGTCCCGCCCACGGGATCTCTCCGCGCAATTACGACGAAGTGCTGACCATGAAAGCCCGCCACTTCATCCCCGAGGACACTGTGCTTTCCTGGGCAGACCTCGACAAATAACTGACCCGGAATGAGGCCCGATCCGCAGGGACGGCGTTTGCCGCCGTCCCTGATATCTGGCACATGTAACAGACTGCCCCACCTTCCGGCAGTCCTTTCTGCCCCCTCTGAGAGAAAATGCCATGGCCTGTCAGAAAAAGCCTGCCCCCGGCTCCATACTGGTTCTCGGTCCCATGCCCCTCAAGGCCGCGCCCCAGACACACATAGCGGCCGGTCCCTGGTGCTTTGCAGAACGCGAGGACTTCTTCCCAGACTGGGAGGAAAACTATCTCTTTGAGCCGGATCCCCTGCTTGACAGAAACGAAGAAGATCAGCTCATCCGCGAGGCGGAGACCCTGGCCGCAGACGCCATCCCCGGACTCGCCAGAGAACTCCAGCCGGATACTCCGCTTCCTGACGCCTACTGGGAAACGCTTCTCGCCCCCTTTACCATAACGGTTGCCAAGCTCATCGCGCAGTTCTGGTCTCTCATCCGGCATACGGTGGACGCCTGGAAGGATATCCCCCTCACTGTCGAGCTCCTTCCCCGGAATTGTTCGTTCACGTTCGGCACTGATGCTGACGTGGTCCTGCACGGTTCTCTCAATCCGGTCTGCTGCCAGTGGATACTCTCCCAGCTCCTGCGCCCTGTCCTTCCGGGGGCCTGGAACGTCAGAGAACTGGAAAACGTCAGCGAAGAGTATGTGCAGCCTCCCGCATCAGACTTCAGAAAAAGCGTGCATGACACACTGCGCGCCCTCATGCTCCACATGCCCTTCCCAAAGATGAAGGGCATGACGCTGAAACAGGCGCTTTCCTATTCATCGTCTCTCCTGCACCCGAGCCGCTATGGAGATCGCAGCCGCAGCCTGAAGGAAACGTTTTCCTCCGCCGCTGGCTGTACGGCACCGGATCTGCCCCTGGACTGCGGCTTCATTTTTTCGGCAATGCTTCCGCAGTCCGTGAAAGAGCTCAGGCACCCGCACTCCGCACCCCGAAGGATGTTCAAACCGCGCGTGCGCGCGGCCAGTATCATTGCCTATGAGGATGCCGCCTACAGACAGAAGCTCGCGATCTGGCGCGCCCGGGGCGGCCGGCTTCTCTACGTCCAGCACGGCGGCAACTACGGCCAGATGAAACGCATCTGCGCCATGGAATTCGTGGAATACACGCAGCACGCGTTTGCCACCTGGGGCTGGACGGAATACGAAGGAAGCATGGGCCGGAAGGCCGGAAAGGGCAACTTCATTCCTCTGCCCTATCCCCAGCTCAGCCATCTGAGAGATGCCTGGCACGGACAGGAGAGTCAGACTCTCATAGCTGTCGGAACGGAAATGCCCACCGTCGCCTATCAGCTGGATTCGCATCCAACGCCCAGTCAGTTCGTTCAGTACCGTGATGACAAGCAGTGGTTTTTCGAGGCTCTTGGCCCCGCGATTCGGGAAAAGACACTGTACCGCCCGTATTTCCCCGTACCTGGCACCCTTCAGGACGCGCAGTGGCTCCTGCCCCGCTTTCCCCACGTGCATCTGTGCTCGGGTCCTCTTGAGCCACAGATTCTTTCCTGCCGTCTTCTTGTCCTCGACCATCACGGTACCACGCTGCTGGAGGCCATGGCCGCCAATATCCCGACCATCTGCTACTGGAATCCGGAATTCTGGCCGGTTACCGATGAATTCGCAGATATCCTTTCCAGAATGAAACCCCTCGGAATGTGGAATTCCAGTGCCGAAGAGGCGGCCATCAAAGTACGGGCCGTCTGGGACGATCCCTCCGGCTGGTGGTCTTCCCGCGAGGTTCAGAACGTACGGGATGAATTTCTTCGCCATTTTGCCCTGCTTCCGCGCAACACGGCGGCAGGCGACCGCGCCTGGAAAGACGCCCTTTCACAGCTGTAGAACGAGCCCAGCGCTCATGAACTCTGCTTCAAGGATGCATTATGTTTTTCACCCAATCCCTTCTCAGGAAAAAACTGACTCCGGCCGCCATGGCCATAACTCTCGCTCTCGGTTTGGGGCTTCCCCTCTCCGCCTCCGCTGAAGACAGCCCGCAGCAGCCTGCCGATCAGGCACAGTCCGCGGCGCCCGCAGCTCCCGCCGCCTCCGAAGACGGTAAAGTTCTTCAGGATGTCCAGGAAGCTCTCAATAAGAACGACTTCGAAAAAGCCGTCCAGCTTCTCACGCCCCTCGCCGAGAAGAAAAACGGCGAGGCCTGCTACGTGCTGGGACGCCTGACGGCCGAAGGCAAAGGCACCAAGGCCAGCCGCACGCGCGCGGCCAAACTTTATGAGACTTCCGCCCAACAGGGAGACATGCGCGGACAGAACGCCTACGGCCAGGCCCTGGCCATGGGTGACGGCATACGCCGCAACTTCGGCGAAGCTGCCAAATGGTTCGGCAAGGCCGCCGATCAGGGGCTCGCCACAGCCCAGTACAACCTTGGCTACCTGTATGATCAGGGCCGTGGCGTGGCAAAGAGCGAAGACAAGGCCATCGAGCTGTATTCCAGGGCAGCCAATCAGGGACTCGCTACGGCCCAGTACAGCCTCGGCTGGATCTATATGAATTCGACCGGACAGAATCAGGATGACACCAAGGCCGTGCACTGGTTTGAAAAGGCCGCAGAGCAGGATTTTGCCAAGGCTCAGAACAATCTCGCGTACATGTATTCCCAGGGCCGCGGCTACGCCCTGGACTACGCGAAAGCCATGCAGTGGTACCAGAAAGCCGCTGATCAGGGCTACGCCGAAGCACAGTACAATCTTGGCTTCATGTACGAACAGGGCAAGGGCACGGAAAAGAACTACGAAAAGGCCGTGGAATGGTACAGAAAGGCTGCAGACCAGAATGAAAGCGCGGCCCAGTACAGCCTCGGCCTCATGTACGAGCAGGGCACAGGCGTCCAGCGCGATGTAGACGAGGCAAAGAAGTGGTACACGCTGGCGGCCAATAACGGCGATCCTGACGCAAAGCAGGCCCTCAGGCAGCTGGGCAGAACCGGCATCAAGGCTCCGGCGGCTCCCGCAGCCAGGGCACAGGCCGCAGGTCAGGCAAAGCCTCAGGCCCAGGCTCCGAGAAAGGCACAGAAAGCTCCGGCCCAGGCAAAACAGCAGAAAAAACCTGCCGCAGCCAGACCCCAGCAGAAGCAGGCGAAACAGCCCTCCGCAGCGAAACAGCCCACGGCTGCGAAGTAGCTCCCCATCGGTTCTGAAATACGAAACGCTCTGCCCGGTTGCCGGACAGAGCGTTTTCTGATCTCAGACCCGTCAGCGGCTCACTGGGATCAGCGGAACATGAAATAAACAGCGCCCATCAGACAGAGTCCCGCCCACAGGTAATCGAGCTTGACGGGAACGCCCATGTAAAAAATCGAAAACGGAACGAAAACGCTCAGAGAAATCACTTCCTGCAGCACCTTGAGCTGGGGAAGCGTGAATACGGTGTACCCGATGCGGTTGGCCGGCACCTGGATCATGTATTCAAAGAACGCAATTCCCCAGCTGATGATGGCAGCCATATACCAGGGGAAGCCGGCAAGGTTCTTCAGATGGGCGTACCAGGCCGTTGTCATAAAAACGTTGGAACAGCAGAGCATGCCGATAAAAGTCAGTTCAGCAGCGAGAGACGACATACTGAACTCCTCAGCAGCCCAGCGCGCGGCGCACGAGGGCGTAGGCGCCTTCAGAAGGCATATCTTCTCCCGTCCACAGTCTGAAGGCCGCCCTGGCCTGTTCCACGAACATGGCCAGCCCGCTCTGGCAATCCCATCCGTGCGCCCTGGCGTCCTTCAGAAACTTTGTGTCCTCCGGAGTGTAGACGATGTCGTAGGCAAGCCCGCTGCGGCCCCCGAAGCCTTCTTCCGGAAACGCGCTCATGCCCTGCCAGCGGCCTTTCATGCCAAGGCATGTGGCATTGACCACCAGACTGCAGCCGCATCCGGCGCGATCTTCATACGGAACAGCCTGAATGCCGAATTCCGCAGCCAGGGCAGAGGCCTTGTCCGGCGTCCTGTTGGTAATACGGATGTCCGGCACGCCCATTTCCTGCAGCGCGACGATGGCGGCCCGGGAAACGCCCCCTGCACCGAGAATAAGCGCTGAATCAATTTTTCTGCCCCTGAGAGGTGCCATAAAGCCAATGACGTCAGTATTTTCCCCAAGCAGCCTGCCATTCTTCCAGTAAAAGGTATTCATGGCTCCGATGCGTTTCGCGCTTTCGCTCACGCCATCCACATAGCGCATGGAATCAACCTTGAAAGGTATGGTGATGTTGCCGCCTGACACCGGCAGGGTTCTGACCGCGTCATAAAAGCGTGCGAGATTTTCTGGCTTCTGCTCAAAGGCCATATAAATGCCGGGATAGCCGATCTCGTCAAAGGCCCAGCTGTGCAGTTCGGGGCTCAGGCTGTGTCCCAGCGGACAGCCGACAATGGCAAAAAGTTTTTCCTTGTGCATAACACTCCTCCTGAAGAGGCGTTGCCGCCTCCGGCGGCTCTGCTCTGCCGCATGCGCAAGAAAACACCGAAGCGTTCTTTTTCGCAAGCAGGAGCTATGGAGAACCTTGCCAGAAACCGCATTTTGCTGATACGCCACCACGGATTACCGGCCGGAACACATGGCCGGTCCTGTTCTCCTTTTTTCTCCACGGAGCCTGCCGGCCCGTTTTTCTGCCGGAATCAGGCAAAATCCAGAGAGCTTCCATGCAGCAGACATCCCCCCAGGAACCCGCGCGTGAGGGTTTCGCCGCCAACTTCAGGCTTGGTTTCCAGCGCGCTTTTCCCATCATGCTTGGCTACGCACCCGTAGCCTTCGCCTTCGGTATTCTGGCCGTACAGAACAATATCCCGCCGGCTCTGGCCATAGCCATGTCAGTCTTCATGTTCGCCGGATCAGGGCAGTTTATCACCATCTCCATGTGGATATCCGGCGCCGGCATCCTGTCGACGGCCACGGCCGTTCTCGTGACAAACCTGCGTTATATCCTCATGTCCGTGGCCCTGGTCCCCTACGTGGGAAAACTGCACGGACTTTCAAGGCTCATCTATGGATGGCAGGTGACGGATGAACTCTTCGCCGTGCATGTGACGGCCTTCCAGAAAGGGTGGCCGCTTAACCTCTGCGCCCTTTTTTCCGCCACCACACTCGCCCAGGCGTCATGGGTCGCCGGAACCATAGCCGGCGTATTTTGTGGAACACTTGTCACGGACGTGAAGCCTCTCGGCCTCGATTACGCCCTGTCTGCCATGTTCCTGGCCCTGCTTGTACCCCAGTGCACGGACAAACTGCACACACTCACAGCCGTACTCGCCACGTTTCTTTCCGTAGCCATGCGCTATGCCGGCTACGGATCCTGGAACGTCGTTATCGCAACCATAGCCGCGGCCACCTGCGCCACAATCATCTACCGGCGCGGGAAAAGGAAGGATGGGGAGATTTCCGCATGATCGCCTATATTGAATCGCATACGCCCCTGCTTCTCTGCCTGCTGGCCTGCACCGCCGTTACCGTTCTGCCCCGCATCATTCCCTTCTACGTGCTCCGTTCGACTCTTCCCGGATGGCTCAGGGACTGGCTGAACTTCGTTCCGGCAGCCGTCATGGCCGCGCTCGTCTTTCCAGACGTCTTTTTCTACCAGGGAAATTTCAGTCCAAATCCTCTGGAAAACCTCTTTCTCATGGCCGCCGTCTGCACGCTTCTCTTTTCCGTAATCACGAAAAACTTCTTTGGCACCATCATTTTCGCCATGGCCTTCGTGGCAGGCATGAGGTATCTCGGATGGATGGTATAGAGAGCGGCAGGGGAAAAGCAGGGAACACGCAGAGAAAAAGCGCATCCCTGCTCATCCGCCTGAAAAAATCCGACACCGGACGCTTTCACGCTCTGCTGGAAAGCCATGGGCATACTGCCTTCTTTAGCGTGCTTTCGGTGGACCCGCCCCTTCTTAGGCTGTTCTTCTCCCCGGATCAGGAACGGGAGGTGCGAGGCCTCCTGAAGATTCTGACAAAGGATGTCCCGCTGACTGTGGAGGAGTGGCCCTTCTGAACCGCAGGCACGCTAATCATCATATGGTATTCTCTCGATGAGTCTGTGCCGCGGCGTATTCTCGATGTAGTAGAAGTGGTCCTGGGGGACGAAGATGTACGGGATGTCCTCTGTCCGCTGCCTTTTGAACATGGAAATGAGAATGCGGTTGATAGCCTGATGGCCGACAATGGCGAGCGGAGCTCCCCCGGCGAGAAAGAGCGCGCGCCTGAGTCCGCGCTGCACACGCTGCATGAGCATGGCGTAACTTTCACCGTTGGGATAGCAGTAATTGAACTTGTCGGCATTGCGGGCCCTGGTTATCTCGGGCATTTTTCTGCGGATTTCCGTATAACTCATGCCCTCGCAGTCGCCGGAGGAAATTTCATCGAATTCAGAAAACTGCATGACCTGACAGCCTGGCCGATCCCGGCTCAGATAAGAGGCCGTCTCCAGAGAACGGCGGCGCGTTGACGTAAAGATATATTTGATGACCCGGCCTTCCATGGCCCTGGCCATGGCCGCAGCCTGGAGCCGTCCCGCTTCCACGAGCATGGGATCGCCTCCGATACGGCCTTCCTCGTTGTACTCGGTTTTGCCGTGGCGGATGAGGTACAGATTCTTCACCCAGGTACAGACGACAACCTCCCGAATAGCCGGGTAATAAGGTGAACTCTCCAGTGCGCTCTCACCCACAATGCGGTTGGCCATGGTATCCACGAGAAGCCAGTATTTCTCGTCTTCGCCCACGTGCGAGTAGATCGACTCATAATAATGAATACGGGCGATGAAGCTGTCCCTGGCGGCCTGCGTGGTGTAGCCCCTGTACTCGGGGAGTTCCGTTTTGCGCATGATGCAGGCCTCGCGCAGCACGGGATCCTCGTTGACGCAGTCAATGAAAAGCACAGGATAATCAGTCAGTGTGGCCTGAATGAGGCGTCTGCGCCTGCGGCTTGCGTTGGTGGCATCCAGGATGGCCACCATGCCATCCCCGGCAAGAAACTGCCTGGCAGCCTCCATGTTGGCCAGGGCTATTTTCTGGCGCATCTCGCGCCCCTCCTCGTTTTGCGGGGAGTAGAAGCTCGCTTCCGTGGAACGCGGGCCCGCCAGTTTGCGGCGCAGTTCGCCGTTGTTGAAAATCTCCGCGCTGATGCCCTCACCGAGAAGGGCTTCCCTGATGCGCCCGGCGAGCGTTGATTTACCGCTGGCCGGAAGACCGACCATCGCGACGTAGAGCTTTTGCATGCTGTCCTCCCGAAAATGAGGGGTCTGAAACAGGAATGGCGCCCCGGAAGGCGCCATTCTGTTGCTCTTTTTCTTATTTCACCGTCAGTTTCAGGAAGTGCTTCTTCCCGAACTTGATGACATACGTTCCGGGTGCCAGAGGCGTCTTGTCGTCCGTTACCCGGTTCCCATCCACGTAGAAACCGCCTTCGGCGATTTTGCGGCGTGCTTCGCTTCGGCTCTTGGCCAGGCCGAATTTGGCCAGGATGACGGCGGGCAGGCTGTCCTCGCCGCTGGTGCACTCACCTTCAGGAGCGTCATCCGGAACGGCACCGCCGGCGAACACGGCATTGAATCCCTGACGGGCTTCGGCGCCAGCCTTTTCGCCATGGAAGCGGGCCACGATTTCCTCGGCAAGATCTTCCTTGGCCGTTTTGGGATGCAGGGAGCCGTTTTCCACAGCGGCCTTCATAGCGTTGATGTCGTCCATGCTCCGTGAGGAGAGCAGCTCATAATAATTCCACATGAGTTCATCGGAAATGCTCATGAGCTTGCCAAACATGGAGCTCGGTTCCTCAGTGATGCCCACGTAGTTGCCAAGGGATTTGCTCATCTTGTGCACGCCGTCCAGCCCTACAAGCAGGGGCATGGTCAGGATGCACTGGGGTTCCTGTCCGTAATGCTGCTGCAGGTTACGGCCCACCAGGAGGTTGAACTTCTGGTCTGTGCCGCCCATTTCCACGTCACAGTGAAGCGCCACGGAGTCATAGCCCTGACAGAGGGGATACAGAAATTCATGAATGGCGATGGGCCTGTTTTCAGCAAAACGCTTGGCGAAATCGTCGCGCTCAAGGATTCGGGCAACCGTGTAGCTGGAAGCCAGGCGGATGAAGTCCGCAGCGGTGAATTTGCCCAGCCAGTGGGAGTTGAATTCCACGATGGTCTTCTCAGGATCCAGGATCTTGAAAATCTGATCCTTATAGGTCTGGGCATTGGCCTGGACCTGTTCCTCCGTGAGCGGAGGCCTCGTGACGGAACGGCCGGAAGGATCGCCGATGCGGCCGGTGAAATCGCCAATGAGGAACACGATGGTATGTCCCAGTTCCTGAAAATGACGCATTTTCTGCATAATCACGGTATGGCCGAGGTGCAGATCCGGGGCCGTGGGGTCGAAGCCGACCTTCACTTTGAGAGGAGTTCCGCGGGAAAGTTTTTTTCTGAGCTCGCCCTCGTCAATAATCTCCGCAGCGCCTCTCTTGATGAGGGCCATCTGCTTGTCTACATCTATCATCGATTTCAAATCCTTCTATGGATGAATCAGGCACAGTGCCAAAATATATCTGGTCGTATTTTTATACGCAGGTGGGCTTGATGATGTCAAACGCCAGAACGGCGGCCTCCGCTTCTTCCCGCTGTTTCCGCGGCTTCATTCCCATGCCTGGCGCACAAAAAAGCCCCCGGGGAACCACTCCCCGGGGGCCTGCTGTCAGCACCGGCCGACAGCTGCATGGAGTTCGGGAAAAACTAGCTCTCGGACTTCGTCTTGGACTTGGTCATGGCCAGGCCGATACCTTCAAAGAGTTCGAAGATACTGAAGCCGTACCAGAGGGTGTAGAGCAGGTAGAAGACCAGCATCAGGGTCAGGAGCACAACGTGGTCCTTAACCTTGGCGCCATTGAGGCTGTAGAAGTTGTTGCCGGGCTCGATGGCGCGGCGCATAATCTGGTCAACAGCCTTGGCTTCAGCGACCTTGTCCTGCTTCTGCAGTGCCTTGATGGCCGGGGAGAGGGAATACCACCACGCGCGGGCGGCCTTAAGGGCAATGGCTTCCTCTGCGTTGCCGCCGGCCTGCACCTGGGCATCAGCGGGATTGAGGCCGTACATGGCTACAACGGCCTTGGCGTCATTGTTGTAGAGCTTTTCGCTCATATCCGTGGCACTGCCGAGGATGGCGCCGAGATCGCCGGAGACGTACAGGCGGTCACCCTTGATTTCCGCCTTGGCGCCGGCTTTGGTCAGCACGTTGACGGCCATATCCTTCAGTTCAGGCTTCTTGGTGAACGCCACGTTGATGTCGATATTCCGGCCTTCCATTTTCTTCACTTCCGCGCGGCACATGGGAATGAAGTTGGAAGATCCCTTGGAAAGTTCGTTGAAGACGTTATCAGCGAACTGGAGGCCCGTCAGCGGACGATTGTACTCATCGTGAAGGACGGGGAAAAGAAGGAAGACGAACAGCAGGGCAAAGGTGCCCAGCATGAGGACGCCGCGGATAAAGTTTTTCTTCTGACGAACGAGCATCTTAGGCCTCCCCTCTCAGCTTTCCAAGGTTGAGAACGAACTTGCTGAACACCCAGATTCCGAAGAAGGCGACGACGGCCCAGAAGACCACGTTGCCAACCTCCTCGATGATGTTCACCAGCGAGTGTGACCAGTCGAGCACTTCCATTTCCACGAGCTTCTTGGGAAGGACGCTGGCGCGGTTGATGAAGCCGGCGATGATGGACATGGCGTAGAAACCGCGGATATGCACGCCCTTGACGACCTTGGTGGTCAGAGCGCCGACCTGAATGCCGATGAGGGAGCCGAGCAGCATGCCGACAGCCAGGGTGTAGAAGACGTAGCCGTAGATGGCGTACTGACCGACAGCGGCGAAGCCGGCGGTGAAGATGATCTGGAGAATATCAGTGCCGACAGTGGTCATGGAAGAGACACCGAAGACGTACACGAACATGGGGAAGGTAACGAAACCGCCGCCGACACCCATGATGGCGGCGAGCATGCCAACGAAGATACCGCCGAAGGCGATAATCCAGGCGGAGATGCGGCGGCCGCCGGGAACCAGGTCCTCATCGAAGGTGATCATGGGCGGAACGGTGAGGCTCTGCAACTTGACGGAAAGACCGGTCATACCGGCGTTGGCATTGACTTTCTTGGAAGCAGACTCGACCTTGACGCCGCGGGTAGCCTTGAGGAAATCGAACAGGGCGTAAAAGCCGAGGAAGCCGAGAAGCAGGGCGTAAATGGTGGAAATGAAGATATCGGACACCAGCGGGCTGTAATCGTAGAGGCTCTTGTTGATGAAGCCGCCGATGAAGGTGCCGCAGATGGAGCCAACCAGGAAGGCCAGGGCGAGTTTCACGGAAACGTTGCCCAGTTTCTTGTGGATGGTGGTGCCCATAATGGCTTTGGCGAAGATGTGGAAGAGGTCGGTGCCGACAGCCAGGATGCCTTTGACACCGGCGGCCATGAGGGCAGGAGTGATGATGAAGCCGCCACCGGCACCGATGCAGCCGGTGATGAGGCCGGCGGCCAGGCCGACGGCGATGGAGGCCAGGAAGATGGTCGTGGTGTAGAAGGCCGGCGCGTACGCCGATTTGCCGCCCAGCATCTCGTGGGCGTCATAGGCCTCGGCGCAGCAGACGATCAGAATCGGCACCGCGAGCGCCAGCAGGAACAGCATCTTCTTGTGATTTTTAAGGATGGAAGTGGAGACCTCCAGATCCCATTTGGCATATGCCTGGGATCCGGCGATCAGCATCTGATACATGGTTTTCCCGAAACTCATGAGCTCCCCCTTTGGAGTTAAGTTGTGTTTACCGCGGTAAAAATAAGCAATATGCATGCCAGATTGTGACTCTTTGCACAAAGGACATTTTTTTATTTTCAACTTTTTGAAATCAGTATGCTTTCTCCGGAATAACAACAAAAAAGGCGCTGGCTCCGCGGATCCACGCGGCACCAGCGCCTGACAATTTCCTATGACAAATGTCAGCTTTCTTTACAGTTTGACAATTTTTTCTCTACTTTTCTTTCTTCGGGCTGAGATTCTCACTTACCCCAAAGAGAACAAGTTCGATCCAGTCAAAGGCGAAGTCGAGGGCCGCCTCATCACTTTCCATGACGGCCTTTCTTCTCTCTTCCGACAGGTTCACGCGATCGAAAATTTTCATTTTTCCGATCAGCTGGCGGAAATTATCCAGCTGATAGCAGCAGACCACGCAGAGGTTGGCGAGCTTTTCCTCAAGGGGCCTGCCCGACGCTGTCACCATGGCCGCAAGGCGCATATAGCGATCGTTGGAGGCGTTGTAGGGAAGAAGCCCCTCATGTTCGAACCATTCCTGAGCTGTCCAGTCACGCCCGCCGTCAAAGCCGCGGCAGTGATCCTCCTGAACGAGATAATGCGTCTCAACTACGCCGTTGGGCGACGGAGAGGTGCCCCTGCCAAGGGGGTAGGAGCGGCAGGCACCGGGCCTGTCATCGTAAATGTCGCAGCCTCCGGGGGTGACGAACGGGCATTCCTCGTTAGGACCGGGACGCATATTGAGCATGGGAATGGGAAAGCCCGAGTCGGGAAGCGTACGAATCGTGGTATACATATTCAGAAACTTCTGGCTGGGCATCTTCAGCCTGCGGACAAGACGCAGGACGTCATAAGGCGTCAGCGGCAGGGTGAGAGCCCGGCAGCAGCGTCCGAAGCAGGCCACGTCGGGATTACAGTCGAAGCAGAAGGTCTGTCCCTCCTTGAGCACGGGCAGGGAGTCCACATATTTCTGCGCTCTTTCCTCATCCATCAGTTCATCGGTTTTGGATTTTTTTCCGTCCATCTTCAATCCTTTTCTGCGCAAAAGAGGCCCGCAGATTTAACACTCCCCGGGCCTCTCTTTCTGTCAAAATGTTCTCAGACCGCCTAAATGACCTTGTTCAGGGAGTATTCGATGATGCCCTCGGCACCGGCCTCCCTGAGCTGGGGGATAAGATCCCTGACGACGCTCGTCTTCACAACCGTCTCAACGGAATACCACTTTTTGTCCTGAAGGGGAGCAACCGTGGGAGAGTTCAGGGACGGCAGCATCTTTTCAATGGCGTCCAGCTTGTCGGCCGGAGCATTCATCTTAATGGCAACGAGACTCTGGGCGCGCAGAGCGCCTTCGAGAAGCATCTTGAGCTGCTCGAGCTTATGGCGCTTGGCCGGATCCTTATAGGATTTTTCGTTGGCCACGAGCACGGGATTGGAGAGCATGACCTCATCAATGATGCGCAGGCCCTGGGCCCTGATGGTGGTACCCGTCTCAGTCACTTCGATGATACCGTCGGCGAGCCCCTGGACGACCTTGGCTTCCGTGGCGCCCCAGGAATAAAAAACATCGACGTCAATGCCCTTTTCCCTGAAGTAGCGTCTGGTGAGGTTCTGCACCTCAGTGGCAATGCGCTTGCCAGCCAGGTCTTCAGGCTTTCTGTACGGGGAATCGCCGGCGACGGCGAGTACCCAGCGGCTCGGGCGCAGGGACGTCTTGGCATAGACGAGGTCGCATACCTTGACGAGCCTGTCTTCAAGATCCATCTCGCGGATCCAGTCGCGGGCAGCAATGCCGGCGTCAAGGATGCCGTCAGCCACGAGTCCGCCAATCTCCTGTACGCGGGTCAGGGAAAGCTGCAGTTCCGGATCATTCACGTCAGGGAAATAATTGCGTTCGTGCCGGGAAATCTTCCAGCCGGCACGGGCGAAGAGGTCCTGTGTGGCCTCCTCAAGGGAACCTTTCGGTACGCCGAATTTAAGAATGGGCTCAGTTGACATGATATTCTACTCCTCTTTCTTCCTTATTTTTTACCGTATACCTTCTCGGGATCGAAGACCTGAGAAGAACAGATAGATTCTTCCTTGCCGTCCCATTTTCTGAAGAAACAGGAGCGTCTTCCGGTATGACAGGCAGCGCCGCCAATCTGCGTCACGGAAAGCAGAATGGTATCCTTGTCGCAGTCAAGACGAATGGAATGGACCTTCTGAACGTTGCCGCTGGTTTCGCCCTTGTGCCAGAGCTTCTGACGGCTGCGGCTCCAGTAATGAGCCTCGCCGGTTTCCAGCGTCCTATTCCAGGCTTCTTCATTCATGTAAGCAAGCATCAGCACTTCGCCGTCCTTGCTGTCCTGTGCTATGGCCGGTATCAGCCCCTTGCTGAAATCGGGCTTGAAATCACTGCTTGGCAGCATTGTCTATCCTCCAGAAAAAACTTCACCCCGCTGGGCGGGTAAAAATTAAGCGTTATCCGCACGTATCGCAAGCGCGAACGCGCGGGTACCACGCGTCCCCCTCTTTTTTCCGCCCCATCCCCTCTTGTACAGGGCCCCCTGGTGACAATTACGTGACAAAGCTTCCGCGCATGCCCCAGCTCCGGTTCCGGCCGGTTCTTCTCTTGCGAAAGGCCTGTATATATGGCACGCTCTTCCGACACACCTGTACAGACAGCCGGCCCTGACAGTCATCGTTTTTCAATGTTTCCACGGGCCGGTACGATAATCCCTTCTTTTTTCTTACACTCATCATGGCAGAACAGAATATACAAAACACTCCGTCCACAGACACCAGCTCTCTCACTCTTCAGGACAATATTTCCGTCGCGCAGCCTGAAAATTCCCTGCCTCCCGTGGATCTTGCCCACCTGCCGCAGTCCATGCAGGATGCGTGCGCCAGAATGGGCTGGACCAGGCTTATGCCGGTACAGTCCCTCGCCCTGCCCTATCTCATGGACGGCAGAGACATCATGATCCAGTCCCGCACGGGATCCGGCAAAACAGGATGTTATCTTCTTCCGATGCTTCCGGTTCTCTCCGGCTCCGAGGCCGGGCCCAAAACCCTCGTCCTCGTGCCCACCAGGGAGCTCGCCCTGCAGGTGGAAAACGAAGCCTCCCGCCTTTTTGAAGGAACCGGCGTCTCCTGCGTCGCGCTGTACGGCGGCGTGGGCTACAAAAAACAGCTCGACGGGCTCAGAGGGGGCGCTCAGCTCATCATCGGCACGCCGGGACGTATTCTGGACCATATTCTGCGCCATTCGCTTGATCTTTCCGGCATCCGTATCCTCGTCTTTGACGAAGCTGACCGCATGCTTTCCATCGGTTTCTACCCCGATATGAAGGAGATCCAGAAGTATCTCCCGGATCACCGCATCCATACGGATCTTTTCTCGGCCACCTACCCGCCGCATGTCCTCAATCTCGCCCAGGAATTCATGACCGAACCGTCCATGCTTTCCCTCTCCCAGAAGGAAGTCTACGTGGCCGAGGTGCAGCATTATTTCTGCGCCGTTGACCCCATGGACAAGGACCGCGCCCTGATCAGGATTATCGAGATGGAAAATCCGGCGTCGGCCATCATCTTCTGCAATACCAAAGCCAACGTACACTATGTCTGCGGCGTACTCAGAGGATTCGGCTACAACGCTGACGAGCTTTCCGCCGATCTCACCCAGAGCCACAGGGAAAGTGTCATGGCGAAGGTCCGGGAAGGCCAGATTCGTTTTCTCGTGGCCACTGATGTGGCAGCCAGAGGCATCGACATTCCGTCCCTTTCCCATGTCTTCCTCTACGAGCCGCCGGAAGATCACGAAAGCTACATCCACCGCGCCGGCCGGACAGGCCGCGCAGGGGCCGCAGGCACCGTTATCTCCCTCGTGGACATCATGGAACGCATGGAGCTTGACCGCATCGCCAGGCACTACAATATCAACATGATGGAGATGAAGAACCCCACGGATGAGGAAGTGGCCGCGGTAGTCTCCAACCGCCTGCTCACAAAGCTCGAGAGCCGCTTCAGGAGCCTTACCGGACTGGAAAGGACCCGTTCAAAGCGTTACGTGGCCATGGCCAGAGAGCTGGCCAGTCAGGAGCTCGACGATGAAAGCGCAGGCGAAGGAGTGAATCTCCTGGCCATGCTTCTTGACGCGTTCCATCATGACACGCTCAACATGAACTTCCTGCCCCAGCCGCACGAGAACCGCCACGCAAAACGCACACAGCGCCATCCCCGCCGTGCCGGCGGAAGGCCTGCCGCCACTTCTGACGGAGAAGCGCAGGAAAAGCAAGACCAGACGCCCTCTGACGCGCAGCAGGCCTCCCAGAATGGCGCCCAGAAGCGCAGAAGGCGCAGGCGCTCCGGACGCCGCAGGCATGGCCCCCGGCCAGCTTCCGGCGAGGGCGCAGCCCAGGAAAATTCCGGCTCCGACGGCACAGTCAGGGCGCCGGAAGAAAATGGCGGAGACGCCTAGCTGAAACGGTTTGTTAAGGCCTTCTCCTGAAAAAACGGAGAAGGCGCCTTCGCGCCCGGACTCTCTCCCCGGGAAGGCACACAAGGAAAAAATGGTCACTACTCCCGAACAGCTTTCCGAAGGCCGCAGGGCCGGCATCACCATCGGCAACTTCGATGGCGTGCACATCGGACATCAAAAGCTTATACGACGCACACTTGAGGTCTGCCGACAGAACAGTCTCGACTGCGTGGTTGTCACATTCTGGCCGCATCCGCGTGCGGTCCTCTCCGGGCAGCTCATGGTTCCCCTGGCCGATCAGGGCATGCGCCGCCGCCTTCTCGCGAAACTGGGCGTCAACTATCTTCTGGAACTTACCTTCTCCAGAGAAATGGCTGCCCTGTCACCCATTGAATTTCTCCATCAGTACCTCTACCCGCTGAACATCAGCCATCTCGTCATCGGTTACGACTTCAAGCTGGGAAAGGGCCGCTCCGGCGACTATTCCACACTGCGCCAGATCGGGCTTGATGACGGTTTCGGCGTGGAGCAGGTTTCCCCGCTCATGCTCGACGGCTCGCCTGTCAGCTCCACCCGGCTCAGAAGTATTATCGAATCCGGAAACATGCAGCTCGCGAGAACCATGCTCGGCCGGCCCCACAGTTTTACCGGAAGAGTCATCCACGGCGAGGGGAGAGGCACAGGACTCGGATTTCCCACGGCAAACGTCGCCGTACCCAATGTCCTTCTGCCGCCGGACGGCGTTTACGCCACCACAGTGACGCTCCGCGGGAAGGTATACGAGGCAGTTACCAATATCGGCTGCAACCCCACGTTCCATGGCAGCCAGCGCACGGTTGAGAGCTTTCTTCTCGACTGTGATCTCAATCTGTACGGAGAAGAAATCATGCTCTCCTTCCTGGCCAGACTCCGCGGGGAGCACCGCTTTGCGAACGCGTCCGAACTGACCGCACAGATACAGAAGGACATCGCCAGCGCCCGCCCCTGGTATACACAGGACGTTCACGACACCATCTAAGATTAAAAATTCTGAAAAAAGAGGCCCCGCAGAAACGGGGCCTTTTTCATTACACCATTGGCCTGGGCGCCTCCCTGTGGAGGGAGTCCCGGGACGGCCGTGGGATCAGATGGCGCTGTGCGGCTCCTCATGCAGCATGCGGTCAAGATCGCTCACGGAGCGGCTGGCGCTGCATCCCATTTTCTCGGCCAGGCGGGGGAGATTCTCTATGGCATCGCAGGGCCGCACATACAGAGGTTCCACGTCCTTCGGGAAATAATCACCATGACGTCCGAGCAGGCAGAGAGCCGGAACTGAAGGACGGATAATGTCCGTACGGACACTGAGCGTGCCGCAGCGGGCCGCGAGATCTTCCAGGGATTCCCTGAGTCCCACGTTACGGACAAGCCCGCTGCCCAGGACATGCACGCGGCCCCTGCCATCAGCGGTCTGAAGGCTGATCGCCTCCATAACCTCTTCCGGCGTGGCCAGTTCAACCTCTCTCATGGCAGCGGCAGGAATGACAGGACCGAAGCACAGGTGGCAGCAGGCATGAACCAGGCCGCGCCGGGCGTGCGTCAGCACCCAGATGCGGTTCCCGTAGAGCAGCTGCTCCTGCATGGCGAGGGTCGTGGCCAGGGCGCGCAGATAATCGAGAGCGGCCAGCTGGGCGCCTGTGGTGCGCCTCAGCGCTGCGGCAGTGGCCAGCACGAGGCGTATGCCCGTAAAGCCGCCGGGCCCCCGGACACAGCCTATGCGCTTCAAATCAGCCAGCCTTTTCCCGGTAAGGGCAAAAATCTGCCTGATTGCGGGAGCCAGAATTTCGGTTCCGTTATTGGCAACAGCCCAGTTCTGGGCGCAGAGAAGCTCCTCATCATCCGTGAGGACGATCTGCAGATCTCCCTCGCAGGCATTGAGCACAAGTTCCAGTCCGGTGGAAAACCTTTTACGCGCAGGCATGGCCGTACCCCCGCACTATCCCCGTATGATGCGCATGACGTCATTGAACGTGGCGAAAACCATGAGAGCAATCAGCAGCGCCACTCCCACGCGCATGGAATAATCGATGAACTTCTTGTTGACCGGCCTGCGGCAGATGATTTCCGCCAGGCAGAACACACAGGTTCCGCCATCGAGAACAGGCACGGGCAGCAGGTTGAGAATGCCAAGGTTAATGCTGATGAGCGCAGCGAGGCCCAGCAGTCCCTCAAGACCGTTATGCGCCTGCTCACCGATGACCTGGGCAATCATGATGGGACCGCCGACCTGATCCGCTGGCACCACCCGCTCAATAAGCTTTACGAAGCCCTCCCAGGTAAGGACGATCATATTCCAGCACTGCTTCCAGCCGCTCCGGATGCTCTCCGAGGCGCTGAGTTCATTGGTCGCAAAAGCTCCGGAAGCGCGCACGCCTACGAGCCATGCCGTCTCATCTTCGCCGAAGATGGTCTTGCGCTGGCTGCGCACAGGCGTGACTTCCACATTGCGTACGTCTCCTCCGCCCTGCCCCATCACATCGAAGGAAAGGGTTCTGCCGTTGCTGCCGGCTATGGCGTCGGACATGTCCTGCCAGGTCTTCGTCTCTTTCCCGTCAATGGCCACAATCTGATCACCGGGCTTCAGCCCGGCCTTGAAGGCAGGAGAATCCTGCTGTACCGCGCCCACGCTGGGAAGCAGGACGTGCTCGCCCCAGGTAAAGGCCATGATCCAGCAGAGGATGAGCGCGAGAAGCATGTTGGCGACGGGGCCGGCCAGAACGACAAGCAGCCGCTGCCATGCAGGGCGCAGGGAAAAGCTGTCTTCTTTTGTGAAGCCTTCAGGGAGCTCCGCCTCGTCTGTCTCGCCCACCAGGGCGACATAGCCGCCGAGAGGCAGCAGTGACAGGGCGTACTCGGTCTTGCCAACCTTCTTTTTCAGAATCTTGGGGCCGAAGCCGAGGGAAAACGTGGAAACACCCATGTTGAAAAGACGGGCAACGGAAAAATGTCCGAGTTCATGGAAGAAAATAAGACCGCCAAAAACAACAACGACGGCAATAATCGTAATTAACACGTGCGGGCTCCTCCGCCTGTCACATATTCACGCACGGCGCTGCGCGCGCCGGCATCCAGTTCGCTGATGCGTCCGAGCTGCCTCCAGGCAGCCTCCTCAAGGGCCCTGCCTGTCAGGGAAGGAATACGGCCGTAGAGGCTGAAGGGTTCGCCCTGCCCCATGCCGCCGGTCCGGCGCATTTCAGTAAGATGCTCGTCCATAGCGTGGGCCACGGCCGCGGTAATATCCGTGAACCGGCACTTTCCGCAGAGAAAGAGCGCCACGGCCTCTTCGTCGGCGCCGTTCAGGACGACGCACATACCCGAGCGGACTCTCAGCGCCCTGCGGGCAAGGGTAAGGGCGGGGAAAGCCTCGTCATCCACATTCTCGAAGGTGAGCGTGCCGACGGCGGCAAGATCAAGAGGCGCAACGAGGGGGGATTCCACGCGCGGCCAGAGCAGACAGGCGCCGATGGGCAGCCGCATGTCAGGCACGCCGAGCTGGGCGAGCTGGCTGCCGTCTTTGAAAGCCACGAGGGAATGCACGATGGACTGCGGGTGCACGAGGACGCGCACCTTTTCTTCACTGAGCCCGTACAGCTGACAGGCCTCAATGAGCTCCAGGGCTTTGTTCATGAGCGTGCCCGAGTCCACGGTGATCTTGGCGCCCATGTTCCAGTTGGGATGCCTGAGCGCCTGAGCCGGAGTGACGGAAGCGAGATCTTCCTTCTTTCTGCCCCTGAAGGCGCCTCCGGACGCTGTCAGAATGAGGTGATCCGCGTCGTCGCCACGGCCGCAGAGGCAGTCGAAAATGGCGAAATGCTCGGAATCCACGGGCAGAATGGAGGCTCCCGTGGCGGCGCAGACATACCTCAGAAGATCGCCTGCGAGCACAAGAGACTCCTTGTTGGCAAGACAGACGACTTTGCCGGCGAGCGCCGCGGCCAGCGTGCCGGCAAGCCCGGCAGCGCCGGACTGGGCTGAAAGCACGGTATCCGCACTCTCAAGGCCGGCCAGAGCGCGGTACCCTTCCGGGCCCACGAAAATTTCAGGACAGTAATCTGCCGGCAGAAGCTTTTTAAGCTTCGTGGCGGCCGCCTCGTCAAGCACGGCCACGTGCCCCGGTCTGTGACGCAGGGCCTGTTCAAGGAGGCGATCAACACTGGTAGCGCAGGCCAGACCTTCCACGCTGAAAGAATCGGGATGGCTCTCTATGACAGACAGGGTATTACGCCCGATGCTGCCGGTGGAACCGAGAACAACAACATGACGGCGCTTCCTTTTCTGCCATTCTGAAGAAGGAGGCGCCGTGATAAAGCGGACGCCCGGGCCTTTGAGTCCGGGCCATATCTGAGCCATGCGAAAAATCTCCGACTAAAAGAAGAAGAACCACTGGTCCACGACGGCGAACATGGGCATGGCGAAGAGCAGGCTGTCCGCCCTGTCGAGCATGCCGCCGTGTCCGGGAAAGAGATTGCCGGAATCCTTGACTTTGGCAGAACGCTTGAGCGCCGACTCAAAGAGATCGCCGAGCTGGGCAAAGGCATTGACCGCGATACCGAGGGGCAGGAAGGCAAGCACGCTGACCTTGCCGAAGAATGCGCCGTAAATCATGCAGAAGATCACGCAGCCCACAAGGCTCGCGACAGCGCCTTCGGAACTCTTGTTGGGGCTCACGCTCGGCCAGAGTTTGTGGCGTCCGTAGCGGGAACCGATGAAGTAGGCACAGGTATCGGAAATGGCCACGGCTGCGATGATGAAGATGAGGCGCACGTTGGAAAGATACGTAGCCGGCAGGAGCAGCAGCGGGACGTAGGCGAGACCAGCCATGAAAATGCCGCTCGGTTCGAAGGCTTCCTCAACCACGCGCCAGCGGAAAAGGAAACTGATAGCCGCCAGCACAAAACCGGCGCCGAGGCAGACCAGGGCGTCCTGTGGCCTGTGCATCCAGGTCAGGAGGAGCATGCCCCAGCCGAGAAGAATAGCGCAGCAGCGCGTGGGGATGCGGCCTGTCTTCCCCCAGAAAAGCGAGAAGAACTCCCAGAGACCGAGGGCGGCCACCAGCATGATAAGCATCAGCATGGGCAGTCCGCGCACACAGAGAACGCCCACAACGACCGCGGCCATGATAAGCCCGGTCACCGTGCGCTTGACATCCACTTCATGATTCACACTCATTTATCAGCTCCATTTCCCGGTTCGCCGGCAGCGGCGTCTATCTGTTCCTGTGTCTTCCCGAAGCGGCGCTTGCGGTGAGCATAGGCCTCCAGGGCCTTTTCCATCTCAGCGGGAGTAAAGTCGGGCCAGGCCACGGGAGTGAAATAAAATTCCGAGTAGGCGGACTGGTAGAGCAGATAGTTGCTCAGCCTGAGTTCGCCGCTTGTACGGATCACAAAATCAGGATCAGGCTGTCCGGCCGTGTAAAGATGGTCCGCGATGGTCTGTTCCGTAACGCTTTCAGCGGGAATGCCTTCCGAAATAATCTCCTGCACGGCGCGCACGATTTCCTGCCTGCTGCCGTAGTTCAGGGCCAGGTTCAGATCCATCTCCCTGCCTCCGGCCGTGCTTTTAACCGCCATGCGGAGGGCAGAGCGCACAGGAAAGGGCAGGCCGTCCAGATCACCGAAGATTTTGAGGGAGATCCCTTCCCGGAGCATGCGCGGCATCTCTGTTCTGAGAAATTCAAGCAGCAGGGAAAACAGCGCGGAAATTTCCGTTTTGGGACGGGACCAGTTCTCTGAGGAAAACGTATAAAGGGTAAGATGCCTGAGTCCGATCCTGCGGCAGTAAGTGACAATCCCGCGGACAGCCTCGGCACCCGCGCGGTGTCCCTGGGAGCGGCTCAGGCCGCGGGCCTGCGCCCAGCGGCCATTGCCGTCCATAATGATTGCCACATGTTGGGGCATGGAAGTTTTTTCCATAACTGAGAGAATCCGTCCCTAGATGGCGAGGATTTCCTGTTCCTTGGCCTCGAAGGCCTTATCCACGTTGCCGACGTACTTGTTGGTGAGATCCTGAACGTCGGCCTCGGCCTTCTTGCGCTCGTCCTCGGTGATGGTCTTGTCCTTTTCGAGTTTCTTCAGCGCTTCATTGGCCTCACGGCGCACGTTGCGTACGGCAACCCTGGATTCTTCGGCATACTTGCGGCCGACCTTGACCAGTTCTTTGCGGCGATCCTCGGTCAGCGGCGGGATGACAATGCGGATAACCTTGCCGTCATTGGTGGGAGTAAGACCGAGGTCAGACTTCAGAATGGCCTTTTCCACGGCAGAAAAGCCGCTCTTGTCCCAGGGCTGAATAGTGATGGTACGGCTGTCAGGCACGGTTACGGAAGCCATCTGGCAGATGGGAGTGGGGGTGCCATAGTAATCGGCCTTGATGCTGTCCACGAGAGCCGTGCTGGCGCGCCCCGTGCGGAGCTTGCCAAAATCGCGGTGCAGGGCGGCCACAGCCTTGGTCATTTTTTCCTCGGCATTGAGGAGAATCTCGTCAATATCCACAACTATACTCCTTCGCGAACTGCCTACTTGGTCACAATGGTGCCGATTTTCTCGCCCTTCACGGCCCGGATGATGTCTCCTCCGAGCATGCGGCAGACGATAATCGGCAGATTGTTGTCACGCACCAGGGCAAACGCCGTGGCATCCATGACGCCGATATGGCGGTTCAGGGTTTCATCATAGGTGATGGTGTCAAATTTCGTGGCATCAGCGAACTTCGCAGGATCCTTGTCGTAGATGCCGTCAACCTTGGTGGCCTTGATAATGGCGTCGCACTGCAGTTCCATGCCACGCAGGGCAGCAGTGGTGTCCGTCGTGAAGTAGGGATTGCCCGTGCCGGCGGCGCAGATGACAACACGCCCCTTGTCCATATGCCTGAGAGCCCTGCGGCGTATGTACGGCTCACAGACCTGGGCCATGGTGATGGCCGAGAGAACGCGTGTGGGATGCCCCTGTTTTTCCAGCATATCCTGCACGGCCAGGGCATTCAGCACAGTGGCCAGCATGCCCATGTAATCGGCGGAGGAACGTTCCATTCCCCTGGCCGAACCGGAAAGTCCACGGAAAATATTGCCGCCGCCGATGACCAGTGCCATCTGGACGCCAAGATCCAGGACCGTGCCGAGTTCCTGGCAGATCGTGGCAACGGTATCAGGATCTATGCCGAAATGCTTGTCGCCGGCGAGGGCTTCACCGCTCAGTTTGACCAAAACACGCTTGTACTTGAGATCTCCCACGGCTCATTTCTCCTTTCCCGACTGGGGGCTGAAGTGCCCGAGAGAAGCCACAGATCGGGTTTCCGGCATGCTAACAGAAAGCCATGCCGTTTCCAAGGCGAAATCCGGACCTGCTTCCTGACGCATCAGCCATTCTTTTTTGGCTTGAGCCTGACCATGCGCACCTGATCAATGCGGTGTCCGTCCATGCGCAGGATCTGGACTTTCCAGCCCTGCACACGGAATGTCTCACCGACTTTCGGGATATGGCCGAGGCGCTCGAGGATGAGGCCGGCAAGTGTAGCCGAGGTGCTGTGCGCAGGGGGCATGATGCCAAGCCAGGACGAAACCGCATCCACGGCCAGACGTCCGGGCAGTACCCATGAGCCATCCGGACGGCGGCAGGAATCAGGATCCGAGGGCAGGTCTCCGAGCTGACCCGCGAGAACGGAAAGAAGATCAGCGGGCGAGAGCAGGCCCACCACGGAACCGTACTCGTCCACCACAAAGGAGAGCGGCACAGGGTGCGCGCGGAATTCATCCAGAAGGTCAGCCAGAGAAGTATGTTCAATGACCGTGGGCGCGGGCTGCACGAGATCCTTCAGGCAGAAAGATCCCTGTCCGGAAACGCGGGCCAGGCTGGACACGGGGACAACGCCCAGGGCATCATCCGTGGCCGGATCGCGCACGGGCAGCCAGGAAAGACCTGTGCGTGAGGCAAAGCGCTGGGCTTCCGGGAGATCAGCGTTGACATTCAGCCAGCTGGCGCGCTGCGAGGGCGTCATAATAAACCGGGCGGTGCGTCCGGAAAGACGGATAACACGGCCCACCATTTCACGCTCCTCGGGCGCGAAGGCTGACGCGCCGGAGGAGGCGAGGGCTGCGGCCTCTATGGGCGCGGAATCCGGAGAACCGCCGCCGAGCATGCTGAGAATCACTCGGGCCGTAGCCTCGCGCATGTTACGCATACTCACCCGCCGTCTTCGGTTCCGCAGGGCATACTGATTGCAGAATTCGATGAGCAGGGAAAAAATGATGGCCGTGTAGAGATAGCCCTTCGGAATATCAAAGCCCATGCCGTCCAGGATAAGGCTGACGCCTATCATGAGCAGGAAGCCGAGACAGAGAATAATGATGGTCGGATGGCGCTCCACAAAGGCCACCAGAGGCCCGGAAGCCATGAGCATGAATCCCACTGCGGCAATCACGGCCAGGAACATGATGGGAAGATGCTTCACCATGCCTACAGACGTAATGACGGAGTCCATGGAGAAGATGGCGTCGAGAATCACGATCTGGGCGATGACCTGCCAGAACGCCGCCTTGGTCGTATTCTTCTGCGTATCGATGGGTGAGCCTTCCAGGCGGTCATGCATCTCCATCGTTCCCTTGAAGAGGAGGAACGTTCCGCCTCCCATCAGGATGAAGTCCCGCCAGGAGAAACCGTGGCCGAAAATGTGCACCACAGGCTGCGTGAGGCTGACGACCCATGCCATGACCGAAAGCAGAAAGAGACGCGTGAGCAGAGCCAGACCGAGGCCCACGAGAAACGCATGCCTGCGCTCGGATTTGGGCAGGGTGGAAGCAAGGATGGAGATAAAGACGAGGTTGTCGATACCGAGGACAATCTCGAGCAGAATCAGGGTACCCAGCCCGGCCCAGGCCGAGGGGTCGGCGACCCATGCAAAATCCCAGAGCGGCATATGCCAGCAACCTCCGTCCGGTCGTTTTCAGGAACAGAAAAAGGGCCTTCCGGCCCCTTTCTGTCATTCGCGGTCCGGGCCGGAGCCCGGCAGCCGCGAAATTATGTAATCTGCAGAATTTACTTCGCGTCAGGAACGAGTTCGATGCGCTTGTAGTCCTTGACCTCGATGGTGTCGTTGACGGCCTTGGCCACTTCCTTGACCAGCTGGGCGATGCTCTTCTTGTCATCGCGGATGTAAGCCTGATCCATGAGGCACACTTCCTTGAAGAACTTGTTCACGGCGCCTTCGGCGATCTTTTCGATGATCTTGTCGGGCTTGCCTTCGTTGCGGGCCTTCTCGCGGTACACTTCGCGTTCGCGCTCGATGGCAGCAGGATCCAGCTTGGTGCGGTCGAGAGCCATAGGCTTGAGTGCGGCGACCTGCATGGCAATTTCACGGCCGAGGGTCTTCACTTCCTCGCTCTTGGCGGTTTCGGGCTTGCCGCAGGCAAGGGAAACCAGCACGCCGAGCTTGCCGCTGGTGTGGAGGTAGTGGCCGATGCACTCGTTGTCAGCGGCTTCCATGATGCAGAAGGGGCCGAACTTCATGTTTTCACCGGTCTTGGCAATGAGGGCGGTCAGGCCTTCACCGAGCTGGGCCTGCAGTGCCTCGGCGTCAGCGGGTTTCTTCTCGACAACGGCCTTGGCGGCATCGGCGACAAAATTCTTGAAGTCATCGCCGCGGGACACGAAGTCGGTCTCGCACTGCACGGAAGCGATGGCGACAGTCTTGCCATCAGCGGACTCGGACAGGGCAACCAGGCCTTCGGAGGTGGCGCGGCCGGCCTTCTTGGCGGCCTTGGCCATGCCCTTTTCACGCAGGAAATCGACAGCCTTTTCGAAGTCGCCGTCGGTGGCCACGAGGGCCTTCTTGCAGTCCATCATGCCGGCGCCGGTTTTCTCGCGCAGGTCTTTTACCATAGAAGCAGTAATGGCCATTTTTCTCTCCTCTTCGTACACAAAGGCAGCGCAACCGTGTATCCGCGGAAGCGCTGCCTTTGGTCGTTCATGTATTTTCAGTCTGCGGATTTATTCAGCGGCGGGAGCTTCGGCCTCAGCGGCCTCACCCTTCTGCATGGCCTCTTCGGCGTTCTCGGCTTCCTCAGCCTTATCCTTGGCCGCGGCCTCGCCTTCGATGCAGGCTTCGGCGAAAGCGCCCACGAACAGCTTGATGGCGCGGATGGCGTCATCGTTGCCGGGGATAACGTAATCGATGAGGTCGGGATCGCAGTTGGTATCGGTCACAGCCACAATCGGGATGCCGAGCTTACGGCATTCCTTGACAGCGATGTCCTCGCGGTTGGGGTCGATGATGAAAGCGAGCTGGGGGAGGCTGTCCATGTCCTTGATACCGCCAAGAGACTCTTCGAGCTTGTCCAGCTCACGCTGCAGAAGGAGAACTTCCTTCTTCTGGTAGCGGTTGATGGAACCGTCAGCGAACATGGCCTCAAGCTTCTTAAGGCGCTCAATGCTCTTCTGAATGGTCACAAAGTTGGTCAGCGTGCCGCCCATCCAGCGGTTGGTGACGTAGAACTGATGCGCGCGGCCGGCTTCGGCAGCGACAGCTTCCTGAGCCTGGCGCTTGGTGCCGATAAACAGAACCTTGCCGCCCTTGGCAACGGTGTCGACGACCTTGTCATACGCGATGCGGAAAAGCTTCACGGTCTGCTGCAGGTCAATAATATGGATGCCGTTGCGGGCGCCAAAAATGAACGGACGCATCTTCGGGTTCCAGCGGCGGGTCTGGTGACCGAAATGAACGCCGGTCTCCAGCATCTGTTTCATCGTAACGTAAGCCATGTTTCAATCCTCCAAGGGTTGAGATCTTCCACAGGAACCCTGACCCATCTACCCGGCACGCGCCGGGCACCCCGGGCCGCTGCCCCTGTGTGCTTTTTAAAGAGTGATTCACATACCGCATACTTCCGGGCTTGGCAAGCCCTTTTCCCCGGCTTCTCCGCGGCACGATCTTCCCGGAAGCAGCCATCTTTTCAAAGCCCGCTTTAGCCCTTATCTTTTAAGGCGAAAAATCTCTTTTTACTTATATGGAAAGGACCCTTCCTATGGATCATACAGGTTTTACCCTCATTGAAGAAAAAAATATGCCGGAAGTCTGCGGCACGGCCCGCCTCTGGAAGCACGACATCACGGGCGCGCAGATTCTCTCCATCGTCAATGATGACGAAAACAAATGTTTCGGCGCAGCCTTCCGCACACCGCCCAAAAACTCCACCGGCGTGACGCACATCATCGAGCACTCTGTTCTCTGCGGCTCGCGCAAATATCCGGTCAAGGAACCCTTCGTGAACCTCCTCAAGGGCTCTCTGCAGACCTTTCTCAACGCCTTCACCTTCCCGGACAAGACCTGCTATCCCGTGGCCAGCGCCAACCTGCAGGATTTCTACAACCTCATCGACGTCTATATGGACGCCGTCTTCCATCCCCTCATTTCTGAAAACAGCTTCCGTCAGGAAGGATGGCATATCGAGGCCGACAGCCCGGACGGGCCCTGGCAGTACAAGGGCGTTGTCTTCAACGAGATGAAGGGAGTCTATTCCTCCCCGGACGCCTGCCTTGCCGAGGAGACCCAGCACGCGGTCTTCCCGGACACTCTCTACTCCCTCGAATCCGGCGGCCGCCCCTCGGACATTCCCTCGCTCACCTATCAGGCCTACCGGGATTTCTATTCCACCTACTACCACCCGAGCAACGCGCGCTTCTTCTTCTGGGGAGACGATCCCGAGGAAAAGCGCCTTGCCATCGTGAGGGAGGAACTGAAAGACTACTCCCGCAGAGACGTGGATTCCGTCATCCCGCTGCAGCCCCCCTTCACAACCCCGCATCAGGTTGAGATCCCCTACGCCGTCCCGCCGGAAGCAAAGGATCCGAAATGCCTCTTCACCCTGAACTGGCTGCTCGGCGAACGCACGGACGTCGAAGCGTGCATCACCCTCGAGATGCTCGAGAACATCCTTGAAGGCATGCCCGGCTCTCCCCTGCGCCGTGCCCTCATTTCGTCCGGACTCGGCGAGGACACCACGGGCGGCGGCCTCGAGACGGAACTCAGGCAGATGTACTATTCAACGGGCCTCAAGGGCATAGCCAGAAAGGATGTCGGCAGGGCCGAAACCCTCATTTTCGATACCCTCGCCGATCTCGCCGAAAGGGGGATCCCCGCCTCCGCTGTGGAAGCCGCGGTGAACACTGTGGAGTTCAACTACCGCGAAAGCAATTCCGGCAACTTCCCCCGCGGACTCGCCGCCATGCTCCAGGCGCTTTCCGTATGGCTCTACGACGCCTCCCCGCTTACGGGCCTGGCCTGGGAAGCACCGCTCGCACACATTAAGGAACGTCTCGCCTCGGGCGAGCGCGTTTTTGAGAACGCAATCCGCTCCTGCTTCCTGGAAAACGAATCCCGCTCCCTCGTCATTCTCACCCCTGACGCAGGCCTCGCCGCACGCCAGGAAAAGGAAGAGCGCGCCCGTCTGGACAGGATCCAGGCAGCATCCTCTCCCGCAGAACGGGACGAGGTCTGCCGCATCACCCGCGAACTGAAGGCCGCCCAGTCGGCCGAGGACTCCCCGGAAGCTTCTGCCACCATTCCCAACCTGCACGTAAGCGACCTGCCGGCGAAAAACCGCGTCATTCCGCGCACTGTGGAAACCGAAGGCAGCGTGACCCGGGTAGGCCACGAGCTGCCCACCCGCGGCATCGCCTACGCCACCATGCTTCTGCCCATGCCGGAAATTCCGGATCGCCTCCTGCCCCTCCTGCCGCTTTTCACCCGCACCCTCACGGACACCGGCACGGCGAGAAGGGATTACAGCGAACTCGGTTCCGCCATCTCCGCCAAGACAGGCGGCATGGCCGCCAGCAACCTTATCCTGGCGAATCTTGAAGGCGACTGTCACCTCTATCTGAGTCTGGCCGGCAAGGCCGTTGAGGACAAGATCCCCGACATGTTCGGCCTCTTTTCCGAAATGCTCCTCGAACCCTGCCGGGACAAAGACGTGCTCCTCACCCGCGTGCACGAGATGCTCGCCGAAGAAAAACCCCGGCTCGAGCAGATGCTCCTCGCTTCCGGCCACGCAGCGGTCATGCAGCGCGTGAGCGCACGCTTCACGCGTGACGGCGCCCTCAGCGAAAAAATCACGGGCATTTCGTATCTCGGGGCCGTGCGTTCCCTGCTTCAGAACTTCGACGCAAAGAAAGAGCAGATCCTTGACGATCTCGAAACCCTGCGCGGTATGCTTCTGCACAGCGCTGGCGCCGTAGTGGACTGCACCGCGGGAAAGAGCGGCATTGACGCCGTCTTCTCCGGCGGGATGAAACTGCTCTCCTCCCTGCCCGCGGGCACGGGCGGCAGCGGCCTGCAGAACACGGCCCTGCTCCCCTCCTGCCCGGCCGAGGTCTTTGCCACGCCGAGCCAGGTCAACTACGTGGGCAAGGGCTGCAACCTGTACGCCCTCGGCTGGAAATTCTCCGGCGCAGCCCAGGTCATCCTCCGCTACCTCAGAATGGGGTATCTCTGGGACAGCGTCCGTGTGAAAGGCGGTGCGTACGGCGTTTCCTGCCGTCTCGGCCGTTCCACCGGCAATTTTGTCTGCACGAGCTACAGAGACCCCAATGTGAGCGGCACGATCAGCGCCTATGACGGTATTGCGGACTACCTCTCCGGCATGAGCCTCAACCGCGAGGAACTGGAGCGGGCCATCGTGGGCGCCATCGGCGACCTCGACCTCTACATGCTTCCTGACGCCAGGGGCGTCAAATCCCTGTACCAGTACCTCGCCGGGGACACGGAGGAAAAGCGCCAGAGGATGCGTGAGGAAATGCTCTCCACCACGGCGGACGATTTCCGGGCCTTTGCCGGCATCATGGCCGAAGCGAAGACACATGGCGCAGTCAGCGTCATTGGCGGGAGCAAAGCCCTTGACGAAGGGACCCGCCTCGGCTGGAAATGCGAGAACCTCTTCTAAGAATTCACAGGGGCGTCCTTCTCAGGAAGGGCGCCCTTCCTTTTCGCTGCGGAGATTTCCTGTGACCCGGAAAAGACTTTTCCCTGTGATGCACTGGGCCGTCCCCTCCTTCGTCATCCCCGACACTGTTGCCGGCAATGTGCGCTTCCTGAAAGGCCGCGTGCCCGAGGTGGCCCTGTGTTTCTTCGAAACTGAGGGATGTCTCGCCTATACAGATGCGGATCTGCCTGAGCCCGGGGAAGCCGGAAGTCTCCGGTTTCACGTTCACCTGCCTACGGATCTCATCTGGGGAAGCGGGGGGAATCCTGAGGAAGCGGCTGACGCCGCTTTCAGGGACGCCTTCGCGGTCTTTTCCCTAGCCGCATATCTGAAGCCCCGTCTGGCCATCCTTCATCCGCCTGCGGCCGAAGGAGCCCGGGCTTCAGAGCTGCTCGCCGCTTTTCTGGAGAACTGGCAATCCGTTTCAGACGTTCCGCTCTGTCTTGAAAACATGCCGGAAAGCCCTCTTACGGATCTCGACCGGAAGCTCTTTGGTCCCGGGGGATACCGTCTCTGTCTGGACGCAGGACATCTCATGAGCTACCATCAGGAAAAGCTGCTGGATCTGCCGATCCTGCAGAGCACAGCAATCATTCACTGGAGCGCGCCCTGCGGAGGAGACCGGCACCGCTCCCTTACGGAGCTCTCCGAATCGGAACGGGAAACAGCCCGGAAAATTCTCAGCCGCACATCAGAAGAATGCACGCAGCTTATCGAGGTCTTCAACTGGCAGGGAATCGAAGCATCCCTTCCCGTACTCAGGGCGCTCTGGGCAGACGTTCACGGAACGGCGGTCTGACGGACCCGCCGCCCCCGGGCTTTCATCAGGCCGGGGCAGAAGAGGAAACAACGGTGGAGAGCAAACAAGAACTGTCACGGGAACGCATCAGGAGCTGGCTTGAGACTGTCAGCCGGGATCAGCACTGGTGTATCCTGATTTCCGCCGACCCAGACGCCATGGGCTCCGCACAGGCGCTCAGGCGCATCATGGAACGGCGCACACGCTATATCGATATCTGCAGTATCAACAGAGTAACCCGTCCCGATAATCTCGCCATGATCCGCTACCTCAGGCTGAATATAAAGCCCTGGGATCCGGCGAAACAGTCCCAGTACACCCACTTTGCCCTCGTGGACAGCCAGCCCCACCATAATCCCGTCTTTAAATCCCTGCACTTCACCATTGTCGTCGATCATCACCCCCTGCCGAGACCGGATCAGCTGCCGGAAAAACTGCCGCTCTTCTCCGACGTAAGACCCGACGTAGGAGCGACCTGCACCATCATGACTGGCTACCTGCGCCTCATGCGCATACGCCCGAGCGCCCGTCTCGCCACGGCGCTGCTTCTGGGCATACGCACGGATACGGCGTCCTTCGAGCGCAGCGGCGGCGAGCTCGACCTCGAAGCCTACCACTGGCTCTCCCGCAGGGCCGATGCCATGCTCCTGCGCCGCATCGTCCGCAGCGAATATCTGAGAAGCTGGCTTCCGCTTTTCGCCCGCGCCTTCCGCAACCTCACGGACTGCCGGGGCACCGGAGCCCACGCCTGGCTGGGCGAAGTCTCAAGCCCGGATCTCCTCGTGGCCATCGCTGACTTCTTCACACACGTGCACGGTCTGCACTGGATCGCAGTGAGCGGTGTCGTGCAGAAGACCGTTATCGTGATCTTCCGCTGCGACGGCACCCGGGACATAGGCCGCCTGGCTGACGCCTGCTTTTATGATGTGGGGTCAGCCGGAGGGCACAGGAACCTCGCACGGGCAGAATTCCCGGTCAGCGCCGTCCCGAAGGAAAGAAGCGTGCAGGAATTCATCCGCCACAGGCTGACAACGCGCAAGCTGCGCCCCCGTTCAAAGATGGAGCAGGCCGCGGCAGGAAACGCCGCAGCACCCCGGACTGCAGGCATTGCAAAATAAATCCGGGCTGGTCCGTTGACAAAAAAACAGTTTTTTGATTAGCTTTTGTCCGTCATTTTTCAGAGGTTCTTCAGTATGAACTTTTCCGCTTCCGCCATTTCCTTTTCCGAGTACGCCGGCTTTACCAGCTGGTTCTATTTTGCGTACTTTAGAAAAGCCTGTGGCCGGAAGTTCTGCTGAATCCCATTTAGCCAACAGAAACAGAAGACCGCGGGCATACATCGAAAGCCGGCGGTCTTTTTTTTTTGCCATGCGCACGCCGGCCTGCCTGCGGAGAGGAGTAAGCGCCATGTATCTCGGAAAACAAATCAGGCTTGAACGCATCCTTGACCGCAACGACCACCGCACCATTATCGTCCCCATGGATCACGGCGTCTCCATGGGTCCTCTTCCCGGCATCAGGGACATGCGCACCACGCTTTTCAACCTGGCAGAGGGCGGAGCAGACTGCGTGCTCATGCACAAAGGGCAGATACGCTGCACATTCCGTCATGAGGGACGTGATCTCGGGCTTATCATGCACATGTCGGCCTCCACAGATCATTCCCCCTCAGCCAACTCCAAAGCGCTCGTCGCCAGTGTTGAGGAAGCCATCCGTCACGGCGCGGACGGCGTTTCCGTGCACGTCAACCTCGGCGATCCCGACGAAGAACGCATGCTTGCTGACCTTGGCCGCGTCGCCGAACACTGCGACAACTGGGGAATGCCGCTTCTGGCCATGATTTACGGCCGCGGCCCGAAAATCAGCAATCCTTTTGCTCCCGAAGTCATAGCCCACTGCGCCCGCGTCGGTGTGGAACTCGGCGCTGACATCGTCAAAGTCTCCTATCCCGGCAACATGGCCGATTTCCGCGACGCTATCGAAGGCTGCTCCATCCCCGTGGTCATTGCCGGCGGACCGGTGATGGACAGCACCCGCTCCGTGCTGGAGATGGTTTCCGGCGCCATGCAGGCGGGAGCCGCGGGCTGCTCTATCGGGCGCAATGTCTTCGAACATCCTCACCGCATTCAGCTTCTCACCGCCATGCGCGCCATCGTGCACGGCAACGCCGACCTGGAAACCGCCCTCAAACTCGCTGGAGAATAAAACTATGCCCACCATCTTCTTCAAATCTGTCCCCTACGACAAAAATCTGGTCACCCTGGCGCTGGAGTCCGGCGTCGACGGCATCATCGTCCCTGATGAGCATGTGGCCGAAGTATCTGGGCTCGCCCGGTGCACGGTCATTCCCGACAGCGAAGTCGCTTCCGTTGCCCTGAACGGCAAAGAAGACGAGGAGGCGTTCCTTGACCGGGTCCAGAAAGGCGAAAAGTGCGTTCTGAAGCGCGGATGGCAGGTCATCCCCGTGGAAAACCTGCTCGCCCAGTCTGACCATATTTACGCCGAGGCCGGCACTCCTGACGAAGCCAGACTCGCCGCCGGCATCCTCCAGCGCGGAGTCACAGGTATCGTTGTCCTGTCCGAGGCCGCCATGGAGCTCAAGACCATTGTCGCCGAGTGCAAACTTTCCCTCGAACACGAGGATCTCGTCGCCGCCACCATCACGCGCATCGTTCCCGCCGGCCTTGGGAACAGAGTCTGCTGCGACACCATTTCCCTGCTGCACACCGGGCAAGGCATGCTCGTGGGCAATTCCGCAGCCTTTACCTTCCTTGTCCACGCCGAAACAGAACACAACGACTACGTTGCCTCCCGCCCCTTCCGGGTCAATGCGAGCGCCGTCCATGCCTACATCAGGCTCCCCCATGACAGGACATGCTATCTGGGCGAGCTCAAGGCTGGCGATCCCGTGCTCGTCGTGGACAGCGAAGGGAAAACGCTCCTGACCACCATCGGCAGAGTGAAGGTCGAAGTGCGTCCCATGCTCCTCGTCGAAGCCGTTCTGCACACGGACGAGGGCGACAAGACGGGCGCAGTATTCCTGCAGAACGCTGAAACCATCCGCCTCACCGCCCCCGGCGGACGCCCCGTGAGCGTCGTCGATCTCAGGCCCGGCGATCAGGTGCTCTGCCGCATCGACGAAGCCGGCCGCCATTTCGGCATGCGCATCAAAGAAGACATCAAAGAGGCCTAAGTTCTATGGACACAGACAAGGACAGACAGGGAGGAGACGCTTCGTCTTCCCAGGAACAGCTGGCCGGGGTCCGGAACCGCATCGATGCCATCGATGACAGGCTCCTTGAACTTCTGAACGAGCGCTCGCGCCTGAGTCTCCAGGTCGGACGCATCAAGGCCGGCGAAAAAAGCAACATTTTCAAACCCCAGCGCGAAATTGAGATCTTAAGAAGGCTTTCTGCCGGGAATCCCGGTCCGCTTCCGGAGAAAGCCCTGAAGACCATCTGGCGCGAAATCTTCTCCTCCTCCCGCTCCCTGCAGCGCCCCCTGCGCGTGGCCTTCCTTGGCCCGGAGGGAACCTTCTCCTACTTCGCCGGAGTTGAATACCTCGGTCACAGCGCCACCTACCATTCCTGCAGCAACATCCCCGCCATTTTCGAGGAGGTCAACGCCGGAACCTGCGATCTCGGTGTAGTGCCCCTGGAAAACTCGCTGCAGGGCACGGTCGGCGTCAGCTTCGACCTCTTTCTCAAATATCCGGTCACCATTCAGGCCGAACTCTTCTCCCGCATTTCCCACTGCCTCCTGAGCACGGAGGAGAGGCTCTCCGAAATCCGGACAGTCTATTCCCATCCCCAGGGTCTGGCTCAGTGTTCCACCTGGCTGAGAGCGCACCTGCCCCAGGCCGTTGTGGTTCCCCTGGCCTCCACAGCCCAGGCCGCCCACCGCGCCCTTGAGGAACCGGGAACGGCCTCCATCGGCAACGGCAATCTTGCCGAAATGCTGCGCCTGAACATTCTGGCCAGGCGCATAGAGGATGAAGCCGGAAACTGGACGCGCTTTGTCATCATCGCCAACGAAAATTCCACCAGAAAACTGGGCACGGTCCGCAGCCGGAAGCCGGGAGCCGCACCCTCTGAGGTGAAGACTTCCATGCTCTTCACCCTGCCTGATCAGCCCGGTGCCCTGTCCGGAATCCTGGATCTCCTCGCCCAGAATCACATTAATATGTGCAAACTGGAATCCCGGCCCCTCCGGGGAGAGTGCTGGCATTACGCTTTCTTCGCTGATGTGGACTGCGATCTGCTTCTGCCCGAGCACGATGCCCTGCTCCGGGAACTTGGCAACCGCTGCATGAATTTCCGTCTCCTCGGCACCTACGAACGGGGTCCCCAGCTCGACGGAGTTTCCAATCCCGACAACGAACCCAGCGTTTCCCTTTAGGAAAAAAACGACAGACATGATTACCGCAGCCGCCCCCTCTTCCAAATCCATCTCCCACCGCTATCTCATCGCCACGGCCCTGGCCAGCGGGGAGAGCGAGCTAGACAACGTCCTCGAAAGCGATGACACCATGCGTACGAGGGAAATCCTTACCGCAGCCGGAGCCAGATACTCCCGCCTACCCAAAACCGGTCCTTCATCATATTTCAGGGTATACGGCATGGACGACGGTCCGCGCGGCGGCGTGGACGTCCCGGTTTCCTGTTACGCCCACGAATCCGGCACCACATGCCGTCTCCTCACTGCCGTGCTCGCTGCGGGCAGCGGACTCTTCCGTATGCACGGCGTCGAACGCCTGCACCAGCGCCCCATCGGTGAACTCGGTACTGCCCTGAGGGAACTTGGCTGCGGCATCGTTTATGAGAAAAAGGAAAACTATCCTCCGCTCATTATCCAGGCCCGGGGACTGGCCTCAGAACGGCCCGTAACCATTGGTATGGACGAGTCCAGCCAATATCTCTCGGGCCTCCTCCTCGCAGCGCCTCTGGCCCATTCTTCCCTCACGTTCACCATAGGCGGGAGCAAGGTTGTCTCCTGGCCCTACGTGGGACTGACACTGCAGTGCCTGAACGACTTCGGCATCCCCTTTGTAACCGAAACCCGATCCGGGGAAGGCGCCCCGTGGTCAGAGACGGACTGGCGCAGCCTGACACAGGTACTCCCCGGACTCTTCCGCATCACGGTCAGTCCGGCCCCGTATCGTCCGGGCTGGTTCCGCGTGGAGGGAGACTGGTCCAACGCATCCTATCTCGTGGCGGCCGGAGTCCTCGGCAGACAGGAGGTGCGCGTGACCGGACTCAGCGCCACGTCCCTTCAGGGCGACAGGGCCCTTCTTGACATCCTTTCCCGCATGGGGGCATCCCTGAAGCCGTGCGAAGACGGCGTGTCCGTCACGCCGGCCCCGCTGCACGGCATCACTGCCGATATGAGCGCGTCTCCTGACCTCGTGCCCACCATCGCCGCGGTGGCGGCCTTCGCCGATGGCCCGACCACCATTACCAATGTCGCCCACCTGCGCATAAAGGAATCCGACCGCCTCAGGGCTCCGGCCCGGGCTCTCGCCCGCATCGGCGTCAGGGTGGATGAACATGACGACGGCCTTACCATCCACGGTCTGGGCAGCCAGGCCCGAATCCGGATCAGCGACACAGTGTTCGAAGGCTGTAACGATCACAGGATGGTCATGAGCGAAGCGCTCTTCAGCCTCCGTTCCGACGATGTGCGCCCGGATAGCATACGTGCCCATATTGACACACCCGGCGCCGTCAACAAATCATTCCCAGAATTCTGGCATACGTGGGAGTCCTTCTTTGAAGACTAATGCTCAACGCGCCCTCGAGGCCTTCAGCCAAAAGGGCAGTATCGCTGTCATCGCGGCACGGGGACGCATGGGCGCCATGCTCATGCACGAAGGCGAAATGGCCGGTCTCGGCATGGCTGGTTTCAACAGACCTTTTGACCCGGACGCTCTGAAAAAGGAACTCGCGGACGCAAAGATCGTCATCTTCTGCGTCCCGGCCGCGGCCTTTGAAAACACGCTCAGGATCATCTGCCCCTGCCTCTCACCTGACGCAATTCTCACGGATATCACCTCCGTGAAGGTTCAGCCCATGAACCAGATGCAGCGGATCTGGCCCGGCCGTGTCATTGGAACGCATCCTCTCTTCGGCCCCTCCCCCGACCGTTCCACGGAACTTCCCGTGGCCATCGTTCCGGGGAAAAACGCGGACGAGGAATCCGTGATCCTGACCAGGGGCCTTTTCGAAGCCATGGACTTCAGTACGTTCATCACGGACGCTGATACTCACGACAAAGCCATGGCCAAGGTGCAGAATATGAACTTCATCACCACCCTGGCCTACTTCGCCCAGACAGCCAATGAGCAGGAACTCGTGAGGTATCTGACGCCTTCCTTCCTGCGCCGGGCGAAGGCAGCCCGCAAAATGCTCACTGAAGACGGCGAGATGTTCGCTGGGCTCTTTGAAGCAAATCCCTACAGTCAGGCCTGCGTACGGCAGTTCAGCAAAATACTGAGCCTTGCCTCCGCTGGCGACATCGACCTTCTCCTGAACCGTGCCCGCTGGTGGTTCAGGGAGCCGCAGAAATAGCAAAAAGCCGCATGCTTTTCCCCGAGGGGTGTCATTAAAATGACGCCCCTCTTTTTTTGTGCCTTTTTTAAATTTTTATATGTTTAAATTCAAATAGTTAGACAACAAATACACTTTGGCACGCTCTCTGCATTCCCTCTGCAAATACCAAAAACCCGCAGCCCAGGCTGCGGCGCAGCGGAGAAAAGCAGATGGGCCACTACCCCCAGGTCATCACAGTAACGTCCGGAAAGGGCGGCGTCGGCAAAACCAATATCGCCGTCAACCTCGCCTGTCAGCTGGGGGAAAAGGCACGGGTCATCCTGCTCGACGCCGACCTCGGCCTCGCCAATGTGGATGTTCTTCTCGGCGTCACCCCGCCCCACGAGCTCTCCCAGCTTTTTTCTGACGGCATCGGGCTCGGGGACATTCTTTTCCCTACTCCCTTCGGTTTTTCCATTCTCCCCACAACCTCCGGTCTCGAAAACATCGTCGAACTTTCCACGGGACAGAAACTCGAGCTGCTCAACGCTATGGACAGCATCGCTGACAGCACGGACTACCTCATTGTCGATACGGGCGCCGGCATCAATACCAACGTCCTCTATTTCTGTATGGCAGCCCGGCAGCGTCTTCTTGTGGTTACCCCCGAGCCGACCTCCCTTACGGACGCGTACGCCCTCATCAAGGTTCTGCACATCAAGCACGGCATCGATACCTTCCGGGTCTGCATCAACATGGCTCCGGATGTGAAAACGGCAAAACAGATTTTTGGCCGTCTCTGTGACGCCTGCGATCAGTTCCTGACAGGCGTTTCTCTCGATCTCTCGGGCATCATTCCCTTCGACGCTGAGGTGCGCCGCGCCGTCATGAACCAGAAGCCCTTCCTCAGATTCAGCCCTTCCTGCGGGGCCAGCGCCGCACTCAGGAGCATGGCGGCCGCGGTTCCCCAGTGGGGCGGTCCTTCGAGGGACGACGGCAATATCAAATTTTTCTGGAAAAAATTCCTTTTCCGCTAACCCCGAACCTTATCCAGCAGACAGTCACAAAGGTCACACCCATGAGCATCTCTGCCCTCGCCCGCCTCTTCAGAAGCAACACCCCCTGGGACACTTTCGAATCCGGAGCCAGACCCTGGGAAGATTTTTCCGCCTCCGATCAGGAAGCCATCGTTTCCCACTACAGCCAGAAAATCCGCTTTCTCGCACAGCGCCTCAAGAAACGCCTTCCGCCCAGCATAGAGCTCAACGAGCTCATTTCTTCCGGCACGCTCGGCCTCATGGAGGCTCTCGGCAAGTTCAGGCCTGACCTCGGAATCAAGTTCGACACCTACGCCGAAAACCGCATTTACGGCTCCATGCTCGATGAACTGCGCCACCAAGACTGCTTCACCCGCACGCAGCGCCAGCATGTGCGCAGCCTGAACATGGCCGCGGAAGCCATAGAGCACGATACCGGCCGCAGAGCCACAGAAGAGGAACTTTCCAAAGCAACCGGGCTGAGTCTTTCCCAGGTCCGTCAGGGGCTGGAAGCCATTCAGGGGCAGCAGCAGCTCCCCATCGATCTTTTTCAGGACAATTACAGCACAGATGAACACGCCAGTGGCGGCGTTCCCTGTGACGAAGCCATGCACAACGAACTCATCGATAAGCTCACGCCCCTGCTCGCCAAACTCACGGATCGCGAGCGTGAAGTCCTCGCCCTCTATTACACCGAAGAACTTACCATGAGCGAAATCGCCTCTATCCTGCATATTACCGAAGGCCGTGTTTCCCAGCTCAGGGCCAAGGCCCTCGCCAGACTCCGCAAAGCCTTCGTGGAAACATACGGCAGCATGTAGATGCTTTTTTCCGGCCTGTCTGCTGAAAAAGCCCTGCGTCCGCCTTCATGGGACGCGGGGCTTTTTTTCTGGCCCGGGAACGTCCGTCAGGAAACGAAAAGCGCCCATCATGGCCGGAAACACTCCGGCCGTGATGGGCGTTTCTGTTGCCCCTTAGGGGGGCAACGCCATTCCCGAGAGGGTCCTGCTGACAGGGAAGTGGCGTCCACACAAGACCGGCCACAGTCGGGAAATTAGGTAAGTTATGCGGCATCGTGTCAAAAGGCAAAGACATTCTGATGCCGAAAATCTCTCAGCGCATATGTCAGTAAAATGACAGTTTTCGGATGCGTTCGTCTAAAAATTGACCTGAAGCTGCATACCCACGCCGGGCTGTATCTCAGGCTGATCGCTCTTGGCGTAGTTCTGGTGAACCTGATCGTTGTCCCGGACAATGACTTCAGGCCCCACGCCGAAGGAAACATCGTTGTCTTTGACGCCTGCCAGGGCACGCACCCTGTGGTTGCTGCTCATGGTGACATCCTCATCCACACGTCCCCTGCTGCCTGGGCCGCTCCAGGTCTGTTCCTCGCGATCAATATCAAACTGCATGCCGCTTTCCTGGTTTTTCCTGGATTCAAGGGATTCGGCCTGACGCGCGGTGGATGCGTGAAGCCCTTTGGGTGTGGCCTTCTGCTGCAGCGTGTTTCCTTCTATGCCTTTCTCCCAGCCGAGACTGGTTCCCCGGCCAAACGCCCAGGGACTGCCATGCACAGCCTTCGGACGCTGGACGTCCGCCTTGTTTCTGCGGCCTCTGTGGCGGGTCTGACGTCCCTGTACGCCGGACGGAGACCGTCCAACGGAACCGTCGTGCTGACGGATATGCACGGATTCAGAGGGACTGTAGGACGATACGTTCATACCCCGGCCTGCCCCCGCTGCGCTGGCTGGGGAAGCGGTAACGATAAGGCACAACGCGATGATGCCCGCCGGCAGCAGGGCACCCTCCGCAGTAAGGGCGTGAGAGATGAAAAGCTTTAAGAAAGGAAACGGTTTCATGGCCCAACCCGAAATTGGCTTCACCACAGCAATGATCGCGCGGTGAAAGATTCTTCATTTGCTCTCTTCGTCATTTTCGGAAAAAAACTTGAGTCCTTACCACCACACTTCTCAGCCAGTCTTTCCTGCCTGATACTGAAAAGGCCTCCCGCGGCAGAACCTCAGGAGGCCTTCATGAATGCATTACAAAACGGGCTACTCTCCGGCAGCCTTACGCGCGAGCTTCTCAGCGCGCACGCCGACAGAGCCCTTGCTCTGGCTTTCCACAAGCCTGTCTGTATCTATAACAGGGAAGGACGGCGTGACGCCGGGATCCTCCCAGCCACCGCCAAGAGCCATGCAGACACTGACAACGGCATCCGCGCGGTCACGAAGGGCAGAAGCATAGGTGAGCTCGGACGAGAAGAGCTGGCGCTCGGCGTCGAGCACAGTGAGGTAGTCGGTATAACCGTTGGTGTACTGCAGTCGGGCGAGTTCCACGGCGCGGCGCAGGGCATCCACCTGAGTCTTCATGGAATCGACGATATCCCTCGTCTCCTTCTGCCTGGTAATCGAAGTGCGCACGTCGCTGAAGGCACTCTGGACGGTCTTCCGGTAGACAGCAATGGCCTGCTTCTTCTGCGCCTCGGCATCCTTCAGATTGTACCAGTTCCTGCCACCATCAAAGATGGGCAGGCTGCCTGTTACACCATAGCTCCACATGGCTGCAGGACCGGTGAACAGATTGGCCACGGCCGCGGAGAGGGTTCCCAGCACGCCAGTAAGGGAAATAGAGGGGAAGAACTGGGCGCGGGCAACGCCAATCTGCGCGTTGGAAGCCATGAGGGCGTATTCAGCAGCGCGGATATCGGGACGGCGCTCGAGCAGCTGCGAAGGCAGGCCTTCGGGCAGCACGGGCGGCGTGGATATGGCGGTAATGGAACCTCCGCGGGGCGTGACCATTTCCATGATGTCACGGGGAGAGCGGCCAGTCAGCACGGCAAGGGAAGCTTCCGTGGCATCGCGGTCAATGGTCGTGGAATGGACCTGGGCGCGCGCGGTCTCGACTTCAGCGCGGGCGCGCTGCCAGTCGAGTTCGGTAATATCGCCCTGCTTGTAACGGGAAGTATAAATTCTGAGAGATTCCTCACGGGAACGCAGCGTGCGCTTTGCCGTCTCAAGCTGCATATCGATGGCCAGCAGGGCAAAGTAGCTCTGGGCGACCTGTCCGGACGTCGAAAGTTTAAGAGCCTCATGGCTCAGCACAGTCTGCATGAGGATATCGGTAAGGGCGGTATAAGCGTTCCTGGTCTTGCCCCAGAAGTCGAGCTCCCAGCTCGCCGCCAGTTCGCCCTGATAATTGGTGGTCCAGCGGGAAAGGCCGCTGCGGTTAAAGGGCACGGTATTGGCGCCTTTTTCCGAAGCGCCCTGAGCCGTAGCCTGGCCTTCGCCGTTCACGGAAGGCCAGATGGCCGCGGAAGTCACGCCAGCCTGGGCCGCAGCGGACTCAATCTTGGCCATGGACTCGGCGAGATCCTGATTCTTCTTCAGGGCCTCGGCCACGAGCTGGTTGAGGACAGGGTCATTGAACCGCTTCCACCAGTCGGTGTGCAGGGGCTCATTGCCGAGCTGCACGTTCTTCCAAGAGGCCGGAAGCTGCTGATCGGGACGTTCATATTTGGGAGCCAGGGAACAGGCCGCCAGCATGGCGGTCACGCCCAGAAGGGCTCCGAGTCGAAGGAAGATGCGCATGTTACTTACCGACCTCCTCTTCCTCACTGCCCTTTCCTTCGTTGGGATCCTTCCTGCCTCTGAGCTTCAGGGACAGTTTCGTGATGGCCTGAAAGAAGAACGGGATGAAGAGCGTTGCTATGCAAGTTGAGAAAAGCATACCGCCCACGACAGCCGTGCCGATGGCGTGACGGCTGTTGGCACCTGCACCGGTACTAAAGGCCAGGGGCAGCACACCGAAAATAAAGGCGAGGGACGTCATGACGATGGGCCTGAAACGGAGCCTGGACGCACGCAGTGCGGCCACGGAAATGCTCAGGCCCTCGCGCCACGCGTCAACAGCGAATTCGACAATCAGAATGGCGTTCTTGGCTGACAGGCCAATGAGGGTAACCAGGGCAACCTGAAAGTAAACGTCGTTGGAAAGGCCGCGGGCGTACGTGGCAATCAGGGCGCCGAGCACGCCGAAGGGCACGGAGGTGAGAACGGCCAGAGGCAGGGACCAGCTCTCATACTGCGCGGCCAGGATCAGGAAGACCATAACCAGGGCGAGAATGAAGATGGTGGACGTGTCCTGACTGGCCAGTTTTTCCTGCAGGGAGGATCCTGACCAGCCGACGGAGTAATCGGAAGACAGGATCTCCTTCGCCGTGTCTTCAACAGCCTTCAGAGCCTGACCGGTCGTATAGCCGGGGGCGGGGTTGCCCATAAAGTGGGCTGCGGGGAAAACGTTATAGCGGTCAACGGTATCAGGCGCTGTACGGCGCTCGAAGGTGACAAGAGCCGACAGGGGCACCATCTCGCCGCTGTTGTTCCGCACGTAGATATCGTTCAGGTTTTCCTGGTTCATGCGGTAGCCGGCGTCGGCCTGCATGCGCACCTGGAAGGTACGGCCCAGCCTGTTGAAGTCATTGACATAATAGGTGCCGAAAGATCCCTGAAGGGCCTGGAAGACGGAAGTGACGCTTATGCCCATATCCTTGCAGCGCTCACGGTTCAGGTTCACGTAAATCTGCGGTGAATTCGTGCTGAAGAGGTTACGCATCATGGAAACTTCAGGGCGTTTGGCGACCGCGGCGGCCAGCTTGTTAGCGCTGGCTTCGAGATCCTTGAGGGAACCGTTGCCGCGCATCTGGAGGTATCCTTCAAAACCACCTGTCGTGCTCATGCCGCTGATGGGAGGCGGCGTGAAACTCAGGATAACGGCGCTCGGCTGCATACCGTTCAGGGCCATGGTACGGCTCGTGAAGGATTTGTCGTCCTGTCCCTTTTCCGTACGTTCCTCCCACGGTTTGTAGGAGTAAAAAACCGTTGAGTAGTTGGTTTTCACAGAGCCGCTGAGCATGTCGTAACCGTTGATGGCGGTGACACCCTCGATCATTTTATCCTTCAGGGCAAAATCCGTCACCATTTTGGCCACGTCTGTCGTCCGGTGTACAGACGCACCGTCATCGAGGATGACCGAGGACAGGGAGTAGCCCTGGTCCTCGTCAGGCACCAGGGATGTCGGCAGGGACCTGAAAAGGAAAACAACGCCGGCAATGACGCCGCAGAAAATGATAAGACTCACAACGCCGGCGTTCTTGATATGGCGCACCGTACTGACGTACGCACGCGTGATGCGGGAAAAGCCGGCGTTGAAGGCCACGAAGAAACGCGGAGTCTTGCTCGCGTCCGTGCTGCCTTTCAGGAGCAGGGAGCAGAGAGCCGGCGTCAGCGTCAGGGCAACGATACCTGAAAGCACGACGGAAACGGAAATCGTGATGGCGAACTGCTTGTACATCTGGCCGGCCAAGCCGCCCATGAAGGAAACCGGGATGAACACGGAGCAGAGCACGAGCACGATGGCGATAAGAGCCGAGGTGACTTCGCCCATGGCCTTGGCCGTGGCTTCCTTGGGAGGAAGGTGCTCCGTGGTCATGATACGTTCCACATTTTCAAGGACAACGATGGCGTCGTCAACCACGATGCCGATGGCCAGCACCAGGCCAAACAGGGTCAGCGTGTTGATGGTGTAACCGAGAGCGAGCATGCCTGCGAACGTACCCACAATGGACACGGGCACGGCGACGCACGGAATCAGTGTGGCTCTCCAGTTCTGCAGGAAGAGGAAGACGACCAGGAAGACCAGAATCATGGCTTCAACGAGGGTATGCATCACTTCGTTGATGGAAGCGCGCACGAAGTCGTTCGTGTCAACCGTGACGAGCAGTTCCATGCCCTCGGGAAGGTTCTTCTTCAGCTCGTTCAGTTTGGCGAGCACGCGGTCGCCAGTGGCGATGGCGTTTGCACCGGGCAGAAGCCAGGTACCGCCGGCCACGGAACGCATGTTGTTATACCGGCCGTCAACGGAATAGTCCTGACCGCCCAGTTCCACGCGGGCTATATCCTTGATGAGAACGCGCGAGGAATTTTCACCGGTTTTGACGATAATGTTCTCGAAGTCCTTCACTTCGGGCAGACGCCCCTGGGCGTCGAGCTGCCAGGTGAGGAGCGTTCCCTCAGGAGAGGGGGTATTGCCGAGACGTCCGGGCGCGAACTGCGTGTTCTGCTCCTGAATGGCCGCAGCCACATCAGAGACGGTGATGCCGAGCTTCGCCATCTTGTCCGGGTGGAGCCAGATACGCATCGAGTAGTCGTTGCTGCCGAAGAGCTGGGCAAGACCGACGCCTTCCACGCGTTTCAGCTCATCGATGATGTTTACCGTAGTGTAGTTGTGCATGTAGACGCTGTCGTAACGCCCGTCTGGGGATACCACGGTAAAGAAGAGCAGAAAGGCCGGTGATCGCTTTGTCACCGAGATGCCGAGGGAGCGGACGGTCTCTGGTAACTGTGTCTGCGCGAGGTTGACGCGGTTACACACGTTGACCAGGTCCATGTCGGCATTGGATCCCAGAGAAAAATACACAAGCAGGTTGCCAGAGCCGGCGCCTGATGACGATGTGGAGGTCATGTAGAGCATATGCTCGACACCGTTGACCTGCACTTCAAGAGGAGCCAGGACGGTGCTGGCGATGGTTTCAGCCGAGGCGCCGGGATAACTTGCCGTCACGGCGACCGTGGGCGGGATGAGGTCAGGATACTGCGCGATAGGCAGCACCTGCATGGAAATGGCGCCGCAGAGCGTGATGATAATGGAGATGACGCTCGAAAGAATCGGGCGTCTCAGGAAAAAACTCGGTCTTGCCGATGCTGTTGCCATGGACGCCACCTACTTTCCAGCGGGAGTCTGGGCGTTTTTCTGCTCAGGCGCACCGGCAGAAGGCTCATCCTGCGCTATGCGGACAGGCTGTCCGTCCACGGTCTTGAGGATGCCGTCACGGACAAGGACATCGCCATCGCTGACGCCCTTGCGGACAAGGTAGTCATCGCCGATGGCTGTGATGATTTCCACCTGATTGCGCTTGACGATATTGTTCGCCCCCACACTCACCACAAACATACCCTGATTTGTCACGCTGACACAGGTCTGGGGAATGAGGATGGCGTTTTTCAGCACATCGCCTTCCATGTGAACCCGCACGTACTGACCGGGCATGATGCTGTTGTCGTCATTGGGGAATTCGGCGCGGCAGCGGATCACGCTCATGGTGGCGATGACCTGCGTGTCGATGAAGTTCACAACGCCTTCCCTGGGATACGCGGAGCCGTCGAGCAGGGTAAGGCGGGCCTTGTATCTGCCGCCTTCGGGGAAGACGAGCCGGCCCTCGCGCTCAAGATCATGCCTGAGCATATATTCCTGGGCGGACATGGAAAAATCGATGTACAGAGGATCTGTCTGGTTGATGCTGGTGAGGAGCGTGCCGCTGGACACAAGGTTGCCAACGGTCATGGATTCCTTGGAGGTATAACCGGAAACAGGAGCAACGACCTGGCAGTAATCCAGGTTCACCTTGTCTTGGCGCAGAGCAGCCTTCGCACTCTCATAGTCGGACAGGGCCTGATCCCGTTCCTTCTGGGATACGGCGTTGGCGGCATACAGGGGACGCACGCGGTTCCATTCGCGCTCGGCGTTATTGAAGGCAGCCTTCGCCCTCTCATAAGCCGCTTCATAAGTATCGCGCTCGATCTGGAACATAAGCTGCCCGGCCTTGATGTAGTCGCCCTCTTTATAAAGACGCTTCTGGATGACGCCGGTGATTCGGGCTCTCACTTCGGCCGAACGCGACCCAGCCGCAGTAGCCTGAAAATCACAGGGCCAGGGAACATCCTTCGCCTGTACTTTATACACACTGACCAGAGGCGCCGGAGCCTTGGCCTGCTGCTGTTCCTGCTTACAGCCGGTAAGACAGACAGCCATCGCCAGAGTTACGACAAAACATACAAAATGACGCATAAAGCTTGAACTCCATCAAAGGGGAAGGGCCTACAGCCCCGAAAACTCGGATTTTATCCCCGAGAAAAAAGCATAAAAAAAGAGGAAGGGCAACACTCGGACATTACCTCTACTATTCAAAAAACTGTTTGAATTCAGTAAGTTAGCATACGTATAAAAATGCTAACTATCTGAAATCACAAGTTATTTTTTTCAAAGTTTTCTGGTGAGATTTTTGGTTACAATTATATATCATCTTCAGCGGAAGATCAGGCTGCCGGAGTGTTTCCTGTAGTGCCGTCTCCCCCCGGCTCCGGCCTTTTCCCGCCTTCCGGGGCAGCCTTCTCCTGACGCGTCTCTCCGGCGCTGTCGGGATCCGCGGTGTATCCGCAGCCACGAACGGGGCAGACCATCTTCACGCCGTCTCGTGTCTTCCTGAGGATGAGGTACGGGGAGCCGCACTGGGGACAGGTCTTTGCAACCGGTTCATTCCACAGGGCAAAATCGCACTGCGGATACCTGTCACAGGAATAAAAGATCTTTCCCCTGCGGGAACTTTTCTCCACGATATGCCCCTGACCGCATTTCGGACAGACAACACCAGTGGAGTACGGAGCCGTGTAATGGCACTTGGGGTAGGAACTGCAGGCAATAAAACGGCTGCCCATGTGGGCTTTCTTCACAACAAGAGGACTGCCGCATTCCGGGCAGACCCCGACCACCTGAAGCTGAGGCTCCTTTTTTTCAGCTATCTCAAGCTGGCCGTCAGGCCTGCGCTCCACATCGCTCGTAAACCGGCATTCCGGATAGCCGGTGCACGCAAGAAAAGAGCCGGCCTTGCCGAACTTCACGACCAGGGGCTTGCCGCATTCAGGGCACTTCAGAGAAGTGGGAAGCCCACCCTTGACGGTTTTCATGGTCTTGGCCGCTTCGGTGAGCGTCGGATTGAATTCATCCGCAAAGCCCTGAAGCAGATCTTTCCAGGATTCCTTCCCTTCTGCCACCCTGTCGAGCCCTTCCTCCATGCCGGCCGTGAAGTTGACGTCCATGAGGCGGCCGAAGTGATCCACGAGCTGCTCGCAGACCACGCGCCCGAGATCCGTGGGCACAAAGCGCTTTTCCTGCAGTTCCACGTAATCGCGATCCTCAAGGGTTGAGATAATGCTCGCGTACGTAGAAGGGCGTCCTATGCCTAGTTCTTCCAGGGAGCGCACAAGGCTTGCTTCACTGTAGCGTGCCGGAGGCTGGGTAAATTTCTGTTCGGGCTCAAGCTTCTCGAGCTCAAGCTTCTCCCCGCTTTCCAGAGCCGGAAGTTCCACGTCCTTGTCTCCGGCCGGATAAACAGCCTCCCAGCCGGCGAACAGGCCGCGCTGTCCCCTCGCCTGCCATTCCGTATCGCCGCAGGACACGAGCACACGGGTATCCATGAAGACAGCCGCCGCCATCTGAGAAGCCACAAAACGGCTCCAGATAAGCCGGTACAGGCTGTACTGCTCCTGGGTCAGGCTTTCGCGGATGGAGTCCGGGGTCACCGTGACGTCGACTGGGCGTATGGCTTCGTGGGCGTCCTGAGCGTTTTCGGAGACTTTGTAATTGCGGATGGAAGCCGGAAGGTAATCCTGCCCGAAGGTGTCCCCGATATACTGGGCCGCGGCGGCCTTGGCCTCATCGGCAATGCGCGTGGAGTCCGTGCGCATGTATGTGATAAGGGCCGTGACGCTGCCGTCCTTCATTTCCACGCCTTCATAGAGGCGCTGGGCGATACCCATGGTACGCTTTGCAGAATAGCCGAGGCGCTGGTTCGCCGTCTGCTGCAGGGTCGATGTGGTAAACGGGGGCAGTGGGCTCTTTTCACGGCGCTTCTGGTCCACGGAGCTGACCATGAAATCACGACCCTGCAGGGACTCCGTCAGGGCGTCCGCTTCCTTTTTGCAGGTGATGGCGGGCTTGCTGCCGGCCACTTTGGCCAGTTCCACCCTGAAGGCGGGGCCGGAATTTCCTTTCAGAAGAGCCCGGAAGACCCAGTATTCCTCGGGACGGAATTTCTCGCGTTCCTTTTCACGGTCAACAATGAGCCTGAGCGCCACGGACTGGACGCGGCCCGCGGAAATTCCGCGTTTGACCGTTTTCCAGAGCAGAGGGGAAATCTTGTAGCCCACAAGGCGGTCAAGAATACGCCGGGCCTGCTGGGCATGAAAAAGATCCGCGTTCAGGGCGCGGGGATGTTTAAGCGCCTCTTTCACGGCGCGGGACGTGATTTCGTTGAACTGGATGCGCTTGAGGTCCTTCGCCTTGCCCTTGAGAAGTTCGGCAATATGCCAGGCAATGGCCTCGCCCTCGCGATCGGGGTCCGGTGCGAGATACGTCACATCAGCCTGACCGGCTTCGTTTTGGAGGTCGCTGACGATATTTTTCTTATCGGCGATAATCTGGTACTGTGGCTCGAAGCCGTGCTCCTCGTCCACACCCAGCGTCTTTGACGGGAGATCCCGCACGTGCCCGACGCTGGCCTTGACCACATAGTCAGGACCAAGGAATTTCCGTATGGTTTTCACCTTTGCAGGTGATTCGACGATGATTAATTCCTTGCCCATGGCGCCCTCCGGTTTGTATTTGCCATGAGAGGATACGAAAAAACATTCCAAGGTCAAGGCCGCCGCCGCACAGACAAACTTCAGCCTGGGAGCCGGAACCGTTTTCACCGGGCTCCCACCTTCCTGGACAACCCTCTGAACCCAATGATAGATTCCTGTCTATTATGAAGGAGAATGCCATGCATTCCGGAAAACCCGCTGTTTCCGCCGTCCTGCTTGCGCTCCTCTGCCTCACGATCTTCTCCCTCGCCGGCTGCGCGTCTTCGCAGTCTCCACAGGGTCCCGTTCCGGCATCGTCAGCTCTTCCGCAGCAGGAGGCAGGTGATGCCTCCTCTGTCTTTGTGGAGGTGAAAAGCGGCGACAGCAGTTTCAACAGCGATCTCGCCTCTCTCGTCGCCTCCACGCTCCAGAGCGACCACGGCATAAATCCCGCGGACAGCCGCAAAGAGGCAGACATCACAATCGACATCACAGTTAATGACGCATACCTCGCAGCCAGCAGCGGCAGAAGAATCAGCGGCAGTCAGGCCCTGGGCACCACGGCTGTCGGCACCATGCTCGGACTCGGAGTCGGCAGCATAGCGGGCGGCAGAAGCGGCGCGCTCATCGGCGCCGGCGCCGGCGCACTCATCGGCCTGTCGGCCTCGGCCGCAGACGCCAAGAGCGAAAACACCTGGGCTATGAAAAGCACCGTCACCATGCAGAAGAAAGGTGGAGAGCCCGTCACAAAGGAACACGCAGTGACCGCCTCCGGACGCGGCATGGACCGCAGCAGTGCCCTGCATGCCCTCGAAGATAAACTGGCTCAGGATATTTCAGCCGCTTACGGGAAATAATGCGCTGCTGCCCCCAGGCAGCAGAAACGGACATACCAATGCGTTACAGCAAAACAGTCATTGCCTTATTCATGATGCTCCTCGGATTCACGCAGGTTTCCTGCGCCTCCCACCACAGGAGCAGCGTTCCTCCCACCGTGGAACCCGCAGAGGAAATGGAACCGGCAGCGCCTTCCTCGCTGAGGGTTTACTCCAATCCCGATGCCGGAAAGAACGGCGGCGCCTACGGAGCAACGGCCTGCGCCGTTGTCCGCGACAGACAGCGCGTGGCCGGGCACCTCAAGGAGCGCCTGGACAGAAAACTCACCCAGGCCGGCTTCCGGATCACGGAACAGCCCAGCCGGGCCGACCGCATTGTGGAGGTCGAGGTGGTCAGCAGGGGCAGGACCAGCGATTCTTCTCTGCGCGGCGCAGTAAATCAGGGATTCGGAACGCCCGTTTCCCTGCATCAGGGTGACGAAGCCGCTCTCGTGGCCGATGTCCTGCTCGTGCGCCGCAGAGCGCACACTGAGGGCAGCAAGGCGGATCTCAAAAATATTTCTGCACGCAATACCACGGGATCCAGTAAATTCCGGCTGGGAGTTATCGCCGGACCTGAAGCTCTGGAGGGCAGAGGCCTCGAACAGGCTCTGGCCGGCAGAGTGGCGGAACTTGCCACTTCGGAATCCTATCAGCAAAGCCACAGGAGAAGCTCTGAGGTACGAAGAAGCCAAAGCACGTCTTCCCGCCGCTCTTCCGTCAAAAGCAGTAAGAGCTCAAAGAGTTCAAAGAGCTCCCGGCATTCGGGAAGCAGCAGATCAAGGAAAAAATAGCGATACAGGGGAAGGCTTTCCGGAGGAGAGCCTCCCTTTGTTTCAGGCTTCCGCGTGCATCGCCCGGCGTACGCGTTCCACGGCACCGGCAATGTCTCTGGCGCCAACGAACTCGGACACAAGGGCGCAGCACTTTCCGCCGTGCGTGTAGACCTCGCGCACGTTATGGGCCTTGATGCCTCCTATGGCCACATACGGCACGGAAATATGGCCGCTTACCCACTCAAGATACCTGAGTCCCACGGGAGCGCAGACATCGGCCTTGGTATGTGTTTCAAAAACAGGCCCCACGCCGATATAGTCAGCTCCACCCTTTTCAGCGGCGAGGGCTTCTTCCGGGGCGTGCGTGGAAACACCGATGCACATGGATGTCCCCACCAGGGCCCGGACATCGTCCAGAGGAATGTCCTCCTGCCCCACATGCACGCCGTCTGCGTGGCAGATCATGGCCAGATCAACGTGATCGTCCACCATGAAGCAGGCATGGTACTTCTCCGTCACGCGCCTCAGGATACGGCATTCTTCAAGTTTGGCCCCGTCTTTAAGATTCTTTTCCCTGTACTGCAGAATGCGGATACCGGCTCCCAGGAGGGATTCGGCAACCTCCTCCACGCTGCGTCCGAGGGAAAGCTCCGAATCAGTCAGAGCGTATAAATCAGTTTCACTGGGGAGAATAACAGGCATAGCGGACCTCACTTCGCAATTGAGCCGGACAGCGCTCCTGCTCTTACCGGCATTTCCCGTGGGAGGATACCCATTTCATGCGAAAAAAACGAGAGCCTTTCCGGCATGTCCCGCTCTTTTCAAACTACCCTCTTTCGGGTAAGGAATTTCTGCCCTGAGAGCCTCCGGCTTACCGGGCAGAAACCCATAAATACCGCAAACTCCCCGCTCTCCGGGATTACTTCTGGCTATACTAATGAAACGTTCGCACACAAAAATCCTTCTCCTCCTGTTCACCATCTGCTTCATTTCTGCTGGACTGACCCTCTCTCCCTTCGGCGGTTCCGGCACCACGGTCTTCGCCGCTCCTGACGGCGGAACTCAGGCCGGGCAGGGCAGGGATCAGGACAAATCCGGAGACGATGCCGGCCAGCAGGCAAAGCAGGACAAAGCCAAGTCCGGTGACAAGGCCAAGTCCGGCGACAAAGCCAAGTCCGATGACAAGGCCAAGTCCGGCGACAAGGCCAAGTCCGGCGACAAGGCCAAGTCCGGCGACAAAGCCAAGTCCGATGACAAAGCCAAGTCCGATGACAAAGCCAGCGGGAGTGACGGTGACAAAACCGGGGGAAAGGGCGCTGATCAGGCGCAGCCCCAGGATCAGGACAAAGCCCAGGGAAGCGATGCCAGCGCTGCCGATGGCGACGCAAAAAATGCGGAAGAGCTGCAGAAAAAACAGCAGGCTGAGGATGAAAAGGCCAGGGCCGACGCTGAACTGAAACGCAGGGAAGCCGAACAGCAGGCTCAGAAGGAGCAGCAGGCCAAGGAAGCCGAGCAGAAGCGCAAAGAAGCCGAGGAAATGGCCAAGAACGATCCCTGGAAAGACATGTGGCAGGGTCAGCGCGTCATGATCAAGCAGACCACAAAGGAAGCCAAGGACATCAGCACGGCCTTTCTCTCCGAGACAGGAGCCCTCTCCCAGATCCAGCCAGTTGAAAAGGACATCAACCGGCTTTTCGTCATGGCCAACAACCTGAAGGACTTTCCGAGCCCCCTCGAGGCCATCAGCCGCCAGCTTTCCATTCAGGGCGACGTGGTGCAGAGCATCGCCGCGACGGCCAGCAGTGGTTCAATGCAGGCTGTCAAAATGCTCGACAGGATGAACAGGATCACCGAGGCCATGCCGAAACTCGGCGCCACCAGCAACGCCGAAATCCATGAATACATGGGCGAGCTCAACAGGGCCCGCTTCATGCTTGCCGCCATCATTACCCGCTATGCCAGCGCTCTGGCGCCTACCCGCGCCTTCATCGCGCATATCAAGAAGACCCAGCAGGATATTAACGACAAGCTGCCCATGCTCTGGAAGCGCTATTACACGCTCGGACCGGTCGCCTGGCTCTCCGCCAACGAGTGGGCCAGACTCCCCCGCCGTCTTGGCTACACGCCTATCGGCCTGAAGCTGCGCCGCCCCATCGAGCTCCCGGCCACAACTGGGCAGTGGCAGACCGCCATCTTCCGTCTCATCATCAGCATGGTGCTCCTGAGCGTCATCGGCACCATTCTGTGCGCCAAATTCCTGAACTGCAGTCCTGACGTAAAGGGACACATTCTGCGCTGGAGCATGCCCTGGAACGTCATCGGGCTGTCCCTCCTGTCGAGCTCCATTTCTCCTGACCTGAGCACGTACAGTCTCCTCCTGGCCCTCGGCAATCTGAGCCTCATCATGGGGCAGATATTCCTGGCCTGGGATCTGAGGCGCATGAAATATACGGAAGTCACGCAGCAGAGCTCGCCTCTCTGGCACCTCGTTCCGCTGACCATGTGTGCCTACATTCTTCTCTATGTGCCCATTCCCAGGCTTGTGGCCCTCATCGGCTGGATGATCTGCTGCGTGGTCAACCTCGTGGTGCGTCATTATCGGAGAAAACCCGAAATCGGCAGCATGCAGCTTGAAAACTTTATTCTGGAGCTTGAACCCGTCATTCTGTGGATAAGCCTGTTCATCTGCCTGATGGGCCTCCACGTGTACAGCATGGTTATCTATCTGCTCTACACGTCTCTCTCCATCGCCACGGAACTCGCCATGGGCAGCATGTGGTTTATCTCCACCATGAACGAACGCCTGCCCAAGGAAGGAGCACAGGCGCTTCTGGCAAGCATGGCCATTGCCCTGGCCGCACCCTGCGTGCTCGTCCTCGCCCTCATGGTCGTCTCCCTGTGGCTTGGCACACTGCCCGGCGGCCTCTATATCCTGCAATTCTATATCTTCAAGGGCGTCAATATCGGCAGTGCCCAGCTTAACCTGGCCCAGGTGCTGCTTATTATCACGGCCTTCTTCCTGGCGCGTACAGCCTCGAGCATGGGAGCCGCCTTTATTGAAAAAATGCCCCAGAACGGCATGCACGTGGACTCCTCCCTCGTCACGCCCCTGCAGACGGCCTTTACCTACCTCGTCTGGATTGTCTTCGGTCTCTTCGTCCTGCGCTCGCTCGGTATGAACTTGAGCAGCCTCGCCGTTATCGCCGGTGGTCTTTCCGTTGGTATCGGCTTCGGTATGCAGACCATTGTCAACAACCTCATTTCGGGCCTTATCCTCATCTTCAGCCGCGCCCTGCAGGTGGGCGACGTGGTCGAGGTCGGCGGCGTGCTCGGGAAAATCAAGAAAATCACCATGCGCGCCACGGTGGTCGAGACCTACGATTCCGCCACCATCTATGTCCCCAACTCCGAATTCATGTCCGGACACCTGACGAACTGGACCAGCAACAACAGAACCCGCAGAATGGCCCTGAAAATCGGCGTCGCCTACGGATCTGATACAAACAAGGTCATCAAGCTTCTCAAGGACTGCGCACAGAAGAATGACGGAATTCTCGCCTTCCCCGAACCGAGCGTCGTCTTCACCGATTTCGGCAACAACACGCTGGATTTCACCCTGTACTACTGGCTGAAGGATTTCTCCCTCATCCAGAGCGCGGCCTCGAATCTGCGCCTCGCCATCAATGAGGCCTTTGCAAAGGAACATATCGAAATCGCCTTCCCGCAGCTTGATGTCCACGTGAAGGACATGCCGCCAAAATCCGTCCAGTACCATGCCGCCAATCCTGATTCCCAGAGCCGCAGATCCCCCCTGGCTCTCTCACGCAGGATCAGGCGCAGAACAAGCAGCCTGCCGGCGCCGGGCACCCCACAGCCGCGTCCTGCAGCCAAGTAGGAGTATCACTTATGATTCGCAGAGCTTCCGAAAGAGTCCACACTTCCAAGAAGATGTTCGGCGCTCCCGGTGAACTGGAGGCCTTCCAGATCCTCAATCCCGGCGAGTTCAACGATAAAGGCCGTCTCTTCAATCACTGCGTGCTCAGGCCCGGCGAAGGCCTCGGCATGCACCGCCACTCCGGCGACTTCGAAATCTACTACATCATCAAAGGACAGGGCCTTTACAACGATAACGGCACCGAAACCACCGTTTCCGCCGGCGACACCACCTTCTGCATGGATGGCGAAGAGCACAGTCTCCTCAATAACGGCACGGAAAACCTCGAGTTCATCGCCCTGATTCTCTTCTCCAAATAGCCCCTGCCACGGCAGGGAATACGGTTTAACCGATCTGAAAGGGCGCCGCCGGCTGCTGGCCGGCGGCGCCCTTTCCATGTCATCTCCCAGCCTCAGGCTTATGGCGTCTTCTTGAGGCAGCCCATCTTAAGAAAATCCGTCTCAAAAGCATCGCTCACCCTCTCATCGCGGACCCAGGCATGCCCCGGCCACTCGTTGAGCACACGGTTGAGCTTCTCCATGTTCACGTAGGAGAGCAGCTCCGGCCAGCGGTTCGTGAGCTCGTGCAGGATACGGTCACAGCCCACCTCTCCCACACGCAGGCCGTCCAGGAACTCGCAGTCGGTGATACCAAGAGTCCGCGGATCGCTGGCGTCCAAAACCTCGATGCCCCTGGCCATGAGGGCGTTTTTCAGATCGAAGAGGTGCCGGTAGGAGGCGTCATCGCCCAGCATGGCATCGTACACGGGAGCAGCCACAGGCGTAATATAGGCAATGGGACGAACGCCGCGCCCCTTTATCCGGAAAAAGATATCGGCGAACGCATCCACGGCATCAGAATTGAGCCCCTCGGAAGGAGCGAACTCTCGCAGACGGTATTTCTGGCGGGAAAGACTGTCAGCAAAGGCTTCATCCCCCTGCTCGTCCCCTGTCAGGCGGGCTAGGGGGTACCAGGACCCGTCAGGCCCGAAGCCTTCGCTGTTCCACTGGGCTCTGGCGCCGAAACGGTCTTCACGGAATCCCCCGTACAGGGGCGCGAAAAACTGTCCCAGGGAAATACGTCTGTGCATGAGCCATGTCCACGGTGACTTCAGTGTATCCGGGCTGTATTGAAGCTCCCTCAGCGGCAGATTCCTCTCCTCAAAGGGATCCTTTTCCCAGGCCGGGGAGAACCACCAGAAATCCACAGCCAGAATAATGGCCTGGGGCTTGTGAATCCTGAGCGCGGCATCAAGAGACGCCCTGAGCGTGGAAAGCGATGAAGCTGTCCCGGCCATATTGACCATGCTTCCGGAGAACACACTGCTCCTGAGGCTGAGGGCGCTGGATGACCCCAGGACCAGAACATCAGGCTTCCGCGCGGCATACAGCTTCAGTTTGTAAGGCTGCGCTTCCCGATCTTCTATGCCCCAGCCTGGGCCATACAGAGCAAAACCGTCCCCCTCCTGCGCCCCGATGGCCCGATCTATGGCAAGATCACCGGACTGATACAGCCAGGCAAAGGAAAAAGGTATAGCCAGAATGGCCGCCACGAGGCAGAGCGAGCAGAGGACAATGACGAAACGCCTGATAAAGGCCTGATACAACCGATCTCCGGCGCCCAGCTTTTCAGACATCACAAACTCCTTGAACGTTTCGGAACCGAAAAGACAGTGCCTAGAAGATAAAGGGCGCGGGAGTCCAGGACCAGACGAGGCAGCAGAATCCGAGCGCGGCCAGGAGCGCAGCCCAGAGCGGCGTCGGAGCCCAGGAAAGCCACGGTCTGGAACCGTCCTGTCTGCCGGCCGTGAACTCGCGGGATGTGGGAAGCGCGAAGACAACGATGGCGGCAGCGGCAAGAGGCACAAAAGACATGCAGGAAACAAAATAGCCGTTGGCGAAGAGCCCGGCCGGGGCTTCGACGCCTCCCGGAACAACGGGGAAACCCAGCAGCGTTCTGTACATGGTAAGGGCGGCGCCCACGCTTTCAGAGCGGAACACCACCCAGCACAGGCTCACAACCACGAAGGTCAGGGCCGTGAACACCACGCGGACCGGCAGGGAGCAGGCCAGGGCTTCGGCCGTGCGCCCCTTGATGAAGAAACGGAAGGCGAAATTCAGAAGCAGGAAGACGCCGTTCAGCCCCGCCCAGACAAGGAAGGTCACGCCTGCGCCATGCCAGAGTCCGGCCAGGACTATGGCGAGGGCAAAACTCAGAATCTGCCGGGTTCTGCCGCACCAGGCACCGCCGACAGCCATATAGGGGAAGTCGCGCAGCCAGTTGGACAGCGTGATATGCCAGCGCCTCCAGAATTCGATAAAGCCGGTGGCCCTGTATGGGGAACGGAAGTTTTCAGGCAGCCGCAGGCCTATGAGAAGAGCTGCTCCGATCGCCATGTCCGTATATCCGGAAAAATCAAAGTAGACCTGAAAAGTGAAGCATAACGATCCGGCCCAGGCCTCGGCCGTGGAAAGGGGCAGGCCGTTCTGGACCGCGTCAAAAATCCGGGAGGCGTAAACGCCGAGCGTATCCGCCAGAAGCACCTTCTTGGCAAGTCCCAGCACGATCAGGCAGACCGCTCTGGCGACATCCTGGCAGGAAGGCATGCCGAGCCCGTCGAACTGCCTGCCAACCTGCTCGTAACGCACGATAGGACCTGCGAAAAGATAGGGAAAGGCCGTGGAAAAGACGGCGTGGCGCAGGAAGCCTTCTGTCTCAATCTGACGGCGGTAAATGCTCCAGAGCCAGCCGATCTGCATCAGCATCCAGAACGCAAGGCCAGGGAAAAGGGGAGACACCAGGGTAAAGCTCTCCGTCTCACCGGCAAAGCCCGGCACATAGCGGAACACGGCGAGAGGCAGGCAGTTCAGAAGGATGCCGGCAGCCAGCAGGCCTCTGCGCCGCCACGAGGTGTCTCCCCCTCCGGGCGCGGAAAGAGCCAGTCCCAGGCCGTAGTTCACAGCCATGAGCGCTGCCAGCAGAACAGTTCCCCATATATTCCAGAGAGCGCAGAGGATCAGGGAAAAAGCCAGCAGCACGTAACTGAGCGCTTCCCTCTGCAGGGAAGCGATGAACTTCCACACAAAGAAGAAACAGGGGAGAAAAACACATAGGAAGACGTACAGTGAAACCGGCATACCGCTCCTCTCGATTCACAGGCCTGCCCGCAGCGTACCGGGCGGCAGATCAGAAGGCCCTGACGCGTGAGGCGCCCGTCCCCGGGCTGCCGGCGCTCCCGTGACAAGCACCGTATTTTGGCGCACAATGCTGGCGGCTGGCGGGACTGGGCATGCGTCCGCTCAGGAAAACCCTGTCAAATTTCCCGACTATACCAGCCCGAGATCCCAATGTCGATACACTCCGTTTCCATCCCCTGGCCCTACCGCAAGCCCCAGCACGCCCCCATCGTGCCGGTTTTTCTTCCCTTCGCCGGCTGCCGGACGCGCTGCATCTACTGCGCCCAGAACATCCAGACCGGACAGGGCGCTCACACGCCCCCTGCCGCCGTGCTCGATGCCTGTGACGGCATGCTGGCACTCAGGAAACAGCGCGGACTGCCGCCCTGCGGACTGGCTTTCTTCGGAGGAACTTTCACGGGGCAGCCGCCGGAAGACCTGGAACTCTGCCTCGCGAGGGCCCGGGACTGGCTCGGGAAAGGACTCATCACAGGCTGGAGATGCTCAACCCGGCCAGACTGTCTTTCCGTCCCGCTCCTCGCCCGTATGCGCGGCTACGGATGCCGCACGGTCGAACTCGGTATCCAGAGTTTCGATCCGGAAGTGCTGCGCCGCGCCGGCCGCGGATACGGCCCTGACGTACCCGTAAGGGGCATGCGTCTCGTGAGGGAAGCTGGACTCGGGCTCGGATGCCAGCTTCTGCCAGGCCTTCCCGGTTCCACCCGGGATATTTTTCTTGAGGACGTGGACAGGGCAGTTTCCCTCGGCGCTATGTTCTTCCGCTTCTACCCATGCCTTGTCATCCGGGGCACGGCGCTCGAAGCGCTTTATACCAGCGGGCGCTACACTCCCTGGAGCATGGACATCACGGTTGACGCCCTGGCGGAGGGGACGGAGCGTGCGGCCAGAGCCGGCCGCCCCGTCATCCGTATGGGCGTGGCCTATGAGCCCTCTCTTGTGGAAAACCTGGCAGCCGGCCCCTTTGATCCGGCTCTCGGAACACGGGTCATGTCCGCTCTCATTCTCAGGACACTGCGCAGAGCCGTGCCACAGGACATGCGCATCGCACAGGCGTCCCTGCCCCGCTTTACACAGGGCTATCTCTTTGGACAGAATGGGAACGCGGCTACCGCCCTCAGGGATCTGGGCCTCACTGGCCGCGCCTGCACATGGACGGACGGGGACGTCATCCGGCTCGCGCTGGCGTCCTGCCCTCCCGGGGAAGTACGGGGATAACAGAGCGGAAGGACTGGAGAGCAGATGGAAGACGAGAACAGGAAAAACGCAGAAGCGGTTCAGCAGGAAACGGCGGGCAGCCCCGTGGTCAGCGGAACCGTCACGAAAGCCGGAGCTGCTGGGACAAAAAAAATCGCCCGCGTCAAACGCCTCGGCTTTTTCGGGCAGCTCTTCTCACCGGAAAACATCGCCCATACTCCCATCGGTTTTCTGCTCGCCCTCGCAGGCCTCACACTGGTCCTCATGGTCAGCCTGCCCGCCTTCATTTCCGTGGAACGCAACGAGGCGACGCTTACCCGCCTGCTTGCGGAAAAGGGCGCCTCGCTCATCATGGCCTTCGAAAACATCCTGCGGAGCGGCATGCGCTCACAGCCCGGCGTCAGGTTGCAGATCCTGCTTGAGGAAATGACCCGCGGCCACGATATCACGTTCATCGCCGTGGTCATGCCGGATGGCACCATCGTGGCCCACTCCAATCCCGAACGTATCGGCGAAATCCTGAACATCGACGGGCATGAGGCAGACGAAGCCGCCATCCATCAGCTTGATCCCCAGGGGGCCGTGCGCTGGAGCGTCCTCAATATGGAGGGCACGCACAGTTTCGTGGTCTACCGCAACTTCATGCCCGGGCCCAGGCCGCCGCGTATCCATCACATTCCGCTCATAGAGCCGAAGCCCCTGCCCACACCCATGATCTTTCTTGGGATGGACGTGTCGCCCTTCGAGATCACCAAGGCCCAGAACAGAGCCTACGTAACCATGCTTGCCGGTGTCACACTCCTCATCGGTCTTGCCTGTCTGCTGGCCCTTTATTATGCTGAGCGCGCCCGCCAGTCCCGTTCCCGCCAGCGTCTCGCCGAGGAACGCGTGCTTGTCCTCGAAGAGGAAGTACGCCGCAAGGAAAAGCTCGCCGCCGTGGGCAATCTCGCCGCGGGTGTGGCTCACGAAATCCGCAATCCTCTCAGTTCTATCAAGGGATACGCCACCTATTTCGGCATGCGTTTTCCCGAGGGGAGCGACGACCGCAAGGCTGCCACCGTCATGGTGAAGGAAGTGGATCGCCTAAACCGCGTGATCACGGAGCTCATCGGACTGTCCCGCCCCACGGACGTGAATATCCGGCCCACGCGCATGGATGATATGCTGGACCACGTGACCAGCCTCATAAGCCGCGATGCGGAAAACCGCGGCGTGAAGATTCTCATCCGTCTGCCGAACAAAGTTCCAGAAGCGCTCGCCGATCCCGATCGCTTGGGACAGGCTCTCCTGAACCTCTGCCTCAACGCCCTCGACGCCATGCCGGACGGAGGCCTTCTGACCCTGGCTATTTCTTCAACATCCGACCGGGTCTGCCTTCTTGTGAAGGATAACGGCACGGGCATCTCCCAGGAAAACCTGGCCCACATTTTCGACCCCTATTTCACAACAAAAGCCAAGGGAACCGGCATAGGCCTGGCCACGGTGCACAAAATCGTGGAAGCCCTGAAGGGAGAAATCTCGGTGAACTCCCGTCAGGCCACGGACAAGCATCCCGGCGAAACCATTTTCCGCATCTGGCTTCCCAGAGTGAAGGAAAAAACTCCCGATGCCTCGCCCGACACGTCGCCGGACGGCGGCCTCCATGCAGGTAATTGAGATGAACAGCAAGAATACAGTCCTTATCGTTGACGATGACGAAGCCCACCGCGGCATGCTCTGCATGCTCCTCAAGACATGGGGGTATGATGTGGACGAGGCCGATGACGGTGACACAGCGCTCAGCAAAGTTCACGAAAAATCCTTTGATGCCGTGCTGACGGATGTACGCATGGGCCGCGTGGACGGCATCACAACGCTCAGGGAAATCCTGAGCTACAACCCGTCACTGCCTGTCATCCTCATGACCGCCTATTCTTCCGTGCAGACAGCCGTGGAAGCGCTGCGCGTAGGTGCCTATGACTACCTCATCAAGCCTCTCGATTTCGACGCACTGAAGAATACGCTGGCCCGCGCTATCGAGCATTCCCGCCTGAGCGTGGAAAACCGCGAGCTCAGAAGACAGCTGGCCGAGGTTCCCAAAAACACCGAGATACTGGGCCGTTCCAAGGCCATCAACGATCTGCGCGTCATGATAAGCACGGTCGCTCCCACCGACGCCACGGTCCTCGTCACCGGCGAGTCAGGCACAGGCAAGGAACTTGTGGCACGCGCCCTGCACGCGGGAAGCCCCCGCGCCCAGAAGCCCATCGTGACGGTCAACTGCGCGGCCCTCGCCGAGAACCTCCTGGAATCCGAGCTCTTCGGCCACGAAAGAGGAGCTTTCACCGGTGCGGACAGACGCCGCGAAGGCCGCTTCAAGCAGGCCGACGGAGGCACCCTTTTCCTGGACGAAATCGGAGAAATGCCCATCGGACTGCAGGCAAAACTCCTGCGGGCCCTTCAGCAGGGAGAAATCCAGCGGCTCGGTTCAGACCGCAGCGAGCACGTGGATGTGCGTGTCATCGCGGCCACCAACCGGGATCTCAGAAAAGAAGTGGCCAACCACAATTTCCGGGAAGACCTTTATTTCCGCCTCAACGTCATCACCATTGAGATCCCCCCTCTGCGTAAGCGCACAGATGACATTCCCCTGCTGGCAGCACACTTTCTCTCCCATTTCGAGGAGCGTAACCGCAAGAACATCAAGGGCTTCTCTCCCCAGGCCATGGATCAGATGCTGCACTATTCCTGGCCGGGCAACGTGCGCGAGCTCGAAAACGCCGTGGAACGCGCCGTGATTCTCTGCACTGGCGACCTCATCACGGAAAAAGAACTGCCCTTCTCCATTTCTGAGGAGGAAATGGCCGCGGCAAAGGCCGGAGAGAAAGAGGGCGGGACGTCCCTGGCCGGGCTTCCCCTAGAGGAAGTGGAACGCAAGGCCATCGAGGAAACCCTCAAAATGACCAAGGACAACAAGAGCGAGGCCGCCCGCACTCTCGGCATTACCCGGGCTACGCTGCACAACAAGCTGCGGAAGTACGATATCGGGAAGGGAGAATAGGCATGCGCGGCCGCAGCACAAAAAACCGGACATCCTCACGCCGCCTCGCCCGCCTGACCGACCTTTTCTTCGAGGCAGGCATGCTGCGCCATACGCCGCGGAGCGGATGGCAGTTCCTCGGACAGGGAAAGGAAAATGTGGCTGATCACAGCTTCCGCGTTGCCTTCATGTCCTACTGTCTGGCCAAAATGGCGGGTGCCGATCCCTGCCATGCCGCACTGCTCGGGCTTTTCCACGACCTGCAGGAAGCCCGGACAGGTGACCTTAACTACGAGAACCAGCTTTACGGCCGCCCTGACGAACGCAGGGCCATGGCCGACTCAGTTAACGGCACGGGCATGGAAGAAATACTGGACTTCTACGACGAGTTCGAGGCCCGCAGTACTCCTGAAGCCCTCATCGCCAAGGACTGCGATCAGCTCGATCTCATCTTCAATCTGAAAGAAGAGATGGACAAGGGCTGCCAGTTTGCCCGCGAATGGCTGGCCTCCGCCCTAGATCGGCTCAGGACGCCGGAAGCCAGGGCCGTCGCCGAGTGCGCGATGCGTACCGATCACAACCGCTGGTGGTACGGACGTGTGGACCGCAGCTGGTGGGTCGACCGCAGAAAAGATCATCCTTCCGGAAAAACCGGCTACGGTTTCTGGGATCCCAACGCCGGCATCCGTCCCGCGCGCCGGGCGCTGTGCCGCCCCCGCCCGCAGCGGAGGAGCGCGGCCCCGCGTACCCCGGACCGGTCAGGAAAGGACTGAACAGGGGCGGCGTTGCGAAGCCGGCAAAAACTGGGTACAAACAAGCCCGTTTTTTACGGCACCCGTGATGACGCCGCACCGTCTGAAATTTCACACCTTTACGCAAAAAAGAGTTTCCGCATGTCTGTCATAACCCGCTTCGCCCCCAGCCCGACGGGGCACCTGCACATCGGTGGCGCCCGCACCGCCATTTTCTCCTGGCTCCTCGCCCGCCATTTCAAGGGTCAGTTCCGCTTCCGCATTGAGGACACTGACCTTCTGCGTTCCAAACAGGAATACACGGACTCCATTCTGGCCTCCATGAAATGGCTCGGCCTCACCTGGGACGGCGAGCTGACCTACCAGACCAAACGCATGGACCTCTACAACAAGTACGTGGACAAGCTTCTTGAAACCGGCCACGCCTACTGGTGCGGATGCACGGAAGAAGAGGTCAACGCCATGCGCGAACGCGCCAAGGCCCGCGGCCTCAAGCCCCGCTATGATGGTCACTGCCGCAATCTCAACCTCGGCCCCGGTGAGGGCCGCTGCGTGCGCCTCAAGTGTCCCCTGGAAGGCAAGGTTGTCTTCGATGACATGGTCAAAGGCCGTATCAGTGTCGACGTGAGGGAACTTGACGACATGGTCATCCGCCGCTCGGACGGCACCCCCACATATAACATGGCCGTGGTTGTAGATGACCACGACATGGGCATCACCCACGTCATCCGCGGCGACGACCACGTGTCCAACACCCCCCGCCAGATCCTCATTTACCAGGCTCTTGGATTTCCTGTTCCCACCTTCGGCCACGTGCCCATGATTCTCGGCCCGGACGGAGCCAAGCTCTCCAAGCGCCACGGCGCCAGGGCTGTCATCGAGTACCAGAAGGACGGTCTCCTGCCCCAGGCTCTGGTGAACTACCTGGTCCGTCTCGGCTGGTCCCACGGCGATCAGGAAATCTTCAGCCTTGACGAACTCATCGAACTCTTCGACGGCACGCACATGAATCCTTCCGCCGCCCGCTTCGACGTGCGCAAGCTGGAGTGGCTCAACGCGCACTACATGCGCAATCTGCCGGTGGAGGAACTTGCCCGCCTGACCAGGCCTTTCGCCGAAGAAGCCGGCTACACGGATCTTCCGGAACCGAAGCTGCAGGCCCTGTGCGCCATGTTCCGCGACCGCGCCAAGACTCTTATCCAGCTGGCCGCGAACTTCGCTCCCATGCTTAAGAAGGCTGCCGAGCTTGAATACGATGAGAAGGCCGTAGCCAAGAACCTCACGCCCCAGACGAAGGAACATCTCTCCGCGCTGATCGGCGTGTTCAGTGACGTTTCCGACTTCAGAAGCGAGCCCATCAACGATGCCCTCAAGGCCTATGTCGACGGACACGGCCTGAAGTTCAAGGACGTCGCCCCAGCACTGCGCACCGCCCTGGTCGGCTTCATGGGCGGATCGCACCTTCCGGACATCATGGAATTTCTCGGGAAGGAAGAGAGTCTTGACCGCCTGAAGAGGGCCATCACCCTGACCGTCGCCTAGCCTTTTTCCCTTCCGGCGCTTTTACGCTCCGGCCCGCCAGCGCGGACCGGAGCTTTTTTGCCCTTAAGACCGAGGATCTTCATGCCGCAGTCATCCATCAGCCTTCTCGCTCCGGCCATGCAGAAATGGATAGCCGATCAGCACTGGGCGAAACTGCGCCCGATTCAGGAAAAGGCCATACCCGTCATCCTCAGAGGCGGAAGCGACGTCATCATCTCAGCAGCCACGGCCTCAGGCAAGACAGAAGCCGCTTTTCTGCCCATCGGCTCACTCCTCATCACAGAGCCCGCCAGCAGTCTGGGCGCTCTCTGCCTGAGCCCGCTCAAAGCCCTCATCAACAATCAGGCAGAACGTCTCGCCGGCATTTTCCGGGATACGTGCGTTCCCGTCACTGCCTGGCACGGCGACGCCGGGTGGGAAACCAAACGGAACTTCATGGAATGCCCGCGCGGCATTCTGCTTATCACCCCGGAATCCCTTGAAACACTCCTCATGCGGCACAACACATGGTGCCGCGCCGCATTCAGCGATCTCCGCTGTGTTGTCATTGACGAGTTCCACGACTTCCTTTCCGGAGAACGCGGCTGGCAGACACAGTCTCTCCTGAAACGGATCGAAAGCAAGGTGCACCGCCCCGTGCCGCGCATTGCCCTGAGCGCCACGCTGGGCGATATCGGCGAAACGGAAAACTTTCTGCGTCCGGGAAGGGGTGATTACCCCTGCGTCATCATCGATGACGAAAAAACGACCGCCAGACCAGTCATTCAGGTGCGCGGATATACACACCATTTCAGGTCCCCGTGGGCGAAGAACCAGTCTCCCCGTGACGAGAGGCTTATTCAGGATCTTTTCACGCTCCTCGGGGGGAAGAACAATCTCATCTTCACCAACTCCCGTTCCCGCACCGAACAGATCGCCGGGAGCCTGAGCGCCCTGTGCAGGGAAAAGGGCATGGACAACGAATTTTTCCCGCATCACGGGAGCCTTGCCCGGCACCTGCGCCTCAGCCTTGAAAAACGCCTGCAGGAAGGCAGCCAGCCCACCACCGCTGTCTGCACCAAAACACTGGAACTCGGCATCGACATAGGCAGTGTGGACAGCATAGCCCAGGTAGCGGCCCCATGGTCCGTTGCCAGTCTGCGTCAGAGGCTCGGACGATCCGGCAGGCGGGGCGGCCGCCCTCTGCTCAGGCTCTTCATTACCGAGAATGTTCTCACACGCAAAAGCTCAATCTGGGACATGCTGCGGCTCGAGCTCTTTCAGAGTCTGGCCATGCTCAGCCTGCTCAGCCAGGGGCGTTTCGAACCGCTCGCCCCACCCCGTCCCCACTTTTCCACACTTGTGCAGCAGATCATTTCTGTTACTGCCCAGTATGGCGGTGTACGCCCTTCACAACTGTGGAATCTGCTCTGCAAAAACGGGCCGTTCCTTGTCAGTGACAGGGATTTTATCCAGCTTCTGCACACGCTCGCCGACAGGGACGTCATCCGCTCCGCTGAGGATCACAGGATAGAGCTCACGGACAGGGGCCTCTCCATGGCGGAAGACAGCCAGTTTTCCACGTCCTTCAGCACCACGGAATATTACGATCTCGAAAGCGGCGACGAGCATATCGGGGCCCTGCCCCTTGAAGAACCGCTGGAAAAAAATCAGCGCATCCTCTTTGCCGGCCGTTTCTGGAAAATCACGGATATCGATGAGGCCGGGAGGAAAATCAGCCTTGAGCCCGCACAGGACGGCCTGTCGCCGCGCTTTTCCGGAGGAGGCGCAGCCGTGCACGATATTGTGCGCAGGGAAATGCTTGAACTTTACCGGGCCGGGAAGGAACCCGGGCTCTGCGACTTCATGGCCAGAAAGCTCTTTGACGAGGGCGCCAATGCCTTCCGGGAACTCGGACTTCTCTCGCGCGGCTGCGTTTCCTGGGGAGAAAAGTTCTATATTCTGCCATGGCTCGGCGACAGAACCACGCGCACCATCTCCGCTCTCCTGCGGGCGAAGGGGCTGGACGCGAGCGACCTCCACGGCATCATCGAAGTGAAGGACACAAGCCGCCGCGCGGTCATGGACGCTATCCGCAGTGTGCGGGACGGCTCTGCCCCAGACAAAAACCTTCTCTCACGCAATATCCCCGAAAGCCTGTACGGGAAGTTCGACTCCCTGCTCCCCGCGGAGCTCAGGATAAAGGACGCGCTCCTGCGCTATTACGATCTGGACGGAGCCCTCAGCTGGATGAAAACATTCAGAGGCTGAACCGGCCGCCTGCTAGTAGCCGCAGGCAAGACCGTCCCCCCTGGGGTCGGCCCCGCCCTGCAGAACGCCTGTCTCCTGATTCACGAGAATAGCTCCGGCGTGTCCCATGACATCGGTATAGTCTTCGACTTTCTTCACCGGATGACCGCGCCGGGCGAGTCCGCAGACAACTTCGTCCGGGATGCGCCCCTCGAGCCTGAGATCATTGGAGTCCGCACCCCAGGTGCGCCCGTACAGCCAGCGGGGCGCATCAATGGCTTCCTGCGGCGTCATCCCGAAGTCGATCATGCGTGTTACCAGGGCTGCCTGCGTCTGCGGCTGTCCCTCTCCGCCCATGGTTCCGTAGACGAGCTCGGGTCTGCCGTCCCTGAGCAGCATGGCCGGATTGAGCGTATGGAACGTACGCTTTCCGGGCTGAAGGCAGTTCACATGCCCGGAATCGAGGGAAAAGAAACTGCCCCGGTTCTGGAGGATGATACCCGTGTCCCCGGGGACGATGGCAGAGCCGAAATCGTGATAAATGCTCTGAATAAGGCTGACAGCGCAGCCTGTTCTGTCCACGACGCCGAGCCAGATGGTGTCGCCCGCGGGATCCATGGGCTGCACGCGGTCAGCCGCCTTCTCCATGCTGATACGCGCGGCCTGATGACGGCCGTGTTCCGGAGAGAGCAGAAACTTCAGGGGAATATCCAGAAAGGCGGGATCCGTGAGCCAGCGATCCCGATCCGCAAAGGCTTCCTTGGTGGCCTCCACCAGGAGATGGTAGTAAGCGGCTGTGCCTTCTCCGAGGGCAGCCACATCGAAATTTTCAAGGATATTAAGAATTTCGAGAGACGCCATGCCCTGGGTGTTGGGCGGCAGGTTGAAGGCCATGCGCCCGCGGTAGCGCACCGTTATGGGCTCCACCCAGTCAGCCGTGTGTGACGCAAAATCGGCCGCTGTCAGGAGACCGCCATGGGCTTCCATGTCGGCGCATATGCGCGCCGCAATACTGCCCCTGTAAAATTCATTAGGACCGTTCTCCTGCAGGGCTCTCAGCGTGGCGGCCAGCCGGGGCTGGCGGAATACGTCTCCCGTGGAGTACGGCTTCCCATCCCTGAGAAAGGTTTCCGAGAAGGCCTGGAAACGCTGAAGGCAGCGCGCTTCCCTGTCTCCGGTATCCGTATTGATCACGCTCCACCTGTGGAGAGAGGACGAAACGGGGACACCATCCGCGGCAAGTTCCAGAGCGGACGCCAGCAGATCCTTCCAGGGCAGGGTGCCGCCCATGTGATCCCGGCTGTACGCAAAGGCACTGCCCCATCCGGAAACCACTCCGGGAACCGTGTTGGCCGCAAGCCATCCGCGTGACGGAATTTTCGTAAGCCCCTTCGAGCGGTAAAAATCAATAGTCGCTTTCTCTCCGGCCCGGCCAGAGGCATTGAGGCCGCGCACAGTTCCGGATCCGGCATCGTAAATAAGCCAGAAATTGTCTCCCCCCAGCGTGCACATCTGCGGATAAACCACGGTCAGGGCGGCAGCCGTGGCGATGGCCGCTTCCACGGCGTTGCCGCCGCGGCGCAGGATATCGAGGCCTGCCTGGCTCGCCAGGTAGTGGGGAGACGTCACCATGCCATGCATGGCCATAGGATTGATGCGCTGGGAAATGGTCATGGGAGACACGGCTCCCGACTTCATGCCTTCTGTACTCATAGCCTGTTCTCCTGTACGGAGGACCTGTCTGCGCAGGCCCGCATACCATTCTGTCAGCAAAAGACGTGCCGCAGCCCGGACGGAACGCATCGCGGGGAAAGAGCCGGAAAATCAGCGTACTTGCCGGGAAAGAACGATGAAGAAGAGCCTGCGGCCCACTCTTCCTGCGACAAAAACGTACCGTGCGTTTCCGGAATGCCGTATTTATATCAGCTCTGTCCTGAAACAGTCCCCTTGGGCTGCAGGCTTTCCTCAAGGGAAGCATCCACTTTCACTTCCCGCGTGAAGAGCACCTTGTCCATGCGCATGGTGCCCGGAGCGGCCCCCCGCATGGGTTTCACATGGCGGACCTCGCAGTACGTGACAAGCCCCCTCTCTTCGCCCCTGAGCCAGCTTTTGCAGGCCGCGAGCGCCCCGGCCTCATCGAGGGTTCTTTCGGGAATCTGCTCTCCCGCATGGCGCAGGCGGATAATCACGTGAGAGCCTGGCCCGCCTGCCGCGTGTACCCAGATGTCATGCTGGGCCGCCAGCTTGCGTACGGCAAGATTCCCGCGGGCGTCCCTGCCGCGCAGAAGCGGATACCCGTCTGAACTTACGAAAAGCTGCACGTGTTTGGGAACCTCGGGCAGCTTCGCCGGCGCCGGAACGTTCTGGGTATCCCCCGTCCCCGCAGCCATGCCCAGAAGAATTTCATCACGGCGGCGCCGCAGCGCAGAGAGCTCATCCGCGAGCTGCCTGCGGCGCTCAGCCACGTGCACGAGTCCGCGCTCACCGCGCCTTGCGCTGTGGAACAGGCGTTCCATATTTTCTCGGACCGTCCAGCGCTTATCCAGAACAAGTGTGCGCTGCTTTCCATCCCGTCCCCAGACCTGCACCTCGGGAGCTCTGAAATCCTGGGGCCACTGCCAGAGCGAGCCCTGCAGAAGCAGAGCGTCTTCCTTGCCGGCCTGCATGCGTCCGAGGCGTTTCTCTTCCTCGTCCTGCTTTTCCAGCAGACGGACAAGCTTCTTTTCGCGCCTGTTGAGAGGCTGTGCCGCCCTCGTGGCCTGCCTGCGCTCTGCCTCTGCCAGAACGAGATCAGCGCCGGCACGGGCCAGTGCGCCGAGCACGTCCGATTCCACGCTTTCCGTCAGTCCCTTCACCCTGTCGGGAGGAAGAGGCCAGCAGGAAACCTTTTCCACAGCTTCCGGTGCTCCCTGCGCTCCGGGACGGGTATACAGAAAAATATCCCCGCCTCCGTCCTCAAGATCCACGAGAAGGGCAGCCCTGTCTCCCCCGTCCATCCCCTTCATGACCCTGCGCAGGGCCGGAGTCAGCACTGGCCATTTGTTCCAGTCAGCCAGCGCTTCGCCGAGATTTTCGCGGGACGGCCAGGAGGGTTCTGAAGGAAGCGGCACCCCGTCAGCGCCGAGAAAACAGAGCGAGGCCCCCTCACGCAGGGAAAGCTTCAGCCAGACGAGCTTCGCACAGTCTCCCTCTGCAGCCGGAACCTTTTCCTCCGCCGGAGCGCGTCCGCCGAACATGCCTGCGGGGATGGCTCCGGATACGAGAAGCCAGAGTTCGCGCTCGGCCCACCGGGACACGGCCCTGCGTATGGTGTGCCCCGCTGCGTATTTGCGCAGGCGCATCACCGGAGCGGAGGGTGTTCTGCCTGCGGCCACACGTGCCGGGGAAAGGAACATGAAGGGATCCTTGTGCCCGGGACGGAAAACGAGCTGCGCCTTGCGCCCGAAACCGGGACGGGAGGTGAAGAGATCCAGGTTAAATGTCAGCACGCCGTCTGCCGGCTCCTGAATTTTGGCCAGACGGGCTCCCTCAAGGAGAGGTACGCAGGCTCCGCAGAAACGGCGGAAAAGATGAGCGTCCAAATTCTGCCTCCGGCTTGTGGCGTTTCATAAAAAAAACGGCATACCCGTCAGAAAAGGCGGGCATGCCATTGAAGTGCGTGGTTCGGAAATGAGGATCCCCGGAGAGGCTAATCGCCCCGCTGACTCTCTTCCTCTTCCTGCTTGGCCTTGCAGTTGATGCAAAGGCGGGTCACCGGACGGGCTTTGAGACGGCTGAGGCTGATTTCCTCACCGCATTCTTCGCAGATGCCGTAGGTGCCGTCATCGATGCGCTGAAGAGCTTCCTTCACCTTCTTGATCAGGCGGCGTTCCCTGTCCCTGATGCGGAGAGTGAAAGCACGATCCGACTCAGCCGTGGCGCGATCCGCGGGGTCAGCGAAGTTCTCACTGGTACCGCTGAGTTCCTCGAGCGTCGTATCACCCTTCTTCTGGGCCTCCTCAAGCATATTGGTGAGAAGGTTCCGGAAATATTCAAGGTCTTTCTGGTCCATAAACCCCTCCCGCCGAAAGGCGGAATTGCATGCAAAAAGTGTAAGCCCCCGGGATGTTCCATAATATGGAACGGGGCGGGGTCTCTCATCCCCTCATTGTTAGATTGGATAATGTAACAAAACAGACAGGTTATGTAAAGTATAAAACTTTCAAAAGACAGACTGAAGCACCAGGTTCCGACGGGATTATCCCCGGCAGAGCAGGGGTATCGTGGAAGCATAAAGCCCTGCCAGTCATTCCCATCCCGCTATCCGCGGTTCCCGGTTTTTTCCGGCGTCTGGTAAAAAACCTGGCGGCCAGGGCTGATTTCCGGAAACGGAAATCCTTGTCCACGCAGGCACCGGGGCATACACTTCCCTGACACGACCACTGGAGGATAACTATGGCCAAATCTGCCGCACAAAAAAAGACAGCTTCCGGCTCCCCGCTCCCCGAAGGCGCCCATGAACGCAGCCGCATGGTGCTCGAACTGCTCACCAGAAGGTACCCGCATCCGGCGACCTATCTGCACCATGAGACGCCCTGGCAGCTGCTCGTGGCCACGGCTCTCTCGGCCCAGTGCACGGACGATCGGGTGAACATGGTCACGCCGGACCTCTTCAGGCGCTGGCCGGGACCCGCCGAGATGGCCGCGGCACCTCTCGGCGAAGTGGAGGACGCCATCCGCTCCGTGGGACTCTACCGCAGCAAAGCGAAGAATATCACCGCCGCGGCGCAGCGGGTCACCGAAGTGTACGGCGGCGAGCCCCCGAAAACCATCGCCGAGCTCACGACACTCCCCGGCGTTGCCCGCAAGACTGCCAATATCGTGCTCTCGAGCGGCTATGGCATCAACGAAGGTATAGCCGTGGACACGCACGTCAAACGGATCACGCACAGGCTGGGGCTGACTTCACAGACGGATCCCGTCAAGGTGGAGCAGGATCTCATGCAGCTCTTTCCCCAGAAAGAATGGGGGGACATCAACCACAGGCTCGTGCTCTTCGGGCGCGCGGTCTGCACGGCGCGTTCGCCAAAATGCGGAGAATGCGAGATGAGCTCCTTCTGCCCGAAGCTGGAGCCGCCGCGCACAAAAAAATAAAACAGGACAAAAAAGGCCTCCGGAACCATACGGCTCCGGAGGCCTTTGGACCTGAAGAAAAGTTTCTCAGTCCTCGATGACGGTTCCCAGCGCCTCGCCGCCCGTAAGGTAGCGTCTGAGCGCTGAAGGTTCGGAGCCGTTGAGGATAAGCGAACGGCGGCAGCCGTGATCAAGTGCGCTCAGGCAGGCGTCAACCTTGGGGATCATGCCCCCGGAAATGGTTCCGTCGGCCTTGAGAGCCTCTATGTCCTTCCTCGTGAGGCGGGGCAGCAGGACATGATTTTTGTCCAGCACGCCCGGAACATCGCTCATAAGCACGAAATACCCGGCCTGCAGGGCGCCGGCGATGGCTCCGGCCGCATAGTCGGCGTTGATATTAAGGGGCCTGCCGTCAGGTCCCTCGGCCACGGGCGCCACCACAGGCACATAGCCGCCATCCATAAGACAGGAAAGAAGGCCGGGTTTCACCGAGGGGATGCCCCCCACGCGGCCGAGTTCCGGCCTTTCCACCACGGCCTTCAGAAGCCCTCCATCGCGGCCGGAGATGCCGCAGCAGGAGAGACCATATCCCTCGAAGAGGCCAACGACAGCCTTATTGACCTGCCCCGCAAGCACCATTTCTACGGCCTCCATGGTGGCGTCATCCGTCACACGCAGGCCGTCCACGAAATGGCTCTCAATGCTGAGGCGCTTCAGGAGCGCGGAAATCTGCGGGCCGCCACCGTGCACCACGATGAAACGTCCGCCCTCACGGACAAGGCCGGACATATCCTCTGCAAAGGCCCTGCCGAGTTCCGGCACGGTCATGGCATGTCCGCCGTATTTGATTACCACAGGCGCTGAGTCCATACTTTTCCCCCTGGTATCAGGCACGACGGTCTCTCTCCCTTCGGAGTGCAGGCTTGCGGCGCGCTCTGACTGATTTTTGCCGTTTCTGACGTTCCCCGCGGTGCTGTCAGCGGGCTGTGATTCCACATCCTGCCTCAGGCCGGCACGGGGAGTCCATCACTCTCCATCCGCCTCCGCGGAAGAAGGGGTTCCCTCCGCCATTCCGGGAGCCTTGTCACCGGCTTCCCTCGCGGCGCGCCTCTCGCGGCGCAGCCTCTCGTCCTCGGCGCAGTGCAGACTGGCAAGCTCGTGCTTTTCCTGGCGTACTTCCTCCCAGGTCATACGGGTGAATCCGGTGCGTTCCACATCCGGCACAACCTGATAAATCTGCTGATGGCCGCCGGCGTCTTTGCACCAGACCCGGACAGCTCCACCGGCCTGAACAGCGCGGGGCGAATAGGAAGACGCCACGGCCAGGGCCTTCATGAGCGTGTCAGTACCCCAAGCCGTGCCTCCGCGCAGGAGCACAAAGGGACCGGAAAAATCGCACATGCCGCAGGTCAGGTCTCCTTCACGCACAAATCGCTTCAGCTTCTCGTTGTCACTGCTGTTGCGTCCGATGATGAGCCAAGCGGCGGGACTTTCGCCGAAATTCCAGAACTGACGCCCGACGGCGGCAAGATAGTAATCCTCCACAGTTCCGCCCTGATAGCGGGTACGGATGGGCCAGTAACGTCTGGCGTTCTCCCGTTCGGCGAGCCAGCAGCCGCCTCCGGGCGTGGGAATTTCCGTGAACCCGAACTCCTTCGCAAGGGCGAGCTGTTCCTGACGGCCGCGGCCGTGTATGCCAAGAAGCTTCGAGCGGTCCACAAGGCCGGAAAGTTCCATGGGCGTGGGATCAAGATGCTGCGCGCAAAGGGGCCGCAGCAGGATGCCGTCCACGCCGGCTTCCCGGCGTATGGTGTTCATGACATCGCAGCGCTGTGACATAGGACGCTGTCCCACGACCTCACCCGTGGCGAGAAATTTCGCCCCGACCTTTTCCATGTAGGCTCTGGCCATTCTGAGCAGGGTAATCTTGCAGTCCACACAGGGATTCATCACCTTGCCGAAGCCATGAGGAGGCCAGCCGTTCACCAGTTCCACGATGGGCTGCGACGCGTCAGCGATGACCACGTCGACACCGTAGAGGCGTTTCCAGCGCTCAGCGGAATGGGCCGAACCGAAGAAGGGGGACACGAAATGCAGGCAGCGCACGGAAAGCCCCTGCTCCATAAGCACGCGGGAGGCGAGGATGCTGTCGAGTCCGCCTGAAAAAAGGACAATACCGTCAATTGCATTATTCATAACGGCCTTCTTTATACGAGAGGGCGTCCCCCTGCAAGCCGGAGGGAGACAGGACAATCCCTCCCATCCCCGCAAAAAACAGCATGTTTCCGGAATGTTGTGTCTATTTATTAGTTTTTTACTATGTTGCGTTGCCGTTTTTGAAATGTTAGTGGGTATTCCTTTGCAAAACGACAATCCCGGAGGAGAAACGTTATGGCGAAGAAACCGGCTCTGACCCCGGAAGAGGCCAAGAAGGAAGCTCTCGGCACAGCCCTCACGACCATTGAACACAAATATGGCAAGGGCGCCGTCATGCGGCTTTCCGATCATCCCGCAATACGCATCCCCGTTATTCCCACGGGTTCCATCGGTCTCGATCTCGCTCTGGGCGTGGGGGGCATCCCCCGCGGCAGAATCACGGAAATTTACGGCCCCGAGTCATCGGGCAAAACGACTCTCACGCTGCACCTCATCGCTGAATGCCAGAAGCGCGGGGGCACCTGCGCCTTCATCGATGCCGAGCACGCTCTCGACGTAGCGTACGCCCGTGCCCTTGGCGTCGACACCGACAACCTGATTATTTCCCAGCCTGACTACGGCGAACAGGCCCTCGATATCGCCGATATGCTGGTCCGCTCAGCCGCCGTCGAGCTCGTGGTGGTTGACTCCGTGGCGGCCCTGGTTCCCCAGGCCGAACTCGAGGGTGATATGAGCGACACCCAGGTCGGCAGCCACGCCCGCCTCATGTCCCACGCCATGCGCCGCCTCACGGGTACCATCCATAAATCCCATACCGCTGTCGTCTTCATCAACCAGATCCGCATGAAAATCGGCAGCCTCGGCTACGGCAGCCCCGAAACCACCACGGGCGGCAACGCCCTCAAGTTTTACGCTTCCGTGCGCCTTGACATCCGCCGCCTGCAGACGCTCAAGGACAAGGACACGCCCATTGGTTCCCGCACCAGGGTCAAGGTCGTCAAGAACAAGGTGTCCCCGCCCTTCAAGGTGGCCACCTTCGACATTATCTACGGTCACGGAATTTCCCGGGCCGGCGAGCTTATCGACTACGGCATCGAAGGCAAAATCATCGATCAGAGCGGATCCTGGTTTGCCTATGGCGGGGAAAAACTCGGCCAGGGGCGCGAAAACATCCGCCAGCTCCTTGACGAGGACGCGGATCTGCGTGCCCGCGTGGAAGCCGATGTGTACAAATATCTTGGCATGACCCCGCCCGATGAGGCAGGCGCCATGCCCATCGAAGGGGAAGACGCCCCCCTGCCCGGAGAGGCACCCGTTCAGCCCGAAACGCCTGCTGGCGGGGAATTCCCCGATCCTGATCCGAATTTGTAACAGTCTGGTCCCGGCTCCGGATCCGCGCGAAGGCGCGGGTCCGGCTCTCCGGAACCTGTTTCTCAACCCTTTTTCAGCTTTTAGTTTCAACGGAGCCCTTCATGCTCACTGCCAAAGAAATACGCCGCCGTTATCTCGAATTCTTTAAGGAGCGCGGTCATACCGTCGTCGCCTCCGGACCGCTTATTCCCCCGAACGACCCCACTCTCCTCTTCACCAACGCCGGCATGGTCCAGTTCAAGAAATGCTTCACCGGTGAGGAAGACCGCGGATACCACCGCGCCACCACGGCACAGGTCTGCCTGCGTGTTTCCGGCAAGCATAACGACCTTGAAAATGTCGGCCGTACGGCCCGCCACCACACGCTCTTCGAGATGCTCGGCAACTTCTCCTTTGGCGATTATTTCAAGAAAGAAGCCATTACCTGGGCCTGGGATTTCTGCACGAAGGAACTGAAACTTCCCGCTGACAAGCTCTGGGTCACCGTCTACAAGGACGACGACGAGGCCGCTGATCTCTGGCATCAGATTGCCGGACTTCCCTACGAACGCATCGTCCGGATGGGCAAGAAGGACAATTTCTGGACCATGGGCGACACCGGCCCCTGCGGTCCCTGCTCCGAAATCTACATCGACCAGGGCGAAGACATGGCCTGCGGCCCCAACTGCGGCATCGGCAAGTGCGACTGCGACCGCTTCCTCGAAATCTGGAACCTCGTCTTCACCCAGTTCGAGCAGATGCCTGACGGCACCCAGAAGCCCCTCGCCAGGCCCAACATCGACACAGGCATGGGCCTCGAACGCATTGCCGCTGTCTGCCAGGGCAAACACTCGAACTTTGACTGCGACCTCTTCCAGAGCATTATCCAGTACGCAGCCCAGTGCGCCGGCGTAACCTACAGCTTCTCCGCCCCCGATACCAATGATGTCGACACGGCTCTCAGGGTCATCGCTGACCACAGCCGCGCGGCTGCCTTCCTGATCTCCGGCGGCACGCTGCCTTCCAATGAAAGCCGCGGCTACGTCCTGCGCCGCCTCATCCGCCGCGCCCTGCGCTTTGCCACGCTCATCGGCGTCCACGAGCCTTTCCTGTACAAAGTCGTCGGCAAGGTCATTGAAATCATGGGCGACGACTTCCCTGAACTCAGGGAAAACGCGGACTTCATCCGCCGCGTCGTGCACCAGGAGGAAATCCGCTTCTCTCAGACGCTGGACAAAGGCCTGCGTCTCCTCGAGAACGAGATGGCCGAATGCCGCAGCAAGAACATCACCGAGATCCCCGGTTCTTTCTGCTTCCTGCTCTCCGACACCTACGGCTTCCCGCTGGACATCGTGACCGACGTGGCCGGCAAACAGGGCTTCACCGTTGATGTGAAGGGCTTTGACAGTCTCATGGCCGAACAGCGCGCCCGCGCCCGCGAAAGTCAGAAGAAGGTCGGCCTGCTCGGCCAGAGCACCGGTCCGAATATTTTCCAGCAGCTCACCGATGACGGCATCGAAAGCGTCTTCACCGGATACACGGAGCTCACCGGCCAGGGACGCATCATCGCCCTTCTCGACAGCGAGGGCGTGCCCTGCGAGGAACTTCCCCAGGGCAGCAAAGGTTTCGTCGTAACCAACCGCACTCCCTTCTATGGGGAATCCGGCGGCCAGAAAGGCGATACCGGCACCATGACAGATGAAGAAAATGTGGCAAATGTCACAGACACCATCAAACCCACTCCTACACTCTACGTACATTCCGTGGAAGTTACCAAAGGATCCCTGTGCATCGACCGCGAGGTCACCCTCTCCGTGGACAGAGAACGCCGCATGGCCATGGCCCGCAACCATTCCGCCACGCACCTTCTTCAGGCTGCCCTGCGCAAGGTCCTCGGTTCCCACGTCAAACAGGCCGGCTCTCTTGTGGATCCCGACCATCTCCGCTTCGACTTCAGCCATATTCAGGCCATGACGCCCGATGAAATCGCTGCCGTCGAGCGTGAGGTGAACGCCGCCATTCTGGCCGACATGCCCGTTACCACCGAGGTAATGGATCACGATGAAGCCATGAAGACCGGGGCCATGGCCCTCTTCTCCGAGAAGTACGGCGCCAAGGTCCGCGTGGTCACCATGGGAGGAGACGACGGTGTCTTCTCCCGCGAACTCTGCGGCGGCACACATCTGTCCCGCACGGGTCAGGCCGGTTCCTTCTACATCACGTCCGAATCCGGCGTGGCCGCCGGCGTGCGCCGCATCGAGGCCGTCACGGGCATGAAGGCCTATGAACTCGCCTGCGCTGAACGCGCCAGAATCACCGAACTCGCGCACCTCTTAAAAGCCCGTCCTGAACAGCTCGAGGAACGCGTGGAGGGAATGGCCGCAAAAATCAAGAAGCTCGAGAAGGCCAGCGAAAAGGCGTCCGCTGCCAGCGTCAGCGGCGCCGACATCGCTTCCAGCGCCGAAACCGTAGGCTCCGTCAGGTTCGCCTGCGCCCGCCTCGAAGGCGTCAGCATCAAGGCTATGCGCAGCCTCATGGATGACATCCGCTCCAGAATGCCCTCCGGTGTGGCGGCCCTCTTCTCCGAGGAAGGCGGCAAAGCCAACATCATCGTCTATGTCTCGAAGGATCTGCATGACCGCTTTACCGCTCCCTCGCTCATCAAGCAGGTGGCCCCGCTGTGCGGAGGATCCGGCGGCGGACGTCCGGATATGGCCCAGGCCGGCGGCACCAATCCTGCCGGCATAGGCGAGGCTATGGCCAGGCTGAAGGAACTTCTCGCGTAGTTCCCTTTTATCGGGAGTCTGTTACACTTGTCCGGCGGCCTTCAGGGCCGCCGCTCTTCCATCCAACCAGTATCTCTCCGGCCGTTTGGGACGGAGAAGGGATATACGCCATGATAGGAATCTCGAAACTTTACTGCGGCCAGGCCGAAGAATCCGACGTTCTCCGCTACGGCCGCGACTCCGCGAAACTGCCTTCCCATCTTCTGCAGTTTTCCGCCGACAAGAAACCGGTCATCGTCTGGAACATGACCCAGCGCTGCAATCTGAAATGCAAGCACTGCTACGCCCAGGCCGTGCCGATTGACGGAAAGGATGACATCAGCACCGAACAGGCCAAGGTCATGATTTCCGACCTCGCCGCCTACGGCTGCCCGGTCATGCTCTTCTCCGGCGGCGAACCAACCGTGCGTGAAGACCTCGTGGAACTCGCCAGCTTTGCCAAATCCAAGGGCATGCGCGCCGTTATTTCAACCAACGGCACACTCATCACCAAGGCCAAGGCAAAGGAACTCAAAAGCGTCGGCCTCTCCTACGTGGGCATCTCCCTTGACGGTCTCGAGGAAATTCACGACCGGTTCCGCGGCGTGAAGGGAGCGTTCAAGAAGGCTCTTGAAGGCCTCGAGAACTGCAAGGCCGAAGGACTCAAAGTCGGTCTGCGCTTCACCATCAACAAGGGCAACGTGGACCAGATCCCCGGCATTTTCCAGATTCTCAGGGACTACGAAGTACCCCGCGCCTGCTTCTACCACCTCGTCTACTCCGGCCGCGGTACGACCCTGGTCAATGAGGACCTCACTCACGAACAGAGCAGAGCCTGTGTCGATCTCATCATGGATGAGACAAGAAAATGCTTCGAAGACGGCAAACCCAAGGAAATTCTCACCGTGGACAACCACGCTGACGGACCTTACCTCTGGATGCGCCTGAAACGCGAGGATCCCAAACGCGCCGAGGAAGTCTTCCACCTCCTGCAGTACAACGAGGGCAACAACTCCGGCCGCGGCATCGGCTGCATTTCCTGGGACGGCAAGGTTTCCGCCGACCAGTTCTGGCGTCAGCATGTGTTCGGAAACGTTCTCGAACGCCCCTTCTCCGAGATCTGGGACGATCCCAATATCGAGCTTCTGCACAAGATGAAGAACAAGAAGCTCTACGTGAAGGGACGCTGCCATCAGTGCCAGTTCCTCAACATCTGCGGCGGCAACTTCCGCGCCCGCGCCGAAGCCGTTTACGGTGACGAGTGGGCTCCGGATCCGGCCTGCTACCTCACTGACGAGGAAATCGGCATCAAGTAGCCGTCTTTCACCTCTTTTCTGAAACAGGTCAGACCCCCTGTGTCCCTTTGCGGGCACAGGGGGTCTGCAGAATCGGACATCTAACATCGCCGCGCTTCCTGACGGCATGACAGCCTTCCCTGCGCGGCTCTGGAGATAAGCAATGCAAGACTTCTTCCGTGGCAGGCGCCTGCGTCAGACGCCCCAGATGCGCGATTTCTTCCGTGAGACGCCCCCCGTGCTCGTGGAAGATCTGATTATGCCCTATTTCGTGGTGGAGACCGAGGATCAGTCCCTCGAGAAAGAAATCGGAACCATGCCCGGCCAGTACGACCTCTCCCTCACCAAACTGGAAGAGCACGTGGCCAAAGCCGTGGACAACGGCCTCAGGAACGTCATCCTTTTCGGTATCCCGGATTCCAAGGATGAAAAGGCCAGCGGCGCCTATGCCGAAGACGGCATTATTCAGAAGGCCTGCCGGGCCCTGAAGAAACGTTTCCCCAGCCTTTTTATCATCACCGATGTGTGCCTCTGTGAGTACATGAGCCACGGCCATTGCGGCGTACTCACCAAGGACGGCAGGGTTCTCAACGATCCCACACTCGAGCTTCTCACCAAGACAGCTGTCAGTCAGGCCCAGGCCGGCTCCGACATGGTCGCCCCTTCCGATATGATGGACGGCCGCGTTGCCGCCATCCGCGCCGGTCTTGACGCCGCCGGGTTCACTTACACGCCCATTATGTCCTACGCGGCCAAGTACGCCTCCGCCTACTACGGCCCCTTCCGCGATGCCGCTGACTCCGCTCCCGCCTGCGGCGACCGCAAGTCCTACCAGATGGATCCCGGCAACGGCAGGGAAGCCATGCGCGAAGTGTTCGCCGATCTGGACGAAGGCTGCGACGCCATTATCGTGAAGCCCGCAGGCCCCTACGGCGACATTCTCCGTCAGGTCCGCGACGCCGTGGACTGCCACGTTTGTGCCTACCAGGTCAGCGGCGAATACGCTCTCATCCGCGCTGCCGGCATCAACGGCTGGGTAGACGAGCAGCGCATCATGATGGAATCCCTGCTCGGCCTCAAGAGGGCCGGCGCGGACAGCATCATCACCTACTTTACGGAAACCGTCCTCAGCAAGGGGCTTGCCCGATGAACCATCCAGCCATGCCTCCCGCAGGCTGCGGCATGCCACACTGCCCGACGGGCAGGGGCATGGGACCCAAAACGCTTGAAGACGGGTCCCCCGCCTGCCGCATCATCGCCTGGGAAGTCACCCGCTCGTGCAACCTCGCCTGCAAACACTGCCGCGCCGAGGCCCATCTCGAGCCCTACCCTGGTGAACTGAACCACGAAGAGGCCCTGAGCCTTATCGACACGTTTCCCCAGGTTGGACGTCCGCTGGTCATCTTCACCGGCGGCGACCCGATGATGCGCAAGGACGTCTACGAACTCGTCCGCTACGCTCACGATAAGGGACTCATGTGCGCGTTCTCACCCAACGGCACACTGATTACCCCTGAAACCGCAAAGAAAATCCACGACGCAGGTGTCGACCGTGTCTCCATCTCCATCGATGGGGCCGACGCAGAAAGTCATGACAGCTTCCGGGGTGTCAGAGGCGCCTTCGACGCCTCCCTGCGCGGCATGCGCTACCTCACCGAGGCAGGGGTCCCCTTCCAGATCAACACGACGGTCACGAAGAGCAATCTGTCGAGCTTCAAACGGATTTTCGAGCTCTGTGAGCACCTTGGCGCCAAGGCCTGGCACATTTTCCTGCTCGTGCCCATGGGACGCGGAGCGGGACTTGCCGATCAGGTTATCACGGCGAAGGAGTACGAGGAGGTCCTGCACTGGTTCTACGGGTTCCGCAAAACCACGAAGATGCAGCTCAAGGCCACCTGTGCGCCGCACTACTACCGCATCATGCGCCAGATGGCTCACGCGGAAGGCATCACTGTCGACATGAAAACATTCGGCATGGACGCCAACACCCGCGGCTGTCTGGGCGGCACAGGCTTCTGCTTCATCAGCCACACGGGCATTGTGCAGCCCTGCGGCTACCTCGAACTCAACTGCGGCGACGTGCGCAAGACACCCTTCCCCGAGATCTGGCGGACCTCGAAGTACTTCAGGGAATTCCGCGATCAGTCCTGCTACAAGGGCAAATGCGGAGTCTGCGAGTACCACAAGGTCTGCGGCGGATGCCGGGCCAGGGCCTACAGCATCTCCGGAGACTACCTCGCCGAGGAACCCCTCTGCACCTACATCCCCTCAAAGCTGAGGAAGGAAAACTGATGGCCGAAAGCTACACCATGGACGATACGGACAAGGCTCTCCTTAATATCATTCAGTCCGGATTTCCCATTGAATCCCGCCCCTACGCGGTGCTCGGGGAAAAGACAGGAATCAGCGAAGAGGAAGCCCTGGAACGCGTCAGAAAGATGCGCAAAAACCGCATCATCCGCCGCATGGGCGCAAACTTCCAGTCCAAAAAGCTGGGCTGGGTTTCCACGCTCTGCGCGGCCAAGGTGCCTGCGGACAGAATGGAGGCCTTCACGGCCCTCGTCAACGCGGAGCCCGGCGTCACGCACAACTACGAACGGGAACACAGCTATAACATCTGGTTCACGTTCATAGGTCCATCCAGGGACTATATCCAGGAGCGCCTCGACGCCATTACCGCCAAGACCGGCATCCCGATCCTCAACCTTCCCGCCACCCGTCTGTTCAAGATCCGGGTGGATTTTCAGATGGGAGAAACCGGCTAAAGGAAATTTTGAAAATTTTTCATTTTTTCCTTGCCAAATCGGTCAGCTTCCTGTAGTACATCACTTGTTCAACGGCTGAAAGCCATGCCGAGGTAGCTCAGTAGGTAGAGCAGGGGACTGAAAATCCCCGTGTCAGCAGTTCAATTCTGTTCCTCGGCACCACAAGAAAGCAAAAGGATCCGTGTTTTTCACGGGTCCTTTTTTATGTCCTGAAAAGGGACAAAAAAAATCCCGGCCCACAGGCAGCCGGGATCCGCAAAAACAGAAAGGGAAGAAATCTATTCTCCGTCATTCTCCACGGCCGGAGACGTATACCCAATGTTCGCCTTACGCAGCAGATCCTTCAGAGCGTAACGGAAGAGTGTCAGAGACTTCATGCCGCTTATGCCATACGTCCTGTCTACGCCGAAATAGGGAACGGCGCGGATGCCGAAGCGGGCAGCCTCGTCTTCGTCGCGGCGCACATCACTGGCGTAATCACTGCCATTCAGCACAGACTCAGTGTCCTTTCCACCGAGACCCGCTTCTTCAGCCAGACTCTTCAGGACGGCATGGTCGGAAAGATCCCTGCCGTCACGGAAACAGGCGTCAAAAAGACTGCCGGTCATGTCCACGCCCCGCGCCCGGGCAAATTTGGAGAGACGGTGTGCGTCGAACGTGTTGCCGACCACAGCCCGGAAGCAGTCAAAATCCAGCCCGTCCTTCTCAGCTCTCATGTTGAGTTTCTTTGTCAGCAGACGGCGGGCCTTCTCCTCAGTATAACCAAAGTTCTCCATCCAGCTCTCCAGAAGAGGTCTGGCCGGCCCGGCCTGGGGGGCTGTCTCGTAACTTTTCATCTCTATTTCAAAGAACTTTTCCACGCCGAGCTGGGCCATGGCAGCCCGGAGAGTCTTCACGCCAAGGCAGCTGAAGGGATCGCAGAAGTCTGCCCAGATTTCCAGTTTCATAATCTCACCCTGAAAAAAGGCCGGCACGAAGAAAACACTTTCCCCGGCCGGCCCAGATCTCTGAGAAGGTAAACAGCGCGTCTGATTTTTTCTGTGATACAGATCAACTGTTCCAGAAGGAATGTCTGAGGGGAATAAGCTTTTTGTCGGCAGCCACAATATCAAGATGCAGCATACCGAGGGCCATGGCGTCCATATCCGGCGTCTTCTCGCGCTCGCGCAGGTCAATGATGGGGCAGTAAGCCTTGCACTCGGTGCACCAGTCAATGCGCTCGCCGTGGCTGGGCCCCTCCTCCCGCAGGATGTTCATGGTTCCCTTGGCCTCAGAACCGCAGGCCGGACACACGCCGCGCCTGAACTTCCATTCAGCGCCGCAGAGGCCGCAGTGCAGATGCTTCTTGCCACCGCCGGTCTTGAGGTAGGGATTGTTCTTGTCCAGGGTATGACGGTCCAGCCAGCCTATGGTGGGGAACGAACCGCACACGGGGCAGTATCCCTGGCTCCAGCGGTTGCCCTCATCCCAGGGCATGTCATCATCGGCTTCACGGCCGTGCAGATAATTGCGGACCATGGCTCTCAGTACGGGACTAAGAATCATCTCACCCGTGAATTTGAGCAGCCCCGGTTCCAGCTCACAGGCGCCAGCGAGTTTCACGATTGTGTCATCACTGCCATTCAAAACGGCACAGGCAAGCTGACGTCTCCTGTCATCATCACCTCCGGCAGAGGAAAAGAAGGCGGCCAAGGCAGGATCGTCTAACCCCTTGGCACCGGATGCTGCGAAAAGAGGGAACAGGGCCGAGGCGCTCTCAGCCATGAGGGGACCAACGCCCTCCAGATCAGAGCCGGCCAGAAGCGATACACCTTTCGTTTCCTTTTCCATGACCAGATCCGGAATAACGAGCCCCGCGTCACGTACGGCGGATTCCATTTCTTCCGCCAGCATGCCACGCCTTGTCAGCATAGGCTCAAAGGCCTTCAATACAGGGGAGAGAACGGGACGCCAGGCAATGATGTCGGCAACTGTTTCCGATACACTTTGGCAGGGATATGGCATGGGCACCTCGATTCTATAGGTTTTGTCTTTTTTCTTTATCACGTTTACGCGCGGAAAGATACGTCTGACCGGAAAAACCCGAAACAGAACACAGAGCTCCACGGCCTTACGCTCATGGCTGTCAGGCTTTGCCCTCCAGGGAGGATCCGTTTATTTCGGCAGGGTGGGAGCGGAACGCACAATAAAAAAACAATCCGTCAGGCAGGGATCAAATGGATATCTAAAAAATTTTCCGTTATCGTAAAAATTTATTTTATTTCCAGAACGGAAAAGCAGGGATGCTGACAGACAGAGAAGCCAGCCCTGCACGCGGTTTGCGGCAGAGAGTCCGGGGGACACCGGGGCATCCGGAAGAAAAAACCGTTCCCTCTGCACTGGTACAGCCGGGCGGGGGGAGCCAAATAAAAAGAACCTTTCCTCCGGCGCTCTGTTCTGCGCATCAGGATCCGGGACACACGCTTCCGGCCAGCACGGATAACGATCAAAAAAACGGCCCGGGCTGGAGAACACCGGGCCGTAAACATTATACTGGAGAAAACCTGACTACACTGCGGCGAACTCGAAGTACTTGTCCTTATCGTCGGCCAGCAGATAGATGACGCTCACATCCTCGGGGTTGGCGAGGAAGGCCTTGGGGAAGGTTTTCTTCACCACTGCAAGACGTTCCTTGGCGATTTTGAGAATCTCCTCGCGCTCACCGAAGACCATGGTGCCGGTGGGGCAGGTCTTGACGCAGATCGGCACCATGCCGGCCTGCAGACGATCAATGCACATATCGCATTTGGTGAGCATGCCCGTCTTGTCATCCCTGCGGGGGACATTGTAGGGGCAGGCCTGACGGACAGCTTCGCAGTCATCCGGGCTCAGCTGTTTGGTTTTTTCCGTCATGATGACAGCGCCAGTCTTCTCGTCCTGAATAATGGCACCTTCAACAGTCATATCCGCCACGTCCTTGCAGGGCGGAACGAGACAGTGGCGGCACTGTTCCGGGAAGAAATTCCAGCGCACCACGCCGTTTTCGTCCATATAGTCGTGGAATCTGACGATTTTGTAGTTATACGGATTCAGATCCGGCGGATTCTGATGCGAACCGGTCTGCTTGGTTTTATTGGCCGGCAGATTATGCCAGTCCTTGCAGGCGAGCTGGCAGCCGCGGCAGGCCGTGCACCTGGTCGTATCAATAAGAAATGCCTTAGGCATAATATCGCTCCTTCAACGGGCGGGGACCTGGCGGCCCCCGCCCAGATGGTTAACCAATTTCGGTAAGCTTATCAGCCTTCCGCAGGTTCACGAGGCAGGCCTTGTCTTCCTGAATGGTGGTGTTGGGATCAAAGGCACTCAGGGTAAGCCTGTTGGTCGCATCACCGCACAGGGGAGTCAGCCAGCCGTAAGCAAACGGCATACCGATAAGATGGACAGTTTTGCCCATAATCTTGAAGGGGCGGATACGGACCGTGACCATAGCGATGGCCTCAACCCGGCCGCGGGTATTCTCAATGATAACGCCGTCGCCGTTCTTGATGCCCTTCTCCTTGGCGAGCTCGGGGCTCATTTCCACATAGAGCTGGGGTTCGGCTTCAAGCAGGCCTGGCGTATTGCGGGTTTCACCGCCGCCGCACCAGTGCTCAGTCAGACTGTAGGTCGTGAGCACGATGGGGTAATTGGGATCGCCAGGCTTGATAAACTTGGGCCTGTCTTCCTCAAAGCTCTTGTAGCAGGGGCTGCTGAGCTGGTTGGAGAACGGGTGTTTGGTGAGAGGCGTTTCAACCGGTTCGTAGTGTTCGGGGAACGGACCGTCAGCACGGCCGGGGCCAAAGATATGACCTACGCCGTCAGCGTTCATGATGAACGGCAGCCGGCCCTTTTCCTTATCGGCAAGCGGAGCTCCTCCACCGTCGACGATATCACCCTTCCACGCCTTGCCATCCCACCAGATGACGGGAAGCTTCGGATTCCAGGGCTTGCCATGGGGATCCACGGAGGCGCGGTTATAGAGCACGCGGCGGTTGACCGGCCAGCACCAGGACCACTTGGGGTACAGGCCGAGAGCGGCCTGCTCGGGGGTCTGGCTGAGGTCACGGTTCTTGGACTTGTTGCCGTCTTCCTCTGTGTAGCTGTTGCAGTACAGCCAGTTGAGGGAGGAAGTGGAACCGTCAGCCTGGAGATTACCAAAGGCGGGGACGAGCTGGCCCTTATGGTAGACCTTGTCCTTCACCTTGGTGTCCTTCCAGAACACACCGTTGATACGTTTGGTCCACTCTTCAGCCTTGTACTTTTCGCACCAGTTGAGGCCGAGGATAGGATCCGGGAACGTACCGCCTTCCTTCCTGTAGAGGTCGCGGATTTTGTTGATCAGCGGCACGAGCATGTCGCCGAAGTCGCGGGCTTCGCCGGCAGGCTCGACAGCCTTGTCAAACCACTGCAGCCAGCGTCCGGAGTTGGAGACCGTGCCTTCCTTCTCGATACGCTGTGCGGACGGGAGGAAGAACACCTCGGTCTTCATCTTCTTGGGATCGACGCCGGGACGGTGCCAGTTATCGGAGGTCTCGGAATGGTGAATTTCACCCATGACGAGCCAGTCAAGATTGTCGAGAGCCGAACGGATCTTGTTGGAATCCGGGAAGCTCTGGCAGGGGTTGACGCCGACGATGAAGGCACCGCGCATCTTGTTCTTCTGGGCCTGGTTGATGGCGTAGTAATAGGAATAGTCGCCATTGGGCTCCAGTTTGGGCACCCAGCTGTAGCAGAAGTCGTTCTCGGGGGTCGCGTTGTCACCGTACCAGCCCTTGAGCAGACTCACCATGTACTTGGGGTTGTTGGCCTTCCAGTTGGTGCTGTTGGCAAACAGAGGCTTGGGAGTAATACCGGCGAGGTAGTCCTTGAGGGTCTGCTTGTCAGAGCGGGGCATGCCCATATAGCCGGGGAGGCTGTCATAGAGGATGGTGTGGTCAGTGGACCCCTGAACGTTAGGTTCGCCGCGGAGGGCGTTAATACCGCCGCCGGCGACGCCGATATTGCCGAGGAGGAGCTGGATGATGGCGCTTGAACGGATGATCTGCACACCGTTGGAGTGCTGCGTCCATCCGAGGGCGTACAGGAACGTGCCGGCCTTGTCAGGCTTGCCCGTGGCTGCAAACGTCTTCCAGACCTTCAGCAGGTTCTCTTCGGAAACGCCCGTTACGTCAGAGGCGTTTTTCAGGGTGTATCTGGAATAATGCTTCTTGAGAAGGTTGATGACGCAGCGGGGATTCTTCCACGTGTCGTCACGGACGAGATAACCGTCCGGGCCCTTCTCGTAAGCCCACTTCTTCTTGTCGTAGCGGCGGGTCTTGGGATCGTAGCCGCTGAAAAGGCCGTCCTTGAAATCGTAGTCCTTTCCCACAACAACGCTGGCGTTGGTGTAGTTGAGGACATACTCCTTCTGGTACAGCTTGTTCTCGAGGATGTAGTTAATCATACCGCCGAGGAACGCGATATCGGAGCCGGAGCGCAGCGGCACGTGATAATCGCAGCGGGCGGAAGTTCTCGAGAACTTGGGATCAACATGGATCAGCGTGGCACCATTGTCCTTGGCGCGGAGGATCCACTTCATGGAAATAGGATGATGTTCGGCAGCGTTGCTGCCCATGATAAGTACGCAGTTGGAATTCTTAATATCAATCCAGTGGTTCGTCATAGCACCACGTCCGAACGACTCTGCCAGAGCCGCAACAGTGGGGCTGTGTCAGACACGGGCCTGGTGGTCCATAGACACTATACCCAGGCTTTTAAGTGCTTCCTGAATGACTGCGCATTCTTCGTTAGAGGCGTGAGAGGTGCCCATCCAGCAGATGGTTTCCAGCCTGTTGACAGTCTGGCCCTTATCGTTCTTCTGGATGAAACTCTTGTCGCGTTCCGCCTTCACGCGGCGGGCGATCTGATCGAGGGTCCAGTCCCAGTCCTTTTCTTCCCACTTGTCAGAGTAGGGAGCACGGTACAGGGGCTTCATAACGCGGCCCTCAGTATGCGTGTACATGCTGAACAGGGATGCGCCCTTGGCGCACAGGGATCCCTCGTTGATGGGAAAGTCCGGGTCGCCCTCGGTGGAAATAAGTTTTCCGTTCTTCACATAGGCCACGATCTGGCAGCACACAGCGCAGAAAGGACACACGCTGATGTACTCCTTGCAGCCTTCAATTTTCAGTGAACGGGCGTAAGCATGGGCTTCTTTCATACTGAAACCCATATGGCCCAGTGACAGGAACAGCACACCGGCGCCGACGCCCTTCAGGAAGCTTCGACGAGTACTCTTCATCGTCAACACTCCTTCTTTATCGGTAAAGCCCCGGAACGGACAATATTCCGGAGGCTCGTCATAAAAGTTAACAGAAAAGACTCCCCAGCGGGAATCAGGACAAACATAGCCAAAAAATCGTGACGGTTCAAGAGGGTGTTGAATTTCAAACGGAATCTCTATGCTATACAACTCACTTAAAATACAGAAAATTTTTCTTTTTCGTAAAAAAAGATTCCACTCACGAAAACATGTAAAAAACAAAAATTCAGTCACGAAAAAACAGTTATTTTCCTCTCGTCAGGTCACGGTTTTACCCTGCCCAAAAAAGATAAAAAGCAGGACTCCCAGGCTCTTTCTTACAGCGTATGCCAGAATCGGGCGCCATACGGGCTTCACAAAATTATCTTCATTCTGCAGGCCGGAAAATTTTTCGTGCTTTAAGAGAGGGAAAAAAGAAAAAAACGTGTTTCTGTACCCGAATTTCATCAAGAAACAAACAAATAAATAGATGATGACAGGGGTTAGAACATCCTGTAAAACTGAAGCAACTATACCTGAAATACTCCGGGAGGAATTCGCATCATGCTCGGACACGCTTTTTTCTTTGCCTGCGTCCTGGTTCTATCCCTCCTTTCCCCCCTGTCACCCCATGCCGCCACGTCCTACTGGAAGGTAAGTACGAGCAATCCTGCTTCAGACATGTGGGATAACGGACTTTCCGTCTTCTTTAATCTGGACACAAAACAGTGCGAAAAAAAATATGGAGAAGAATGGCCGCAGATGTGCGATGCCCCTGCTTTCGGGGAAATCAACGCAGCGGCCGATGGTGTCGTCATGACTCCGTCCGTCCCAGGATCGTGGCGCTGGATTGGGCCCACGAGCCTGCATTTTTCTCCACAGAAGCAGCTGCAGCCCGGTACGGTGTACAGCATTGATCTGAGCGGGCTCAGAATTCCCCAGCGCATCAGCGCGGCTCCGCTCAGACTGAGGTACCAGACCCAGCCCCAGGGTGTGTCCTTCCAGCGTGAAACCATCTGGATTGATCCCGCAGCCAGGGGGACACACGCGGTTTCCATCCCCGTTCAGTTCGTATGGCCCGTCGACACGTCCGATATTGAAAGGCGGACGACCCTGACCCCTTCCGGCGCCGCGACAGGTCTGGCCTTTGGTCCCCTGCGCTTCGTCTGGAATGAAAACAGGGATCAGGCGGTCATTTCCGCCCCGATTGCGAGCCTCTCCGAAGAGAACACCCCAGCTGTTCTGAAAATCAGCGGGATGCCCGCATTTATTATGAAAAACAACGGCACGCGTAATTTCCCCGACGTCGCCGCCAAAGCCGCATCCCGCTCCTTCACAGTCAGCGGTTCCTCCCGTCTCATGCAGATCAAAGACATCACTCTGCGCAAAGATTTCGACAGCGGCCTCAACACCAGATATGTCCTTGAATTAAAAACCAGCCTGCACGTGCGCCCTGCAGATCTTGAAAAATTTCTTGATATCACCGAACTTCCCGCCCGCATCGACAGTAGCGCCGTCTCTGACACGGACTGGAGCAAAATGCCCAGTCTCTCCGCAAACGACTTCAAAAACGGCAAGAAACTCAGCCCTGTTCTCCTGACTTCCAGCGAACCGTCCAGCCGTTTTGTCTACACCATCCCGGCCGAATCAGGCCGGTACATTGCCATTCTCCTGAAAAACGGACTGCCTTCCACGAGCGGACTCACTCTCGCGGCGCCCTATCTGAGAGTGATTCAGGCTCCTGACATGGGATCCGGGCTCTCCTTCCTGCAGCCTGGCAGCATTCTGACTCTCAGCGGCTCCAAAAAACTCGATATCTATGCCATGGGCCTCGATGAAATCAGGTGGAAAGCCAGGCGTGTCCGCCTGCCTTTCCTTGCCATGCTGACAAAAAACATCTTCCTGGAAGAAAACGGGGCCTCCGATGCTGAAGATATCACGGCTCTGAGCGAGACAGTAGAGGGACGCATCTCCGTTCCCGTAGGACCTCAGGGCCGGGCAGCCTTCCCCAGCCTTGACCTCGCTCCTCTCATAGGCGGACCAAACGATGACGTCCGCGGCGTGATGCAGATCGCTCTCGAGGGATACCGCTCCGGCCGGAAGGAAGCTTCCGTGTCCCGCTTTGTTCTCGTTTCGGACATCGGACTTGTCGCAAAGCGCACGGCAGACGGTTCATATCAGGTTTTCTGCCAGCAGCTTTCAAACGGCACCGCCTGCCAGGGTGCTACCGTCTCCCTTCTGGCTGCCAACGGCACGGCTCTGGCCACGGCAAAAACCAACAGCACGGGCCTCGCCGTTTTTCCCAAGGTTCCCTCTGGTCCTGACGCCGGCAGTCCTGCTGCCGTCACTGCCGAAAATGGCTCGGATCTGGCCTGGCTTTCTCTCAGGGACAAATCCCGCACACTGGATATGAGCGCTTTTGAAACGTCGGGGCGCCACGCAGTCGGAGACGGCCTTATTGCCTCCGTCTTTACGCAGCGCGGTATGTACATGCCCGGCGAGACCCTGCATTTCGGCACCGTCATCCGGCGCTTTGACTGGCAGCCCCTGCCTGCGGAACTGCCTCTTGAGGCCGTACTGACCAGTCCCACGGGAATTGTTCTGCAGAAAACCAAGATTGTACCCGGAACCGACGGGCTGGCTGAAATTTCCTGGGATTCTCCATCGGACTGCGCCACCGGAACTTACCGGCTCGACATTCAGCTCCCCTCCGGCAGAGGGAGCGGCGAAGATGGAAAAATTCTCGGCTCCTGCTCTACCCGCATTGAGGAATTCGAGCCAGACACCCTGGCCATGCAGACCGAGTTTGCGCCATCAAGACCAAAAGGATGGGTGCGCACGGACAGCAGCGCTCCCAAGAGCAGCGTCAGCGTCCGCCTTTCCACTCTTTATGGGACAGCGGCTGCCGGACACAGCGTGCACACGTCCCTGACTGCCACTCCGGCACGCCTGCACTTCAAAGGATTTGAAAACTACACCTTTTTTGATGCAACACCGCCACTCTCTGAGACCCGCACACAGGAACTTGCCGCTGCGGTCACCGACAGCGATGGCAAAGTCAGCATTTCCCTGCCCGTCAGCGGCTACCGCGGCACCTTCTCAGGCTCAGTACAGCTCGAAGGGTTTGAAGCAGCCGGAGGACGCGGTGTCACCCGCCGCATAGACTCCCTCTTCTCTCCGCTCGCTGTGATCCTCGGCTACAGGCCCGTGAAGTCGGCCAATAATCTTGGCTGTCTCATGCAGAATGCCGAGGCCGGACTGCACTTCATCGCCCTCGACAATAACCTCAGTAATGTCGCCCTCCAGGACGTCACTGTTGCCTTAGCCAACCGGCGCTATGTCAATTCTCTCGTCGTCGACGCGCGTGGCGAATACCATTACGACGACACTCCTGTGGACAGTCCTATTTCTTCAAAGACTGCAGCCGTGACAGAAAACGGACTTGATGTCGCCCTGGACACATCCAAGCCCGGAGATTTCCTGCTCACTCTCAAAGACAAAAACGGCACCATTCTGGCCAGTGTTCCATATACAGTCGCAGGAAATGACCTCACTCTTCCCCAGGGTGAAACGGGAACAGCTGGTCTGGCGAAAAGTGATCTCAGGCTCATTCTTGACAAAAAAGACTGCCGCCCCGGAGAAACACTGAAAATGCATCTTTCCCTGCCTTATGAAGGCACGGGACTCATCACCATTGAAAGGGATACCGTTCTGGCGCACAAATGGTTCCAGGCAAAGGCAGGAGAAACAATCCAGGAAATCACGGTTCCTGAAAACTTTGAGGGTCGCGGCTACGTCAGCGTACTCTTCAACAGATCGCAGTCCAGCAGCGCTCTCGCCATGAAGCCCATGGTCTACGCGGCAGCACCTTTCCTGTGCGGCATGGCCGCCCGGGACATGGGGCTCAGCCTCAGCGTTCCCGAAACAGTGCTGCCGGGCAGCACGCTCGGCATCAGGGTTAAGGCTGCCCATCCTGGGAGAGTGGTCCTTTTCGCTGTGGACGAAGGCATTCTCTCGCTCACCGGATTCGCTTCTCCCAACCCGCTGAACGATCTTCTTGCCGACCGCAGCCTTGACACCGTCACCGCTCAGGCTTTCGACCTTCTCATGCCCGATCACGCCCGCCTGCAGGGACGTATCCCGGCCTTCGGCGGTGGCATGGCCAGCCCCGGCGGACGTTTCCTGAATCCTTTCCGCCGGCGCAGCGAACCGCCCTTCGCTTTCTGGCAGGGAATAGCTGATGTTTCTCCTGATGGCACCGTCGTAAATGTCCCCGTGCCGGCTTACCTTTCCGGACGCATCCGCGTCATGGCCGTGGGTTCCGCCTGCACGCCTGAAAAACGGCTGCTGGCCGGTTCGGCACGATCGGAATCCGCAGTCCGGGGCTCTCTCATCATGCATCCCGTCCTGCCTCTGGCTGCCGCGCCCGGAGACGCGTTCAAGGGTGCCGTGATCGTGAGCAACACCCTGCCTGGCAGCGGAAACGCGCGTGTACACGTCACAATCGCGCCCGAAAAAGGTCTGACCCTGAACGGACAAACGGAAGCCGATCTCACTATCCCCGAAAACGGAGAAGCAGTCGTACCGTTTGAAGCACAGGCCGCTGACATTCTCGGCCCGACCGGCATCACATTCAAAGCCTCTGCCACAGGCAGCGGACATCCTGAAGCCGTGCGCCGGCAAGAACTCTCTGTGCGTCCCGGAACCGTACGCCGCATCACGGAAAGTACGGGAAAGCCTCAGGGATCCATGGATATACAAGTCAGCCGCAGCATCTACCCCTTTGATGCCGCCAACACACTGACGGTCTCTCAGGGGCCTGTCGCCGCGTTCCGTGCCGTGGTCAGCAAGCTGAACGGCTATCCCTATTCCTGCACGGAACAGCTCATCAGCAGGGCCTTCCCCTATGTTTCAGCTCTGGGCAGCCCAAGACTGACAGCACTTCTGCCGTCCCGGGACTCAGATCCGGCAAGCACCCGGAAGGCTATGGAAAAGGAAATCCAGTCTGCCGTGCAGGCCATACGGCGTTCATTTGAGTCCGGAAGCGGCGTCTCACTCTGGCCCAACATGCCGCCCAACGATTTCGTAACGGTCTATGCCGGCGACTTTCTGATCTCGCTCAGAGATCATGGAAGAGAGGTTCCCGGGCTGACGGAATCCGTTCTCGACTGTCTGGAACATCTGGCAGGCCGGGAAAGCAACGATTTGCAGGATGCCCGGATCAAAGCATACGCATGCTGGGTTCTCCTGCGCAGCGGCCGGATCATGACTCAGGAAATCTCGCGGCTGCGGACATGGCTCAATCAGTACGCGCCGCAATGGAAGGATGACGTCACCGCCGTCCTGCTGGCGGACTGTCTCTGGAAGCTGCGCCTCTTCAGGGACGCACAGACTCTTATGCCGAAGAAGATCCGTCTTCAGAATTACGATCTCTCTGAGCTCTTCACTCCTGCCGTAGCCCTGGCCATTACCACCGCCGTACGCGGTGCGGCGCCCTGGAATGCGTTTGGAGGGGCACCTTTCGATGACCTGCTTGCCAGGGCTCTTTCGCCTTCCTGCACCACAACGGCCCTTGCCCTCACGGCCAGGGCCCTGTCCGTGCAAACTCTCCCCTCAGAAGGAGCGTCCAATATCAGACTTTCATGCGTGGACGGGGACAGCAGTACCTCCATGCAGAGCAGCGATATCCTCGCTGAACTCAATGCCCCGCTCTGTCGGAAGTTCCGCATTGACGCCCCGGGCAGCCTCGGAAAGCTGTTCTGGCATCTCACTACTTCCGGGTTTGACAGGACTCCGCCCGTGAACTCGGAACACGGAATCTCCGTGAGCCGCCGTTATCTGAATACGGTCGGCGAACCCATCGAAAAGGCCAGGGTCGGCGATGTCATTACGGTTGAGATCAGGGCCCGCGCTTCCAAGAGCATCAGAAATGCGGCCATGGTTGATCTTCTCCCCGGCGGCTTCGAGCAGATTCTCGATGAGAGGGGCAGACCTGTTTCTCAGGGAAGCTCTCCTGATCATGCGGAGCGCCGCGAGGACAGGACGCTTCTTTTCACGAATCTCGACACAAATGAGTGCGTCTATACGTACCGCGTGCGCGCCGTGACAGCCGGACGCTTCCTCATCCCCTCCCTGTCGGCAGAAGCCATGTATCAGCCCGAGCTGAATGGCACATCCGGCGGCGGGTACATCGTAATTGAAAAGTAAGTTTCCGTGCGGCGGGCTGTGCAGACACCCGCCGCAATTTTTTGTGTTTATGTCCGTAAAGACGCTTCTCATGAAAAAAAGTATGCGGGTGGCGGCAAAGGGATGCTGCGTTCTGCTCCTCGCCATCATCCTGTTCTGGTGCATACTCCGCCTTTCCCCGCGTCCTCCGCTTATGCAGGACATCACCTTCTCGCGCGTCATTCTGGACCGGAATGGCGGTCTTCTGCGCATGGGGCTCACTCCGGATCACAAATACCGCCGCCTCACGAGGCTCGAAGATATCCCCCCGGAAGCCATCGCCAGCGTCATCCGCTACGAGGACAGGTATTTCTGGCACCATCCCGGCATCAACGTGCTGTCCCTTTTCCGGGCCGGCCTGGCTATGCTCTCCGGCGGCAGAATTATGGGCGGCTCCACCATCACCATGCAGGTGGCCCGTCTTTCTTCCGGTCTCAAAACCGGCAGCCTGAAGGATAAACTCCGGCAGATCTGGCTCGCTCTCAGGCTCGAACGTCATTACAGCAAAGCCAGAATTCTGGAAGCCTATTTCAATCTGGCCCCTTATGGCGGCAATGTTGAAGGCCTCGGGGCCGCGGCCCTGGTCTATTTCCGCAAAAACGCTTCCGAGCTCACGCCGGATGAAAGCCTTGCCCTCATGCTCGTCCCGCAGAACCCGGGCCGGCGCAGTCCGGCATCGGCAGGTTCGGATTTCCATGCAGCAGAGCAGCGCCTCATCAGGGAATGGTACGGCAGGGAAACGGCCAGACTCAGAGTGCACTCACCGGCCGACATGCCTTTCCGCTGTCCTCATCTTGTCACTGAGATCCTGGCCGAACCCAACGCCCCCGGCACAGTCAGAACAGCCATAGATTTACGGCTCCAAGGACTTCTTGAAAAACAGCTGAAGGATTTCGTACGGCTCGGCAGACAGTCTGGCCTGCATAACGCCTGCGCCCTGCTCGTGCACTGGCCAACCATGGAGGTCCGGGCCCTCGCCGGCTCCGCCAATTTCTTTGACTCGTCCATTTCCGGCCAGATAGACGGAACCCTGGCACGCCGTTCGCCGGGTTCAACTCTCAAGCCATTTATTTACGCTCTGGGGCTTGAACAGGGACTCATCCATCCCATGACCCTTCTCAGGGATCTGCCCAAAAGCTTCGCCGGCTACACGCCGGAAAATTTCGACGGGGATTTCCGGGGGCCCCTGCCTGCCTGTGAGGCTCTGCGCCTTTCCCGCAACGTTCCTGCCATCACCCTCGCCTCTCAGCTCAGAAACCCTGATCTTTACGACTTTCTCCGGTCCTGTCACGTCGATTTCCTGCGGGACAGGGATCACTACGGACTCAGCCTCGTACTCGGCGGCGCCGAAGTCACTCCGCGGGAACTCGCTGCCCTGTATTGTATGCTTGCAAACAGGGGAATATGGAAACCTCTCCGGCTGACTCTCGATGAGCCTCAGGCCGCCGGCCAGCAGAGACTTTCCCCTGAGGCGAGCTTCATTACGCTGGATATGCTTGTTTCAGACGCTTCGGACGAAAACATCCCCAGCCGGGAGGGGAAAAACATACACGTACGGTGCAAGACCGGCACATCCAATGGTTTTCGTGATGCCTGGACTGCCGGCATCGCTGGTCCTTATGTCCTCGTGGTGTGGGTCGGCAACTTTAATAACGATCCGCATCCTCTCTTCGTGGGAGGACGCACGGCAAAACCTCTTTTCCTGGCCATAACCAGGAGACTGGCTGCCAGCGAGGCCATGTCCGACATGCTGTCCACACCCTCCCGCGGCACCAATCTGGTCCGCATCCCCGTGTGCACCGCCACCGGCGATCTCGACATTTCGTTATGCCAGGATACGACAGAAACCTGGTTCATTCCCGGCGTATCCCCCATCAGTCCGACAGGCATACTGCGGAAAATCCTCATCGACAAAAAAACGGGACTCCGGGCCTGCACGCCTCAGGAAGGAGGTACCGAAGAGGTTCCCTGGGAGTTCTGGCCCAGTGATCTTGAACGCATGTTCCGCAGCGCGGGGATTAACAAACCGTCTCCTCCACCCTATCTTCCTGAATGCCGTGGAAGGGAAGGTCTATCTGACGGACCAGCTCCCTCCATCGAGCTCCCCAGAGCCGGAATCACCTACAGCCTCGGTACGGGCGGAACGGTGCCGCTTCTGGCTAACTCCGCCTCCGGGGCGGATCTGCTCTACTGGTTTGCTGACAGCCGTTTTATAGGCACCAGCCTCCCGGGCGAGGTTCTTCTCTTTTCTCCGCAGACCAGAAGAACGCTCATCCGCGTTGTTGACAGCGCAGGCAGAACGTCCCAGCGCGTACTCCGCACTGCACCCCTCCCCTAATCTGGAACAGGACATGCCTCTCTTCAAAAAAAACCTTTCCCCAACGCTGTTTGATCTTCAGGAAATACAGACTGCCGGCGTTGGCCGCCTTTTGCTGGAAGCCCTGGCCACGGGTCTTATCTCTGGCTTTATCATCGGTGTTTTCCGCATGGCCTATAATTTTGTGAACGCCACGCTGGTGCGGGAGTTCCGCCTGCACGTGGGCACACCGGAAGGCATGGTCCTGACCGGCGGGGCCATCCTTCTCTGCGCCATCATCGCCTGGCTTATGGTCAGGCACGAGCCTCTCATTTCCGGCAGTGGCATTCCCCATGTCGAGCTTGTCCTGCGAGGCAAGATGCCAATGCCCTGGAGGCGTATTCTCTGGACAAAATTCATCGGTACGCTGGCAAGTCTGTCGGGCGGTCTTTCCGTTGGCCGTGAGGGCCCGTGCATCCAGATGGGGGCAGCAGTCGGCTGCGGCGTAGGCCGCCTGTGGCACGACACCAAGATACGCCCCCGTTTTCTCGCCGGCGGGAGCACGGCCGGCATGACCGCCGCGTTCGGCGCCCCCCTCGCGGGCATGTTCTTCTCCTTTGAAGAACTGCACACCGTGCTCACTCTGCCCATGCTCATCTTTACAGCTATCACGGCAGCCTCCGCATGGTTCGTTGTCGATATGATTCTGAAGCTCGGCCTCGTGTTCCCGCTGAGCACCACAGAACCCTCAATGGCGCTTTTCTGGCTTTCTCCCCTGGCCGGCGTGGCCTGCGGCCTCTTCTCCTGTCTCTACAACTGGTGCCTCGTCTCCCTTACCAACGGAGCTGACAGAACCGGTATAAAGCAGCCATGGCGTCTCAGCATCGCCTTCCTCGCGAGCTTCGCCCTTGTTTACATTTTTCCGGATGTCATGACCGGTCTCGGTCCTGGCATCCCCAATCTCGCGCACGGAACGCTGCCCATCAAAACCATTCTTCTGCTCTGGGCCGTGAAGATATGCTTCAACTGGTTCTCCTTTGCTTCCGGCGTCTCGGGCGGCATTCTCATGCCCATGCTGCTGGCGGGAGGCCTCACGGGAGCCCTTCTTTCCTGCCTCATCGGATACGCCGATCCCGCGCAGAGTCATACAGTTCTCCTGGTCATCCTGTGCATGGCAGGGCTTTTCTCCGGGACAGTCCGCGCTCCTCTGACGGGTGCCTTTCTGATTACCGAAATGACAGGGGCCTGGCTTCTTCTCCCGGCCGTGCTGTGCACGTCCGTCATCGCCAGTCTGCTGGCAAACTTTCTCGGATCTGCTCCTGTTTACAACTCCCTGCGCGACCGCCAGCTGCGCAATTTCCGCAAGGCCCATCCCGGCTGGGAATCATCACCTGAAAACCTGAAGTGACCCGCCAGAAAGAGGACCCGGAACTGCAGGCTGTTATAGCCGCTTTTATTATGACATATATTGGCGGCGCCTTACTCAGGACTCAAGTCACGGGAATGCGGCGCATTTTTCAAATATTGCTATTTTATTATATATTCGTAACACATTTTTTAAGTTCAACATACTGATTTTACACCATAAATAAAAAAACACTTGCAATTCCGCATTTTTTTCCCTAAATATTTTGGTCATTTGCAATTTAGACAGGAGCTTTTGGATGACTCGCAAGGATCGCACTGAGGGTATCTTCAGCCGCCGCGAAGTTCTTGATGCCAATGAGCGCAAGCAATATTACCTCATTCAGCTGAAAGAACTGCTCACGTACGCCTACCGTTATTCTGAAGATGTTAAAAAACGTTTTGATCGTGCTCAGTTCAACGTCGAAAAATTCAAGACCCTTTCCGATATCAAGCACATTCCGATTCTCAAGAAGAAAGAGCTCATCTTCCTGCAGTCCATGGGTCCCCGCCTGGGCGGCCTGCTGACGAAGGATATCGGGGATCTGAAGCGTATTTTCCTGTCCCCCGGCCCCATCTTTGATCCCGAGGACAGGGCCCAGGACTACTGGGGATACACAGAGGCCTTTTATTCCGTCGGCTTCCGCCCCGGTGACATTGTGCAGAATGCCTTCAACTACCAGCTCACGCCAGCCGGACTGATGTTCGAAGAACCCCTGCGCAATCTCGGCTGCTCCGTCATTCCCGCAGGCCCCACCGAAGCTTCCACGCAGCTCGACATCATGCAGAAGCTCCGTGTCTCCGGTTACGTGGGCACCCCGAGCTTCCTTATGCATCTGGCCCAGAAGGCAGAGGAAAAGGGTCTCAACCTGCGCAAGGATCTGTTCCTGGAAGTCGCCTTCGTTACCGGCGAACGCCTTTCCGAAAAGATGCGCAACCAGCTCGAAAAGAAATTCGACATCATCATGCGTCAGGGCTATGGCACCGCGGACGTGGGCTGCATCGGCTATGAATGCTTCCACCGCACCGGTCTGCACATCGCCAACCGCTGTTACGTCGAAATCTGCCATCCCGACACCGGCATTCCGCTGAAGGACGGCGAAGTTGGCGAAATCGTCGTTACGTCCTTCAATAAAACCTATCCCCTCATCCGCCTGGCCACTGGCGACCTTTCCTACATTGACAGAAGCCCGTGCCCCTGCGGACGCACCAGCCCGCGTCTCGGCAGCATCGTCGGCCGCGTGGACACCACCGCGCGTATCAGCGGCATGTTCGTGTATCCGCATCAGGTTGAGCAGGTCATGAGCCGCTTTGAGGAAATCAAGCGCTGGCAGATCGTGGTCACCAACCCCGACGGCATAGATGAGATGACCCTCAATATTGAGGCCAGCGAATTCAAGCGCCGCGATGAGCTCCTGCAGCAGTTCCGTGAGAAGATTAAGCTGCGTTCCGAGCTGAAGGTCCTCGCCCCCGGATCGCTGCCGCCCCAGGTCAGACCCATCGACGATAAGCGCCACTGGGATTAAACCGGAATATCATGTACTCAGAAGCTTGCGCGGTTCGCCCGCGCAGGCTTTCTTTGTACGGGACACCAGAAAAGCAGAGGAACAGCCATGTCAGCAATGAGTGACTTCAAAGCCTTCCTGCAGGAATACCATGACGGGGTCATGGACTGCGAGGCAAAGGCCAACGCAGCTCTCAGTGAAGGCAAAAGCGACGTCTACACGGAATTCATGAAGAAAAAAGCCGAGAAGATGCGTGATCTGTACGGGATCGCTGAACCTTACCTGAAAAAACTCCCTGGAGAACAGCAGGAAGAGTACGGACACGCCCTGCACCGATTCTATGCTTCCGCGAACAACGGGCTGAGGCTTAATTCGCCTTTCTACTGGTCAGCCCTCCTCTGGAATGATGACTACAAGACCGGAGACACGGACAATTTCCAGCTCTTCATCAATGATATCCCCGATGACTAGCCTGTCGGGTCAAAACTTTTTTGCACAAAGAGGAAAACAATGAAACTGCATACAATGCTTCCGGCCATCGCCTGTGCCCTCTGCCTCGGCTTCGCTGCCGGACAGGAAGCAGGCGCCGCGGATCAGGCCATGCCGCCCATGGGCGGCATGCAGGGTGGCATGGACATGAGCAAAGCCGGTCAGGCCAGCTTTGACAAAATGGACGCTGATAAGGACGGGAAGGTGAGCCAGGAAGAATTTCTGAAGGCCCATCCCGGAATGAAGCCCGAAGCCTTCGCCCGCATCGACAAGAACGGAGACAAGGTCATCACCTCTGAAGAATGGGGACAGTTCATGGTCGGTCATTCCAGCATGGGCGGCGGCCAGGGAGGCTCTCCCATGGGCGGTATGGGCATGCCGCCGGCAGGCATGCCCCAATCCGGCAGCATGCCTCCTTCAGGTGAAATGCCTATGGTCATGCCCCCTCAGGGAAAGTAGACACCGCACACGGCACTGATTACAAAAAGCCGCCCCTCCCGCGTGAGCCGGGACGGGCGGCTTTTTCTCAGCATAAGAAAAGGAGAGTCGCGTGAAAACAGCAGAAGAGCGTCTTGAAAGTCTGGAAGGAGACAACTACTTCCTGTCGGAAAAACTCCGGGAGCTCGATGACGTCCTTGTCAGTCAGCAGAAACAGATCGACAGGCTGGAGAAGGCCCTTGAAGAAGCAATCAGCGCCATCGGCCGGCTCAGAGCCAGCATGGAGGAACTCTCTTCCGGCAAGAACGCACAGGAACTCGAGGTACCTCCCCATTACGGCAAATGGTAAGTCTCTAGGCTTTACCCGAGGTCTTCGCCTCCTCCAGTTTCGCGAGGCGGTGACGGTAAGTGCGCTCGAATCCGATCCAGAAGCTGGCCGTGAGGCCTGTGGCTTCCTTCAGGGCAAAAGCGAGTTCCTTCGTGATGGGCAGTCTGCCGCTGAAGAACGATTGAAGTTCTTCCTCGCTGAGATTGAGCAGACGCGCGAACTGCGGCTCGCTCATCTTCATGCGATCCATGCAGCCGCGGGCGAGTTCACCGGGAACAACAATCGATTTTGCTTTGCTCATATCCATGGTGCACCTCCTGCAGGGCGTGGTTAAAAAAAAAGAAAGAAGGGGCCGGAGAAACATTCTCCGGCCCCTTCTTTTACTACGAATCAGTCTGAGAGACTAGAAGCCAAAACCGGTGGAATCCTCATCACCGAAACCGAATCCCATGGAATCGTCTTCAGCGGGAGCTTCCTCGGCAGCAGCCTCGCCGCCTTCAGCAGCGGCCTCACCGGCCACGGCGCCAGCAGCGGCAGCACCGCCGGCAGCGACGGTGATGTTCTTGAGGTTGTCCTTGATGGTGCGCTTGATGGTATCAAGCAGCTCTTCCTCGTCGAGGGCAATCTTGCCTTCGAAACCGGCGGCCTGACGGCGAAGGGCACCCATGTCCTTCTTCTGGGCCTTGAGCTGGGCATCAAGCTGGTCAGCCTGCTTCTTCGCGGCTTCAAGAGCGCCCTCGAGGGGCTTCAGAGCCTCGATTTCGGCAGCCTGCTTGGCGACCTCGGCCTTGAGGGCATCAACTTCGGCAAAAGCCTTATCCATGGCATCGAGAGCAGCAAGGCAGGATTCCTTGATGCGTCCGTCCATGGGAGGCAGGGAAATCTTGTCGCCAAGCTGCGCGGCGCAGCGGTTGACAAAAAGTTCCCAGGCTTCACTGCCGTCGTAGACCATATCCGCAAATTTGGGATACAGACGGGCAAGCCAGGCGCCAGCGAAAACGGCGACGCTCTTGGCCATCTTGGGGCAGACCATGGAACGGCCAGTGATATAACCAGCGATCTCTCTTACATCAGCGTCTTCCTTGCCAGAGACGAGGGCAAGCACAGTCTCGACCGGAAAGATTTTACGTTCAGAATCAGACATTTTACATCTCCTCCTCGGAGTGCTCATTTTCGTTGTTGTTTAGATGTCCAGCTTAGCCGCGGCCGTACATGCGCACATAAAGCAGAGCGGCGGTACGGTACACGAGATGCCCGAGCTTCGACCAAGGAAGATAGGCAAAGAGCATCCACACAAACACGAGGTGCAGATAGTAAATGAAGTAGGCACAGTGGACGGCGTCAATCAGTCTGAAGAACTGAGAGAAGCAGCCCGTAAGCGCGATACACCAAATAAGACCCAGCAGATACCAGTCCTGATAGCTGGAGGAGAAATATTTGGGATTCTGACGCTTGCGGCGGATCGTAAGCAGGAAGAGGCCGACAAGGAGCAGAATAGCGCCAAAGTTGGCCAGGATCTTAACAGGGAACAGCGTGGGCATGGGCGTGGCGATGGAGATGCAGGGGAAAACCTTGCCTACCCAGTGACCGCCTGCCACAACGGCCGTTACCACCATAAGGCAGATAAAGGCCCAAACCGTGCACATATGTCCGAGCTTGCGGGAGTTTTCGGGCTGTCCGGTCTTGGGGCCGGTCGTGCAGGTGTCGAACTTCTTGTGCGAGCCGATTTCTTCCCAGAGAAGCATGCCAAGATGCCAGTACCAGGGTTTGGTCGGACCGACGACAAGAAGCTTGCCGTCGTTGTTCTTAAACATGTTCCAGAGTTTGCTGCAGCCTTTGTAGAGGATGTAGATGGCTCCGAAGAACGTAAGCATGAAGATGGGGTCGATGGTGTAGTCGCCATAGAAGATCTGGCCGAACACGATCCTGCCGTCCGCGGTCCTGGGGAACCAGGAGCCAACACAGGCCGCACGGATAGCCCACACGATGAGCCAGAGCAGGGCCGGAATGGCGAACAGGATGGGCAGGCCGGAGCGCTTGCTCATAAGCTTGCCAATCTTGGCGGGCTTGCACAGATCCCTGTACATGAGGTTGCGGGCGGCAGCCATCACGTCAGCGGGGTTGGCACCGCGCGGGCAGAGCTCAGCGCAGTTGCCGCAGTTGTGGCACAGCCAGATATCAGGATCGGCCGTGATTTTGTCTTTCAGACCCCAAGAAGCCCAAACCATCTCCTTGCGGGGATACGGATGGTTGGCAGGGGCCATCGGGCAGGCGACCGCACAAGTAGCGCACTGATAGCACTTCTTGAGTGATTCCCCGCCCGCATCCATAAGTTCTCTGGCAAAGCCAGAGTCAGGCGTAAGAGTAACTTTAGCCATTCTGCCTTCCTCCTACATGGCCTTGAACGGGTTGGCGCCGATCTTCTCGATGCGCTTGACAAAGTCGTTGATCATGCCAGGCACCTTGTCATACTCGTCGATGGCGACTTCGAACTGCTCAACACGCTCGGGCTCAACGCCCAGGCGGTTCAGGGTTTCAGCGATGTTCTGCATACGTCTGGAGCAGAGTTCGGAACCCTTGATGAAGTGGCACTGATAATCGTCACCGTACTTGCAGCCAAGAAGCATGACACCATCGTAGCCCTTGCTCATGGCATCGGAGATCCAGATGGCGTTGACGGAACCGAGGCAGCGCACGGGGATAATGCGTACGTAGGGGCTCCAGGTTTCGTGGCGCTGGGCAGCCATGTCGAGGGCAGGATACGCGTCGTTCTCGCAGGCGAGGAGGAGGACACGGGGTCCGTCATTCTTGAAGTCCTTGGGAACGGCGACCTGACCGATCATGGAGCCGATCATATCGATATTGTAGTTGGCGAAGGAGATAACGCGTTCGGGGCAGGCACCGAAGCAGGTACCGCAGCGGCGGCAGCGGCCGGGATTCGGTTTGGGCGTACCCTTTTCATCGTCATCAAGAGCGCCGAACGGGCATTCTTCGGTGCAGCGCTTGCACTGCGTGCAGCGGGCGAAGTTGAACACCGGGTAGGTTTTATCACCGGAGCGGGGATGCACGGCAACGCCGCGTTCAGCGCACTCGATGGCCTGAATGGCCTTGAGCACGGCACCGCGGGCGTCCTCGACGCAGCCGTCGAGGGTCATGGGCTGACGCACACAGCCGGCGGCGTACACACCGGTACGGCGGGTTTCGTAGGGGAAGCAGATGTAGTTGGAGTCGACGTAGCCGTCGAAATGATCCAAGTCGGGGAAGTCAGGTCCCTGCCTGTACTCGAACTGCATCACGGCATCCTTGGCGGTCACGGGAACAATACCCGTGGGCAGAACAACGAGGTCGCAGTCAAGGTCGAAGTCCATGCCAAGCAGGGTGTTGGCGCAGGACACGACGACATGGTCGCCGTCTTCCTTAACTGAGGTGACATCGGCCTTGGTCATCATGAGACCGAGGCGGTTCTGCATGGTCTTGTAGAAGCGCTCGAAGATGCCGGGCATGGTCATGTTGCGGTAGATGACATAGCACTGGGTCTTGTCATTGGTCTGCTCGGCAACAGTGTTGGCCAGGCGGAGCATGCCCACGGAGTTGACCACGTTGGAATAGCGCAGGTGCTTGATGGACTCGAGGTCTTCCTTCACGAAGATTTTCTCGGTGCCCTCTTCCTTCTTCTCGTCAGCGCCTTCCTTGGCGGCAGCCTCTTCGGCGGCCTTCCTGGCAGCTTCGGCCTCTTCGGCCTGCTTCCTGAATTCCTCTTCAGCAACGGTGGTGTCGAGCACAAAGGCGATACGCTTGGCGTCAACGCGGCCCTGAGCCACCATCTTCTGGAAGGCAGCGGCGGTCACGATCTTATCGGAAGAGCCGAGACCAAGCGGAGCGAGGTACTTGTCGTCCATGGGCACCCAGCCGCAGGCCACGACAGCGGAGCCGATCTTCTCGACCTTCTCGCCATTCGGGGTAGCAAGGGTGCACTCGTACGCACCGGGCTGTCCGGCCAGTTTGGCGACCGTCGTGTTCATATACACGGTGATGGCCTTCTCGGCTTTGACAGCGGCGATCTTCTCGTCAAGTTTGAGGGGTTCCTTGTCGTCCCACGGAGCGGAAAGCGGGGAGCCGACAGGAATGTTCTTGGCAGCGCCGCCGAGTTCGCCGGTCTTTTCGACGAGCACGACTTCGTAGCCGCTGCGGGCGCCTTCAAGAGCGGCGGTAAGGCCGGTGAAGCCACCGCCAACAACAAGGATGCGCTGGGTGCCCCCCTCGGGGAGAGCCGCGGAATCGGGAAGGTTGCCCTTCTGCATCTTCACGACGCCCATATTGACATAGTCAGTGGCCATCATGGTGAGCAGTTCAGGAGCGGCCTGCCCTTCCTTGAGCGGATTGCCGTCCTTGTCCTGGAAGCACATGACGCACTGCTCACGCAGGTTCACATGTTCGGTGAGGACAGGGAAACGGAAGATTTCGGCGTCAGCGCGGGGGCTGGCACCGCAGAGGAGAACACCATCAAGTTGCTCGGCAGTAATGTCGGCTTTGATGGCCTCCACGTTATCGGCGAGGACGGGGAAAACCTTCACAACGGGAGCAAGAGTGCCCCATTTGGCCGTCACGCCTGCAGCGAGAGCCTCGACATCAAGGCCCCCACCGATATTGGAAGCGTCAAAATAAACGCCAATTTTGCTGGCCATGCTGCCTACCTCCCTTGAACAGCCTGAACCGCCTTGAGGGCGGCGGCAGTACCGGTCTGCGCGGAACGAGTCACGTCAAGCGGCATGACAGCGCAGCCGGCAGCAAAAATGCCTGCATCTTCGCCGCCGGTGACAAAGCCATCTTCATCAAGCGGCACGGGCAGGGGGAACTTTTCCCCGGCCAGGGAAGGCTGCATGCCGGTGGCCAGGACTACCAGATCATAGGTAAGAGTGAGTTTTTCGCCACGGATGGCGTCCTCAACCTGAACGCTTACCTTATCACCTTCAGCCTGCTCGACATTGGCAACCTTGCCCTTGATGAAGTGCACTTTGCCAGTGGCCTTGGCCTTGTCGAGGAAGTTCACATAGCGGCCGGGAGTACGCAGGTCGATATAATAGATATCGGCCGTGGCGTCCGGAAGCTTCTCGGCAAGATAGAGGCTCTGCTTAATGGAAGCCATGCAGCAGATGTAGGAGCAGTAGTTGAGGTGGTTCTGATCACGGGAGCCAGCGCACTGCACGAAGCAGACGCGCCTGGGGGCGATGCCATCGGAGGGGCGCACGATGCGGCCGCCGGTGGGGCCAAAGGGCGAGGCGAGGCGTTCCATCTGCATATTGGTGATGCAGTTCTTGACGCTGCCGGCGCCGAGGTTGGCGAGCCTGGTGACGTCGTACGGCTTCCAGCCGGTGGCGACAACAATGGCTCCGACGTTCAGCTCGACAGTCCTGGGCTGTTCCTTCGTATCGATGAACTTGCAGGCTGCGATCTTAGCGGTGTCAGAGGGGGTGAGCGATTTGGGATCCAGCACGTAACGGCCAGGGAAAGCGAAAGGCATGGTTTTGTAGAGAGCCTTGCGCTTGGACAATCCAAAATCGAACTCATTGGCTACCTCGCCCTCGAGGGCAGAGGCGGTCAGACCGAGATCCACGTTGTGCGGAGCCGTGTAACGGGGCTGCACAGTCACCTGGACCTTGTAATCTCCCTTGGTTCCCGAGAGAGCCGTGACCTGAGCGAGCGTGAAAAATTTGATATGTGGATTATTCCTGATGCGCTGGAACTGGATTTCCAAACCGCAGGAGGGCGGGCAAAGTTTGGGGAAGTATTTGTTGAGCTGGGCGACACGACCGCCAAGGAATGGTGTTTTCTCGACGATATAGACATCATGCCCCAGTTCCGCCGCTTCTATGGCAGCAGTCAGACCCGAAAAGCCGCCACCGACGACGAGAATGGCATTGGACATCCTGATTATCCTCCTACGTTCGGTATTAAAAGAGGGAGACCCCCCCTTGAAAAGGGTGGGTCTCCCCCATCAAAACCTTCAGTATATACTATTCAGCATCCGGGATGAGCTTGTAGTAAGTCCTCTTGAAGACCTTGGTTTCGCCGGTCTTCGGATCGTACTTGGAGTTGACGAAGCACTTCCACTTCTTGTCGTCGATGGCCGGGAAGTCAGCACGGTAGTAGAAACCAGGATAACGGGTTTCTTCGCGGAAGGCGATGTGCTGCATGTGCAGACGGACGGTCCACAGACGATGGTAGTTCTCCCAGCAGCGGAGCAGCTCGTGGAGGTCACGGGCGGCGAGCTTCTTGGAGTCTTCTTCCAGCATGCCGAGCAGCCAGAAGCCAGTGTCGAGGAGCTTCTTGGAGGTGGTGTAGTAGGTGCCCACGCCAGCAGCGTATTCATCGGTGCACTTGATGAGGCGCATCATGAAGTTGCGGGGGGAGATGAAGTTCGGGTTCACCACAGAGTCAGTGGACTTATCCTTGTACTGCTCAAAGGTGTAGTAAGGAGCGTAGATCTCCTTGACCAGATCTTCAGGCTTCTCAGCGAGCTCAGGCTTGAAGTCCTTGTGGTCGCGGATGTAGCGGACAGCCGCCTTACCAGCGATACGGCCTTCAGCGTGAGAGCCGGAGGAGAACTTGTGGCCGGAAGCGCCCACGCCGTCAGCGCAGGTGAACAGGCCGTCGACGGTGGTCATACGGTTGTAGACCTTGCCGTTGGCAGCACGGACTTTGTATTCTTCAGGAACCCACTTTTCGTCAGGACCGGAAGCCCAGATGCCGCAGCAGCCGGAGTGAGAGCCGAGGAGGTAAGGCTCGGTCGGCATGATTTCGGAACCGCGGTTCTCAGGCTGGGTGTTGGTGGCAGCCCAGAGGTTGGCCTGACCAACGCACATGTCGAGGAAGTCTTCCCAAGCTTCAGCTTCGAGGTCCTTCTGTTCCTTCTCGTCGAGGGTGGCGAAGGTGTTCAGAAGAGCGGTCTTGGTGTCCATGTAGATGGGGCCGTGGCCGGCACGCATTTCGTGGAGCATCTGATGGTTGCGGAGGCAGGTGGGAACGACCTTACCGGTGGCGTAGCCGAGCTTGCGGTAGATGTCGAGCATCTTGTGGTCGAGGGTCTTGCAGTAATCCTCACCAGCAGCGTTGGTGGCCTTAGCCTTGAAGAGCAGGAACCAAGCGCCGACGGGGCCGTAGCCGTCCTTGAAGCGGGCGGGCACGAAGCGGTTTTCCATCATGGTCATCTCGGCGCCAACCTGAGCGCAGAGCGTGTAGGTGGAACCGGCATTCCAAACAGGATACCAGGCGCGGCCCATACCTTCACCGGTGGAGCGGGGACGGTAAATGTTAACGGCGCCGCCGCAGCACACGATCATGGCGTTGGTCTTGAAGATGTGCACGACGTTCTCACGGGTGCTGAAGCCCACGGCACCGGCGATGCGGTTGGGGGTGTTCTTGTCGAGGAGCAGCTTCACGATGAAGCAGCGTTCCATGTAGCCGTCGTCGCCGAGGGCTTTCTTGGCAGCTTCAGCAACGATGCACTTGTAGGACTCACCGTTGATCATGATCTGCCAGCGGCCGGAACGGACGGGCTTGGCACCGGAACGCATGGTCTTGCCAGCGGCAAGAGCTTCAGCGCCGTTGAGGTTGTGGACGCCATCGTCAGCCTTGGCCCAGATCGGGAGGCCCCAATCCTGGAAGAGCTTGACGGAGTCGTCAACGTGACGGCCTACGTCGAAGATGAGGTCATCGCGGACGATGTGCATAAGGTCGTTGCGGACCATGCGCACGTAGTCGTCAGGAGTGTTGTTTTCAAGGAAGGTGTTGATGGCGGAAAGGCCCTGGGCCACAGCGCCGGAACGCTCGAGGGCGGCCTTATCGCAGAGGAACACTTTGATGCCGAGGGGTTTGGCCCAGCGGACAGCTTCGACAGCGGCGCCGGTGGCGCCCATGCCGCCGCCCACGATCAGCAGGTCGGTCTCATGTTCTTTATAAGTCGGTTCGGAAATACGAACGCCGCGCGGCGCTTCCTTAACAGGGATCATAGGCATAGTAGCTTACTCCTAAATATTCTGGTGACAGATTTGTCTATACTCAGGAAAACGAATTTTAAAGCTTGAAGGTAAGGGAAGCGTCGGCGTCTTCGACGGTAGCCTTTTCCATGATGGGCTGTTCAGGCTCTTTGAGTTCGCTTTCAGTGTAGAAGTACTCGTCGTCCAGATTGCCTTCCTTGTCCCAGCCCTTGTAGGGCTCGATGGAGCCTTCAGGAGTAGTACGGATGGGGAATTTGAAACGCTTGGTGCTGCCATCACGGAAGTTGACGGTCCACATGATGGAGTCAGCAGAACGCATGGGGATACAGGTGCCGCCGAGAGGAGCAAAGTCGGCGTAGGGACGGGCGGTAATGGCGCCCTGGGGGCAAATCTTAACACAGGAGTAGCATTCCCAGCAGGCATCGGGTTCCTGGTTGTAAGCCCTCATGGCATCCGGATCCAGGACCATAAGATCGTTGGGGCAGATGTACATGCAGGCCGTCTTTTCGCCGCCCTTGCAACCGTCGCATTTAGACGGATCAACAAACGTAGGCATACGTTTCCTCCAGCTCTAGAGAATAAGGTTATTGATAACCGGAAACTGGACACTCGGGCCAGTACCGATATCCGGTTCATAATAAACTAATCTGCGGAGAAAGATCAAGATTTCACAATCAGCTCTTTCTCACTTGGCTTGAGAATTTCGTAACAAGCTCTTCCCGATTGGTCAAGCCCGTTCTCGTATTTTCCGCCCTCGTAAAGTAAATTATCGTGTAAATTCAATATATTAACATTCAAAAATTTTTACAGAAAATATTGGGTCCGTTGAGCCGGGAAACTTGCATTCAGAGGCCCCCTAAGGTACGAAGGGGAACCCCGCGCATCTCCCGCGGGCCCCTTCTTTCTCTGCCTCTTCCGCCCCGGCCCGGCCCCCGGCCGCATCCGTCCGTCGGGCAGCACCCAGCCCAACCTACAATTACATAAGGAAAATCTTGCGATGAGCGAACCCTTCCGCGACAGACCTCGCCCGCCCCTCAGGGAAACAGTCTGTGACATTGACAGGGATATTCTCAGGCTCGTCAAGCGCCGCAGCGCCTTCATTAAGAAGATGCAGGGCGATCACGACAGCCTTGCCCCCTGGGAAGAAAAGAAAATCCGCGAGTCATGGGAGGACCATGTCTCCAAAGTGAGCAATGACCCGGCGCTGTACAGCAGCCTTTACGCCCTCATGCGGGAGGTTTCCTTCAATGAGTGATTTTGAGACGCGCAAACGTCCTCTCAGGGATACTGTCTGCGATATCGACGCTGACATCATCAACCTCATCATGCGCCGTCACAACATGCTGGCGCGCATGGCCGGCAGGAAAAAGAATCCGGGATCCCAGGATGAAAAGATGATCCGCGAGGACTGGGAGGCGCGCGTTGCGAAGGTAAGCAGCGATCCCAGGCTGGCCGGCCTTTTCTTCACCCTCATGGAAGAAGCCTCCTTCTTCCCGAAGCCGGCCGAAGGCGCTGAGAAGCGCCAGGCGTTCGGCCTTTCTCCCCGGCAGGAGCCTGTCAGCATTGACATAAAGGCTCCTCTTGCCTGCCGCTACACGCGCTCGCTTATTGCCCTCGCAGCAGCGTCCGGCCAGCCTCTGCGCCTGGGCCCCACGCTCATGAACACCCCTGTTTACGACTGCATGCAGGCCTTCAACGCCATGGGCGCCGAGCTCTCTGACGACGGACACGGCACCATCACGGCTCCCTCTGCAAAACGCTGCGGCACACCAGACAAGGTCATTGTCACGGGCAGCAGTTCCTACAATTTCTACCTCGCCCTGGGGCACTATCTCGGCCATCCGAGCCGCGCAAAATTCACCAGCGACTCCACACTTCCCCTCTGCGGGCTCGACGCCGTGGACGCTTTCCTGCCAAAGCTCGGCGCGAGGCTCGTGCACACCATCCCGGGGGGTGCCGGACTCCCCGTGCGCGTGGAATGCTCCGGCCTTCTGCCGGACTGCATCGTTTTTCCTGCGGACGTGCCCTTTGAATTCATTGAAGGCATGCTGCTCGCCGCCCCCTTCTACGATATCTCCGTCACCTTCGATCTCTCGGCAGCTCCGCAGCGCGGCCGCATCATCAGCCGGATTCTTCCCCTCCTGCAGAGTGTTCAGGCAAAAGCAGAGTTAGATGGTGAAAAAATTCACATATCCCCCTCAAAAATCATCATTCCGGAAGATTTTTCCCTCCCGATGGAGCCGGAACTGGCCATCTTCCTGCTGGCCCTGGTTCCTGCTCTTTCCGGAAGCGTAACCCTCAGAGGAAACTGGCCGGACACCCCCGAGGCGGAAGCCGCACTTCAGGTATTCACCCAGTGCGGCCTGAAACCGGACACCTCTGCTGACGGCAGCGTCTCCCTGAAGGGAGAGAAACTGACGAAGCTTCCCGAAGGCGGCATCGTGATTCCCGGGGATCTTCCCGGCGACTGGCTCTGCCTGCCCGTTCTGCTGAGCATGCTTCCGGCGCTCGCGGGACAGCCCGCCCGTATGCCCAGCAGCTACGATCCGTGCCGGGGTACCTGGGTGGCTGCGGAAAGCTTCGCACGGGCCTGCGGCCTGGATATTGACGATGACGGGAACATCGTGGAGCGCAGGGAAAGCCATCCCCGCCGCAGAAAGGAGGACGAAGAGCCTCTCGAAGCCTCTCACTCCATCTGGATCGCCCCTTCGGCACCCTGGGCGGCCGCTCTGGCCATAGCCGCCTGCGCGAGGCCGGGAAAGCTCGGCTTCCGTCTTGGAAACCCCTACATCATGAGCGGACTCTGTCCCGGATTCTGGAACGGGTACAATAACCTGCCTTCCTTCCGCCCCGTGAAGGAAGAAGAGGTGCACAAACACCGCCGCATCAGGACAAATGTGGCCGCCGTTCTTCCCGAGATCGACGAAGACGACCTGTAGCCTCTCTTCCACAGAAAAAAAATAACAGAGCCTCCGCGCGGCAGGACCGCGCGGAGGCTCTGTTATTTCGCGAAAGATAACGCTCTGCTACTTTTCAGCGGTGAAGTCATAGGTTCTGACCTCAAGCGGCACTTTGGAGTCCCTGCCCATGGCCGAAACCGTGAACCTGAACCTCTCGCTCCTGCCCACACCCGGACAGGGGCCGCGGTAATGGCTGGTCAGAGCGCCTTCGGGAATGGAATCCATTCCATCTCCGTCAAGGCCGTCAAACGCCCACGTGCCGCCGCCATAGAACTGCCCGTCATCAAGACGCTCGAGTTTTACCTCGTAGCGGTCAGTTCCCTTGGGAGGATTGGCTATGGAGAGTTCCGGAGAAAGCCTCGAGCAGTAGTGAACCCCACGCACTGCGGCCGTCACCTTCATGCCCTTTTCCTCGGGCGCGTCCTGCCACAGCCCGCAGCCGGAAATAAAAAACATGCCGCAGAAAAGAAGGGCAGGAGCCACAAAACAGGTAGGGGAAAACCGAGCCATTGAAAACCTCCACCGAAAAAGTGTATTACCCCAAGTAATAGCTTATACAATGGCCAATGACAAGACAGGAGGTCTCCATGGAACTGCTCTCTAAAGCTGTAGAAGGATATATGGCCCACTCCTCCATGATCCGCCGCATGTTCGAGGCGGGCATCGAGCTGAGGAAGAAGTACGGCAACGACAAGGTTTACGACTTTTCCCTGGGCAACCCGGATCTCCCCGCCCCCAAAGCGGTCGTGAAGGGACTGCAGGACTTCGCCGCCAAATGCGACCAGCCTTTCGCGTTCGGCTATACGCCCAACGCCGGTGCCCCCTGGGCGAGAGAAGCTCTCGCGAAATGGGTCTCAAAGGAACAGGGCGTGCAGATTGACGGCAACGGTCTCATCATCAGCGTCGGAGCGGCCAGCGCCCTCAACGCCGTCCTCCGGGCCATATTCAATCCCGGAGAGGAACTGATCACCTTTGCCCCCTACTTCGTCGAATACAATTTCTACGTCGCCAACCACGGCGGCTACCTCACCCGTGTCAATACGAAAAAAGACACGTGGGAACCCGATGTGAACGCCCTTGAGGCCGCTATTTCCAAAAAGACCAGGGCCGTCATCATCAATTCCCCGAACAACCCCACCGGCGCCATCTACAGTCTGGACATCCTGAAAGATATCGTCTCCGTCCTCGAAAAGAAGAGCCGCGAGGTCGGCCATCCCATCTGGCTGCTCAGCGACGAACCCTACCGCTTCCTGGCCTACGACGGAGCCGTCGTTCCCTCTGTGCTGCCGCTCTACCCTTACGCCGTACTCCTGAGCTCCTTCTCCAAGAACATGTCTCTCCCCGGGGAGCGGATCGGCTATGCCGTACCGTCCCCGCTTCTTGACCGCCGCGACGAATTTATCGCTGCCATCACGCTCACCAACCGCATACTCGGCTACGTCAACGCCCCCATTGTCGGCCAGCACATCATGGTCGCAGGCCTCGGCAGCACCGTGGACAGCAATATCTACCTGCGCCGCCGCAACGCCATGGCCGAGGTTCTTACCGAAGCCGGCTACGAGTTCACCATGCCCCGCGGCGCCTTCTACTTCTTCCCCAAGGCCCCCGGCGGAGACGATCAGGCCTTCATCGCCGAACTCACCAAGGAATGCGTGCTCGGTGTGCCCGGCACGGGCTTCGGCTGCCCCGGCTACTTCCGCCTCGCCTTCTGTGTGGACGAGAAGGTCATACGCAATGCAGCCGACGGTTTCGCCGCCGCCCGCAGAAAATTCGCCTAGTTCCCAAATTCCATGAACCAGGCCGGCCGGTGTCCCCTCGATCCCGGCCGGTGTCTGTCCCTGAAGACGGAAGACAACATGACCCAGCATGACTATCTTATTCTCCACGGTGTCAATCTGAACATGTTCGGCAGGCGGGATCCCGCCGTCTACGGCACAGCCACCCTGGATGACATCAATAATGCGCTCAGACACCTGGCCTCCCAGATGGGCGTCACTCTCGATTTCTATCAGAGCAACTACGAGGGCGCGCTCGTGGACAGAATTCATAAAGCCCTCACGGACGGAACCAGAGGCGTCGTCATCAATGCAGGCGCCTGGACCCACTACAGCTACGCTCTGCTTGATGCTCTCGACATCCTGCACTGTCCCGTGGTCGAAGTGCACATGTCCCACGTGCAGGGAAGGGAATCATTCCGCCACCAGTCCGTCATCGCGCCGGCCTGCTGCGGCTGCATCGAGGGCTTCGGGTCAAACAGCTACCTCCTCGGCCTCATGGCCCTCGATCACGCCGTACGGGAACGGGAGGCCGGAACAGCCGGAGCGCAGGACGGGAAAACGGAATAAACCGGCCCCGGTCTGTGTATTTTTTCCGGCTGTCACGAAAAATCGTGAAAAAAGTAGCAATTTCCCATAGAACTGGATAAATTTGATTCCTGTTATATACTACGCTTTTATCAGCCGGGGCAGAGACGCCTGCCTGAAAAGCCGATGCAGCACCTCCTGCCATCTGCATCCTTTCGGGATCACTGCAACAACTCGGCCGTTAGATAAACGCCTGTAGAGCGTTTCCTGTCTGCCAGGAAGCGCGTCGGAGGGAAAAATGAGAGAGACCGTTGATCTCGTCCGCTCAAAGGACCCGGCCTTCCAGAAAGAGGTTGAGACCGAAAGCGGGCAAAACATCAGCAACTGTTACCAGTGCGGCAACTGCACGGCCGGCTGTCCTGCATCGCCAGACTACGACATGCAGCCCAACCAGATCATGCGGGGCATTCAGCTCGGCCTGAAGGAAAAAGTACTGAGCTCCAAATCCATCTGGATGTGCCTGTCCTGCTCCACCTGCTCCCTGCGCTGCCCCAACGACATCGACGTGGCCGGGGTTATGGAGACGCTCCGTCATATGGCCCGCCGCAAGAACGTGGTCAGCGTCCGCCGTATGGAAAAATTCTGGTTTTCGTTCCTGGACACCGTCAGGGCGTTCGGACGCAGCTATGAAATCGGCACCATGGCCCTGTACATGCTGCGTTCCCTGCGCCTGTACACCGATCTCGATCTTGCGCCCATGGCCCTTATGAAGAACAAGCTCAGCATCAAGCCCCATGTCATTCCCGACAAGGCGGCTGCGGAATCCGTGGCGCGCATTTTCAAACGTTATAAGGAACGTGCCAAGAAGGAAGGGGTCCGTCCATGAAGTTAGCATATTACCCCGGATGCTCGGCCAAGGGGTCCTCTCTTGACTACGAGCTCTCCTCTCAGGCCGTCTGCAAGGTCCTCGGGATCCAGGCGGAAGAAATCAAAGACTGGAACTGCTGCGGCTCCACCCCCGCTCACGCGGTAAGCACGGAACTTTCCGCGGCCCTCTGCACCCGCAATCTCTCCCTGGCTGCCAAACAGGGTGCGGACACGGTGGTCACCCCCTGCCCGAGCTGCCTCTCCAACCTTCTCCACGCCCGCCAGCGCATGGAGAACCCCGAGTTCAGGGACAGGGTGAACGGACTCCTCGACGAGCCCGCTCCGGAGAAGCTTCCCGAAACCATTTCCGTCATGCAGTGCATCGGCCGCCTGAGGGACGCTGACGCGATCAGGAAACACGTGACCAGCCCCCTCGCCGGCATCAAGATCGCTCCCTACTACGGCTGCCTCATGAGCCGTCCGCCGGAACTCATGAATTTCGGCGATCCCGAGAATCCGAGCCTCATGGAAAGCCTGCTCGCTGCCTGCGGCGCTGACAGCATCCTCGACTTCCCCCTGAAGACGGAATGCTGCGGCGCTTCCTCCGGCATCCCGCACCGCCCGCTCACGGCCCGCAACTCCGGGCGCATCCTTGAGCTCGCCGTGCGTATGGGCGCCGACTGCGTCGCCGTGTGCTGCCCGCTCTGCCAGATGAACCTTGACCTGCGCCAGAAGCAGGCCGCCAAGGCCGAAGGCACCAAGTTCAACATTCCTGTCCTCTACTATACCCAGCTGATGGGTATCGCTTTCGGATGCAGCGCCGACGAACTCGGACTGAAGAAGCTCTGTGTCAGCCCCGATCGCGTCATTGACAAAATCAGGGCGCTGAGCACCGCGGCCAGAGACAAGGCCGCCAAAGGAGGCAACGCATGAGGATAGGAGTTTTTGTCTGCCACTGTGGCAGCAACATCGGCGGCACCGTTGACTGTGCCCAGGTTGCCAAGAACGCCCTCGGTTTTGCCGACGTCGTTTACGCCACAGACTTAATGTACACCTGCGCCGAGCCCGGCCAGGCGGCCATCGAAAAGGCCATTCACGAGCACAACCTCACGGGCGTGGTCGTCGCTTCCTGTTCCCCGCGCATGCACGAGCCCACCTTCCGCCGCACTGTCGAACGTGCCGGACTGAACCGCTACATGTTCGAAATGGCCAACATCCGCGAGCACGTCTCCTGGATCGGCAAGGACAAGGAAGCCAACACCAACAAGGCCACCGAACTCGTCAGCATCGCCGTGGCCAAACTGCGCCACAACCGTCCCCTCCAGGCTCAGAGCTTTGACATCAACAAGCGCGTCCTGATTATCGGCGGCGGCGTCGCCGGCATTCAGGCTGCTCTCGACTGCGCTGATGCCGGCATCAAGGTCCTGCTCGTGGAGCGCGAGCCCACCATCGGCGGCAAGATGGCCAAGCTCGACAAGACCTTCCCCACCGTGGACTGCGCCGCCTGCATTCTCGGTCCCAAGATGGTGGACGTGTCCCAGAACCCCAACATCACCCTCTACGCGTGCTCCGAGGTTCAGGACGTGTCCGGCTATGTCGGCAACTTTGACGTCACCATCAAGAAGCGCGCTACCTACGTTGACTGGTCCAAGTGCACCGGCTGCGGCACGTGTACGGAAAAGTGCCCCACCAAGAACGTGCCGGACCACTTCAATGAGAACGTCGGCAAAACCACTGCCATCAACATCCCGTTCCCCCAGGCCATTCCCAAACGCGCCAGCATCAACCCGCAGTACTGCAAAAAGCTGACCACGGGCAAATGCGGCGTCTGCGCCAAGGTGTGCCCCACAAAGGCCATCAATTATGAAATGAAGGACGAGCTCATCACGGAAAAGGTCGGCTGCATCATCGCCGCCACCGGTTATGACCTCATGGACTGGACCGTGTACGAGCAGTACGGCGGAGGCAAATACCCCGACGTCATTACCTCACTGCAGTACGAACGTCTGCTCAACGCCTCCGGCCCCACCGGCGGCCACATCGTGCGCCCCTCCGACGGCAAGGAGCCCAAGAAGATCGCCTTCATCCAGTGCGTCGGCTCCCGTGATCCCTCACGTGGCAGGAACCTCTGCTCCGGCTTCTGCTGCATGTACACCGCGAAGCAGGCCGTTCTGACCAAGGACCACATCCCGGATTCCCAGTCCTATGTCTTCTACATGGACATCCGCGCTGTGGGCAAAGGCTATGACGAGTTTACCCGCAGGGCTGTCGAGGAATACGGCACAGAGTACATCCGCGGCCGTGTTTCCAAGATCTACCCTGACGGAAACGGTCAGTACGTGGTCATGGGCGCCGACACCCTTCTCGGCACCCAGGTCCAGGTGACCGTTGACATGGTCGTCCTTGCGGTCGGCATCGAAGCCAGCCACGGCGCTGCCGCCCTGGCCGAAAAACTGCGCATTTCCTACGACCACTACGGATTCTTCATGGAAAGCCATCCGAAGCTGCGCCCCGTGGAAACCAATACGGCCGGCGTGTTCCTCGCCGGCGTCTGCCAGGGCACCAAGGATATCCCGAATTCCGTCGCCCAGGGTTCCGCAGCCGCGGCCAAGGTTCTTTCCCTGTTCAGCCGCGACAAGCTGCAGAACGATCCGCAGATTGCCCACGTTGACGTGAAGAGATGCGTCGACTGCGGCAAGTGCATCAAGTGCTGCCCCTTCGGAGCCATCAAGGAAGAAGCCTTCCGCGGACAGCTCAAGGCCAAGGTCATCGACACTGTCTGCCAGGGCTGCGGCGTGTGCACGTCCACGTGCCCGCAGGGTGCCATCCAGCTCTCGCACGCTACCGACAATGAGATTCTCGCGGAGGTTAACACGTTATGCCAGTTCTAGAAGGCAAAGAGCTCAGGATTGTCGCTTTCCTGTGCAACTGGTGCTCCTACGGGGGCGCCGATACGGCTGGCGTCGCGCGCGCGAAGCAGCCCACTGACCTCAGGATTATCCGCGTCCCCTGCTCGGGACGCATTGATCCCCTTTTCATTCTGAGGGCCCTCGTCAATGGCGCCGACGGCGTGCTCGTCTCCGGCTGCCATCCCAATGACTGCCATTATTCTGCAGGCAACTTCTACGCCCGCCGCAGGCTCGAAGTCCTGAAGCAGTTCCTCCCCATCCTCGGCATCGACGACAGGCGCTTCGAGTACACCTGGGTTTCCGCTTCGGAAGGCCAGCGCTGGCAGCACGTGGTGACCGCCTTCACCGAAAGAGTGCACAAGCTCGGACCCGCGCCCCGTCTCGAGAACGCGGACAAGCTGCTTGAGGTTGCCGATATGGCCCTGCAGCCCCTGCGTCCTCTCGGCACCGGCCAGAAGGCGAAGCTCGACGAGCTCAAGGCCGCCATCAAAGAAAAGCTCGGCAACGGCCTCGATATCGTCATCGGCTGGCAGCAGGGCGACGACGCGGCCCATACCGTGCCGCTCTTCATGCGCAGGGCTGAAGACGTGGACAAACTGGTGTGGGGTCCCTTCAACGTGAACAACCCCGCCACCTATCTCACCGGCCTCATCGGCCGTACGCTGCCGCAGGACAAGCTCCCCAAAGTCGGCGTGGTGGTAAAGGGCTGCGACTCCCGCTCCGTGGTTGAGCTCCTCCAGGAAAACCTCATCCCGAGAGAAAACATCACCATCTTCTCCCTGCCCTGCGAAGGCACCTTCGACATGGCCCGCATCGACCAGGAACTCGGCCGCTACAGGACCATCGACAAGGTCGTCTATGACGAGGCCGGTGTGACCATCACCGCCGATGGCAAGGAGCACCGCTTCTGCATCACCGACTGCGCCCAGGGCAAGTGCTACAACTGCGCCATGCCCAAGGCCAAGGTGTCCGATGTGTCCTTCGGTGAAGCTCCGGCCATTGAAAAACAGCCCGGAACTCCTCCTGAGCTGGCTATGCTCGACGCCATGACGCTGGAACAGCGCTTCGCCTTCTGGAAAGGCGAAATGGAACGCTGCATCCGCTGCTACGCATGCCGCAACGCCTGCCCCATGTGCGTGTGCAAGGATTACTGCATCGCCGATTCCCGCGAGCCGCACTTCATTACACAGGAAAACACGACCCGCGAGAAACTGTACTTCCAGTGCATCCACACCATGCACCTTGCCGGCCGCTGCACGCTCTGCGGCGAATGCCAGAGGGCCTGCCCGATGGGCATCCCGATTCTGGCCCTGCGCCAGCAGATCGCCCGCGTGATAGCCGGGCTTTTTGACGGCTATCAGAGCGGCATGGATGCCGAAGCCGAACCGCCGCTCCTCACGTACCAGAAAGAGGAAGCGCATATTAAGCAGAGGGAGCTGTAAAAGATGCCTATCTATCGTTTCGCAAAAAAATCGGATCTCCCGGCCCTCCTCGCTTTCCTGGCCAAGGAAAACCGTGTTCTGGTTCCCGTCGAGAAACCCGCCGTCAAAAAGTCCATCGTCTTCGAACCGTGGCATGAAGGACTTGAGTTCACCCTGGCCAAAGCGACTGTGCCCGCCAAGGACGCCGTCCTCCCCCACAGTGAGACTCTTCTGACCTACGAGAAGAAACCCAATCCGGACCAGCCCGGAGAATACAACCTGACCATCAACGACACTATCGAAGCAGAACCCACCGTTGTGTTCGGCTGCAGGGCATGCGATGCCAGAGGCTACGCCACCCTCGACCGTCCCTACATGAACGGCCTCTACAAAGACCCCTATTATGAGGCCAGGCGCAAGGCTCTCACAGTCTTTACCCTGACCTGTAATACCGGCTGCAACACCTGCTTCTGTCACTGGGTCGGCGGCGGTCCCTCCTCACCGGAGGGCTCCGATGTCCTCATGACCGAGATGCCTGACGGCTACATCCTGCAGGCCGTGTCCGAAAAGGGCAAGGCCGTCCTCGAAGCCTGCCAGCTTCCCGACGCCGCGGACAGAGAAAAGGAACTTATGGATGTACGCAAGGCTGCCTGGGCCACTCTGAGCAAGAAGCCCGACCTTTCCCAGGCTCCCGCCCGCGTTCTCGCCAAGTTCCGGGATCTCGACTTCTGGACCAGAGAGTCCGACAGATGCCTCAGCTGCGGCGCCTGCACGTACTTCTGCCCGAGCTGCTACTGCTTCAACATCACGGACGAAGGTACCGGCGTCGGCAAGCCCGGCCGCCGTATCCGTTCCTGGGATAACTGCATGAGCGCCCTGTTTACACAGGAAGCCAGCGGCTACAATCCGCGTCCCACAAAGGCCACGCACATGCGCCAGCGCGTCACTCACAAGTTCTCCACCTATCCGGAAAACTGGGGCGCCTTCTCCTGCATGGGCTGCGGCCGCTGCATCAGCAACTGCCCCGCACGCATTGATATCCGTCAGATCGTTCTGGATGCCATCGCCGAAGAGCCTGCTGAAAGCTCAAAGTAATGAGGGTTCATAATGGCTACAAAGAAAACATCCGGAAAAAATAAAAAGACGGCCTCAGCCAAAAAGAACACCACGCGCAGAAGCAAAAAGACTCTGACGGCCGCTCCTGCCGAGGCTGTCAAAGCTGAAGCTCCTGCCGTGAAGGAAGAAGCCAAGGCTCCCGCCGAAGCTGTCAAAGCTGAAGCTCCTGCCGTGAAGGAAGAAGCCAAGGCTCCCGCCGAGGCTGCCAAAGCCGAAGCCCAGCCTGAGAAGGAAGAGGCCGAGGCTGCGAAGGAGGCCGCTCCCGCCTCCGAGGCTGAGATCCCTGCCGAGGCGCCAAAGGCTGAAGAGCCCGCCCGCGAGGCCGCTGCAACATCCCCTGAAAGTAAAAAAGAGGCGGAGAAAACCGTGACAACACAGACTGTTCTCAAGCCTAATCCGGACGGCAGCAAGCTGACGCCCGTTGCTCCCCGCCCGATGATTAAGGGCAATCCATACAAACCCATGGCTGCCACTGTCGTCGATGTCATCCGCGAAACGCACAACATCAAGACGATTCGCGTTGTCCTCGATGATCCCGAGGAAATGAAGAACTTCACCTTCGAACCCGGGCAGGTCGGTCAGCTCTCTGTCTTCGGTGTGGGCGAATCCACCTTCGTCATCAACAACCCGCCTTCCATGAAGGACTACATCCAGTTCTCCGTCATGCAGGCCGGCGAAGTGACCACCGCTGTCCATGAGCTCTGCAAGGGCGACAAGGTCGGCGTCAGGGCTCCTCTCGGACGTCCGTGGCCTTTCAAGGACTGGAAGGGCAAGAACGTGTTCTTCATTGGCGGCGGCATCGGCATGGCGCCTATCCGCACTGTCATGCTCCACCTGCTCGAACATAAGGAAGACTACGGCAAGATCAGCCTCCTGTATGGCGGCAAGTCCCCCCAGGATCTGGCTTACAGCTACGAGCTGGAAGGCTGGATGAATAATCCGGATCTGGACTGCACGCTTACCATCGACCGGGAAGCTGAAGGCTGGACGCACAATGTGGGACTCATCCCCAACGTGCTGCGCGAGCTGAAACCCAGCCCGGACAATACCGTGGCTGTTCTCGTCGGACCGCCCATCATGATCAAGTTCACCCTGCAGGCTCTCGATGAACTTGGCTTCTCGCACGAAAACGTCTTCACCTCCCTTGAAAAGAGAATGAAGTGCGGTATCGGCATCTGCGGCCGCTGCGGCATCGGCGGCAAATACGTCTGCCTCGATGGCCCGGTATTTTCGCAGAAGCAGCTCGATGAGCTTCCGCCCGAAATGTAGTATTCCCTCCTGAACGAAAGAGGCCCGTGGCTTACGCCGCGGGCCTCTTTTTTTCGTACAGCAGAAAGGGCAGGAAGAAAAACTCTTCCTGCCCTGACATCCGAAGAAGGACGGACACTACCGGATGCGGCAGTTGCCGTCCGTACAGTCGCGTGTGGGGATGACCGGCGTCACCTGCACGAGAAGAATCTTCTCGCTTCCGCTGCTCCTGTCCGTCACCATAGTCAGACGCATAAGTCCACCGGGAAGCGGGTTATCCGAGCGTGCCATGAAGGTGCCATTGCCGGTAATGAGGCGGACATCGCCGGTTCTCGTCTCTCTCATGTTCTTGAGAGTCATGTCGGAAACGACGAAGTGCCTGCTGCGGATGGAATCAAGGAAGTGACTGCCATCTTCAATATGGCCGTTAGGGGCGATGAAGATAAAGTTCGGCGCCAGAAGCCTCTCCAGAGCCTTCGCATCCCCGCTAATGAGGGCATCCGTGTAGAGACCAGCCACATCGGCGGCTGCGCCGGCAGGCGTGGGCATGGACGCGCCCAGGAGCAGAAAACCGGCAAGAGCGCATGATGCCAGGGCCGCTGTGACGGCCGAAGAAGGTAAACGCAATCTCAACATAGGCATTACCTCACAGTATGGGGAAAAGAACGCTAAAATCCTTTTTCAAGAGGCGGCCAGACAAAGCTCTCCCCGTTCATAGGCGCGAGGGGCTTGTCAGCCTTGTCCAGGTAGACGTGCCGGCCTTTGACATGGAGACGCTTCTCGGCGAACCACTCAACAGCCTGGGGATAGATCCTGTGTTCCATCCTGTGGACGCGGGTCATAAGATCGTCCTCGGTGTCTCCGGCGTTGCAGGGGACGGCGGCCTGAATGATGACCGGGCCGCTGTCGACCTTCATCTCAACAACGTGCACAGTGCAGCCGGACAGCTTGACGCCGTAATCCACGGCTTCCTGACCGGCATGGATGCTTCCGCCGAATCCGGGCAGAATGGAGGGATGGATATTGATGACTCTGTGCGGGAATTCCTTCAGGAACTCGTCAGTCAGAAGGCGCATGTAGCCCGCCAGAACGACGAGCTCCGCGCCGCTTTCCCTGATGATGGAGGCCATCTCCCGGTCAAAGGAAGCTCTGTCCGGGAATTTTGTATGGTCCAGCATCCTGGAGGGAACGCCGGCTTTCCTGGCGCGTTCCAGAACGGGAGCGCCCGGGCGGTTGCAGAAGATGAGACGGATATCCACGTCGAGCACGCCGGCCTTCATGAGGTCGATCATGGCCTGGGCGTTGGTTCCGTTGCCGGAAGCGACGATGGCAATGGGAAGAGACATATGGCTCTCCTTATGAGCGGTAGGTGTCGATCAGAGCCTGCACAAGAGCAGGAATAGTATATTCATCCGGCATGACGGCGCATTTGAGGCCGTGTCCCTCAAGGGTTCTGGCTGTAACCGGCCCGATACAGGCCAATTTCACTTCCGGATGTTCTTTCAGTTCCTCCGCCTTCACGATGGACAGCAGATTGTCCACTGTGGAGGAGGAGCCAAAGGTGATGCAGTCGAGTTCTCCGGCCCTGAGAGCAGTCAGAAACGCATCTTTGTCGCTGCATTCGGGAACGGTCTCGTAAACCGGTACCACGTCAACCTCAGCGCCCTGGGCCCGCAGCGCATCAGGCAGAATCTCCCGGGCTTTGGCCGCTCTCGGGATAAGAATCTTCGTGCCCTTAAGGCCGCCCTGCGCGGTCAGGCCTTCAATGACGCTCTCGGCAATATATTTGGGCGGAACAAAGTCAGGGAAGATGCCGTGCTTTCTGAGTTCCCCGGCTGTGGCCGGTCCGATGGCGGCCACGCGTGTCCGGCCGATGGCTCTGGCATCCTTTCCTGCGTGGCGCAGACGATCCCAGAACACCTTCACACCGTTAACTGAAGTGAAAACCACCCAGGCATAGGAATCAAGGCTTCCGAGCCGGCTGTCCAGGGCAGACTGGTCAGCGAGAGGCTGTATGCGGATAGTGGGACACTGCAGAACGTAGGCCCCCTGCTCCGCGAGAAGCGCTGCGAGACCGCTGGCCTGGGCGCGGGCACGGGTTACAACCACGCGCCTGCCAAGGAGAGGCTTCTTCCCGAACCAGTCCAGGCTGGCATGCAGGCGGCACACACCGCCCACAACGATGACCGAGGGGTTGGTAAAATGTTCCTGCACGGCGCGCTCCGGCAGTTCCCCGATGGTGCTGACGAGCGTGCGCTGAAACGGCGTAGTCCCCCTGTACACCAGGGCAGCCGGCGTATCCGGCTTCATCCCCGCATCGATAAGATGCTTCGAGATGAGGGGCAGATTCTTCATGCCCATGACGAACACAAGCGTGGAAGCGCTGCGCGCGAGGCTCGGCCAGTCAAGGGAGCTCTCCTTCTTGTCAGGGTTCTCATGGCCGGTCACGATGGTCACTGAGGAGGAAAAGTCCCTGTGGGTCAGCGGGATGCCCGCATAGGCAGGAGCGGCAATGGTCGAGGTGATGCCCGGCACCTCCTCGAATTCGACGCCCGCGGCCAGGAGTTCCTGGGCCTCTTCGCCGCCACGGCCGAAAATGTAGGGATCGCCGCCCTTGAGCCGGGCCACATCCTTGCCTTCCTTCGCTTTTTCCACGAGCAGCCTGTTGATGTTTTCCTGGCTCATGGCGTGCTGATCGGCAATCTTGCCGACGTAAATCCTTTCCGCGTCAGAGCGTGCGAAGTCAAGGAAGGAAGCGTTGGCGAGAGCGTCATAGACCACGACGTCGGCCTTTTCGAGAATCTCCTTCGCGCGCAGTGTCAGAAGGCCGGGATCGCCCGGGCCGGCACCCAGAAGGTAAACCTTGCTCATTATTCAAAACCTCCGCGGCCAAGCTCAAGCAGCGTCCTGGCAGCAAACCCCGAAGCGCCTTTGGGGCAGAGGGGCTTCGCCTCGCTCACCCAGTCTTCGCCGGCTATGTCGAGATGCGCCCATCTGGTGCCTTCGCTGATAAAGTGTTCCAGGAACAGGGCTGCGACAATGGCGCCCCCCTCACGAGAGCTTCCGGTATGACAGATGTCGGCCACCGTGCTCTCAAGTCTGCCTCTGTAGCCTTCCCAGAGCGGCATGCGCCAGTAGTTTTCGCCTGCGCAGCTGCCGGCCGAGATAATGCGGTCGGCAAGCTCCGTGTCGTTGCTGAAGAGGCCTGCCACCTGATCGCCCAGCGCCGTGGCGCAGGCGCCCGTCAGCGTGGCCACATCCACAACGGCCGCGGGGTGCCAGTTCTTCTGGGCATAGGTCAGGGCGTCGGAAAGGACGAGCCGTCCTTCCGCATCCGTGTTGATGATTTCGATGGTGCTACCGTTCAGGCCGGTCACCACGTCGCCGGGATGCACGGCGCCTCCGTCGGGCATATTCTCAGCCAGGGCCATGATGCCGACCACGCGGTGAGGCACTTCCTCGCGGGCCAGCATGGAGACCGAGGTCAGAACCGCAGCAGCACCAGTCATGTCGCACTTCATGGTGTGCATGTTGGCTGCAGGCTTCAGGGAAATACCGCCCGAGTCAAACGTGATGCCCTTTCCCACGAAGACGAGCGGATCATCGTTTTCATGGCCTTTCGGGGTGTATTCAAGCACGACCAGGCGGGGAGGATTCTTCCCTCCCTGCCCCACAGCGAGGTGAGCGTTGAACCCCATATCGGAAAGCTGTTTCTCGTCGTACACCGTACAGGAAAGCGCCGTCCCCTCAGCGAGGCTGCGGGCCTCTTCGGCAAAGGCCTCGGGATACATCACGTTGGCGGGCGTATTGATGAGATTGCGTGCGAGAATGACGGTGTCAGCCGCATCCTCGCCCCTGCGGGCCGCGGCCTGTTCCTTCTCCGGCACGTACTCGCCCGTGAAATTCACGGACAGGAAGGAGATCGGCTCCGGGGCGCCGGGCTTTCTGTGCTTCAGCCCGGAAACTTCGTAATCGGCGAGCTTGCACGCGTAGACGGCTTCCTCGAGAAGCCTGTCCACGCCGCCGAAACGCTGCAGTGTGAAAACAGGAATCTGCAGGGACCTGAGGTGCATGGCCCTGGCGCGGCGCGTGCCAAGGGCATACGCACGGCGAAGACTGTCCGGGGTCACCGCTTCACTCCCGAGCCCGATGAGCATGACGCGCGAATAGGGAAGATCCGGATGCCCGTAGATGAGGCTTATCTCATCCTTCCGTCCGCTCACGTCGCGCATAGCCGGGGCAATGACAAGATACGGCGCCGCGCTGTCCAGTTCCGGGCAGGTGTCGGTTATTTTTTCTCCCTCACGGATAGGGATAAGGGCTATATCGGCCTTCCACTTGTCGGCTCCGCCGGCCTGAAAGCGTATATCCATGCTATGTCTCCTTCAAAAATATCTATGGCCGGTGAGTATACCCGCACACTTTCACCTTGCCAAGACAGGGAGGCGTTTCCAGCCTTTTCCACGCTTGTCAGCCGAGCGTTTTGGAAGTAGGAAGAGCGCATTTCACACTCCCCCTCTGCAGCTAACCCTTTACCCGCCGAGCTGCCATGCTGATCTACATCCACGTCCCCTTCTGCCGCCGCCGCTGCCTGTACTGCGCCTTCCACTCCTCTGCCATCGGGAAAACCCCGGTTCCTTCCAGCTATCTTCCCGCCCTTCTCAGGGAAATCCGCTGGTGGGCGTACAGACTCGGTTCCACCGGAAACACAGTTTCCACAGTCTTTTTCGGCGGGGGCACGCCGAGCCTGCTCTCTCCTGAGGACGTGGGGTCCATCCTGGACACCATATCCAGGCTTTTCCGCGTGACCGGCAACGCTGAAGTCACGCTTGAAGGCAATCCCGAATCCCTGAACAGGCCTGGGGCCATGCGGGGATTCCGCGATGCCGGAGTAACCCGGCTTTCCGTTGGTGTGCAGAGCATGATCGCCTCAGAACTCAAAACGCTCGGGCGCATTCACTCGCCGAAAGATGTGCTGCAGACCTTCGGGGAAGCTCACAGGATCGGATTCCAGTCACTTTCCGCAGACCTCATGTGGGGGCTGCCCGGACAGACAGGACAAAGCTGGATGGAAACGCTTGAAAACACCATGCGGCTGGAACCGGATCACATTTCCGCCTATGGTCTTTCCCTTGAGGAGGACGCTCCCTTCCTCTCCATGTTCAGAAATGGCTGCTTCACCCTGCCCAGTGAAGAAGAGCAGCGGGACATGTATCTCGGAGCCATCGGCTTCCTGGAAAAGCATGGCTTCTCCCAGTACGAAATTTCCAACTTCGCCCGCTTCGGACACTCCTGCCGCCATAACTGCGGATACTGGCAGGGACAGGATTTTCTCGGCATGGGGCCATCCGCCGTCTCCACCATCGGAGGGAAACGCTGGACAGACGCGGAGGACTTCGGTGTGTGGCTTGAAAACACGTCCAAGGGTCTCCTTGGAGGCAGTCCGGAGATTCTCAGCCCCCTGGACCGTATCCTGGAACTTCTCATGCTGCGTCTGAGGACTGTCCGCGGCCTCAGTTATCAGGAATACACCTTCCGGACCGGCCGGGTTTTCCGGAAGGACTACGGGGAATATCTGAAAGCGCTGACGGAACAGGGACTCATCACACTGGGCGATACCGGCTGCCGGCTGACCAGAGAAGGCATGCTCGTCTCCAATGCCATCCTTTCCGGCTTTTTCGACAGGGCCGGACGCATTTTCGGCGAGGAGCGGGACGGGAAATAAGCCAGGGGCAGCCGGAGTAAGAACTATTTTCTGCAGCCGGCCGCGAGAAGCTGCATGGCGGCGAGATGATCCATTTCCTCGGAAACGGCCAGCACTTCACCGGCTGTTTTGCCGTACACGCAGAGTCCGTGCTCCTTCATGAAAACAGCCTGCCCCTTTACGGCAGCCTCTCCCACGCTTCTCGCGAGCTCTCTGCTCCCCGGAGCGCAGGCGTCTGCAAAAGAGAGCTTTTCTTTCCACATGCGCGACTCGAAAAGCGGCATGGAAAGCATTTCTTCCGGACCGACAGCCACGGAAAGCGCCAGCAGGTGGGTCGGATGGGTGTGCAGAATGAAACGGGCTTCAGGGACAGCTTCATACACGTCCGTATGCATGGCCGTCTCACTCGATATGGCCGGTCCGGCAATCCGGGTGCCGTCCACGGAGATCAGGGCCACGTCATTGTCAGTCAGATGCCCCTTGGGTACCGTGGTTCCTGTCACCAGCAGGAGCTCCTCACCAAGACGCATGCTCATATTTCCGTTAAATCCAACCATGATGCCTGCGAGCCAGGCCTCTCGGCAGGTATGAATGACGATATCCAGTCCATGAACGAAATCCTCTACCGCTATGCCTTTTTCCAGAAGCACATTGGGGCTGAGGTCGAATCTGTTCTTCCAGTCTGCGTATCTGTCTCTGACAATGCCGTCCATATTCTTCTCTCCCGTTTACCGTGGTTCTTTGTATTCTGCCGGGGGAACCGGCGCTGCTTCTTCAGCGTTCCGCGGCGAAATGATCAAACCCGTGCAGGGATTCCAGACTTTCACGGTTGCAGTATATCTTTCCCGTGTCCGTGACGGTGCCGATTTCCCAGAGGCCGGGAATGGCCGCGTGAAGGGAAGGGAGCATGTCCGCGGCGCAGGATCCGAGAAGAGCGTAATCCTCGCCACCCAGAAGCGCTTCCTTCACGGGGCTCCTGCCGTTTTCCCTGCACCAGCGGGTGACTTCTGAGGGCAGGATGCCCGCCGGGAGGACAAGTTCCGCTCCGAGGCCGCCCCCGGCCACGGACGGCGTGCCGGCCTCGCCGGTCAGTCCGAGCAGGCGGGGCAGATCCCTGGCCACACCGTCCGACACGTCCATAAGCGCCGGCGGCCTGCTGTTGAGACCAGCCCTCGCCAGCATGAGTCCGGCATCCACGAGGGGCTCGGGCATGAGATGCGCGCGGCAGGCCTGCGGCCACGTTTTCAGAGCCTCCCGGCCATGGGCCTCGAGTTCCTGCAGCCCCACGCGCGCCAGGCCAAGAGGACCGACCACAAAAAGGACATCGCCGGGCATGGAACCGCCGCGCGTCAGGAAGGCCCCCTCTCCGATTTCCGAGCCAAACACGGTAATGCTGATGACGAGCTTTTCCGAACGGGTGGTGTCGCCCCCGGCCAGAGCCAGGCCAAAGCGCTCCGCCAGAGCCCCCATGCCGGAAAAGAAAGCGTCCAGCCAGGCATAATCCGTATCCGGAGGCAGGCCCATGCTGAGCGTGAACGCCTCGGGACGCGTGCCGCAGGCCGCGAGATCGCTGATATTGCAGGCGAGGGCCTTGTGTCCGATTTCCGCAGGCGTGAAATAACTGCGCCTGAAATGCACGTCCTCGATGAAGAGATCCGTGCTCACGCTGCTGCCGCTCCTTGTTCTGAAAAGCGCGCAGTCATCGCCGCGCCCCAGCACGAGGGCGCTGTGCTGCAGGGGAAAATATTTTCCGATGAGATTGAGGATGCTGTCCTCGGACGTGATGACCGCAGGTTTAGCCATGTTCCTTCTCCGCGATGAGGTACGAAGCAATGATGGTTTTGCGACCGTAGCCGGGGAATTCCAGTTCCACAAGATTGCCGTTTTTCACTCCCAGGACACGCCCCCGGCCGAAAATGCGGTGCCGGCAGTAACGGATACCTCCGCCGGCCAGTTCGCGCAGCACGCTGTCCGCGGGTACGCAGACAGCCTCTTCCCCGCCATCGTTCCCGCTGTCCGGAACACCTGCGCCGCTGGACCGCGGCGCTGTTTCACCGGCCGGGATCTGCGCCTCCTCTCCGAAATCATCCTTCCAGGATTTGCGCCCGCCAGGATTTCCGCCAACGGGCATCTGGCTTTCCCTGTCTTCATTGGCGAAGTCGGCGGGCAGATGTCCCCCGGAGCCGGAAACCACGTAGGCGTATCCTGAGGGACCATTCCCCGAAGAGGACAGGAACGGCTTTTTCACAAGCCTCATGTTCCCGACTTCACTGTATTCCTCAACGAGGGAGGGATCGAGCTCGGTAAGAAACGGGCTGAGGCTGGCGGGCGCCAGTCCGCTCTGTCCCCAGTGGACACTGGCCGGAGCGAACAGCGTAAGTTCCTCTCTCGCCCTGGTGCAGGCCACGTACATGAGCCTGCGCTCCTCCTCGAACGCCTCCGCGCTCTGCTGGGCATGGCGCGAAGGGAATCGGTCGTTCGCGAGATCAATGATCATAACGGCGCTCCACTCCAGCCCTTTGGCAGAATGGATGGTGGAAAGGACGACCCTGTCCGTGTCATCCTCAGCAGCCTCGGGGACTTCGAGCGTGAACTCGGCCAGAAATTCGTCCAGAGCGTCGAAGCCTTCCGCGATGCTCACCACCTCGTCGAGCGCTGTCCTGCGCGTGGGATAGTTTTCGGGATAAAGACGCTCGAGAATGGAGCCTTCCACGCCGTCATAGCGATCCAGGGCCATCTGCACCTTGTCCTGGGCCCTGCCCGGGGCACTGCGCAGGGAAACGACGAAATCAAGCTCATCAAAAAACGGCCGGTAGCGGGAGCGCATCTTCTCCATTTTCTTCGGATCCCCTTCCTCCCAGACGGCAAAAAGCTTCTGGCAGGTCTTGGGTCCTATACCTTTGAAGAACGAGCCGATACGCTGAAAGGACGTGTAGTCCCTCGGATTCACGGCGAGCTTGAGATACGCGGTAAGATCCTTAACGTGAGCTGCCTCGTTGTACTTGAGACCGCCATACTTGCGAAAACGTATGCCCATGCGGTTGAGCTGCATTTCCAGGTTAAAGGACTGGTAGCCCGAGCGGAAAAGCACGGCCATTTCGGAAGGCTGATAGATCTGAAGGAGACGGGAAACCTCCTGGGCCACGATCGAGGCCTGGCTGAAGTCGGACAGGCAGCGGATGACGCGCACAGGAGCACCGCCCGCATTGCGGGTAAAGAGATTCTTGCGATAGCCTTCGGCCGCATGCCTGAGCAGACTATTGGCCACATCCAGGATGGGTTTGGTGGAGCGGTAATTTTCTTCGAGCTTGATGACCTTCGTATTCGGATACTCCCGCGGGAATTCCAGGATGTTTTCTACCGTAGCCCCGCGAAACGAGTAAATGGACTGCGCCTCGTCGCCCACGGCCATAACTGACGCGGGGTTCCCGCTGTCGGCCCCGGAAAGCAGACGCACAAGTCTCGCCTGCACAAGGTTGGTGTCCTGATACTCGTCTACCAGGATATAGCGGTAACGGCTCCTGATGGCTTCCGCGGCGTCCACATCCTGCATGAGCACGGCCTCGAGCTCGAACAGGAGATCATCATAGTCCATGAGCTTCTTGTCGTGCTTGAACTGCTGATACCCGTCAGTGATTTTCTTCAGATCTGCAGCGTAAAGCATGAGGTGCGGGCTCGACTTTTCAAGCATTTCCTCAACAGGAATCTCCTTGTTGCGCGAGGTGCTGTACAGGGAAAGGATAGCTTCGCTCTTGGGGAAGCTTCTGTCCTTCGTGATGCCGAGATCCGAACGGCACTGCCTCACCGCGGCCAGAGCGTCCGTGGCGTCCATCACGGTGAAGGGACTGTCTCCCAGCCATTGGGGTCTGTACTGGCGCAGCACGCGGTAGGCAAAAGAATGAAAGGTGCCTCCGGAAAGCCTCGAAACATCGGCCGCGATGAGAGAGGCCGCACGCTGCATCATTTCGCTGGCAGCCTTGCGCGTGAAGGTCAGAAGGAGAATCTGATAGGGGTCAACGCCGTGCTCCAGGAGCCAGGCCAGCCGGTAGACAATAGTTCTGGTCTTGCCGGTGCCGGCTCCCGCGACAATCAGAGCTGGGCCGCCGCCCATACTGGCCGCTTCGTACTGGGCGCTGTTGAGGAGTGCTTTGAAATCTGTCATAGAGCGAGCCTTAGCACAGAGCATGTGCCCTTGTCATAGAGCGCCGGAATTCACGTTCCTTCACAGTTGTGAAAGAACCGTGAAAAAACCGGACAGAGACTGAAAATCCGCGGCCGGCGGACGGCCGCGGATCTCCGATATCCATTATAAAAGGAAAAGACAGGCTAGTCGGCCGGTTTCTCTCCGGTCTTGCAGCCGGTGGGGGCGGACATCTCAAGCTTGGCCCTGATTTCCTTGCCGGAATCGGACTTGAGCCATTCACTGAATATGAGCTGCCACTGTCCGAATTCCAGGAACTGCTGATCAAGCTTTTCCTCATAGCCCTGGACCCAGATATTGAAGAGCTGATTCTTCACCTGGAAGGCGCGCGAGTCGATGACAGAGGACATGGCGCTGGCGCCGCCGTCTCCGGGCTTCACCAGTTCGGTGAGCACGTAATTGCACACGGCGTTGCGGGACACGTCGAAGGTCGCGGGCATGCCATTCACGTCTTCGGCCAGGGAATACAGCCTGGGATACAGTTCCTTGATTTTGGCCATGCCCTTTTCGGGAATGTTCATGACCAGTTTGGGTTCGCCCTTCTCGTCCTTTTCCTCTGTTTCCTTTAGGAAATAGAAGCGCAGCCAGTTTTCAAACATCACGCCTTCAAGGACATCATCCACGTTTTTCTGAAATTTTTCCTGCTCTTCAGGCATAACCTCTCCCTTTTGCTTTATCTCGGTTGGCGGCCGCCGGGCCCCAGGCCTCAGGCGGACTTTTTCTTCCCGGCGTCGACGACGTCTATGATGCGTCTGGCGTCCATGCCGGGGTCAATCGGCATGAGGGCCAGTCTGCAGAAATCATCTGCCGTATCAATATCCAGCTTCACCTCGGGACGGCAGAGCCATTCCTCCGTGGGATCAAAAGTACGTATGGTGAAATCCTGCTGATGATCCCAGATGTAGTTCAGGCAGTGCTCCCGCTCCGAAGGCTCCACGGCCCTTTCGGCAATGCTGTCCAGAAGGCCGCGGCTGACAATCTCAGCGCCCAGGCCATCGGGCCATCTGTTGGCGCGCGGAATATGATTGTAGCAGTAATCGCAGCCTCCCCTGTCAAACTGGCGGATAAGCCTGTCTATGGCCTCACCCCAGATGAGCGGGTTGTCCGCGCAGACGCGGACGACACGGTCGGCGCGGCTCGCCTCAGCGGCCAGGACGAAGCGGGAAAGAACATCCTGCTCCGAACCGGGTACGACATGGACGTGCCGTCTCTCAAGGTGATCCGCCAGAACGGCATCCCGAGCCGTGTCAGGACAGGCTACCACAACCTCGTCCAGAAGCGAGGCCGTCATGACCCTGTCAACCACCCAGTCGATGATGGCGTGGCCGCGAAGGCACAGCAGTGACTTCATCGGCAGACGCGTGGACCCGAGGCGGGCCTGAATAATGGCTACTGTCCTCATACGTTTTCTCCATTATTGGTGTGGCTTCCAGTGCCATCGCCTTTAAGCAGGGCCAGCATCAGGCTGACAACATGCTTTTTGTTACCCGAAAAATCCAGACGGCTCATACGGCGGTACATGCGCTCGCGCAGCCGGCTGTCCGTCATGGCCATGAAACAGCGGCGTATTTTTTCGTCAGACACCCTGTCCATGACGCCCACGAACAGGAAGCCGTTGGCGGCGCGTGCGAAAGTATGCCTGGCCTCACGCTCGTGCGTGGCAAGGACGAGGGAAGGGATACGCATGTGCGCCAGCTCGTAGACTGTCCGTCCCGCGGAGCAGATGCACAGATCCGCTCCTTCCATCATGCGGCTCATAACGTTGGTGGCCCAGGTGAAAGACACAAGGGGATTGCCGAGCTCTTTTACGTAGCGCTCCATGTCAAAACGATGGGCGTAGCCCGGACCGACCACCAGGCGGATAGCTATGCCCTTTTCACGGCAGTACGGCTCAACGATATCGAGCACGCGCTTCGTGCAGTTGCGCTGATCCGTGCCGCCAAACGTGATGAGGAGCGTCTTCAGCTCGGGGCGGAACTCATTGCGCTTCGCCTCCACGAATTCGTCCCTGAGGCAGAAGTAATCCGGCCCGCAGAGCCTGCGCTCACTGGCTTCTTCCTCCGGGTAGAGGGCGTTGATAACGAGATCGGCGTAGCCGGCGCCCTCGCCCTCGTCCTCGAAATTGACGCAGCGGACGCCTGCGGACTTGAGATGCTGCATATAGTCGGCGTCCGTGTTCAGGATGTCGTTCACCACGAGGTCGGGACGCAGGCCGAGCACGGTCTGCCACAGCTCCTCCTCGCCCTGGCGCACGCTGCGGTAATCCTTTCTGGCTATGCTTTCCACAGCTAGCTCGGACTCGCGCGTGCACACGAAGGTAATTTTGTGATCCGTGATCTCGTGAGCCAGCATGAGCGCGCGGTAGATATGCCCCATGCCAATGGCGGGCCAGCCCGCAACCACAAAGACCACGTGCCTGCGCTGGAGCAGGTGTTCGCAGATCCACCAGTCCTGGTAGGACTGGATCTCGATGGCCCTGTCATTGAGAAAATAGGGCATCACGTTCTGCATCTTGGCGGAGTGCCCCTCTGAAAGCCAGCGCATGAGCGGCTTCGAGCGGAGAATAATAATGGCGCGGCTCTCAACCACGACCTCGCGCTCACCCTCATCGTCATCAAGAAGCTGGGCAAGATTCTTCCCCTGCACGCTCCAGATGCGCTGATGCACGCTCTTCACCGTGACCAGGCTGTCCATGCCGGCATCAGTGTACTTGTGCCAGGCGTCTTCCACGTCCACCCAGGTGATCAGGGGACAGGAGGCGCGCAGGATGATGCAGTGCTCGTAGAGAGGGGCGAGCTCACTCAGAATGTCGCGCATTTCAGCGACGATGTTGAGCGTCTCGAACTTCAGCTCACGGTTGCGCCTGAACTGCACGCCGAGACGCTCGCAGATAAGGGATATTTCCTGGCTGTCTGTGAGGACATAGATATCCTTGCCCTGCGCCACGGCGCGGGCTGTCTCAATGGCCCTTTCGATCAGCGTCACACCCGCGAGCTTCTTGACCAGCTGATCAGGGATGACGGCGTTTTTCTTGATGGCAGGGATAATGATGCAGCGTTTTTCCATGCAGGTCCTCCCGAAATGTGGCGGACGGCGCCCGCAGCCACGGGGCGCCGTCCCTGCAGTCTAGCGCAGACTGGCCAATACTTCACGCGCCGAAACGAGCATATATTCGAAATCCTCGTCGCTCATCCAGGCCTGGAAGGGGAAAGACACCATAGTATCGTAGAAGAGATCCCCGTTGGGACAGTTGGACTCGCCAAGTCCCTGACGCCTGTAATAGTCATAGCGGTTCAGAGGAATGTACTGCACGACGCACTTGATGCCCTTGTCCTCGTACATTCTGCGCATGAAAGCGTCACGCTTCTCCACGCCGCTCGTCATACGGGCCACCAGCAGATGGTAGTTATGGCGGCGCGTGTTCTCGCGCAGGAACTCAAGCTCGGGGAAATCCTTCAGCCCGTCGATGAAGCGCATGGCCCTCGCGCGCTTGAAGTCATTGATGGAATCGATACGTTCGAGCAGCTTGGTGCCAAGCGCGCACTCGACCTCGCCAAGGCTGTAGTTGTTGGGCTGCAGCCATTCGCCGTCCAGCATGGGCATGTCCACATTGCCCATGGCCGGCTTCCAGTAATCCGGGCGTTCAAAATCGTAGGCGCAGTGCCCGTTGTGGCGCAACATGGGGATGATGGCCCTGAGCTTCGGATCCTTCAGATAGAGCATGCCGCCTTCGCCGAGCGTGGTCAGATTCTTGTGAGAATGGAAGGAGAAGATGCTCATGTCGCCGAACGAGCCGGCCTTCTTCCCGTCCACCTCGGAACCGATGGCCTGGGCGGTGTCCTCAATGAGGATGACGCCGCGGTCATGGCAGAGCTTCGCGATGGCAGGCATGTCCGCCACGTAGCCGTAGAGATGCACGACCACGACGGCCTTGGTGCGGGGCGTCATGGCAGCGGCTATGGTCTCGGGCGTGGCCACGTGCGTATGCAGATCGACGTCGCACCACTTAATCTTCGCGCCCTTCTTGACGTACGGATACGCGGAAGCGGTGAACGTATGCGACGGGATGACCAGCTCATCGCCATCTTTGAAGCGGCAGAGCTGGGCAGACATCTCAAGGGCCGCCGTAGCGTTGCAGACAGCGAAGCAGCTGCCTTCTTCCACGCCCTGATAGCGCGCGAACGCGGACTCAAACTCCTGGAGGTAATGGCCCTGGGTGAGGGGTTCGGCGTTGCGCATGGCTTCGACAACAGTGGCGATTTCATCTTCCGTGTAACGGATGGAACGGCCGCTGAAATTAATTCTGAGTTTCATGAAAAGTATCTCCTGGTGCGGTCCGCCGCTCCCCGCGGGAACGGAAGGCCGGCACTCCATACATGACTGCTCCACCCCCGCACCCGGAGGGGGCGGAAGTGGAGCAGAAAAAGGCTTCCGGGGATCCCCGGACGGACGCCCGGCTTAAAGCTTCTTGAACCTGGCGATGACGTTTTCCTTTGTCAGGATGTCCCTGTAATTGGGGCCGAGAGCGTTGGTCAGGGGCTTTTCATGGACAATGCTGCCCTCATAAAGCCTGGTGAACTGCTCGTCGGTCAGATTACGGCACACGCCCTTCGGAAGAGTGATGCCCTGCTTTTCCATCATTGCCATGACTTCGGCGTGCTGCTTGGGATAAATGTCATCGAGCACGGAGAGCGCCAGCAGGTTGGCCAAGCCGTGATGGATGTCGAGAACCATGGAAAGGCCCGCGGAAAGAGGATGCACGCAGCCCACGAAGCCGGCAGCCATGCCGCCGAGATAGGAGGCAATCATGAGCTTCTCCCTGTTTTCGGGGAGCATCATGTCCGCGGAATTGAAGATTTCGCGGGAAAGCTCAATGGCCTTCGTAGCCAGGGCGTCCACAACCGTGTTGCGGTAGTGGCCGGTCAGGCTTTCGAAGCAGTGCATATACGTGTCGATGCCGGTGTAGAAGAACTTGTCTCTCGGAACCGTCCCGGAGAGATCAGGGTCAAGGACCAGCTGGTCGAACATGGTGAAGTCACTGTTCATACCGAGCTTGAGGTTCTTGGCCTGGTTGCAGAGCACGCCGGTGCGCGAGGATTCGGAACCCGTGCCGGAAATGGTGGGGCAGCCGATCTTGTAGGGAGCAGCGTGCTTCACGAGCTCCCAGCCCTGATAGTCCTCGGCGCGGGCGGGGTTGGTCAGGAGGTTGCCCACGCATTTGCAGGTATCCATGGTGGAACCGCCGCCGAAGGCGAGCATGGCGCAGGGGAGTTTTCCGCCAAGCCGGGCCTTCACGTCCTTTGTATAGGCGTCCACGCCGTCGGTGGTGGGCTCCTCTGTGGTGTCCACGTAAATGACAATATCGCCGGATTCGACAGGCAGGCGTCCGGCCAGATCGTTATGTTCAAAGAAGTGATCAAAGAACCAGACAGCGGGGGTGCCTTCCTTTCTGCGGGGGGCGAGAATATCCCCGAGCTGATTGATGGCACCGCTGCCAATCATCACATAACCAACGTTTTTGGCATTGCGATACATATTTTCTGTTCCTTTCTGGATCCGGCTAAAGGCCGTAGCCAGTTCTCTGGTGCCATGACTGCAGGGTATTCCTGAGAAGCATGGCGATGGTCATGGGGCCGACGCCGCCGGGAACCGGGGTGATGGCCGAAACCATATCCTTGACACCGTCGAAATCCACATCGCCGCACAGGCCCGCTTCCGTCCTGTTGATGCCCACGTCTATGATGACGGCACCTTTTTTGACCATGTCCCTGGTCACGAAGCGGGGCTTTCCGATAGCGGCGAAAATAAAGTCAGCCTGCCGGCACTCGGCGGCGAGATCCGGGGTATGCGAGTGGCAGAGCGTCACCGTGGCGTTGCCGTAGCGGCCGGGCCTCGCGAGAAGCACGGCAAGAGGCTTGCCCACGATGTTGGAACGGCCGATAACCACGGCCTTCTTTCCGTCCGTAGGCAGGTCGTAGCGCTTCAGGAGCTCGATAATGCCGGCCGGAGTGCAGGAGACGAAGCCAGGGAGGTTCTGAACGAGCCTCCCTACACTGACGGGGTGAAATCCGTCAACATCCTTTTCGGGATCAATGGCGAGAAGGCAGGCATTCGCGTCGAGGCCCTTCGGAAGGGGAAGCTGGAGCAGAATGCCATCGATGTTCCCGTCAGCATTGAGTCTGCTGATGAGGGACAGGAGCTCTTCCTGCGTTGTCGAAGCGGGCAGGCGGTGCGCCACGGAGTTGATGCCGATCTCCCGGCAGGCCTTTTCCTTGTTGCGCACGTACACCTGGGAGGCCGGGTCCTCGCCGACCAGAATTACAGCCAGGCCGGGGGCCCTCACACCCTTCGCGGCAGCTTCCGTAATTTCGGCGCCCAGTTCCGCGCGGATGTCCTTGGCCGTTTTCTTTCCATCAATGAGAATCACGTTACCCACCTTTTGCCATGTAAAAATGTGACCGCTTTCAGGGGAGCGGCTCCCCGGGAAATCAGAAAAAACAGAACGCGGGCCTGTCCCATCCGGAGAAGCGGCGAACAGGCCCGTGTCACAGACTTAGTTTTCTTCAGGATAGTAGAAGTCGGCCAGGATGGGGCCGTAGTACTCGGAATTGTCGCCAAGCTCTTCCTCGATGCGGAGGAGCTGGTTGTACTTGCTCATCCTTTCGGAGCGGCACAGGGATCCGGTCTTAATCTGGCCGGCGTTCACGCCCACGGCGAGGTCGGCGATAAAGTTGTCATCGGTTTCGCCGGAACGGTGGGAGATGACGGTGGTGTAGCCGGCATTATGAGCCAGTTCGATGGCGTCCATGGTCTCGGTGACGGTGCCGATCTGGTTCAGCTTGATGAGGATGGAGTTGGCGATGCCCTTCTCAATGCCCTCGGCAAGGATGCCGGGGTTGGTCACAAAGAGGTCGTCGCCCACGAGCTGCACCCTGTCGCCCAGGGTGGTGGTCAGCATGCTCCAGCCGTCGTAGTCGTCCTCGGCCATGCCATCCTCGATGGAGATGATGGGATACTTGTCCACGAACTCGGACAGCCACTGCACCATTTCTTCAGAGGTGAATTCCTTGTTCTCTCCGGCGATGATGTACTTGCCGTCCTTGTGGAATTCGGAAGAGGCGGCGTCGATGGCCAGCATGACCTCGGTGCCCGGATTGTAGCCGGCTTCCTCGATGGCCCTGATGATGTAGCTGAAAGCCTCCTCATGGCTCTTGAAGTTGGGGGCGTAGCCGCCTTCGTCGCCGACGGTCGCGGTGAGGCCGTCCTTCTTCAGGATGGAGCCGAGGGTATGGAAGATCTCGGCACCCATGCGCAGTGCGTCATGGAAGGTTTCGGCACGCAGGGGCATGATCATGAATTCCTGGATGTCGAGGTTGTTGGGAGCGTGCACGCCGCCGTTGATGATGTTCATCATGGGGGCGGGCAGCACTTTGGCGTTGATGCCGCCGAGATAATTGTAAAGGGTCTGGCCGGTGTACAGGGAGGCGACCCTGGCGCAGGCCATGGAGGTGCCCAGAATGGCGTTGGCGCCGAGATGGGACTTGTTGTCGGTATCGTCGAGGTCAATGAGCGTGTTGTCGATGGCGACCTGGTTGAGAACATCCATGCCGATGAGGGCCTGGGCAATTTCACCGTTCACATGCTCGACGGCGTTCAGCACGCCTTTGCCGCCATAGCGCTTCTCGTCGCCGTCACGGAGCTCGAGGGCTTCGCGGGTACCGGTGGAGGCACCGGACGGAACCGCGGCGCGGGCGATGATTCCGGACTCCAGCGTAACTTCAACTTCAACGGTCGGGTTACCGCGGGAATCGAGAATCTCACGGCCGAGAACTGAGGCGATAGTACTCATCTTTATCCTCCAAAATTAATTGTTAGCTATTTTATACTGCCTGTACAGCATGGCGAGTCCGTCGAGGAGCAGCGCAGGCAGAATGACGTCAATGGAGCTCACCTTGCCGGAGAGCATCTGCAGAAAGCCGCCCGTACCCACGACCCGGACGGGCCCTGGAAGGCCGGCGGCCAGCCGGGCGGTCAGGCCGTCCACAAGGCTTGCAAAGCCGAAGACAATGCCATGCCGTATGCTCGTGGCCGTGTCCGCGCAGGGTTCGGGAACGGCAGCGTCCGTCTCGAGGCTGATGTGCGGCAGCTTGGCCGCAGCGCCGGCCAGCGCGTCGAGCGCGGTCACGGGACCGGGGAAAATCAGCCCGCCGAGATAGGCTCTGCCGGAGACACAGTCGAAAGTGAGCGCCGTCCCCGAGTCGATAACGATAAGGGACGGGTCGTCAGGGAAAAGCATGCGCGCGGCGCAGGACACGACCAGGCGGTCAGCCCCCACTTCGCGGGGATTGCGGTAACGGTTCTCAAGAGGCACGGGAATATCCCGTGGAACAAAGAAAACAGGGCAGCCCACGTAGTGTTCGACGGCCGAAACGAGCTCGTAGTCAACGCCGGGGACCACGGAGGAAACCACCGCAGCCTCGACGCTCTCCAGGGAGACTCCGGCCCTGTCGAGCAGGAAAAGGAGCTTCATGCCGATGTCGTCAGGCGTGAGGCGGGAATCCGTGCGGAAGGAGAACTGCCGCATCCCGGCGCCGCCATCGAGCCCCACCTTGGTGGTGGTGTTGCCGACATCAAACAAAAGCAGATTTTTCCCCATGATTACTCCCATTTTCCCGGCGGCTGATTATGACAGACTGTCGCCTCCTTAGCAATAGACACGGGATCCCAGGGCACTGTCCGGACGGCCTTCCGGAAGCGCTCCGGACCGCGCTCCGCCGTGCTTCCGGGAAAGGCCGCGGAGGCCTCTCCTCCGCGGGAGTGCTGACCTTTTTTCCCCTTGACTTGCGCTGATTTTTAGAGGATCTAGAAACTTCAGCAAAAAATAGCCGCTGACTTCTTTTTTACCTTTCTGCCCGGCCGGGCGGAATGAGGCAGTTAATATATATGTCCAAGATTCTGGATTCCCTACTCGGAGTATTCTCTACAGATCTCGCCATTGACCTCGGCACGGCCAACACCTGCGTTTACGTGAAAGGTCACGGACTCGTGCTCCGCGAACCTTCCGTTGTGGCCGTGAAGAGAGACAACCGCGGCAACAAGGTCGTCCTCGCCGTGGGACACGACGCCAAGCGCATGCTCGGCCGCGTGCCCGGCAACATCGAAGCTATCCGTCCCATGAAGGACGGCGTCATCGCCGATTTCGAAGTCACAGAGGCCATGCTCCGGCACTTCATCTCCAAGGCCCACAAATCCAACCATTTCGTGCATCCGCGCGTCATGATCTGCGTGCCCACCGGCGTTACCCAGGTGGAAAAGCGCGCGGTCAAGGAATCGGCCCAGTCCGCCGGCGCCCGTGAAGTCTACCTCATTGAAGAACCGATGGCCGCGGCCATCGGCGCCAATCTGCCCATCACAGAGCCCATCTCCAACATGGTCGTGGATATCGGCGGCGGCACCACGGAAGTGGCCGTCATTTCCCTCGCCGGCATCGTCTACTCCCGCTCCGTGCGCGTGGGCGGTGACAAGATGGACGAAGCCATCATGACCCACGTCAAGCGCAAGTATAACCTGCTCATCGGAGAGACGTCGGCCGAGGACATCAAGATTAAAATCGGTTCAGCCTATCCCCTCGACCCTGAGGAAACCCTCGAGATCAAGGGCCGCGACCTTCTCGACGGCATTCCGAAAAACATCACCATCACCTCCGAGGAAATCCGCAAGTCCATAGCCGAGCAGGTGGACAGCATTGTTCAGGCCGTGCGCATCGCCCTCGAACAGACGCCCCCCGAGCTGGCGGCCGACATCGTTGACCGCGGCATCGTGCTCACCGGCGGCGGCGCGCTCCTCAAAGGCCTCGATCAGCTTCTGCGTGATCAGACCAATCTGCCCATCACCGTTGTCGACGATCCTCTTTCCACCGTGGTCATGGGCACAGGCAAGGCCCTTGACAATATCAATATTCTCAAGAATGTGTGTATAGACTAGCCGGGGACGGACAGTCCTCCGCGTCTTTGAATCTGCCAAGGCGCCGTGCCTCCTTTTCTGGCGCGGCGCCTTTCAAATAGAGAACGACGGGGCGGCGCTTCCCCTTAACCGCCCGCAGGGCCTGCAGCTTTGACATTCCGGCGATTTCTCATCCTGATGGGCGTGCTGCTCATCCTCTTTCTGTCCATGTACACGTGGAACAAGAACACGCATGTGCTCGACGATTTTTCCACGGACGTGGGTCTCGAGCTTACAGGCGGTGTCATCACCCCCATCCGCTACGTGCAGGACAGAGTGACCGCTGTCTGGAAGCGTTACGTGTACCTCGTGGACGTGAACGAAAAGAACGCGCAGCTCGAGGCCCGTGTGCGTGACCTCGAGGCCCGTCTCCTGGCCCACAAAGAGGACATGGCCGAACTCGCGCGTCTGCGCGAACTCCTGCAGCTGCCCATAGACGAATCCTGGACCCCTGTGGGTGCGCGCGTGCTCGCCGGCCACCTCGGCCCCAACTCCCTGCTCGATTCCATTACCATCAACCGCGGCTACGCCACGGGAGCAAGGCCGGGCACCCCCATCGTCACACACAAAGGACTCATCGGCCGCGTGCTCAGAGCTTCCCCGCACACGGCCACGGCACTCCTGCTCACCAACCCCGGCAGCCGCATCGCCATCTTCACGCAGGAGAGCCGTACAGCCGGCATCCTCACCGGCGAAGGCACAAACAAGCCCCTCGCCGTACGCTACATGCAGCGTGACACAAAAGCCAAACCCGGCGAAATCCTCATCACCTCCGGTCTTGACGGCAAGTACCCCAAGGGCATCCCCGTGGCCAGGGTCATTTCCGTGGCGCCGTCCAACTACACCGAATTCATGACCATCTACGCCGAACCCCTCGTGGACATGCAGCATATCGAAGAAGTCATGCTGCTCGAGCCCACGGGTATCGTGAAGCCGCCCATGGTGGATACGCCCGATCCCGTCTTCGTAGGCCCGCCGCTCCCGAGTTCCCTCCTCCCGAAGCAGAAGGATGCCTCCCCGTCCAGGGATCAGTCAGCGCAGGGACACCAGAGAGGCTTTTAGGCCATGGAAAACGTCAAGCGCCTCGCGGGCCTGATTCTGCTCACCTGCATTTCCATCGCTCTCGAAATGTATATTCCGAGGATCGACACGCTCATCGTCATCGTCCTCCTCCTGCTGGAAAACAGGGAATACAAGACCCTCGTCTGCATGCTTCCGCTCATTCTGCTCATCCAGGAGGGCATGGGCACGCAGCATTTTGGTGCGAGCCTCCTTTTCCTGGCCGCGTTCTTCGCGCTCTACAGGCTGCTTGGGGAGCTCTATCAGTCTTCCACCTTTTTCTTCATCTCGGTCCTGTCGCTCGGACTGGGCGTCACGCGTCTCAGCCTGAACTGGCTCTTCTCCACGCTGCAGGGCTACCCCTTTGATTCCGTCGAGGCCCTGCACGAAGGCCTGCTGCAGGCGCTCTACATCCCCGTAGCCTGGGCCGTTATTTCGTATTGCAGACAGCGCGCACGCCATGAACAACAACAGGAACAATGACGAAGAAGCCGCCGGACGGCAGCCGGCCGGCCGCGGTCTTCTGGGGAAATTCAGGAAGCGAGAGGATAAAACGCCTCCCGAAATCCTGATCAGGAAGGAGAACACGGACAGGTTTACGCCTCCGAGAGGCGGACTCATCCTTCTCCAGGCCCTCATCCTGATCTTCTTTTTCGTCTTCGTGCCCCGCTTCTGGTTTCTGCAGGTGCATCTCGGTGAGGACTTCGCCCGCCAGGCTCAGGAAAACCACTGGCGCCAGGAACAGATCTCCGCGCCGCGGGGCCGCATCTTCGACGTCAAGGGCCGCGTGCTGGCGGATAACCGCACAGCCTACGGCCTGTCCCTCATCCGCGATGATATCCGGGATCTGCCCGCCACCCTGGCCCAGGTCAGCGAATGGACAGGCGTGCCTCTTGATCAGGTCATGGAACGCTACAGGCAGAGCCGCTTCAAAGTAAAATCCTTTGAGCCCCTGCTCCTCGTGACAGACCTCGACTTCCAGCTCGTGGCCCGCATCGAGTCCGAACTCTACGCCTGGCCCGGCCTCGAGATCGTCATCCTCACAAAGCGCAGCTACCCCGAGAAGGATCTCTTCGCCCACATCCTCGGCTACGTCGCCGAAGCCAACGAGACGGAACTCGAGAAGAATCCGGAACTCTCCATGGGCGACCTCGTGGGCAAGTCAGGCATCGAATACACGCTGGACAAACGTCTGCGCGGCCGCAAAGGCCTCTATGACATCGAAGTGGACGCATCGGGCCGCATGCTCGGCCAGGTCCTGCGCGAGGAACCCCAGGGCGGCGAGGAACTCAAGCTGTCCCTGGACAGGGACATCCAGAAAGCCTGCTGGGATGCCCTCGGCACTGAGGTAGGATCCATCGTGGTCATGGAGCCTGACACGGGCAAGCTCAGGGCCCTGGTTACGGAACCCGCCTACGACAACAACCTCTTCGCCGAAGGCATTTCCCGCCGCGACTGGGAAACCCTCAGAAACGATCCGCATTTCCCCCTGCAGAACCGAGCCATTCAGAGCGTCTACCCTCCGGGCTCCGTCTGGAAGCTCGTCATGGCCGCATGCATCATGGAAAACGGCATTCCCGTTACCGACACAGTCTACTGTCCCGGCGGCATACGTCTCGGCAAGCAGATTTTTCACTGCTGGCGCCACAGCGGACACGGATCGCAGAACCTGATGCAGGCCATCTACAACTCCTGCGACAGCTATTTCTATATTATGGCCGACAGGCTCGGCATCGACAAAATAGAGGCTTTCGCGAAACAGTGCGGCTTTGGCCGCAGAACGGGAATCGACCTGCCCCATGAAAAGACAGGCCTCGTGCCCTCCCGCGCCTGGAAGCACCGCCGCTTCAAACGCGGCTGGTCCCGCGGCGACACGTTCAACGCATCCATCGGGCAGGGCTACGTGCTGACCACGCCGCTGCAGATAGCCGTCTATGTGAGCGCCCTCCTGAACGGCGGCGATCTGCTCAAGCCCCAGCTCGTGGATACGGATCCGAAAACGGTCACGGGACACGTTCCCGCCTCGCGCGAGACCCTGCGCTACATCGTTGAATGCATGCGCCGCACGGCCTCCGGCGGCACGGCCCGCGTGGTGGGCCGCGGCGACGCCATCATGGGCGGCAAGACCGGCACGGCTCAGGTCGTACGTCTCAAGGGGCACAGAAACCTCGCCTGGAAAGAGAGGGACCACGCCTGGATCGCTACCTGGGGACACAAGAACGACAAGACCTATGTCGTCATTGTCATGGTCGAACACGGCGGCGGCGGTTCCAAGGCCGCAGGCCCCATCGCCCGCAAGGTGTACAATTATCTCTTCGCCAATCCCGAATACTACACCCTGGCAAAAAGCGACACGCCTGTGCGCGAGCTTCCCGGACCGCCGCTTCCGCCCGAAATGCAGAAGAAAAAACTTAAGGCGCAGCAGAACTGGCTGCCCTAGCAGGCATATATGGATAAGCCACTTTTCAGCTATATCAACTGGGGCCTCGTCGTCTGCATCATCCTGCTGTTCGGCGTGGGCGAACTCAACCTGTACTCGGCGAGCGGCGCGCGCATAGGGTCCGGAGTCACGCTGTCGGACTTCTATCAGCGCCAGTTCATCTGGGGACTGTGCGGCCTCGGCTGCATGCTCCTCACCATGAGCATCGACTACCACAGGCTGCGGAGCCTGGCCTGGCCCTTCTATATCATCACTCTTGTGCTCCTCGCCCTGGTTCCCCTCATCGGGACCACGGTCTACGGCGCCAAGCGCTGGATCTCCCTCGGGTTCATGAGCCTGCAGCCATCCGAACTCGCCAAAATCTCCGTTTTTCTGCTGAGCGCGCGGCTCCTCTCCCGCAACGGCGAGCCGCTCGGCTGGAAGGAGTTCGGCAGTATCGTGCTCATGGGGCTTGTGCCCGCGGCTTTCATTATCAAGCAGCCTGACCTCGGCTCCGCTCTCATGCTCCTTCTCATCCTGGCCGGCATGATCCTCTTTCACGGAATCCGGAAAATCATCTTTAAAGTATGCGCCCTGGCGGCACCCTGCATCCTCTTCCTCATGTGGAACGTCGGCATGCACGACTACCAGCGCCAGCGCATCCTGACCTTCCTCAACCCCGACGCCGATCCCCTGGGAACGGGCTATCACATTCTGCAGTCCCGCATCGCAATCGGCTCGGGCCAGATGTGGGGCAAGGGTTTCACAGAAGGAACACAGTCCCAGCTGCGTTTCCTGCCGGAACGGCATTCCGACTTCGCCGTCGCCGTTTTCGGCGAGGAATGGGGCTTCGTCGGCTGCGTCTGCCTCATCACCCTGTTCAGCCTGTTCCTGCTCTCCATCTTCTCAACGGTCATGCAGGCCAAAGACCGGTTCGGCTGCATGCTCTGCGCAGGAGTCTTCTTCTACTTTTTCTGGGAAATCTTCATCAATATCGGCATGGTAGTGGGTATCATGCCCGTGGTTGGCATTCCTCTCCCCTTCATCAGTTACGGCGGATCGGCCACCATCGTGAACTTTATCTTCCTCGGCATCGTCCTCAACGTGTCCATGCGCCGGTTCTCTTTCAAGATGTGAACCGGGCTCCGGGGACGCATCCGGAGGAAGTCAGCCCTTATGGCCTGATGAACATGGCGTCACCGTAGGAGAAGAAGCGGTACCCCGCAGCCACAGCCTGTCTGTAGGCCTCAAGAATGCGCTTTCTTCCGGCCATGGCGGAAACCAGCATAATCAGCGATGACTTCGGCAGGTGAAAATTGGTGATGAGCCCGTCCACCACGTTGAGCGGTTTTCCCGGATAAAGGAAAATGCCCGTGAAGCCGCTGTATTCCTGTATAGCCCCGCAGGCTTCCCAGCAGCCCTCCATGGTGCGGACAGACGTGGTGCCAACAGCGATAACGGGACGCCCCTCAGCCTTTGCCTCCCTGATACGCGCGGCAGTGTCCGCGGGCATCTCGATGAGCTCCTGATGCATGGAGTGACTGCGGATATCCTCACTGCGCACGGGGCTGAACGTGCCATACCCCACGTACAGGGTCACCTCGCTCCAGCCGAACCCCCGCTCCGCAAGACGCTGCCTGAGCTCGTTGGTGAAATGCAGACCGGCCGTGGGCGCGGCCACGGATCCTATTTTGTCCTCGCGCGCGTAGACGGTCTGATAGCGGTCCGAATCATCGGCCACGGGCATACGCCGGATATAGGGAGGAAGCGGAATGCTTCCCTCTGCCTCGTAGTCACCCACGAGATCGCCCTTCCAGAAAAGATCCACGGTCCAGCGGCCGAAATCGCCCTTTTCCCTGAGCACAATGCTGATGTCGTTCCCGAAAGGAATAGTCTCGCCTGCGTGCAGATGACCTCCGCAGCGCATGAGTCCGGCCGCACGGGCAGTGTGCCCGCCGTCACCGGTCTCCTGCGCGTCCTTCAGCACAACGGGAAGGGGCGTAAGCAGAAGAAATTCCACCCTGCCGCCCGTAGCGGGACGCACGCCCCTGAGGCGGGCCGGCAGAACGCGTGAATTGTTGGCAACCAGGAGGGCTCCCTCGGGCAGAAGATCGCAGAGTTCGGAAAACTGATGATGCTCAAGACCGAGATCCCCGTTCCTGTTGATGACCATGAGCCTTGAATCGCCGCGGTGTTCCGGAGGCGTCTGGGCGATCTGGGATTCGGGCAGTTCATAATCGTAACTCTCAAGCAGAAAATCTTCCTTGTCCGCCATCATCTTTCCTTTTCCCGGTCTTCCCGGGGCCACCTTGCCTCTTCATGGAGGAGAAGGTATTCTCATTGTCTCAGAGCCGCTGAACGGGCCCGGTCCCGCGGCAGAGCGGCGCGCAGGACGGGGAGGACTCTACAATATGCATCGCCCACTTGTCACGCTTCCAATAATTGCCCTGCTGTTCTTCCTGAGCGGCTGTTCCGGCATGGGAGGCTTCGGAGGCATGACCGCCTCCGGCGGCAGGCCCACACCGTCGAGCGTCCTGCTGGGTGTTGCCCTTCCTGCGGGCACGGAATACTTCCCCTCCCACAGCAGTATTTCCGGACAGGACGGCGTTGAAATCCTGCGCAGCAGCTCTGGTCCGGCCGTGTGCGCAGGAACCATCGCGAGCGGCCTTCAGGCGCGGGGCTGGAAGGTGCGCCTCAGCCAGACGAGCGGCAACAGGGGCTTCTATATTTTTGAAAACGGGGGCCGCCTCGCCATCGTGCACGTAAGCATTCAGACACCGCCCATGCAGACTCTCGTTCAGATCGCGGCGGGCACGCAGCTTCCCGACGGCGCCACCGTCACCCTGCCGGTCATGAGTCAGCATACGGGAACGCCCTCTTCCGCCACGGGCGGCACAGACTCCGCGCAGAGCGAGCCGGTTCCCTCATCCACCTCAGAACCCTTCCGGGACGAAAACCACATTCAGGGGCGTGACATATGAGCGGCATGGAAAACTCCCTGCGTCTCCTGAGGCGCCTTAAGAACAGACGTCTTCATCTCGGCGTGACGGGTTCCGTGGCCTGCTACAAAACAGCCGAACTCCTGCGTCTTCTCCTCTCCTGCGGCATCCATGTCTCTGCCACGCTCACGCCCTCGGCACGGCGTTTCATTTCGCCCCTGCTCTTCGAGTCCCTCGGCGCTTTTCCCGTGTATACGGACATGTTTGCGGACAGGGACGCCACCTTCGGTCATCTCGAACCCGGCCAGAACGCCGACGCGCTCTTCGTGGTCCCCGCCACGGCCAACACTCTGGCCGCCATGGCCGCGGGACTGGCCGGAGAAATGCTTCATGCGCAGATTCTCGCTTTCAGCGGCCCCGTGCTGGCCGCTCCGGCCATGAATCCGCGCATGTGGATGAATGCGGCCACGCAGGCCAACTGTACGGCCCTTGCCTCGCGCGGCGTCACCCTTGTTACCCCTGATTCCGGTTCCATGGCCTGCGGCGACACGGGACAGGGACGCCTCGCGCCCGTACCCGTGCTCCTCCTGTACGCCCTGCAGGCCCTTGCTCCGCAGGACATGATTGGGCAGAAGGTGCTCGTGACCCTCGGCCCGACCAGGGAACCCTGGGATGGGGTTCGGTTCTGGTCCAATCCCTCTTCCGGCACCATGGGGGCCTGCCTCGCCTTCGCGGCCTGGATGCGCGGCGCCGAGGTTACGGCCGTCACCGGTTCCTCTGTCTCCCGGGATCTGCTGCCCAAGGGCATCCCGAACCTTTCCCGCGTGGACTGCGGCACAGCTGCCGAAATGTACGACGCCGCGGCCGCGGCCTGGCCTGACTGCAGCATGGGCTTCTTCTCTGCCGCAGTGGCGGACTTCTCCCCGGTGCCTTACGGCAGCCATAAATTCAAGAAGGCAGACGCGCAGAACGGCTTCAGCGTGGAATTCGCTCCCAACAGGGATATTCTGGCCACCCTCGCCGCTGCGCGCCGTCCCGGCCAGAAAATGCTCGGTTTCGCCGCGGAAACAGCCTCCTCCATGGAAGAGCTCCTCGGCCTCGCCCGGAAAAAGAGGCAGCGCAAGGGCTGCGACGTCATCGCCGCCAATATCGTGGGCCGGAAGGGTTCGGGTTTCGCCTCCGAGACCAATTCCATGGCCGTTGCCGGCCCGGGCGAAGCCGGTGAAATCTGGGAGACGCGCAGCAAGGCCGACGTTGCCTGGGATCTCTGCTCATGTCTTTTGAACGCGTAACTCCGTTAGCCCAGGTTCTTGAGACTGCCGGCATCAGGTACATCCTTTCTGATAAGGATGTGCCTGCTCCCCTGTCCCTGATGGCGGAGGCCGTGCCCGCTCCCCGTCCGTCCCGTCCCGCCCCGCAGCGGTATCCGGTCCGGGATACACGCCGTCCCCTTCCCCAGCGTCCCGTCCCACAGAGACCTACGCCGCAGGTCCGGGTTCCCGAACTCCGCAGAAGGTTCCCCATCATCCCCACTGACGCGTGGCCGGAAAACTGGCGGGCTCTTCTTGGCCGCATGCGCAAAGGCCCCGTCGCCTGGACCTATCCCGAGCTCGGCCTCGATCTCACCGGTCACGCCAGCCCGGAACGCAGGGACTGCCTCAATCAGCTTCTCCACAGCCTGCACAGGCGCGCAGGCACACATACCTTCTGGCCCTACGCTCTTCCCGGAGAGCCGGAATCCGGCCTGACGCCCCACCCGGATATTTTCTGGTCCGGCCTGCGTGAACTCGGCGTCAAAATGCTTATTATCATGGGATCCACGGCCAGCAACGCCATAGGCCTTTCAGGCCCCGACGTCCGCCCGCTCAACACCATACGGGCCAACGGCTGCGTCATCTGCTTTACCTGGGACTTTGCTCACATACAGGAAGAGACAAATCGTCTGAATCAGATTAGCCGGTATATTGACGAAGCCTGCCGGCAGCTCAATTTCTGAACCCGCCGGGCCCGGCTTTCACCGAGGAGGAACCCATGGCTCACCTTCGTTCTCTGAAAATACAAATCAAATCCTGGCTTTCCGCTCCTGACTGGCGGAGCCATCTCCCGGAGATCGTCTCCCAGGGCATGTCGTCCATGGGACCGCTCATGGGTCTGCTCATGTACGAACCCCAGATGCGGCTCAGGGCCGCTATCGCTATAGGCGCCGTCACAGCCGAGCTCAACAAGACACGCAACGATCTGGCGCGCGACGTGCTGCGCCGTCTCAAGTGGCGTCTGTCCGAGGAGAGCGGCAACATAGGCTGGGGAGTGCCTGAAGCCTTCGGCGAAATCGTTGCCCAGTGCCCGGAACTCGGCAAGGAATTCCACAGTATCCTCTTCTCCACCATCCTCGACCTCGGCTTCGACGACAACTACGTGGACAACGACGTGCTGCGCCGCTCCTGCTACTTCGCCATAGGCCGCGTGCTCGAGGCTGCGCCCCAGTACGGGAATGAGGTGCGCCCGCTCCTGCTCAAGGGCCTCGCAGACACGGATATGGCCTGCCGCGGCTACGCGGCCTGGGCTCTCGGAAAACTCGGGCCCGATCTCAATGACGGCCCGGCCCTGCGCCACGCCAGCGAGGAAGGAAACAGCGCCGTATGCCTCATCGTGGACGGGGACACGGCGAAGGAATACCCGGCTTCCGAGCTCGCCCGCATGGCGCTCGGAAACAGGTAGCCCCCCTCTTCTAAACGGCGGCCCCGAGGAGAAGGTTATCCCTGTGGATGACCTCGGGATAGTGCGCGTCTCCGAGGATGGCCGCCACCTCAATGCGCTTCAGTCCCCTGATGCGCTCTATTTCCGCCGAGCTGTAATTGCTGAGGCCGACGCCGATGCTCACGCCATTGTGCGTGACACGCACGGGCGCGCCTTTCTGGAATGTCCCTTCCACGGAAACGATGCCTCCGGGGAGGAGGCTCTTTCCGCGGTTGAGGAGCGCCTCAGCGGCACCGTCGTCCACCTCGATCGTACCAAGAGGCTCGGTCTTGTAGGCCAGCCAGAACTTGCGCTGCGGGATAGCGTGCTGGCGCGGGCAGACCCACGTGCCTGTGCCTTTAAGGCCGGACGCGAAAGCTCTGGCGATAATGTCGGGCTCACGTCCCGGGAGGATATAGGTCGGTACGCCGAGCTGCGCCGCCCTGCGGGCGGCCAGAAGCTTCGAATACATGCCGCCCGTGCCCAGCGTGGTCTTGCCTCCGCAGAGCGTCCCGAGATTGAGAGCGAAGACATTGGGAATGCTCTCCATGATGGCCGCTCCCGGCTCGGCGGGATTGCGGTCATAGACCCCGGGAGCCGTGGTGACGCTCACATAGAGTTCCGCCCCCACCAGATTGACCAGAAGGCTCGCAAGCGTGTCATTGTCGCCGAACTTGAGCTCGCGGATTGACACCGTGTCGTTTTCGTTAACGATGGGGACAACGCCCCAGCTTAAAAGCTCAGCGAAGGTATTGCGGATATTGAGAAGGCGCTCACGGGAGCGGATATCATCGCGGGTCAGCAGGATCAGGGCCGTAGAGAGCCCCCTTTTGCGGAACGCGTCATCCCAAGCGCGCACAAGGCGGCCCTGGCCGATGGCAGCAAAGGCTTGGCGCGCGGACATGCCGTGCGATTCCTGTTCCACGCCCCGCTCGCGGCATACGCTGCGGCCGGCTGAAACGGCGCCGGACGTTACGAGAACAATCCTGCGCCTTTGTCCTCCCGGCAGTCTGGAAACAGCCGCGATCTGATCGGCCAGCCTGTCTATGACATCCAGGCTCAGTCCCTGATCGTCGGTAATGACGGCGCTTCCCACCTTGAAGACAATACAGTGCGCCTCTTCAAGTACCCTGCGTTTCTCTTCCTGCCAGTCAGCCATGCTGTCTCTCCTTCCGCCTTCTCCGCTAATAGTTGGGCTCGTGCGTCCTGATGACTTCGATTTCCGGAAACTCGTCGTCGCCGGCCTCCACCTCTTCCTCCGCTTCGGACTCGACCCTGACCGGACGGACAAGAGGAGCGTGCAGGGAGGTGTTATCCAGTCTGCGCCAGAGCTCATCCACCAGCTCCTCAAGGCCTATGCCCTTCTCCGCGGAAATGAAGAAGATATGCCTGCCGTCGGCTTTCGCGCGCTCCCTGAGAGCGGTCAGTTCCTCGTCTGTGAGAAGGTCAATCTTGTTGATGACCTCAATCTGCTCATGTTCCGCGAGTTCGGGATCAAAGGAGGCCAGCTCATCGTTGATGAGCCTGAAGCCGGCCCAGGGATCGTCGCGATCCACATCCTCAACGCTCAGGATGTGCACAAGGAACCGCGTCCTCTCAACGTGCTTCAGGAAACGCAGTCCGAGTCCCTGCCCCTGGCTGGCGCCTTCAATAAGGCCAGGGATGTCGGCGATGACGAGACGCCGTCCGGGATCATCCGGATGGATCATCACGCCGAGCACAGGCACCAGCGTCGTGAAGGGATAGCTGGCGATTTTCGGCCTGGCCGCAGAAACCTTCGAAAGAAATGTGGACTTGCCGGCGTTGGGCAGACCGAGAAGACCCGCGTCAGCGAGAATCTTGAGTTCCAGCCTGAGCGTGTATTCCTCACCCGGCTCACCGGGCTGGGCGAAATGAGGGGCCCGCATGGTCGAGCTCTTGAAATGAATGTTGCCGAGACCGCCGCGGCCGCCTTTAGCCACGACGAATTCCTGATCCGGCTCGCTCAGGTCGGTGAGAAGATGCTCTTCATCCCCGCTCTCGACATAAACCATGGTGCCAACGGGCAGATGCAGGACCAGATCTTCGCCCTTTCTCCCATACATCTGGCGGCCCATTCCGTTCTGGCCGTTCTGGGCCGCGTAATGACGCTTCAGACGGAAGTCGTACAGCGTGAGCAGTCTGCCATCGGCGCGCAGAATGACCGAGCCGCCGTTGCCGCCGTCGCCGCCGTCAGGGCCGCCCTTGGGAATAAATTTTTCCCTGCGGAAATGGACGCTGCCGCTGCCGCCGTGTCCGGCCTTTACGGATATCCGTGCTTCATCGACGAATCGCATGGTAAACCTCTCTTGCTCCCAGCTTCCGCTGAAGGAGCGATGACGAAAAAAGGGAAGAAGCCTTGCGGCCCCTTCCCCTCAAAAGTGCTGTGAGCCCTGCTGATTATTCAGCAGCGGGAGCTTCCACATGAACACGGGTCAGCACGCGGTGCTTGCGTGTGTAGTGTTCATAGCGGACTTTGCCGGGCTGCAGGGCGAAGAGCGTGTAGTCCTTGCCCATGCCAACGTTCACGCCAGGGTAGATGCGGGTGCCGCACTGACGAACGATGATGTTGCCGGGAATGACGGCCTGGCCGCCGAAGATCTTTATTCCGCGGCGCTGACCGGCACTGTCACGACCGTTGCGGGACGAGCCGCCTGCTTTCTTATGAGCCATGATGTCCTCCTAAAAATTCCTGCGGATGAGCACAAACTAGGCGTTGATGCTCTTGATCTTGAGCGTGGTGTAATCCTGACGATGGCCCTTCAGATGACGGGAATCGTTGCGGCGCCAGCGCTTGAAAACAAGAACCTTCTTGCCGCGGGTCTGGTTGACCACTTCAGCGGTCACGGACGCGTTGGCAACACTGGGAGCGCCGATTTTGACTTCGCTGCCGCCCAGCATAAGAACCTTATCAAGAGTCACTTCGGTGCCAGCTTCAGCAGCGAGCTTTTCGACGAGAATCTTGGAGCCTTCCTCAACGCAGTACTGCTTTCCACCGGTCTCGATAATAGCGTACATTATAAAAATACCTCCAGAAAGAGAGAACCTCTTGCCTCTCTTCATATGAAAAGTCAAGCCTTTTGAAACACCCAGGAAGAGCCAGAAGCCCGAAAAAACGGATTTTTTCCGCTCCGGATGCCGGCATCTTGTTCTGGAAAGACCCCCAACTTGAACCACGGGGTGGGGCCCCGCCGGCTGAGCTGACGCGCATCGCACGGCCTCCGCCGATCTTTCGAACACATGCTTTTATCCCTTTTTCCGCAAAAAGCAAAGGTTTTTTCGCTGTCCTGAAGGTCCGGTGCAGCCGTCCATACGGCCAGCCGCTGCGGCGCCGGACGTGCGGGCAGCCGGGGAACGAGCATCTCCGCGTCATCCCCACGCTGTCCGGTTCCGGATATTGTTGCTGCCCGCCAATTCTGATAAGCCAGCCGGGTATCACTATACCGTCTCCGGACGCAGAGGGGGAGCAGCTATGGAAAACATGACGTTCAGCATCACAGGCCTTAGCCCTGACGGCAGGGGTATCGCGGAACGCATTCAGGGAGAACCGATCACCTTTGTCGCCGGAGCACTTCCCGGAGAACAGGTCAGCGCCCGCATCCTTGCTGAAAAAAAGACGTTCCGCGAGGCCGCGGCCACAGAGCTGCTCCAGCCGGCCGCAAGCGCCGTCACGCCAGCCTGTCCCCACGCCGCAGAATGCGGCGGCTGCCCTCTCATGCGCATGCCCTACGGGGAGCAGTGCGGCTGGAAGAGCCGTTTCCTCTCCGACGCCCTGCGCCGCATAGGACATTTCGAAAACGCCCCCGTCAGGCCGCTTATTCCCTCTCCTGAAACGGCCGGATACCGCAACAAGATCGAATTTGCCTTTGGAAGCGATGAGCAGGGCCGTGTCTGCCTCGGTATGCGCCGCCGCATGAACCACGCTGTCACTGAGACGCCCGACTGCCAGCTTCTTGACCTGCCCTCCGCCCCCATTCTGAAATCCATACAGGATCGCGTCCGCGCGGGAGGTCTCACCTCCTATGTTCCCATGCCCGCCATGCCAGGACAGAAGCGCTCCCGGTTCCGCCGCCTCAGTGGAAAGGAAAAGGATGCAGGCGGGCACGGATTCCTCCGTTTCTGCCAGCTGCGCACGGGTGTGGTTCCCGGCCAGAGAGAAACCGGCCTTTCCTTCGAAGACGAGGGAGAGAAAAAAATCTGGGTGCTCTTCGTCACGAGCCCCGGTACCGACCATGAAAACGCCATCCTGCGGAAAATCGCTCAGGCCCTGCTCTCTGATTTTCCCGTCATCCACGCCGTGATTCACGAGGAGAGAAAGTCCGCTGACTTTCTGAGGCAGGGAGACGTGCGGCGCTTCTCCCTTTCGCGCCAGGGGGATATCCCCGAAGCCTCGAGGCTCCTCGCGCCCCTCGGAGATCAGACCTACCTCCTCGACTCCTCGGATTTCTTCCAGGTGAACACAAAAGCCGCTGGGATACTCGCCCGTCTGGCAGGAGAAAATCTGCTGGACGCACCCCTTCTTGATCTCTATTGCGGTGTGGGAGCTCCCAGCCTCTCCTGCATCCATGGCGGCTCCATTACGGGCATCGAATATTCCCCGAACTCCGTCAACTGCGCCCGCATCAACGCAAAACGCATGGGAGTAAAGGCACAGTATACGGCCGGCGACACGGCCAGCCTGTTCCGCAGAATTACGCGCGGCACCAGATTCAGTCAGATGCTCTGTGATCCGCCGCGCGCCGGCCTAGCTCCCGAAGTGGTCAGAGGTATTCTGGAACTCGCTCCGGAACGCATTGTCTACATATCCTGCAACCCCGCCACTCTCGCCCGGGACGCTGCCCTGCTCGCCGGGAAATACGATCTTGTTTCCGCTACGCCCATAGATCTCTTCCCGCACACTCCACACATTGAGACCGTAGCGCTCTTGAAATGAAAAAGTTGCCATATACAGCAGGATAACTGAAAAATACTCGGGTCCTTTCCAAAGAGAAAAAGGCATGGCATTAACTTGGGGAGACTTCTCTGTCGTGCATACAGCGCGGCACTGCGGATCCTCTGGGGCTTCCATTGCCAGGGAATTTTCCAGACAGTTTCCAAAGGCATCTCCCTGAAATAACGCCGCGGGAGTTCTGAATCTTTGGCTGCCCATATCCAGGGCAGGGAAAATAGAAAAAAGTGCAGGTCTAAAGGTAAAGTATCGGCCTAGGGTATCGAAACTGCCGGGAAATTATTCCGCCATGGATACTCACCGGAACCGATAGCAGAGATACAGTTCCCCAAGGTCATGTATCTGCTACCAGTATCTGCCGATGGCTATACGCTGGCACCATGCACCTGGACTAAAAAAAACCTACAATAGCCGGAAGAAGAACCGAATCATGCTATCCGCTTTGTGGAGGAGACAGACATCCGGACTATAAGCCGGGCAAGTGTTGCAGGAATTACGCAAAACGCTGTCATGCACTATGATTGCTCACTAACAGGGATCGAAACCGACAACGTGACCAATACCAAAAAGGAGAAAACCAAATGTACACTCCGGTGATTTTCTTCTGCGGCGTTCCGGCTGTACTGCTTGCCGTCGCGCTTCTGTTCGCCGGCATCTGCTTCACCCGTATCCAGACAGTGAACAGCATTGAAAAGCTCACCGACTATTCGGATGGATACAATCTATATCGTATGAACAGATAACGTCCAGAGTTTTTCGCACATTTTTTTTGAGGCTCGCCCGGTCAAGTTCTCCTCTGCCTGAAATCCGGCCATCATGGGAGGCTTTCGCGCACCCACGGTCCGGATGTTTACTTTGGTTTCTGGTAACTAAGAATTCTGTCCACTCATGAGACTTCGTCTCATGAGGATTCCGCGCCTGCGGGGCATTTTCGGCACGCCGGAGCCCGCGCCTCCAAATGCCCCGCAGGCGCGGAACTATTAAAAGGCAGGCTGGTACAGCGGCCGCATATTGAGATAGCGTTCAGTCCCCCATTTATGGCCCGCGATGTACCTCAGTCTCGCGCATACCAGCATTAGCGCGGACTGGCCGTCAGGAAAATTCCCGACAACTCTCGTCCGTCTTCTGATTTCACGGTTAATCCGCTCAAGAGGGTTGTTTGTGCGGATACTGCGCCAGTGAGTCGGGGGAAAGTCGTAGTATGAGAAGGTTTCCTCTGCGCCTCCCTCCACCAGGGCCGCGGCCTTTTCCAGTTTAATTTCTTTCAGCTTTTCGGTTACCATTTTTACTTTCACTCTCGCGGCCTCCCTGTCTTCCTGAGCGTGGATAGCTTTCAGCATAGCAGCCACTTTTTTGGACTTGGAAGCAGGTACGGCATTAAGAACATTTCTGTAGAAGTGGACGGCGCAGCGCTGCCAGTGTGCTTCGGGGAAAAACTCACCTAACGCCTCTAAAATACCCAAGCTTTTGTCAGATACGATAAGCTTTGCGCTCCTGAGCCCCCGTTCCTTAAGATAGCGGCAGAAGTTCTTCCAGCTTTCCGCATCTTCACGGCTTCCTTCAGCAGCTCCGAGCACTTCACGATAACCTTCTTTATTGACTCCGACAGCTACGAGAATGGATACATTCTCAACTGTTCCTCCCCAGGAGCGCTTAAGCCATATACCATCCATGTAAATATATGGATATTCGGCTTCCAGAGGGCGGTTTCGCCACTCTTCTATATCTCCATAGATCTTCTTGTTTAAATTACTGATTGTGCCAGCGCTGACTCTCGCACCCCAAAGGGCTTCAGTGATGTCTTCAATTCTGCGTACAGAAACGCCGGCA